>NZ_JACJSB010000016.1 GCF_014697585.1 Dolichospermum sp. FACHB-1091 | reverse complement strand
TTGCGAATTTGAATATTGAATTTACCTATAAGCAGAAAATGGGGGTGTATGAGGAGTTTGAAAATATTTGTTTTGTGGATACTTTGGATAATACCTCTTTTGAGGGTAAGCAAATGGATTTGTTTGCTATGACTGTGGAGAATACTGCGAGAATTAAAAGACAGAATGATAGAACTATTTCTGTGATTATTGGTAATCCTCCTTATAATGCAAATCAACAGAATGAAAATGATAATAACAAAAATCGTTTTTATCCAGCCATTGATAAATTAATTCAAGAAAGTTATGTAAAACATAGTAATGCTCAGAAAACAAGAGCTTATGATATGTACACTAGATTTATTAGATGGGCTTCTGATAGACTAGGTAAAAATGGGATTATTGCGTTTGTTTCTAATAGTTCTTTTATAGATTCTATTAGTTATGATGGTTTTAGAAAAGTTGTAGCTAAGGAATTTAATGAAATTCATATTATTGATATGAAAGGTAATGCAAGAACTAGCGGAGAAAGACGACGTAAAGAAGGTGGTAATGTCTTTAGTGATGAAATTAGAGTAGGTATAGCTGTTTATTTTCTAGTCAGAAATGACAAAACTGAGGGTTTTAAGGTTTATTATAATGCTATTAAAGATTATGCAAATGCAGATGAAAAGAAAAGTTATTTTAGTTCTCAAAAATTTAGAGATTTAGGTTTTACTCATCTTAAACCAGATAATAATAGTAACTGGATAAATCTAGCTGATACTAACTTTGATATTCTAATACCTTTAGTTGATAAGAATGTTAAAGATGCAAAAAATGAGTTAGAAGAAAAAGCAATCTTTAAATTTTATACAAATGGAATTAAAAGCAATAGAGATGATTGGGTTTATGATTTTGAAAAAGATGTTTTATCTAATAAAATAAACTTTTTTATTGATTTTTATAATTCTGAGATTCAAAGATACAAAAAAGCTGAGAAAGTTGAAAACTTAGATGATTTTGTTGACTATACAATTAAATGGAGTAGAGATTTAAAGAAAAAATTATTATCTTATAAAGATGTTTGTTTTAATGAAAATCTAATTCAAATTTCTTTATACAGACCATTTATTCAACAATGCTTTTATTGCGATTTTATTCTCAATGATGTACTAACTGCAAATCATTGTACTTTATTCGGTAAAAGATTTGAAAAAAGTAATATTGTTATCTATTTTTCTGGAACTCCATTATCAAAACCTTTTCAAGTCTTTGTATCTCAAAAACCTTGTGATTATCACTTTCTTGAACAAACTCAGTGTCTCCCTCTCTACCGTTACGACAAAGAAGGAAAACGGATTGATAATATTACCGACTGGGGACTAAAACAAATTCAAACCCATTACCAAGATGAAACAATTACCAAAATAGACATCTTTCATTATACCTACGCAGTCCTACATAACCCAGCTTATCGCAGCAAATACGAACTCAACCTAAAACGGGAATTTCCCCGCTTACCCTATTATGAAAACTTCCGAAAATGGGTTAATTGGGGAAAACAACTCATGGAAATTCATATTAACTATGAAACAGTTACACCTTATAACCTAACCCGTCTTGATATTCCCTTAAAAGATAACCAAAAAACACCCAAACCGAAACTAAAAGCAGATAAAACCAAAGATAGTATCATCTTAGATGATGTCACCACATTATCAAACATTCCTAAAATCGCGTGGGAATATATGTTAGGTAATCGTAGTGCATTAGAATGGATATTAGATCAATATAAAGAGAAAAAACCAAAAGATCCCACCATTGCGGAAAAATTCAATACCTATCGTTTCGCAGATTATAAACAACAGGTAATAGATTTATTAATGAGAGTTTGTAGCGTGAGTGTAGAAACAATGAAAATAATTAGAGAAATGTCCGAATCAGGATAACCAGAATTAAAAGATGTAGAGGATGAAATATCAAAAATTAAACGCAGATAAACGCCGATAAACGCAGATAATTTTGATATTTTCTCCGTGTTCTCTGTGTCCTCTGTGGTTCGATAAAAAAAAAGAAATTGTCAGAATCAGGATAACCAGGATTTGAGGATTTTCAGGATGAAATATCAAAAATTAAACGCAGATAAACGCAGATAATTTTGACATTTTCTCCGTGTTCTCTGTGTCCTCTGTGGTTCGATAAAAAAAAAGAAATTGTCTGAATCAGGATAACCAGGATTAAAGGATTTTCAGGATGAAATATCAAAAATTAAACGCAGATAAACGCAGATAAACGCAGATAATTTTGACATTTTCTCTGTGTTCTCTGTGTTCTCTGTGGTTCGATAAAAAAAAGAAATGGTCAGAATCAGGATAACCAGGATTAAAGGATTTTCAGGATGAGGAATTTGTCTGTGTGTTTTCAGTTGTAAAATAATAGATTTACACATTCTTCACGAGTCAAATTAAAATGATTTTCTACATCTCGTAAAATTGCGCTCAGAGTTCCGATTTTCATAGGACTATGATTAGGAATAGTAATATGATGTTCACCATTTTCTTGAGTAGTTAAGCGAATATGACTACCTGTTTGATGATCAATCACATATCCTAATTTACTTAAAGCTTTAGTAAGTGCTGATCCTGATAAATCTCTAGGTAATTTCATGAAGCAATTATCTCATCTCTAACAATATGTAAACGAATTAATTGAGGACGATTTTGGACATTAGGATAATGACAATGAACAGCATCCTTGATTAATTCTCGTAACTCTGGAAGAGTATCAGCTTGAGTAAAAATTGATTGATTAATTGCTTGAGCAATATAACCACCTTCATCATCTTCTTCAACTAGAAAAATAATTTCTTTGATGTTATTTTCTTGCATGATGTGTAATGTTCAATCATGAAATTTTAGGTTATGATTATAATATCATCATTACCGATATTTTTTCTCTGTGTTCTCTGTGGTTCGATAAAAAAAAAGAACTTGTCAGAATCAGGATCACCAGGATTAAAAGATGTACAGGATGAAATATCAAAAATTAAACGCAGATAAACGCAGATAACCGCAGATAATTTTGACATTTTCTCCGTGTTCTCTGTGTCCTCTGTGGTTCGATAAAAAAAAAGAAATTGTCAGAATCAGGATAACCAGGATTAAAGGATTTTCAGGATAAAATATCAAAAATTAAACGCAAATAAACGCAGATAAACGCAGATAATTTTGACATTTTCTCCGTGTTCTCTGTGTCCTCTGTGGTTCGATAAAAAACAAAACCTGTTCCCTGTTCCCTGTTCCCTGTTCCCTATTTGCAATAATTAATTATATTCATTAAAACCAACCTTTTCTCGCGTTAATCTGGTAAATATCTATTAAAATAAAAATTTTCAGGAGGTGCGGTAGTGAGTATCCAAAGTCTAGTTGAGCAGCCTACAATCCCTTCAAACATCCCCTTTAGTGCAGATAGCTTCAATCAAGTCGTCATGTCCACTTATGGACGCTTTCCCTTAGCTTTAGAACGGGGCGCTGGTTGTCGTGTTTGGGATACCCAGGGTAAGGAGTATCTGGATTTTGTCGCGGGAATAGCCACTTGTACTCTAGGACACGCTCATCCAGCAATGGTAGAAGCCGTAACTAGACAAATTCAAAAACTGCATCATGTCTCTAATTTGTATTATATTCCCGAACAAGGTCAATTAGCTAAATGGATTGTTGATCATTCTTGTGCAGATAAAGTATTTTTCTGCAATTCTGGGGCTGAAGCTAATGAAGCAGCTATTAAACTAGCTCGTAAATATGGACACACGGTTTTAGAGATTGCTAACCCGATTATTTTAACCGCCCATGCGAGTTTTCACGGGCGTACTTTAGCAACCGTTACCGCTACCGGACAACCCAAGTATCAAAAGCACTTTGATCCTTTAGTTCCTGGTTTCCATTATGTCAATTATAACGATATTAGAGCAGTTGAGGCTGCTGTTACCGAATTAGATGAAGGTAATTATCGTGTTGCAGCTATTTTAATTGAACCATTACAAGGTGAGGGTGGAGTTCGTCCTGGAGATATTGCCTATTTTAAGCGATTGCGGGAGATTTGTGATGAAACCGGTATTTTGTTGATTTTCGACGAAGTGCAGGTAGGTATGGGACGCAGTGGTAAATTATGGGGTTATGAACATTTGGGAGTAGAACCAGATATTTTCACCAGCGCCAAGGGTTTGGGCGGTGGTATTCCCATTGGTGCGATGATGAGTAAGAAATTCTGTGATATTTTCCAACCAGGAGAACACGCAAGTACCTTTGGTGGTAATCCCTTTGCTTGTGGTGTGGCGCTGAGTGTTTGTGAGACCTTGGAAAAAGAGAATATTTTACAGAATGTTACAGAACAGGGCGCACATTTACGAGAAGGATTAAAAGCGATCGCTCTTAAATATCCCCAGTATATCACAGAAGTGCGCGGTTGGGGTTTAATTAATGGCATGGAAATCAAAGCGGATATTCCCTTAACTGCGGCGGAAATTGTCAAAGCTGCTATGGAAGCAGGTTTATTACTTGTTCCCGCAGGTCCCAAAGTCGTCCGGTTTGTGCCTCCTCTGACTGTGACAGAGGTAGAAATCAACGCAGCATTAAAAGCCGTAGAAAAAGCACTAGCTAAAGTAATAGCATAGGTAATTAAAAATTCGTAATTTGTAATTTTAAGAATTATCAATTACGAATTTTTCAGCTTGTAAATTACAACATATCAATTTGAAATAAATTCATTAGTACAAAACAAAGCTATGCCAGAAACAAAATCTACTCATATAGTCCGCAGAGGAAGAATATTCCCAGAAATTCAATGGAATCAAGAACAGAAGACGCAATGGCAAGCTGAACGGGAAAAATTATCTCAAGAATGTAAAATAATTTTTGAGCAGTTAAAACCAGAACTAATTAAAACTCACTATAACTGGTACATAGCAATTGAGCCAAATAGCTGTGAATATTTTATTAATGAAGATCCCTTTTTAGCCGCACAACAAGCACATCAGAAATACCCAAATGTCAAACTGCACGTTTTCCGAATTAATGAAACTGGAGTGTGTGGTAAAATATGATTAAGGATTACCGGAAATTTTACTTGGTCGTAAATGGTTGAAAAATAGACGTTTGGTAATAGATATATCATCTTCTATATTAACCCTAGAATAAGACGTAATACAAATAAAAAGCGGAATTTTAACAAGATTTAAACAATGATGATCACTGACGATATAGTTGATCATGGTATTGCCTTTTCCCAATTACCAATTACCCATTACCAGCCTCAACAGATATGATAAATGTTCAACCGGACATGAGATGATTTCATAAACTTGCGGTATTTTACTGTAAAACAGTATAACTAGGTTTATTAATTACAAAAATGCCGCAAGATATAACCTTCATTCATAGCTTACTTCTCTTCAGTACGGCCTTTATTGCCGGTGGACTAAATGCTGTAGCGGGTGGTGGTAGTTTTATTACATTTCCGACTCTGATATTTACAGGTGTCGCACCAATTACTGCTAATGCTACTAATAATACTGCTCTGTGGATAGCAGCTATAGCCAGTGCGGGGGCTTATCGTCGAGATTTGAGTATCGAAAAACGACAATTATTACTACTGACTGGCACAAGTTTAGTTGGTGGTGTTATTGGTTCAGTGGCTTTATTATATACATCACCGGATGTATTTAAAAAGATGCTACCCTATTTGTTGCTATCAGCAACCTTGATATTTACATTTAGTGATTCTTTGAAAAGCTGGCTGCAACTTAGGACTAGAAATGATTTTTCTGCAACCCCACCTTTGTTTATTTTGCTAATTTCTCAATTGCTAATCTCTATTTATGGTGGTTTTTTTGGTGCTGGTATAGGCATTTTAATGTTAGCAACTTTAACCTTTTTAGGTATTAAAAATATTCACGCTATTAATGCTTTTAAAACCTGGTTAGGAAGTTGTATTAATGGTGTGGCAATTATTCCCTTTATGTTCGCTAATTTGATTGCCTGGCATCAAGTTATTATCATGGCAGTCGGAGGTTCTTTAGGTGGTTATTTGTGCGCTCATTTTGCTCGCCAATTAGAACCCGGTTTGGTGCGAAAATTTGTTATAGTGGTAGCTTTTGCTATGACTACCTACTTTTTTATTCATAGTTAAGTAAGTAGCGTTAAAAATTGTCGTTATGACAAGGGAACAGGGAAGAGGTTACAGGTTACAGGGAACAGGGAACAAAGATTAATTAAATATAAAACTACCAATTTTGTGATTTTGATTACAGTTTTTTCCATCTGGTAACGCTTGAATGGGAAAATAACTCATTTTTTCCCAAAAAATAAACAAGACTATCTCAAGGATTACACCATAGGGATCAACGCTAATCTAAAGCTAATCTAAAAAAGTTACATCTAAAGTAAATTTATATATCTAAAGCATGATGATAATAATTATCATGTTTAAGATAATAAAAGATATCAAGTTCAGGACAATCAAACATTTTTTTGTCAATTTTTGTTAATTTTTCTCAAATCAAAAATTATTAATTTCAGGGTTTTAAAAATGCAAGTATCACAAAAGATTCATTGCCCAAATTGCGGTAGTGCGGCTGAACGTCACTATATTGCTGATAGTCAAATTACGCGGACACAATGCCCTAGTTGCGACTACCTGATGATAACTTGCACTCGCACTGGTAAAGTCATTGAGGCTTATGCACCAGGTATTTATGCTAAGAAATAATTGACAATTTTCTCACAATTTTAATGACAATTTTTGACAATTTTAATGATAAATTATAAGCTGTTGTGTATTTAATTTGTATAAGTCTGGCGGGCAAGATGCCCACCCCACAAGATTTAACCATTTTAGGATTATACAATTCAGGTGCGTAACAGCTTATCATGTCCGCTCAATCACTGACGATATAGTTCATCATTGTATTGCCTTTTCCCAATTACCCATTACCCATTACCCATTACCAGCCTGAACAGACATGATATTACCTTTTAATTGTTCTCAATTGTCCACAAGCAGCGTCAGCTTCTAAACCACGAGAATAACGCACACTAACGGCGGTATTCTGTTGTTGAAGAACGTTAACAAAAGCTTCTATTCTGTCGCGGTTGGGTCTTTTATAATCTACTTCTTGAATGGGATTATAAGGAATCAAATTCACATGACTTTGAAAGCCTCGTAACCGTTTTGATAATTCTAAAGCGTGTTCAGGTAAATCATTGACTCCAGCCAGAAGAATATATTCAAAAGTTACTCTGCGTC
Organism: Dolichospermum sp. FACHB-1091; assembly: GCF_014697585.1. GTDB lineage: Bacteria > Cyanobacteriota > Cyanobacteriia > Cyanobacteriales > Nostocaceae > Dolichospermum. The sequence goes on along the minus strand of NZ_JACJSB010000016.1, from coordinate 103,159 downwards.
CGGTTATTTCCACATATTCTCGACATTCTGCGAGTAAGTCTTCTATGGGGTAGGGTTTGGCGCTGGGAATGAGTTGTTCCCGTAATGCTTGGTTAGGTGCGTGGAGACTGACAGCGAGGGTAATTTGTAATTGGTGTGTGGCTACTTGACGAATACGCGAGGGAATGCCTACAGTAGATAGTGTAAGCGATCGCGCACCAATGCCCACATCTTGATTAATAGATTTAATTGCTAAAATTACATTTTCCGTATTTAACAACGGTTCACCCATGCCCATAAATACCACATTACTAACCCGTTCTTGAAAATCTTCTTGAACAGTTAGAACTTGATCAACAATTTCCCCACGGGTCAGATTGCGCTTATAACCACCTTTACCAGTAGCGCAGAAATCGCAGCCCATGGGACAACCCACTTGAGTAGAAACACAGACAGTTAAGCGTTTATCGCTGGGAATACCCACAGTTTCCACAATTTCCCCGTCAGCCAATTTCAGCAGATATTTAACCGTATCATCAGGGGCCACAGAGCGGTAATGTAGAGAAGAACGGCCTATGGGAATATCTGCCACTTGGGAACGCCAATTTTTAGGAAATACAGAAATATCAGCCAGGGAACGCGCTCCCTTATTATATATCCAATCATGCAATTGCTTACCCCGATAACTGGGCTGTCCCTGTTGCTGTACCCAAGCGGTTAACTCCGTTACCGAAGCGCCCAGGAGAGGAGGAAGAAGTTCAGATTTTACGGAGTTAGGTGAATCTACTTGAGATACAAGGGGCGTAGCAGACATAATAAATTACAAATTGATGCTAATTCCCTATTGTACTATAGGAATCCGGTTTGATTACTGAATTTATTTGTGTGGTCAGGGAACAGGGAACTCTTAACTGGGAACAGGGAACACAGGAAGAAAGACAGAATTGATATCTACTGAGTCTTGTATGGCTACGCCACGCAAGCTATCAAAAATCAAATAGAAGTCCTATATATTGTTTTTATTTCGCGCCAAGGAGCAAAGACGCAAAGCCAGAAATAGATTAAGGGACATCCAAGGTAATAATAGTAACTTCTGGCGGACAAAATAACCGCCCTGGGAAATAAGTTCCTAAACCACGATTTACATATAATTGATTATTTCCTATTTGATGTAAACCTTCTGACCATTGCCAATGGTGTAATATGGAATTGCTTTTCCGTAAAAATGGTAGTTTGCGGCTAATTTTTCTGGGGATTTTTTTCAATATTTTTGTGTAGTAAATTATTGCTGGTCCTAGACCGGGAATAACAATTTGTCCCCCGTGAGTATGACCAGATAATTGTAAATCTACTCGCCATTTTTGCAGTATTTCTGCTGTATCTGGGTTATGGGATAGGACAATACAAGGTATAGTAGAATCAAGTTGGTTCATGATTGGTTCTGGGTTAAATTCTCGTGAATAAACATCTGCTAATCCGACTAGGGGTAATTTGTTTCCCAAGGGGTAAGCAATTTGATTCCAAAGAACTTTAATCCCGACCTTGGTTAAAGCAGCTGTAATTTCTGGTTTGGAACTGGGAAAAGCTATATCATGATTTCCCAGAATAGCATAGACACCATGGCGACTTTGGAGATTTTTCAGTTTTGGTGCTAATTGATGAATTGGTTTTGCTTTTGCGTTCACATAGTCACCAGTTAAAATTACTAGGTCTGGTTTGACTGCATTACTAATTGCGATCGCTTCTGTTAACATTTTCTCTGATAATAGACCATCAGCATAATGAAAATCTGACATCTGTACCAGTTTTAATCCTACTAAAGATGGATGTAAATTTTTGATTTTTACGACTAATTTTTCTGTGCTTAAAGCTCCAGATAATAACTTGTGCATAAATAAATAACTAATATCTATTAGATTTGATTGATCACTTAATATGAATACAACTCACTTGATTCTCAATCCTTATAGATTCCGAATTTATTTAATAATTATTTAAGAAGTTGGGGATCTATTTTGGCCACCATTTCCGCACGGGTAGAAACTTCTAATTTACGGAACATTCTTTTTAAAGCCTGTTTAACAGAATTTTGAGTAATCCATAATTTAGCTGCAATTTCGCCATTAGTGAAACCTTGGGCTACTAGTTTGGCAATTTCTAATTCTCGCGCTGTTAAGGGACAATTATCCACAGATAAAAAGGTTTTTGATTGTACCCGTAATGTGGCAATTTTAGCCGACAAATGCAGACAAACTGCACTTAAATCAGCTAAATCATTACTATCAAAAGGCAGATTTCCGGGGTCACGGGCAAAATTTAAAGTCCCCACTAATTGACCATCACAAACTATCGGACCAGTCATTACGTGCTCGTGACGAGTACAGTAATTTTTCCAATCTTCAGGAGATAAAATTAACTGTTCATGGGTGGGAGCGTGACGTTCCATAACATAACGCCCAATGGGATTAGCTTCTAAGCAAACAGCGGGAATTTCGGGAATTTTGATTTTAGTATTTAACTGGTAATCTAGGAGATTAATACCCCAATGTTGAACCGCAAAATGTTCGCCAATGGTATCCATTAAAGCTAGTTTTAATTCTTGCTCATTTTGGACATTAGCGATCGCCTGGAAAATGGCGTGGAGTGTTTTAGCCATAAGTGTACCCATTTGGGGACTATGCGAACCTTGATAATTACTTCTATGCTAATACCAGCAAGAATAAAATGCTATTTTCACTTCCTATAGAGGATTTTTCCCCATGACAGTCACTCAAATCTCTGCTCAAGAACTTTTTCAGGCTGCTTACGAAAACCGTTATACCTGGGATGAAAATTTCCCCGGTTATACCGCAGATATTACTTATAAGTATGATGGCCAAGTGATCACAGGTCAAGTCCGAATTGATGCCAGTCTCAAAGCTGAAGTTCTCAATGTCGAGGACGAAGCCGCTAAAAAAGCTATTCACGGTCAAGCCTGGGAAATCGCTGTTCACCGTGTGCGTCGTCCTTTTGCACAAACTCACGGCGCAAATACTTTTAGATATGGTAGCACGGATGCAACTGGCGCGGTAGAAATTTTTGTTGGTGGTAAGTCAGAAGGAGATAAATACAAAGTGCGTAACAATGAAGTTTGCCACGTTCACCGTTTAATTCACGGTACTTTTGTGACTATTGACACCTTTACCAGTCATGATACAGGGGCAGGATATCTTTCTCATACTTATAATTCTGTGTACCATGACCCAGAAACCGGCGCACAAAAGGGCGGAAAAAGCGATTTTACTGATGAATATGAAAAAGTAGGTAATTATTACATTCTCAACCGTCGGGAAATTCGCACGGAAATAGCCAACAGTCTTTCTATTCAAGATTTTATCTTTTCTAATATTGAGTTGTTAGGCTAGATTTTTGAATCGTTAAAAGTTTTTAAGATAGGCAAAATGCCTATCTTACAGCAGTTCCCGATATTCTGAAGTACAGATATTAATGATAAAACTCTTGTGGTGCGGGCATCTTGCCCGCATCAAGTGTAACTCACTCAAACTGAATTTGCTGTACAATGTAAGCATTGAATTAAAACTGTTCCCTGTTCCCTGTTAAGAGTTCCCTGCCCTCACAGACAACTTATTCAACAATTCCTATTTATTTTATTGGCAAACTCACCGTAAAAGTTGAACCAACTCCCACTTGACTATTAACTGTAATCTCACCCCCGTGTACTTCAACGCACTGTTTGACAATTGTTAATCCTAAACCACTACCAGGAATTATTCCTATATTTTCTCCTCGATGAAATGCTTGAAATACTTGTTTTTGGTCTGATTCTGTAATCCCAATTCCCCGATCTTGAAATCTCAAAATTACAGATTTTTCCTGTTTAATTATTTCCAATAAAATCCTACCGCCGGGACTTGAATATTTAATGGCATTATTGAGTAAATTACCGACAATATGCTTTAATAATGTTTCATCTCCCAAAAATTTAAAACAGTGTTCAGAACTGGTAAAAATTAAACTCAACTGTTTTTCTTGAGCCAATAATTGAGATTGTTCTACTAATTCATAGCATAATTTTTCTAAATCGAGTATCTGTGGTTGATAGCATAATTTACCAGCATCAGATTTACCAATTATTGAAGCTTCATCTAATAAATTGTAGACATTTTTAATCGCAGAACTAATAAGTTGTAAATGATTTATTTTGCCATCATTTGTTAATTCTTGATCACGCTTTTGTAGTAATCGAGCCGCTAAGAGAATCGTATTTAAAGGATTACGAATATCATGGGAAAGCATGGAAACAAATTCAGATTTAAGCTGATTACTTTCTTGGGATTTTAAAAGTTCTGTGGTTCTTTCTTCAACTTGATTTGCTAATGTTTGATTAACTTCATGTAATTGTTCTAAAAATTTTTTACGTTCTATAGCATATCTACAGGAACGCACCAATATATCTGGATTAACGTGCCTTTTCACTAGATAATCCTGCGCTCCCTGTTTCACTGCTTCAATGGCTAATTCTTCATCATTTGTGTTAGTCAGAACTATGATGGGAATACTAGGATTTTGCTGGAGTAACTGGGGTATGGAAGATAATCCTTGACTATCGGGAAGAGTTAGATCTAACAAAATTACGTCGTATTTTTCGTTGTTTAATTTGTTGATTCCCTCCTGGAGTTTTTGAACATGAACTAAACTGAAATTTTGAGATTTTGTCAGTTTAATAAACTCTTGTAATAACCTAGCTTCTGCTAAGTTATCTTCAATTAATAGGATTTTTAGTGTGGAAGTTGTAGTAATCATTTTCTGGTTTGACTCTGATGAGTTCTGAGTAAAATAAACTTTTATTAGATGAGTTTTCAAGGATATATCAAATATAGCTTTATGCAACGGATATACAAAATTTCCGGTAAAAGCCATATAGCAAAAGACTTTTATTCCTGACTCCTGCTATAGTTTTATTCTAATGGTAAAGTCGCGGTAGAAAACCAAAATCCCTCAATACTCTGGATGATTTGGAATAGCTCACTCAGATTACGAGGTTTGGTAATATAGCAGTTAGCGTGTAAGTCGTAACTATCGAAAATGTCATCTTCATTTTTTGAAGTGGTTAATACTATGACAGGAATGCGTCTTAGTCGAGGATCAGATTTAATTTCTGCTAATACTTCTCTCCCATCTTTTCTGGGTAAATTCAAATCTAATAAAATTAAATCAGGTCGTTGTGTGTTAGCATATTCTCCTTCTTGACGGAGATAATTTATAGCTTCTACACCATCTCTAACTGTAACTACTTGGTGAGGTAATGAACTGGTTTTTAATGCTTCTTGAATGAGACGAACATCAGCTTTATTGTCCTCCACTAAAAAGATTATTTTGTGTGTTTCTGCCATTTTAACGCTCACGATCACAACCTCTAACGGGAATTGTAAAGTAAAAAGTTGCACCTTGACCAAGTTGTGATTCTACCCAAATTCTTCCTCGATGACATTCAATGATTTTTTTACAAATAGCTAAACCCATTCCTGTACCGGGATATTCATTTCTAGTGTGTAAACGTTGAAAGATGATAAAAATGCGATCGCTAAATTGCGGATCTAGACCAATGCCGTTATCCTGAATTGAGAATAACCATTCATCTTCTAATCTTTCCGCACCAATATGAATTTTTGGTGGTTGACTACTGTGGAATTTAATAGCGTTACCAATGAGGTTTAAAAATAGCTGGATTAATTGTGTTTCATCGGCCATGACCGTGGGTAAGGGATCATGGGTAATGATTGCACCAGTTTCCCTAATCCGTTGACGTAAATTCTTCAAAGCCCGATTTACAGCAGTTTCTACCTCGGTAACTTGAAAAGCAATTCCTAATGTATCTACCTGGGAGTATGCGAGTACGTCATCAATTAAGGTCTGCATTAAACTTACTCCTTCGACAACATAACCAATAAACTCCTTTGCATCTGCGTCTATTGTTGCTGCATAGCGCATTTCCAAAAGTTGCACATAATTGGCTACTTGATTTAATGGTTCTTGCAAATCATGGGAAGCGACATAGGCAAATTTTCTCAATTCTGCATTAGAACGTTGTAAATTTTCAGCTAATTGGGCTAATTCATCAGCTTGACGGAGAACAATATTGATGATGGATTTTCGTAATTCCAATGCAGCTTTAATTTCTACATTTTGCCAGGGTAAAGATGTTAATTGAACTATTTCTTTCCATAAATCAAATGATTTACGCGGACACAACCGGACATTTCCCTCAGATTCATCAACTGAAAAAGCTTGATGGGGATTACCACCCCAATTTACAGTTTGAATCATTTCTGGTCGAAACCACAATAGATAATTTTTCTGAGAAATGGGAATAGCTAATAACCCACTAGCGACGTTTTTCAAGCTAATCGCATCTGGATAGATCTCAGCTAAGGAATTTGTGGAAAATACCTCATCTTTGACATTATTTTTCAGCCATGCTACTAAAAAATTCAGTTCTTCTGCTGGAGGAGTATTACCAATTAGAGTATATTTTCCGCCAAAATAAACTGCTGCTCCCCCTGCATTAGTTAAATCTAGCAGATTTATTTGATTTTTGACTAAACCATCAATAAAGTTCTGTTCTTGAGACATATATTCAACCAATTGGGATTGAACTTGTTTCAAATTTATCTGATATTTGTAATCTTCTGTTTCTTCTTTGCCAGAAATTTCTGAAAATATAATTCTTCCTAAAAATTCACAAGCTTTCCGTATTTCGTAGGAAATATATTTGGGTGATTGATGATGACAAGCAATTAAACCCCAAAGTTTGTGATCCTTAATTAAGGAGATTGTCAAAGATGCACCTACGCCCATATTATGTAAATATTCTATATGACATGGTGCGGCACTTCTGAGAGTGGAATTAGTTAAATCAATGGGTTTTCCGCTAACTGGGTTAATTTTTGGGAAAATTTCTACTGATGATTGAACGTTTGTATCGGGAATAACTCTAACGGAATTTTCGAGAAATAATTGTCGTGCTGGCTGAGGAATATCTGATTCTGGATAATGTAATCCTAAATAAGACTCTAAACTATCTATTTTTTCTTCAGCAATTACAGAACCATGTCCATCATCACAGAATTTATATAACATTACTCTGTCAAATCCGGTGATTTTGCGGATTTCTTGAACAATAATTTGACTAAAATCACGGAGGCTTTTAGTTTTTTCTAAGCGATTAATTGAGGCTTGAGCTAAATGATAAAAACTTAAAAAGGGAATATTCTCTTGAGATGCTGTAGGTTCTAATTCTAAGATTAAAAACCCTTGAGAATTTCGATAAAAAGTAGCATCAAATATTGTATATTCATCTCCTTGTTTCCTGATCCAAATTTTTGTAGGGTTAATAAAATCTAGATTTTCTTCTGATAACCAAAATTTGATTTTCTGTATTTGGTAAGGATCTAGTAAATCTTCTAATTCCTCTTGTACCATATCTTCTGGGGATATGCCAAAAGTATTAAAAGTATTTTCACTAATTTGTAATATTTGTAAATCTGGCTCTTGTAAGACTAACAAAATCCCATGGGGTTGAATTTCACTAATCAAATGTATTTGCGCTTCTTTTAAGCTTGTGATATTAATATGCTGTTGCTTAACATTGATATCCATAAATCCTTCCTTCCATGATTTTGGAGTATAAAATATGTAGATTGCATCTAAATTCCCCACACCTATAAAAATTTTTTTAATTTAGTACCTTTGACAGTGGTACTGTTGATAGGTACAATCGCTCTTGACCTCTATTCTTACACAATTTAACTGTTTGTCACCTAATATATAGATAAGAAATGTAAAAGTTAAGCTGATCAAAGCTACAGTCTTTGTATATTTATATTAAGCAATACCAAATAGAATAATATTGCCAGAATAATTGACTACAGATAAACCCAGATAAAATTCATATTAACGTAAGTTGCTAGTTAGGGAAAATGTCATAATCAGGTGGTTATCGAGCAAGGTCGAGATAATATCCAAGACTAAAGAATCAACAGGATGAAAACAGAAAATTACTCACCAATTACCCATTACCAGCCTCAAATAGATAACTAGCAACTTGACTTATTAGGTATTTCTATCAAATCCAAGAATTAAACCACATCCGCATTCTATAATCATCAGGAGAGAGGGGTAAACCTAGATAAATAGGTATCCAGAAAATGAAGGCCGCTATAATTATAAAAGTTATAGTTACACCTAAAAACCGCAATGTGCGATAATAACTGAGTAAACATTGGTCTACAAACCAAGCAATGGCTATGAATGTAAAGATTACGGCACACATATAATGATAGATAAAAGTACATCTTGTTACCTTTACCCAAGGGAGCAAATTAGCTCCATAATTTATAATTAAAAATAGACCAATCCAAGTATCAATGCTGAGATTTTTCGGGATAAATACTAGCTTTTTTTCTATTCCTGGCATAGTCATGTTGATGATCACCATACCAATTAAAAATATCATAGCAGCTAAACCAAACCACCATAAAAATGGATTACCCATAGCATGAACATCATAAATTATCTTACCAGTACCATCAGGTAAAGGTGGTCCAAATACAGGTAAGGGATCATGAATACTTTGAGCAGTTTGATAATAATAAGCCATTGGCCGGGTTAATAATGGCCATTTATACCATGCAGCACAATAAGGATGAATGTTAGGACTATTACCACCTAATTGCAGATGAAATTGTAAAATTTGTTTATGAACTTCAATAAATCCATATCTTTGATCAAGTTGGAGATGAGGAATCCAAATCAAACTATAAACAACTGCGGGAATAATTCCTAAATAGGAAAACATCTGCCAAATATTTATTTCTGTCAGGTTTTGTAATGGTGTTTTTCTAGTAATAATCTGGGAATTATGGGAGTTTTGAAAAAAGTGTAAATAAGGAAATAATGGGGTACGAGATGTAGAATCAAAAGACTGTAGGTATTGAATTATCCAAACTGCTATCCATAAACTATAAGCACCTCCAAGAAACCACAAACCATTCCATTTAGTTCCTACGCAAGCACCAAAACTTATCCCAGAAAGCAGCAACCAAAACCCACGTTTTTGTTTTTGCTTCTGCAATGCTAATAATAATAACCATTGTCCTAATAAACCAAAAATAACTATATATATATTACTTAAAGCATAACGAGATTCTACTAAAAATAATCCGTCACAAGCTGTGAAAAATCCTGCCAATAAAGCCAAACGATAACGATAACTTACTTGATAAGTTAATAAAGTCACGACTACAGGAATAAATGAACCTGTCAGAGCATTTAACCAGCGATAACTCCCAGGGGATAATAAAGAACCTGTAAGACTATTGACATCAGTTTCTCGGCCTATGGGAATATGATGACTAATCCAAATACCCAAGCCAATCAAATATTGACTGAGGGGAGGGTGAGCATTAAAAAATGGTGTGTGGGTCAGATAGTTATTACCAAATTTGGCAAAGTACACTTCATCAAATACTAAAGTATTAAATCGGCTTAATCCCCAAAAACGTAAGCTGAATGAAAAGATAAATATGCCGATAATTCCCAATCGAAACCAAGTTTTGTTCATGTTATTTGTGATTTTGGCAGTTTTTGAAATAGCAGCAGTTCAATACTATTATACTTAGAGAATGTTTTTGTGGAAGAACTCCCCTGGTAAATCTCTTCTCTGGAAAAGTTTTTCATTTTCCCTATGATCCCTTGGCATTGGAGTACAAATGTAGAATATTATTAATAATAATAGCTGTAGTCCAAGAATCAGGTTGAATCTACTATGTCACAATTAGAACGATGGTTAAAAATGGCAGAAGATGAACTAACGGAGTATAGCACTGATGCCCGGAAAATGGAAAAACTTCGCCGTCGGATTAGTTTATCGTTATCATTAGCAGAACAACGGCAACTAAAAGCCGCGTTATTAGGTACAATGCCATCTAGTAAAATTGCAGAAATTGTAGAGGAGCAAAGACAAGTGGTGGCCTTACCATTTTGGGGAATTGCTGGTTTGGGTTTGCTGTTGGGAATTTCTCTAAATCAACCCATAGGCTTATTAGCAGCTATAGGGGGGACTGTAGCGGCTTTTAAAATTCAAAAGTGGGGTTGGCAATTACAGGCAAATAGTCTATTATTACGGACATTAGAAGATATTGAAACCCGGATTTCCCAACCAGGTAATTAAGTAAAAACAGAACAAGGAGCTAGAAATTATGACGAAGTATGACTATATTTTCAAATCAAAAGAGAAAATAGCAGCATCATTGAATCCAGAAGAAGCGGTAGTAGCAATTGCTGTAATTACAACAGCAGTTGATGTAGGCCTTGAAGATATAAATGGAGAAATTATAGCCGATATTCTCTGGGAATTTGAGATTTTTGACGAATACTCAGAAGAACAAATGTTAGAAACCGTGGATACACTCATAGAACTTGCTGAAGATGCTGGATTAGGATCTTTATTTAATGCTGCTAATGCTGCTATTTCTGAGGAGGTAGTATTAGATGGTTTTGCGGCTGGGGTGATTATGCTTTTAGATGCTGAAGATTTGATTATTCCTGCTGATAAAAAAACTTATCTTAAACAACTACAAATAGCTTTAGAATTGGAAGATGAAGAAGCAGAAGAAATTATTGAAGAGGTAATTGCCGCAGTCCAAGAAGGAGATGACGGAGAATATTTAGATGAAGAATTTGAATCAATAATATTCAATGAATCTGGTGAACAATTTTATCAGTCACCTTTGGGGAATTTTACAGTTCCTATTCCTCTGGATTCTGAACAGGGAGGAAAAATTCAAACAGATGAAGGAATGGTGAGCTTTTCTGATGATATGGGAACTTTATTGAGAATTGATTATTATCCTCTGTCTCTAGAAGAAATTAAGGAGATCAAAACTCAAGGATATGAAGCTTATCTCCATGAAGTTATTATCAATGAATATGTTCCCCAGACGATTATTTCTAATGTGCCAAATGCTGAAGTTAGACATAGAGAATATTGGCAAGAGCCTTTAAAAAGATACTACTATGTAGTATTAAATATCCCTGGTGCAACTATTTCTCAACAGGAAACTAATGGCCATGGTATTAAGTTAGATGCCTATAGAGGATTATTGTCCTTTGTCAATAGTGAATGTTTGTATATAGTTAGTAGCCAACGCAGTCTTTTAAATGGTGAAACACTCGGTTCGGTGAAAGAAGAAGCTGAGAAAATGAAACAAACTATTTTAAACTTTGTGAAAACTATCGAGTTTGTGGAGATCTAAATTATCAAGATTGGCGATCGCACAGAGCAAAATTGCGAGAAACTAAGAACGGGTTTATAAAATCACAAAATCAGGAGAAGATCATGGCTTGGACTCAAGTTTTAGCTGCTAATGCACTAGCTACTGGTGCGCGAGAAGTGGTAAAAGTAGGCGATCGCCAAATCCTACTTTTAAATCACGAAAATCAGTTTTATGCTGTAGATAATACCTGCCCGCACTTAAAAATGTCCTTAAAAAAAGGGAAAATCGAAAATGGGGCGATAGTTTGCCCCTTTCATCGTAGTGCTTTTGACTTGGGTAACGGTGAAGTCAAAACCTGGTGTCCATTTCCACCCGTAGTAGGTAAATTACTCTCAATGGTTTCCCCAGAAAAAACCCTGCCAGTATTTCCCCTGCGCGTAGAAGAGGGCAACATTTTAATTGATGTGCCATCCGCATAAATAGGTAAATGGGTGGGCTTTCCTATGGTGGGGTGGGCTTTCCTATGGTGGGGTGGGCTTTCCTATGGTGGGGTAGGCTTTCCTATGGTGGGGTAGGCTTTCCTATGGTGGGGTGGGCTTCTAGCCCGCCCATAACTCATTGAGATCAAAATCTGCTCATCATCCCTGTGGAATGGGCTTCTAGCCCGCCCATAACTCATGGAGATCAAAATCTGCTCATCATCCCTGTGGAATGGGCTTCTAGCCCCCTCCAGCCTAGAATCAGAAAATATGACTCAGCCCAAGATCCCATTGGCCAAAAATTCAACAATTAGCTAATCAAGCCATAGGACAATCCAAAATAAAGCTAAGAAATATTAACGAAACATAACTCAAGTCTGTTTCTCACCCATTTTTAAGCAATAATGGGAGTGTAAGAAAATAGATTTAATAAATAACTAGTTAACCGCTAGTAAGTAGAGGTGGAATATGACGACCCAAGATTTTCTTATCCCTCATGCTTATACATACCTGCTGGTTAAAATCGGTGTCTTGATGTTAGCTTTGTTGTTGTGGTTCATATTTACAGCCGCACCCGTTATTTAATTCCATTTACCACTTAGAGATGTTCCCTAAAACGTCTCTATTTTATTTATGAATTTTGATGAATTTTTATGAAATCTAGCGGTGAAAGTCTTTTTGGAAATTAACAGAATTAGTCAACCAACCCCGTCGCCAAAAAAAGTATAGTAAACTTATCGCAACTAACGCCATTACTCCCAAACATAGGGGGTAGCCCCAATACCAATTTAATTCAGGCATATTGTGGGGTGATTTTTCGGTATTAAAATTCATTCCATATACCCCTGCAATAAAAGTCAAAGGAATAAAAATCGAAGAAACCACCGTTAGCAGTTTCATAATTTCATTCATTTTATTACTAATTGCTGATAAATAGACATCCATTAATCCAGCTACTAATTCTCGATAAGTTTCCACTATATCCATAACTTGGACTGCATGATCATAACAGTCTCGCAGATAGATTCTCACCTCATCACTAATTAATTCACTACCGTCTCTAATTAAAGAATTAATTGCGTCTCTTTGAGGCCAAATTGCGCGACGAAGTTGTAATAATTCCCGCCTAACTTGATATATTTTTTGCAATGTTTTTTGATTAGGATTAACGATTACTTCTTCCTCTAACTCATCAATGCGTTCACCATAAAGTTCTAAAACCGGGAAAAATCCATCAATAATAGCATCTAATAAAGAATAAGCTAAATAATCGCTACCTTGTCTACGAATGATCCCTTTACCTTTATCAATTCTCATCCTCACTCCATCAAAACAATCATGTTCAGGTTCTTCCTGTATTGTTAATACATAATATTTCCCTAAAACTAAACTTACTTGTTCACTATAAAAACTGCCATTATTATTAGGTACAACCATGTGGGCAATAATCACTAATTGATCTTCATAGTCCTCAATTTTTGGACGTTCTACCATGTTGACAATATCCTCTAAAACCAGAGGATGTAAATCAAAAGATTGACCTAAACGGTGTAGAATATCTTTATTTCCTAAACCTTGAACATCCACCCAAGAAACGGATTCTGTATCCAAATAGTTAATACACTCTTCTGGATAACTTATTTGTTTGTGAATGAGATCAGTTTGGTTATAGTCAATTAAAAAAATAATGGGTTGTTCAGCATTTTCATCAACAATGATTGTTCCTGGTGGAGTTCCCGCTTGCTGAAAAAACTCCTTATCGTGTGACTTATTGATCATCTTGGAAACTCGGCGAATTTTCTTAACCATAAATCTTTATTTCCAGCCTACTGATAATTAGAATTTTAACATAAAACAGCAGTCAACAGTAAAATCCTTACCTTTGGGTCTTGACGTGAGGGGAATTATTCAAAAAAGATTCCAGTTATGGTAAACTATTAGAGTCAAAATTATTGTAGATTAAATAGCATTGCTTAATCAAAGTATGAACAGCAGTAAAGATATCATTTTAGTTGTCGGTTCTAGCGGTGGAGTCGGACAACTGGTAGTTAGTAAACTTTTAGAAAAAGGCTTACCCATTCGTATTCTCACCAGGAATGCAGAAAAAGCCACCAAAATGTTTAATGATCAAGTAGAAATTGTTATTGGTGATATTCGTGAACCCGACAGCTTAACAGCAGCAATGACAAATATTACTTCTATTATTTGTTGTACAGGAACTACCGCTTTTCCTTCTTCCAGATGGGAATTTAATCAAAATCCCAACATTATTGAATTAGGAATTACTCTATTCAATCCTCAATTTTTAGAAGATAAAGCTAAAAATACCCCTGATAAAGTTGATCATCAAGGTGTAATAAATCTGATATCAGCCGCACCTAAAAACTTAAATCGCTTCGTCTTTGTTTCCTCCTGTGGTATTCTTCGCAAACATCAATTTCCTTTTAATATTCTCAATCTTTTTGGTGTACTTGACGCTAAAGAAAAAGGAGAAAAAGCAATTATTAATTCAGGAATACCTTATACTATCATTCGTCCTGGACGTTTAATTGATGGACCCTATACATCCTATGATCTCAATACTTTACTCAAAGCCACAACCGCAGGTAAATTAAACGTTGTTTTTGGAATAGGAGACACAATTTCCGGTGATTCTAGTCGTATTGATGTAGCCGCAGCTTGTGTAGAAAGTTTATTTCATCAAAGTGCTGTTAACAAAGTTTTTGAAATAGTAAATCAAGGAAATAGACCAGATATAATTGATTGGGAAAAACTATTTTCAGAATTATAATTGTGCAAATTTTCAATCTCATGTTTCTCAACATGAGTTTTTCCTGTTCTCTCTGAACTATATTGGTTTTACCTTTATTGTTACCTCTTCGACTGAATAACTTTCCTCCCTAAATATTGAGAGAATACAATCATTTTCATGTCATATTTTCATGTTATCACTAAACTTCAAACTGCTTTATTTCCCCACCCTGTTCTTGATCTAATTCTGGTAACTTTTTACCCAAAATTAGAACTGAAACCATCATTAATAAACTCGTCACCATAATTACACTTATCACATTGGGATCATCAAAATTACTCGTACCTATTAATAAAGCAGCAGCAAAATTGCGTTGTGCAGTTCCCACTCCTAAAACCCTTTGAGTATCAATACCAGGACCACCTAATAAATAACCCACAGTAAAGGAGAAAATAATAAAAATAGCACAAACAAAAATCACACCAGTTTTCAATAAAATAAGAATTTCATGGAAGTGAACTATCAACCGCACTCCTAAACCTAAAAGCAATCCAAAATTAGAGATTTTGAAAGTAATTGTTTGGAGATTTAAAGCGATATCTTGATATTTTGCCTTAATTAATAACCCAATTCCCAACGGTGTTAACATCATCAATATTAAAGGTTTGGCAATATCCCAAGAATTGACTTCTACACCTTCTAAAACCAATGGTAATACCATCGGCATATAAAAAATAGTACCAAACATTAACATCATCATCAACCCTGTAGAAAAAGCTAAATTCCCCTTCACTATTTGGGCAAGTTTAGGTAAAGCCGGGGGACCTGAGGCCAATGCCATGATGATCAAACCATCTTTCACAGGTTCATTGAGAGGTATTACTTGCAGCAGTAAATATACAAAAAGTGGCACTAAAACAAAATTTGTCAGTAGCGATAAAACAACCAAACGGATATTACGAAGAGGTTGCCAAATCTGTTGTACAGTTAACTTTAAACCTGTACCAAACATAGTGGCAACAACAAAAGCCAGAAATGCAATTTTGTCAAGTATTAAGATGACTTCATTCATAAATTTTCCATTTCATCAATAAACGCATTAGGCGCAAAGAATATTTCTTTCTTCCTTTGCGCCTCTGCGCCTTTGCGTGAGAAAACAATTACTTCAAATTCAAAGTAACTTTCTGTAAATTACCTGTGAATGCAAACGGTACTTGATAGGTTTCCACAATGGGAGTACCGGTGTCTCGACCAACATCAAAAGTTTCATCTAAAGCCAAACGATAGGGTATAGTTTTGGCAATTCGACCCTCAGCTACCGCTTGATCATTGATGAATAACCTGCCAATTCCTCCAGCACCAACTCCACCACCGTCATAATCAAAATTAAATTTAATTGTTGATTTACCTGGGGCTAATTTTTCAGGAGATTGAATAATGTAACGTTCAGCATTTACAAAGTTATAAACATAAGTTGGTTTACTATCTTCTAGGAAAAATCCCCAACCCGCAAAACGTCCACCTTGAGTTAATAAAACACCCTCCGCACCATTTTCGGGAATTTCTACCTCAGCAGTAATAGTAAAGGATCTATTTTTGAGGTTTGGGGCGCTACCTTCGGGAATACTGACCCCACTAGAATAGTAGATAAAAGTTGTCCGTCCAGAGGCAAGAGATGGACGATCTTGCACGTCAAATCTTTCAGAAATGCGATCATCTAATGGTAAAACGTTATATTTGCGTGCTTCTGATAAAAACAGTTTTTGCAGTTTTTCCAGTTTTTCTGGATTTTTAGCCGCCAGATTATTAGCTTCGCTGAAATCTTCTTCACTATTATATAGTTCCCAAGGATCTTTCTCGAAGTCAGCATTAATTGTACCCTGCCAAGGTAATCGGGGATGACGCGCCGCAGCTATCCATCCATGATCATAAATAGCCCTGTTGCCAAACATCTCAAAATACTGGGTTTCATGTTTAGAAGCAGCTTTAGGATCATCAAATGTGTAAACTAGACTAGTACCTTCGATTTTCTGCTGTTCTACTCCGTTAACTGTAGTAGGCGGTGTGATTCCCGCAGCTTCAAAAATAGTTGGTGTAATGTCAATGACATGATGAAATTGGCTACGAAGTCCGCCTTGATCCTTAATGCGATCGCCATAAGCAATAATTAAGGGGTTACGAGTGCCACCAAAATGAGAAGCGATTTGTTTAGTCCATTGGAAGGGAGTAGTACCTGCCCAAGCCCAAGCTGCATGATAATGATTAAAGGTTTTGGGACTACCTAAGTCATTCAAAGAAGCTAGAAGTTGTTCTCGGCTTTCGGGTACTTTATTGAAAACTTTTAATTCATTAACGCTACCTGATAAACCACCTTCAGCACTAGCACCATTATCACCAACGATGTAGAAAATTAAGGTATTGTCCAATTCACCAATTTGGTCAATGGCATTAATTAATCTTCCTACTTCATGGTCGGTATATGCTAAAAATCCCGCAAATACTTCCATTTCATGGGCATAGATTTTTTGATCATCTGGAGATAATGAATCCCATGCTGGCAATTCTTTGGGACGGGGGGTAAGTTGGGCATTAGCGGGAATTACACCCAGTTGTTTTTGCCGGGCAAAGGTTTCTTCTCGTAATTTATCCCAGCCTTGATCAAACTTGCCTTGATACTTGTCTATCCAGACTTTAGGGGCGTGATGAGGTGCATGGGTAGCACCAGTAGCCAAATAGGTAAAGAAAGGCTTATCAGGGGCTATAGACTGTTGAGAATGAATCCAGCTAATAGCATGATCTACTAAATCTGGAGTCAAATGGTAATCAGGGTTGTTAGTTGGGGGTGCAACCCGCTTAGTATTTTCCACTAAAGCCGGACTCCATTGGTTAGTATCACCACCCAAAAAACCGTAAAAATACTCAAATCCTAACCATGTTGGCCAGCGATCAAACGGTCCAGCTACACTAGTTTCATAATCCGGTGTATTGTGCCATTTACCAAAAGCTGCGGTGTTATAACCATTTTGCCGTAATACTTCCGCTACAGTAGCAGCGCTCTTAGGTAAAATAGTCGTGTAACCAGGAAAACCAGATGCTAACTCTGCAACTACACCTGTACCCACTGAATGATGATTACGTCCAGTTAATAAAGCAGCGCGTGTAGGAGAACAAAGGGCTGTAGTATGGAATTGGTTATAACGTAATCCTTTTTCAGCTAAACGAGTTAAATTCGGTGTATCTACAGGTCCACCAAAGGTACTCGCTTGCCCAAAACCCACATCATCCAATAATACTAATAATACATTGGGGGCTTTTCCCGGGGCTTTAATTGGTGCGGGAAAATCCGGTGTTGACTCTTTGTAGGTTATACCGATTTTTCCCCTGAAAGGTGGTGGATTAATTGGTAACACCGTTCCCGTATCTGCTAGAGCGGGGTTTGTTACCATTAATAATGTGATAACCAGAGACAGAGATAACACCCTGCGAATTGAATGTAACATAACAATAACCCTCAAAAAATCTACAACTTCGCGCCCTTGCTCCCTGCGGTCTTTACAGGAAACCTAATCTTTTAAAAAACTATGGAGGAACAGGAAACACCGATAAATTCCTAGTCTTGTCATCTTAGTCTTGTAAGTTTTTGACTAAGCGAAAGCCGATATGGGTAGTTCCAGTATCAGGAGATTGTGATTCCCTTGCGGCTGGGCGGTAGCGACTACAATAGTTGGGCGCACATAGATAGGAGCCGCCTTTGATTACATGAAGGGCAATCTCCGTGGGTTTTTTAGGGTCAAAACTTTTACCATGACCTATGGGGTTAACACTATGGGCATTTTTGTCATCTCTTAAGCCGAACCAGTCGCCGGTCCATTCCCAAACGTTGCCAGTTATGTCATAGAGTCCATAACCATTGGCAGGAAAAGAGCCGACCGGGGCTATACCCATATAACCATCGGCTTTGGTGTTGAAAAAAGGGAAAATTCCCTGCCAAGTATTAGCTTTTTTGGCTGAATACTGATTACCCCATGTATAAGTTGCACCATCTAAACCTCCAGGAGCAGCATATTCCCATTGTGCTTCTGTAGGTAATGATTTTCCTGCCCATTGGGCGTAGGCTAGTGCATCTTCGTAAGCAATATGTACGACTGGATAGTTTTCTTTACCTACAATTGTGCTGTCACTACCAAAGGGATGCCGCCAATTAGCACCGGGTGTCCAATGCCACCAACTCAGAAGCTGAACTTGCTTAACTCCTGGTTTTGGCATTTGAAAAACTAGAGAACCTGGTAATCTTTCTTCATCTGATAAGTCGGGAAACTGTTCTTTTGATAAGGGGCGTTCGGCAACTGTTACATAGTTTGTGGCATTGATAAATTCAGTAAATTGGGCGTTTGTTACCTCGTATTTATCAATGCAGAAGGAACTAACTGTAACATTTTCAGCCCCTCGCTCTTCCTCAAAACCAGAATCATCTGCTCCCATTTTGAATGTGCCTCCAGAAATCATCACCATTCCCGGAGGACAGGTATTAACAGCGGCTAATGCTGGTGAATTGCTAAATAGCAATATCAGTGCAACTACTTGAATTAGTAGCAATATTAAAGACCGCATTTTTCGTTGTATTAAGCTCCTGAGCGATCGCTTGTAGAATCGTTCGGAGGTTTGTCTTTACTACTTCTACAACTGACCAAGTTATCTTGGTCGAGATTATTAGCAGCAAATACATATACTGGACTAAAGATTAAAATTGCGGTAGTCATTAGCAAAATTACTTGCATAGCTCATGGATTTATTTTTCAAAAATTTGTGGAAAAGAGGCAGATGTTAACATAGACTATGAATTCATGCTAAAAGACTTTTAATTTGTGTTCTTCTAAGTTAATTTCTCCTCGACCGTAGCTACTGGTAAATCTTTTTGAGTGCTATATTCTGTCCAAGAACCTTCATAAATTCTCACCTTGGGATAATTAAGCAGATGCTTTAAAACCACATATTGTAATGTAGCCTCCCGTCCTGTACTGCAAGAAACGATAATGTCATTTTCAGGGACAATCTTTTTATCTGCCAGTATTTTCTTAATCTCATCTAATGACCTTAATTTGTGAGGATTTTTAGCATCTGTAAATGTTACCCAAGGAATATTCCGCGCACCAGGAATATGTCCATTGCGTATCCAAATATTTTCCTCACCTCGAAACAATTTTTCTGGTCTAGGATCAATAAAAACAACCCCCGGTTTACCAATAAGTTTTCTCACATCATTTAAACTCACACGCACTGAAGGATTATCTTTGACTGTGAATTTACCAACTGAGTATTTAGGAAATTCTTTGGTGACATCCTCACTAGCTTTGTAACCAGCATAACCACCATCTAAGACGGCAATATCTTTGAGTCCAGAACGTTCTAGTAAATAAGCAACCATTGTTGCACCTAAAACATCTCTACCATCTGAATATACAAGTACACGACTGTTATTTGTTACTCCTGAATAGGCAAATATTTCTCCTAATTTCTGATTGTTCCAATATTGTACTGGTAATCCTTCTTTTGGACCTCTAAAAGCTATGTCGGCAATGTTTACGGCATTAGGAAGATGTCCTTCTATATAGTCAAGAGGAAAATTACGTACATCTAAAATTCTCAAGTTGGGATCTTTGGCGTTTTCAGCTACCCAATTTGGCGAAACAAACTGAATCTTAGCAGAAGAATTAGCTGATAATACTGGCAAAGGTAATAAGGGAATACTGACTACCAATGCAAAAAACATCGCCACCAAAGCAAATAACTTAGGTTTTTTCAAATTTTTCCAAGAGAAACTTTTAAATGTCATTTTCACCCTTCTTTGTATTTACTCACACTATTGATTAGACATCTCTATAATATAGGTGAATATGGATTTTTGATAACCCTTGTAGAGACATTTCATGGGAATATCTCTAGCATATTTTCAGAGATGTTGATTGATAGCTAAGATCCTGAATGCCAAGCTTCGTGTAATGACTTTAATCAGCAGTATTATTAATTAGAAACTGCATTTTACGCTGATGGTATTGTTAAACCAAGAATTTTGGTAAATCTCTCTATGTAAAATTCTGTAGGATTAGCAACTGCTTGGATGGATTCACGTTGACGCAAATTTTCCCACCATTGCCATACTTTCGGTGTTTCTGTTGGTAGCGTAAAATTACGAAACTTCTCTAAAACTGGTAATCTTTCAAACCAAGGATAGAAGCTAATATCAACTAAACTGAAATTTTCTCCTAACCAGTAAGGACCATTACCAGAAAGTTTACCTAATCCTTCTTTCTCAATATATAAAAGAGACTCTAAAAACTCTCTTCGTCCTTGTTCTTGTTCCTGGGTATCTTTACCCCGTAGCAATTTGTTAAAAGCTGGTACTAGACGAGTATTAGCGTAGTCAATCCAAATTCTCGCAACAGCTTTTTCAGCGGGATCATGAGGTAATAAAGCAGGTTCGGGAAATACTTCCTCTAAATACTCATTGATAATTGCAGACTCATATATTTCTACTTCTCCATGCTTAATCGCTGGAACTTTACCGTAACGAGAAATCTGAGTAAAACCTTCTGGTTTGTGCTGTAAATCAATTTCAATGGGTGTATAATCAATTCCTTTTTCCTGTAATACTGCACGGGTTCTTTGGGAGAAGGTAGAACCTTTAGTGTAATAAAGTTGTAAGCTACTCATTTCGTCCTTTCCTTGATGGAGATTTGTTTGAATTTTCGGTTAATTGCCAAAATTGCGGGTTGAATGACAGTCAAAGATAGAAGTGAATCAATGTCACTGCATAGTTTAACATCATCTACGGTTTATCGGTCAGATTATCGTATTATATTATGAGTATTTCATAATGTTCACTAAAAAACAAGTCTTTTAGCAAACATTATTCGCAAAATTTGGAGCGAAGATGCCCAACCATTTAACATTTGTCCATAGCTTGCTTCTCTTCAGTACCGCGTTCATTGCCGGGTCACTTAATGCTGTAGCGGGCGGTGGTAGTTTTATTACATTTCCCACTTTAATATTTACTGGTGTATCGCCAATTACCGCTAATGCCACAAATAATACTGCTTTATGGATTGCAGCTATGGCCAGTGCGGGTGCATATCGTCACAATTTAAACATCCCAAAACGAGAACTTTTAATACTATGTATTACCAGTTTAATTGGTGGGGGAATTGGTTCAGTAATTTTGCTATATACATCAGCGGATATGTTTAAACAGCTACTTCCTTACTTATTACTTTCAGCAACGCTGATATTTACATTTAGCGAACCTTTAAAAATGTGGTTACAATTTCAAGGCCAGAAATCATTATCAGAATCTCCACCTTTATTAATTCTCGTGATTGCACAATTAGCAATATCTATCTATGGTGGTTTTTTCGGTGCAGGTTTAGGAATTTTAATGTTAGCAACTTTAAGTTTTTTAGGTATTAAAAATATTCACACTATGAATGCTTTTAAATCTTTTCTTGGTAGTTGTATCAATGGTATCGCTATTTTTCCTTTTATATTCGCTGGTTTAATTGCTTGGCATCAGGCTATTTTAATGGCTGTGGGTGGTTCTCTTGGTGGTTATTTGTGCGCTCATTATGCGCGGAAACTAGATCCTCGTTTTGTGCGGATATTCGTGATTGTTGTTGGTTTTAGTATGACTACTTACTTTTTTATTAGGGGATAAAACTAATCACTATTTTCGGCTATCATTGAAGTTATCCGTTACTACATAATGTTAGACCTTTTTTGCCCATTTTGCTAGGACAATCTCAAAAGGTCTACTAGGCTTTAATCTATTTAAAAAATACATCTTTTCATCTTTTGGGAATCCTGAACAACCATAGATATATGCAGATTGTTGCCAAGAATCCATTGTTTGATAGCTCTCTTTATATTCTCGAAGCCAATCAAAAGCTAAATTTTGTTTTCCTGATAATAGTATTTCTCTTCTAGCAAATGGTTCACTAGAAGTATATTGTCTAGCCAAATTTGAAAAATGATTTATATGTTGATTTTTAGTAAATAGGCTTAAAATAGAGAGTCGAAAGTATTCGTTACCTTGTACTTCATTAGACTCCAACAAATATAGTAATTTTTCTCCAATTTGATGTATAAATTATAATTATTACACAGAAGAAGCGATCGCTCTATCACTAACCCAAATTCTGAACAAGCTCTTCAACTGATTGCATCGGAATATAAAGTTTCATCCAAAACAAATACAGTTGCAACTCTTTTTTTGAGATCCTGAGATGCTTGTTTGTATAGATAATTATCTAAACTATCTTTTCCACAGTAAAATTCAGTGCGGATATGCCTACGACTATCTAAAACTTCTATTTTGAGAACCATTATACTGAAATTACTTGCTTATATCTTAGTGCTGCTGCTTTCAAGGCATCATTTGGCTGCGGAGGATTAAGTATAGCATCAACAAAAGATTCAGCATCGCTCATACTTAGCTTGAGGGTTTGGTGTCGTTCGATGACTCGCAACGCCTCCGCCTGAACACTGCTAATCACAAAATCAGTTAAAGTGCGTCCTTCTAAATCTGCTGCTTTCTGCAACAGAGCTTTAGTTTCTGGAGTGATACGAGCCTCAAGTCTCGCTATCTGTTTTGGAATAGGTGAAACATTCATATCAATTAGTTTGAGATGGATTATTAAATACAATTTAATACGGCAGATTGCCGTTTGTCAAGCAAGTGCAGAATCCGTATTTTTGCATTCTAAAAATCCTTACACCAACAATCTTTTTAACTTTGTCAACCGTCACCTACCATAGCTGTTACCGGCAGAAATCCACCGGCTTGCATTTGCCATAATCTGTGATAAGCGCCACCCTTAGCCAATAAATTAGAGTGAGTACCATCTTCAATAATCCGACCGCGATCAAATACCAAAATTCTATCTAAATGAGCGATAGTAGATAAACGATGGGCTACCACAATTACCGTCTTTCCATTCATTGCTGAATCTAAAGTATCTTGAATCGCTTTTTCAGTAATGGAATCAAGGCTAGAAGTAGCTTCATCCAAGATGAGGATAGGCGCATTTTTGAGGATAACACGGGCGATCGCAATTCGTTGTCTTTGTCCCCCAGATAATTTAACACCCCGTTCACCCACTAAAGAATCATAACCCTCCTTCATCTGAGCAATAAAATCATCAGCATAGGCTTTCCGTGCTGCTTCTATCAATTCCGCCTGTGATGCTTCTAAACGTCCATAGAGAATATTTTCTAACAAAGTGCGATGGAACAGAGAAGGATCTTGAGGAATCAAACTAATTTGCGAATGTAGGGCTTCCTGAGTCATATCCTTAATATCCACACCATCAATCAATATTTGTCCCGATTGCGGGTCAAATAAACGCAAAATTAAATTAACAAAAGTAGACTTCCCAGAACCAGAAAAACCCACCAGTCCCACTCTTTCCCCTGGTTGAATAGTAACAGACAGATTAGTAAATACCGTCTTCTCTGACGAGTAACTGAAATACACCTGGCGAAATTCAATACTACCCTTAGTGATGGCATGATTTATAGCATTATCCCGATCTATAATTTCATGGGGTTGAATGATAGTGTGAACGCCATTAGCTACATTGCCGATATGTTCAAAAAATTCTAAAAACCGTTTGCTTAAATTGCGAGCTTCACTAATGATTAAGAGTGATAAACTGGTAGCCACAACAAAGTCAGCCGCAGCTATTTTTCCTTGACTCCACAGAGAAAGTGAGTAATATAGAGTACCAATTTTCAGAATTGCTGCTGAAATAAACTGAAACCAGCGAATTCGTTCAGAATACCAGTTAGATTTTCTCACCTCCCTGAGTTCGCGTTTTAATTGGTCATTCAAATAGCGGCGTTCAAAACCCAAACGGGCAAAAAGTCTACTACTAGTGAGATTTGTCACAGAATCTACAATAATCCCAGTGGTTTCACTTCTAGCGGCGGCGGCTTTGCGGGAGTAAATTCGACATCGAGTCGCCAACCAGAAGGAAATACTGATAAACAAAACTGCCCAAATCCCCACAACTGCCGCTAGGGGAGGATAGGCGCGATAGAGTAGAATTGTGGAGACTATATAAACGATAATTACTGGCATAAATTCCGTAATCATCATTTGCATCGTTTGGGTAACACCCAGGGAAGTTTCCGCAATGCGATGGGCTAACGCACCAGCAAAACTACTGCTGAGATAACGATGGGAATGCTGCTGTAAATAGGCATATAGCGATCGCACAATATGCTGTCTGTGGATGGGATGGAGAATAGTTTGTAACAGTCCAGCGGAACGCCCAAATACCACCTCACCTATACTCAAAGACGTAAACAGAATCAAGGGTTGTCTCAAAATATCAAAAATTAGTTTACTGTCCCCCGTGGAGTGTCGTGTCACACTGCGGATCATTTCACCAATCGCATAGGGTAACATAATTCCACAGGTAGCGTGGGCGATTTCCAGAAGCACCATTAACACATACCACCAGCGAAACTGATTCACAAAATAACAAATAAATAGGAAAGGAGTATCTGGTAATTCGGGCGCATTGGGAGCGCGTTGAAACGATTGAGAAAGTCTTATCTTTTTCATCATGCTGCTGTAAAAAATAAAAATAGATAGACGGCTAGATCAACCGTCAGGTCAAGTTTAAGGTGAGGTCTAATAAAATCATCCAAAAGTCACTTAACGCAGAGCATCTCCCCGACGATATTCGGTGGTAATGTCATTTAATTTCTGTTTCAAATTGTCATCAAGTTTGACTTCCACAGCCTTGAGACTGTCTATAAGTTGCTCTGGACGACTCGCACCGATAATAGGAGCAGTAATAATTGGATTAGCTAAAACCCAAGCCAATGCTAGAGTAGTCAGCGATAATCCTGCCAAATCTGCCACTGTACGTAATTCTTCCACAGTATTAAACTCACGGTCATGCCAATAACGTTCTTGATAACGTTCAGCAGCAGTACCTAAAGTAAAACGAGTACCTGATGTTGGACCTTCAGCAAGTTTATGTTTCCCTGTCAGTAATCCCCCGGCTAAAGGATTGTAGGGAATGACACCTAAACCTTCTTCCTGTGCCAGGGGTAATAATTCTCGCTCAATTTCCCGGAATAAAAGGTTATAGCGGGGTTGAATGGAAACAAAACGAGTCAGATGACGCACATCTGCACGACCTAAAGCGCGGGCTAGTCGGTAAGCTAAGAAATTGGAAACTCCGATATAGCGGACTTTACCAGCATGAACTATTGTATCCAGAGCTTCTAGGGTTTCATCCAGAGGAGTTGAAGCATCATCAGAATGTAATTGATACAGGTCAACATAATCAGTTCCCAGTCGTCTGAGGGAAGCATCAATAGCATCTAAGATATGTTTGCGTGAAGATCCCTGGTCCCAAGGTGCAGGACCAACTTTACCGACGGCCTTAGTAGCAACAATAAAATGTTCGCGTTTGCCTTTTAACCAACGGCCAATAATTTCCTCAGTCCTTCCAGCAGTGGGTAGTCCACCACCAAGGGGATAAACATCAGCCGTATCGAGAAAGTTGATTCCAGCTTCGGCGGCGGTATCGAGGATTTTTATAGAGGTTTCTTCATCAGTTTGTAGTCCAAAGGTCATTGTACCGAGAACGAGTCGGGAAACGGTGAGTCCGGTTTGACCTAGTTTAGTGGTTGGTAATGTCATGGAAATGTTGGTTGTAGAATTTTTATTTCACGCAAAAATAATTAAACGCAGATAAACGCAGATGAACACAGATGAAGAGGGATAAATCCATTGATTTCATAATTCTGTGCAGCCTCGGATGATATTGATATAATTGATATAAGGGTGTTCCCCTATTATTCTCTGATTCAACTCACTACTACTGCTTGGCGACGGCTTTGTGAAACGAGCCATTGTTGTAATATTGGATTACTGTACACTTCATTGGCAATAAAATGATCGCCTGGTAGGACAGTAAAATCTACTTTTGCTCCCACTTTACGCAGGGTATTAACAACATTTTGTGTATCTTCAATTGACAGTTTTTCGTCTTTTGCCCCTTGGAATATTTGGATGGAAATTTCTTTGAGTGCGGCTATTTGGGCTGCTTCTAATGTTTGAGGTACACGACCTGATGTGGCTACCAAACCGGCGAAACGACCTGGATAGGAAGCGGCAATATGCCAAGCTCCAGCAGTGCCTAAACTGAATCCAGATATAATCACACAGGATGGATCTACGGGTTGGGTGGCAATAATATGATCAAGTAAAGCAATTACATCTTCTGCTCTACCTACCCAAGTTTGTCCTTCAGGAAGTTGAGGAGCAACAAAGACGTAAGGTAAGGATGGTGATGAATCTACAAAAAGAGGGAAACCCCATTTTTTTAGTAAAACATTAATATCTGTTCCTCTGTCCTTTGCTCCATGTAGAAATAATACTAGAGGAGCGGGTTTGTTACTGTTAGCAGAGGAGAAAATATAAGGTAATGAACTATTGCTGGTATCGTGGGATCTTTTTTCAACTGGCATAGTTTTAAATCCTCAAATGTGCGTTTACAAATATTTGACAACAATTCACGAATCTTCTCTCTTCTTAATTTCTCTGCGTTCTCTGCGCCTCTGTGGTTCGTTTTCTTCATTATTTGATGTAGAGACGTTATATATAACGTCTCTATGGCTACAACATCACAAAGTCATTTACACACCTACCAAAGTTTTGTTCTCAGCTTGAGATTCAATCTTAGGTAGTTTGGATTCTACTGCTGTACCCTTGAAGAAATCGGGGTTGGCTTCGGTGTAGAATTTATAGGGATTGCCAAATACATAAGCCTTGAAGTCAGCTTCAGAAATCACGCCTTCTCTGACCAAATCCCAGCTTTCAGCTAAAGGTGCGGTAAGATCGGGTACATCCCAGTGACCAACATCAGAGGAGTAAATGGCGTTAAGCTTGACTCCCAAGGGGTTGGCTTTGTCGTTGAATGCGGCTGCAATGGTGCGATCGTCAGATTCAGAACCAAAGAAGAAACTGTTCACCCAGCGATCGCGGATATCCTCAATTGTCTTAATCCCTGCTGCACCAAAATCTTCCAGTTCACTACCAATTGGTGAACGGCTGTGACGGTTAAAGGAAGCTCCCAATACGCTCTTGGTTAATTCTTCTTTGCTGAGGGAATATCCTTGAGTAATGTCACCACCATACTTTTCAAACAACTCAAACAACTCATCGGGGTTAGCTAAATCTGGGTTATAGTTTTGCAATCCTTCTAAACTCCGTTTGGAAAAACGATCCACTAAATGAATGTAGACGTGAGCGCCCCAATCTGCACCACCTTCTAGCATACCCACACGCAATTGCGGGAATCGTTTAGTTACACCACCAAAGAACAAGGCTTTGGCAAATGCCTGTGAACCATCAGCAAAGTGACCGATATGGTTGTTCATGTAGTTACTAATGGAGGAACGTCCAGTCCATCCTTGACTACCATAATGGGTGGTGAGTGGTACGCCTAACTCAACTGCTTTAGCCCAGAAGGGGTCATAGTCGTATTCACTATCTAATCCGAAAAAGTCAATATAAGAGGCATATTTGCCAATCCCTGGGAATTGATCGGCTGGGTATTTATCAGCGATCGCCTTAATTGGCCGTCTCACACCACCAGGAATATTTGCAACTTTTAAACCCAGTGTTTTTACTGCAAACTCTAACTCCTCAATTGCTTCTTGGGGAGTAGTCATAGGGATACCAGCTACCACAGTCAGGCGATCGCTATATTTGCGGTAAATATCGGCATGATAGTGATTAATTGCCCGTTGCAATAATTGGCGATTCTCCTTACTTGCACCAGCCGCAGCTAAGGCATTATTGGGAAATAATACCGAATAATCTGATCCTTGCTCCCCTTGACGTTCATACAGTAATGCGGGGAGGGTATAGGTAGCTAAATCTAAGGTATTACGGGTAACTCTAGCCCACCAAGGCGATCTCAATGTGCGGTTATATTGACGTTCTTCAGGGGTTTGTTGATA
The DNA here is from genome assembly GCF_014697585.1 of Dolichospermum sp. FACHB-1091. Classification (GTDB taxonomy): domain Bacteria; phylum Cyanobacteriota; class Cyanobacteriia; order Cyanobacteriales; family Nostocaceae; genus Dolichospermum. The sequence goes on along the minus strand of NZ_JACJSB010000016.1, from coordinate 74,633 downwards.
CCAGTCTTTACCATCAATCTTAGAATTGAGACGATAAAATTCGGCTTTGCGTAATTCATCTACCAATTTCACACCGCCGTAGTGAGCAATATAATCCTCCAGTGCAGGAGTAAAGTCATTAGTGTGAACATCAGTATCAATGACAGGATAATCGAGATTGGCTCTAACTGCGGCTGAGGGAGAGCTTTTCAACTTGCTATATTTAGTCATATTTTCCTTAGAAAAGTTACAAGACAACTTAGATCCCTGATTCCTCAAACAATTGCAGAATCTAAAAGTTATGAATTTTCAAGAAATCAGGGATTTGTGGGAGATTGTGCTGTTGATTTTGACTTGAGTTTGATACGTGAGATTAAAGATTCTTGTCTTTTGGACAAGCTTAACTTTCCGATAGTTTGAAACTCCGGTAGGCTTTTAACGTCTGTGCTGACGATCTCTTATAGGGTGCGTCAGATGCGATAAATTGGCTAAGTAGCTGGTTACAATTAAATATAAAATGTGGGATGGGCATCTTGCCCGTCAGCAGCCTAGAAGCCTGTTCCACTATCTAACAATTAATTAAGCCTACTTACTTATTAGCAACAAATTTTCGACTGATGCACCAAAGTTTTTTATTTATGCCGACACCAATGTTTTTTCCTGTTGTTTAACAGCAAAACGATTTACTGGACGACGTAAACCAAGGTTTTCACGCAACGTACTACCCTCATATTCAGTACGGAATAGTCCACGTTTTTGCAAAACAGGAACGACTAAATTTACAAACTCATCCAACCCTGTAGGTAAAATAGGTGGCATAATATTGAAACCATCCGCCGCACCATTGATAAACCATTCTTCTAATTGATCAGCAATAGTTTCAGGAGTCCCCAAAATGGTACGATGACCCCGTGCAGTCGCCAAGGATAGATACAATTGACCCAGGGTAAGACCACCACGAGTAGCTAGGTCAGTGACCAGTTTCAAGCGACTCTTATTATTGTTAGTATTGCTGGGTAGTTCTGGCGCTAGATCATCAAAAGAGTATTGTGATAAATCCACACCTTTATAATAATTTTTGAGGATGCCCCAAGCAACGTCGGGATGAATTAAAGATTGTAGAAACTCATATTTTTCCTGAGCTTCTTCTTCAGTGCGTCCTATGATGGGGAAAGCTCCTGGCATAATTTTGAGATCATCGGGAGAACGTCCATATTTTGCCAACCGCCCTTTGACATCTGTATAGAACGCTTGAGCATCAGCTAAAGTCTGATTAGCCGTAAAAATTACCTCAGCAGTACGGGCAGCTAAATCTCTACCTGGTTCAGAAGCGCCAGCTTGTACAATGACCGGATAACCTTGGGGTGGACGAGCAACATTTAAAGGACCCCTCACCGAAAAATGTTTGCCTTTGTGGTTCAGTGTGTGCAGTTTGTTGGCATCAAAATAAACACCTGATTCTCGATCACGAATAAAGGCATCATCTTCCCAACTATCCCATAATCCTTGTACCACTTCCACAAACTCTTGGGCCCGTTCATAACGTTGGCTGTGTTCTGGATGGTGTTCTAGTCCAAAATTAGCCGCCGCATTTTCATTCCCTGTGGTGACTACGTTCCAACCCGCCCGACCGTTACTTAAATGGTCTAGGGAAGCAAACTTCCGTGCTAATGTGTAAGGGTCTTCGTAGGTAGTGGAAGCCGTGGAAATGAAACCAATGTTTTTGGTGACAGATGATAACGCAGAAAACAGAGTCACAGGCTCGAAATGAGCAATTTTACCGTTACGACTTTGAGTTTCTGGCGAACCACCCCAAATTCCTGGACTATCTGCTAGAAAAACCGCATCAAATAATCCACGTTCCGCAGTTTGGGTAATTTCTTTGTAATGCTCAAAATTCAAACCCGCATCTATTTGTGTATTGGGGTGTCGCCATGCAGAAATATGATGTCCAGTAGCTTGAATAAATGCACCCAAACGAAACTTGCGTGTTTTGCTCATATATCTTCTCTTCCTTTATTCCTTGGGTCTGGTAAGGGATACCTACATTTATGGTTCAATCAATTCAGTCTTCTTCTGAAAAACCGAAAGTCATAAATTTAGGACTTACGCGCAAGTCACTGAAAAACGAACCACAGAGGCACAGAGTTCACAGAGAAATGAGGTTTTGAGAGATATTTTGCGTAAGTCCTGAAATTTTTGTCTAATGGCAATTATTTAAACTGCTGCTAATACCTTTTGATATTGGTTAACTGGACGAGATAAGCCCAAATTTTCCCGCAGAGTCTTTCCTTCATACTCAGTACGGAACAATCCCCGCCGCTGTAATTCAGGAATTACTAAGTCAACAAAATCATCCAGTCCACCAGGAAGATAAGGCGGCATGATGTTAAAGCCGTCAGCAGCATGGTTAAGAAACCAGCTTTCTAGTTGATCTGCTATTTGTACCGGTGAGCCGATAATTGTCCAGTGGCCACGCGCTCCCGCAATCCATTGATAAAGTTCTCTAATGGTAAAATTGTGTCTACGAGCAATATCAATTAATAATGCTTGGCGACTTTTGTTATCATTGGTTTCTGGTAAATCTGGCAATGGTCCATCGAGAGGATAAGCGGAAAGATCCGTGCCTATGAGTCCCTGTAATAAGGCCAAACCAACCTGGGGATGTATTAGATCTTGCAGTTCTTGATATTTAGCTTTTGCGTCTGCTTCTGTTAGTCCCACGACTGGAAAGACACCGGGCATAACTTTGAGTTGATCCGGGGTACGTCCATATTTTGCTAATCTACCTTTAACATCTGCATAGAAGGCTTGGGCATCTTCTAGAGTTTGTTGGGCAGTAAATATAACTTCAGCAGTTCTACCAGCTAGTTCTTTACCATCTTCAGAAGAACCTGCTTGCACAATTACAGGATAACCTTGGGGCGGACGGGCAATATTCAATGGTCCGCGCACAGAAAAGAATCTACCTTTATGGTTCAGTTGATGTATTTTATTGGGGTCGTAGTAAAAAGCTGTCTCTTGATCACGGATAAAAGCATCATCTTCCCAGCTATCCCACAAACCTTTGACTACATCAATAAATTCGTGGGCGCGAATATAGCGTTCTGCATGAATAGGATGGTTTTCCAATCCGAAATTACCGGCTGCTTCACTACTTCCTGTTGTGACTACATTCCATCCTGCTCGTCCTCCAGAAATATGATCTAAGGAAGCAAATTTGCGTGCCAGAATATACGGGTCTTCATAAGTGGTAGAGGCTGTGGCGATAAAACCAATCTTTTCTGTTACCGCAGACAAAGCTGAAAATAGGGTTACAGGTTCAAAGTCTCCACCAAAGGCTGTGCGGCCTTCTGCACCAGGACGATGTTGTAAGGCTAAACCGTCGGCAAGAAAAAATGCGTCGAATTTACCGCGCTCGGCTGTCTGGGCTATCTGCTGATAATGCTGGAAGTTGAGAGCGCCATTACTCCGTGCTTGAGGATGTCGCCAAGCTGCTACGTGCTGGCCTGCTCCGGGTAAAAATGCACCTAGTCTTAGTTGTTTTTGTTGTTTGCTCATATCAGACTCTAAGTAATATTTTTTATCAAATGAATATAGGATGATAAAAATTTTCTGGTCTGGCAGTTGTCATATATATCAATGTGACTACCTCATGTTTGTTGGGAAGGCTTTTTCAACTCCTTGGCCATCGTTGTAGGCATTAGCGTTAGTGGTGGGTTGCCGATAAAACTACTGTATCTCGACTGATTTATCATAGATTAATAGTATAATCTCATAACTCTCATGAAAAAGCAAGTACCTTTTAAGAAAAATATGGTGAACTAAATTTATTAGCAGCTAATTGTTAGATATTCTAAGTATTTGATGACTCTAGGGTGTGCAGAGTGGGCGATCGCTCAATTTGAACAAAATACATAGAACTAATATACTACTACTCCTGCCGAGTGTTGTTCTAGTCAAAATTCCTCAACGACGTAATTCGATTTCCCATGTCCAAGCATTGCGAGGTTGACGGACTTTTGTTAATAAACGAGCTAAGGACGCGCTTAATCCACTTCCTGCCCCGACAATTAATGCTGTATTGGACATTTTCTTAGATTTTGAGAACAAAAAATAGTTGACTACTTTTGGATTTATGCAGTATCATCAAAAAAATACTATTACTTTATCAGATTACAGTAGTATTTAGATTTTTTGTCCAAAAAAGGGTTTTTGAACTACTGACAGATGTTAAAAACCCAATACCAATCAGAAAATTCATTCAAATGACAGAAAAACTTGCGCTTAACGACTACCCTATTCATGAATTGATTCGCAGTCGCTGGAGTCCTAGAGCTTATAGCGAGCAATCTGTAGAACAAGAGAAGCTACTCTCATTACTAGAAGCGGCTCGCTGGGCTCCTTCTTCTTACAATCATCAACCGTGGAGTTTTATTGTTGCTACCAAAGATGACCCCACGGAATACAATCGGTTACTGAGTATCTTGGTTGAGTTCAATCAAGGATGGGCAAAAACCGCTCCTGTGCTGATACTGGCTGTTGCTAAAGTTCGCACTGATGATGGCAAAATCAACAGATACGCATTTCATGATGTCGGACTGGCCTTAGAAAACCTGATTCTTCAAGCCACTTCTTTTGGTTTATTTGCCCATCAAATTGGGGGATTTAATGGAGACAAAGCCAAAACAGAATACCAGATTCCAGAGGACTATGAACCCGCTACAGCACTCACGATTGGCTATCCAGGAGATCCACAGAGTCTTCCTGATGGACTCAAAGAACGTGAACTAGCTCCCCGTGTCCGTAAACCTTTACAGGAATTTGTGTTTACCCAAAAGTGGGGAAAAACCTCATTTTTGTTGAAAGATTAGAGTTCACAAAATATTCAAAGTTTAGTTAGTATTTGATATCTTTTGCCACAAGCCTATTCAGGTTTATAACACTAACTATTTAAGATTTGGGATTTTGGATTAAATATCTATTTCCCAATGCCGAAGCACAAGTCCTAATTGACAAAGGAATTTAAACATGGCTGACATTAAGATTTATAGTGCGGTAGTTTGTCCTTATGCTCATCGTACCCGCTTGGTACTTCAAGAAAAGGGCATTGATTTCGATTTGATTGAAATTGATTTGCAGAATAAACCAGCAGGATTTACAGAAGTTTCTCCATACGGAAAAGTACCTGCGATTACACATGGGGAAAATCGAGTTTGGGAATCAGCAGTTATTAACGAATATCTGGATGAAGTATTTCCTAATCCTCCCCTTTTACCTAGCAACCCCATTGCCAAAGCTCAGGCTCGGATTTGGATAGATTTTGCTAATACTAGATTAGTTCCTGCTTTTTCTACGCTGTTACGCAGTCCAGATTTCCAAAAACAAGAAGAAGCGAAACAAGAACTTTACAAACATCTAGAATTGATTGAAAATGAAGGGTTAGGAAAACTTTCGGGAGATGGTCCATACTGGTTTGGTGAATCTATCAGTTTGGCCGATTTTACCTTTTTCCCCTGGTTTGAAAGATGGGCTGCTCTTAAACATTATCGTGGCTTTGGTATCCCTGCTGAATTCACTCGTGTGAAACAGTGGAAACACGCGCTTAAAGAACGTGAATCAGTCAAAGCAATCGCTCAGTCTAAAGAGTTCTATATTGAGCGATATGCTAAATTTGCTGCTCCTGTTCCTGTGGCTGCTTAGTCAAACACTGCATTCAACTATTCCTAAATTGAGAACACAAATTTATGAGTTATCAAAACATAGAAGTTAAACCAATTGCTGGACGTATTGGGGCAAAAATTAAAGGTGTTAATCTAGCTGAAAACCTCAGTGATGAAATCATCGGCGAAATTAGAAAAGCCCTAGTTGAATATAAAGTCATCTTCTTTCGTGGACAGGAATTAGATGCTAATGGACAAGTAGCTTTTGCACAGCGTTTTGGTAAAATAACTACTGCACATCCCACAGTTCCATCACTTCCTGGACATCCAGAAGTATTGGACTTAGATTATAGCCGCACCGTTGCCCGTGCGAATAGCTGGCACACAGATGTAACATTTGTAGATCGTCCGCCCCTTGGCTCGGTCTTGCGGGCATTGGTAATTCCGCCGACGGGAGGGGATACTATTTGGGCAAATTCGGTGACTGCATACCAAGATTTACCGAAGCATTTGCGGAATTTAGCGGATAAACTTTGGGCTGTACATAGTAATGCTTATGATTATGCCACAGCCTTCGATATACCTGAAGAGGTAAAATCTTACCGAGATGTGTTTACTTCAACAGTGTATGAAACCTTGCATCCAGTGGTGAGAATTCACCCTGAATCTGGGGAAAAGGGTTTGTTTATTGGTGGTTTTGTGCGCCAAATTCCCGGTTTATCTCCCACTGAATCAGCCGATATTCTGCGCTTGTTGCAATCTTATATTACACGACCTGAGAATACAGTACGTTGGCGGTGGAAAGTTGGTGATGTGGCATTTTGGGATAACCGCGCTACTCAACATTATGCCATTGCCGATTATGGAGATCAACCCCGTCGGGTGCAGCGTGTAACCATTGCTGGTGATCTTCCTTTAGGTATTGACGGTGGGTATAGTCAAGCCATTCAAGGAGATTCTGCGGCATATATTCCCAATCTTGTAGCAGCTTAATCATTAGTTAACTGTAGGGTGCGTTACACTTTGCGGTAACACACCATTTTGATCATAAATTTGATAATTTAAGGAATTGGATTTTATGGCTTTAACACCTTCGACCATGTTACCTTTGGGGACTTTAGCACCTGATTTTTATCTCCCAGATGTGGTTTCAGGTCAAACGATTTCATTGGCAAACTTTGCGGATAAAAAAGTATTGGTAGTTATCTTTCTGAGTCGTCATTGTCCTTTTGTGCAACATATCAAATTGGAATTAGCAAAGTTGGGACAAGATTACAAAAATAAAAATGTCGGGATTGTCGCCATTAGTTCTAATGATATTAATACTCATCCTGATGATGCACCAGAATTACTCAAAGATTTCGCCCAAGAAATAGATTTATCCTATCCTTTGCTTTATGATGAAAGTCAAAAAGTAGCTAAAGATTTTTTTGCAGCTTGTACTCCAGACTTTTTTGTATTTAATGCTAATAGAAAGTTGGCTTATCGAGGACAGTTAGATAATAGTCGTCCAAAAAATGGTTTACCTGTAACTGGACAAGATTTACGGAAAGCGATTAATTATGTTTTAGCAGATGAGCAAATTACTTGGGAGCAAAAGCCGAGTATTGGTTGTAATATCAAATGGAAAGCAGGGAATGAGCCGGTTTATTATAAAGTTCCGGTAGCGGTTGGGTAGTTAGGGATTTTCTCAAAATTCTCATGTGGGGTGTAGAAAACAGATGCTACAATCTATATGTATGTAGCTACCAACACCCCTATGAATAATCAGGCTTTCTACATTTGGCTTCAGCAAGGCCAAGACTTATGGGATCAAATCCAGCATTTTATTATTAACAACAAAGATATTTTTATTGTCTCCTTTGGCACAGGTAGCTTACTTGCCATTGTACGCTTTATCTGGTGGGTAGTCCAGCAAAATCGCAAGCGTAAGCTTCTACCTGATACTTTCCCATTCGAGGTTATTAAACCACAAAGCAACGCCTTACAAATACTTTTGGGTGGTAATGAAAATGATCCATTAGCTGATTACAAAATCCCCTATCAGGATCGTGTTCCAGGGCGTAATACTCAAGATGAACTTAAACAGAAATTAGATCAACATCGTTGGTTATTGATTCTCGCACCAACAGGATGGGGTAAAACAAGAGAAGCAGCAAATTTAGCCGATAGACTTAATAACGAAGGCTGGACAATTCTTAAACTCAAGCGTGGTGAATGGCTGGAAGCACCACCCATATTACCAGAAGATAAGATTGGCACAGATCGCAAGTTGCTTTTTTTTCTTGATGATCTGAATAATAAAATGTCTGGTGGACGCATTGAACAATCACCAAAGGCCGATAATCCACTACAACCCTTAAATAAGCCACTACAAGAACGGTTGTTTAATACACTACAAGCTTACGAACAATTCTGTCGTAAAGAAGATATTCGGATTATTGCTACAGCCAGAAATGAAAAAGAAAGAGAATTTTCTGATGAACCCAGCGAATGGGAAAAACTAGAATTTGATAAATATTCATTTTGGAAACGCTTTGAAATTTATGATTTACCTGAACCTAATGAAGAAGCAATCATTGGAGTTTTGAGAGAAACGATACCCCAAGCGAATATCCAAGCTAATCCTGATGATTATTCTCGCATTGCTCAAAGAAATGATCGCACTTTTAGAAACATTGTTGAGAATATCCGCAGTACAAAAAATTATGATCAGTTTCTGACAATAGATACCTTTCGCCCCACACTAAAAGGGACTTGGAAGGAACGCTATCAAAAGATAGTCAAACAATATCCTGTTGCAACTTATATTTATGATGCTGTGGATTTATTGGAGCAATTTGATATCCAGCTTTACCGATTTACTGTAGAGGCCACGGCAAAACTTTTAGCTGGTGGTAATATTTTGCAGCATTTATGGTACGGGTGGCAAATTCGGATAGCGATGAAGTTCTTGATTTATAGTGAACGTATTTTAGAACCACGTGATGGACAAATTGAAGCAAAAGGAAGACGGATAGAATCAGGTAAATATATATTACAGTTATCGAATTTGCTTGTAGAACTAGAAAGGCAATATCCTACAGAAATGTTATCTTCTATATTTAACTTTGGATATGAGCTTTCTCAATTTGGTCATAAAAAAGAAGCAATTAATGCTTATGATGCTGCCATCAATATTAAACCTGACGACTACGAAGCTTGGTACAATAAAGGTAATGCTTTTTATGATTTAGGTAACTATAAAGAAGCAATAATTGCTTATGATACTTCTATCAATATCAAACCTGATGATCATGAAGCTTGGTATAATAGAGGTCTTACCCTATCTGCATTAGGTAAAAAGAAAGAAGCAATAATTGCTTATGATACTTCTATCAATATCAAACCTGATTACTATGAAGCTTGGTACAATAAAGCTTGCTGTTACATCTCATTAAAAAATCTTGATCAAGCAATCTATAACTTACAACAAGCCATTAATCTAAATTCTGAAGAATGTCGAGAATTAGCAAGAACTGATTCTGATTTTGACAACATTCGCAATGACCCACGGTTTCAAGCATTATTGCAAGAATAAATAATCAGATTATCTGGACTACCATCAAACCCTAACCCACAGCATATTCTGTAAACTTCCTCATAAAAGGAGACTGAAATCCCAAAACAATATCCTCCTTGGGAACTCCCACAGCAACTAAATTTTCTGCAATATCATCTTCAGTACCATTCCATTGCAGCCAAATTTTTTCACATTTAATATCAATATGAATAATACAACTATGTATCCATTCTTGACCTTCCCAACCTACATGAACTATTTGATAGTGGTCACGTTGTGTATCAAAAATTGTCTCAACTTCTATATTCCCGTTAGCAGGTTTTTGTTCGCTATATTCTTGTAAAATCTGCTGTACAAGCTGGCGATATTTAGTTAGTTTATCCATTCTGTAATCACCTCATGCTCTACATCATAAATAATCATTTTGACTTGATTCTCTTCAATCATATCTCTAGGAAAATCAAGATTAAAAAATGTCTTATAGGTTGTTAAAGGTACTGCTAAATACAAAACCCGATCTGGCTGTCGTCTTCTTAATGCACCTCGATAATTAATAAACTGTCCTAACGCTGTATGAAATTCCGAAATTGCAGATGATCTCTCCAAAAAACTTTTGATTTCAACAGCAATTTTTTCTCCTTGTTTTTCCGCCGCAATCAGCTTTTCTGCGGCTAAATCAATAGACAAATTTACCCCGCCTACACTAATTGATAGGGGATCGTGAGTAATCTGCCAACCGTCCTTCTGTAGAGCTTTTTTGACAACTTCATGAAAGACATCTTTAGCCGACATACTGATCCCTAATTATATTTCCTACATATATCTTACAATATTAACGCATTTCTTCCTTTGCGCCTTTGCGCCTTTGCGCCTTTGCGTGAGATACTTTCCCCTATAAATCCTCATGCAAAGCCCCCAACTTCCTAATCTCCGGCCAAATCATCGCCGTCGCAACCACTACCAGAATCGTCCCAATACCCCCACCAACAACAGACAACACTGGACCAAATAAAGCCGCAGTCAAACCAGACTCAAAACCTCCTAACTCATTAGATGCACTAATAAACACACTATTGATAGCCGCAACTCTTCCCCGTAAATGATCAGGGGTTTTAATTTGCACCAAAGTATGACGAATCACCACACTAATACTATCTAACGCCCCACTGAATGCCAACATCAACAACGACAACCACACCCAACGAGATAAACCAAAAACAATTGTTACAACCCCAAATCCCACAACTGACCACAGTAAAGCCGCTCCAGCTTTGCGGATAGGTGGTAAATATACTAATAATGCTGCCATAATCAATGCGCCTATAGATGGGGCAGCTTGTAAATAGCCCAATTCCACCGGACCAGCGTGTAAAATATCTTTTGCAAAAACGGGTAATAATGCTACAGCACCACCAAATAAAACGGCAAATAAATCAAGGGTAATGGCTGCGAGAATTAATTGATTATTCCAGACAAATTCAGCCCCCGCAGCTAGGGATTTTAAAGATACTGGTTCTTTGCTAAAATTCGTTGGTTGGGGTTTAATGGCGGCTACAGAGGCTAAACATAATAGTGAGGCGATCGCTGCTACTACATATACTCCTGTAGCACTTTTGAACAAAGCAATACCCAATCCTCCCAAGGATGGACCTATCACCGATGCTAATTGAAAGCTACTACTGATCCAAGTCGCCGCATTAGAAAAAAGATTAGTCGGTATCAACTGAAACATTAAAGCATCACTGGCTGGTTTGAGAAATGCCCTAGCTACACCCATTAATACTAAACAGCCATAAACTAGGAAAATTGCCCCTTGAGTATAAGAAATAACCCCTAAGACCAGGGAACATACTGCCAGGAGGAAAATTGCTAGTAAAGTAGTGCGTTGGCGATTATACTTATCAGCAACATGACCTGCTATTAATGTGAGTAATATCATGGGTGTTACTTGGGCTAATCCCACTCCACCCAGCGCCAAAGGAGAATGGGTACGCTCGTATAATTCCCAACCAATGGCCACGGTTTGCATTTGTCCTCCTGTAAATAAGAGAACACGCCCAATAGTAAATAACCGATAATCTCGATATCTCATGGCTGCAAAAGGATCGTGTGCAGCCTGAATATTAGGGAGGATTTGTTTCTGTTTGCTCAAAGACATTTTTTAGTAGACTTAACCCTTCTTCAATTTTTGATACTTGTTCTGGTGTCAAACCCTCCAGAATTTCCGCAATTTCCCCGCGAGTTTTTTCCTGGGACTGCTCTAAAAGCAGTTTTCCCTCTCTCGTCAAATTCAGGACTACTCGCCGTCGTTCTTGAGGGTTATCTGTACGTTGCACCAGATTTCGTTGCACTAATTTTTCTATAGTTGTGGATGCTGTAGCACAGGTGACACCTAAATGTTCTGCTACCTCAGACAAGGATGCACCAGGATTGCGATTGAGAAACGCGAGCGATCGCAATTGTGGTATAGATAAAGAGTCAGAACTGTGAGTCCGCATTTCGGCTCGGATAAACCGCATCAATAAGGGAACTGTTTCCATCACCCTAGCTGCACATTCTTTAGAGGGTTTATCCAAACTCATAAGACTGTTTTTCTCCAGATTACATTGCTACCCGTGGATAAAGTCGGCCACAGATGTAGGTTAAACCTATTAATGTTAGCAAGAGAATTGTACAATCTAACCCAAATCCATAAATACTTGAGCCATTGGCCAGCATTGCACCGCGTAAAGCATCCACTTCATAAGTCAAAGGATTCAAGTGAGAAATTAATTTTAACCAACTTGGCATCAAGGAAATAGGATAGATCGCATTACTGGCAAAAAATAACGGCATGGTGATTAATTGCCCAATTCCTGTAAACCTTTCCCGTGATTTCACCAAACAACCGATAATTAAGGAAAAAGTACAAAAACAACCAGCACCTAAAAACACAATCAAAACTACTTGTAAAAAAGCCAAAGGATTGTGATTTAAGTGTACACCTAACAACAAAGCCAAGATATAAATAAACACCACTTGAGAAAAGCAACGCACACCAGAAGCTACACCTTTACCTAAAACAATGGCAGCGCGGGGGATGGGTGCGGCCAGAAATTTATGAACAATGCCTAAATCGCGTTCCCAAATTAACGTCATTCCCCCAGAGAAAATGGCCACAAATAAGGCACTTTGAGCCAAAATACCGGGAGTCATAAAATCCAAGTAAGGTATATTACCTGTAGGGATAGCACGAGTGCGAGTAAAAACTTGTCCAAAAATAATTAGCCATAAAGCCGGTTGTACAGCCCTAATCACTAAATCACTAGGATCATGGCGCAGTTTTCGTACTTCTAACTCAGTAATTACCAGGGTTTTGGTAAATAGTTCTTTGATGCCAGAAAAAATCCCTTTGGGGCGATTATATTTCGGTTCAACCCAATCGTTGGGAGGTACGTCTAGTTCTTGCAGTTTCACTGTAACTCACTCCTGATACTAATTGATTTCCTGCGTAGTGGATGAAGACATCATCTAAAGTTGCGTCTGGTTTTTCTATGACAGCTTTTAATTCTGAAGGTGAACCGGTGATAATTTCTTTACCTTGGTTCATAATCACCACTCGGTTACAAAGATTATCCGCTTCTTCTAAAAAGTGGGTAGTTAAAAAGATCGTTGTACCGTACTCTCTACGGAGTTGCTGTACAAGTTGCCATACTTGGGTTCTTGCAACTGGATCTAATCCCACTGTTGGCTCATCTAGAAATAAGATTTGGGGTTGATGTAAAATGGCTTGGGCAATTTCTAACTTACGAATCATTCCTCCAGAGAAGGTTCTCACTAAGCGATGTGCTGCATCCTCTAAACCCATAAATTCCAGCACCTCAGCAATTTGCTGTTTTCTGCGTCGAGGCGGAATATCATACAATTTGGAAAATATTAAAAGATTTTCATAACCTGTTAAAGTCCCATCTGCTGATAAAGCCTGGGGTACATAACCTATTACTCTTCTGACTGCATCAGGTTGACGAGTCACATCATAACCGGCTAAGTATGCTTTTCCGCTACTGACTGGTAGCAAGGTAGTTAACATCTTAATTACTGTACTTTTTCCCGCACCGTTGGGACCTAGTAAACCAAAAACCTCTCCTGCTGTTACGGAGATATTTAAGTTATCAACGGCTGTAAATTTTTCAAAGCGGCGCGTCAGTTCCAAGGTTTGCAATATTAGCGACTTTGGGACTTGTGCAGATATTTCCGCAGATTCTATTCTTCCCGTAAGTTTCGTCACGATTGGAAGACACTTCCTTTTTCAAATAATTAGAGTATCTAAATATTAGTTTGGCATATTTTTTCTAAAAGTCAAGACCAAGGATTAATGATGACAACTCCAGTACCAGCAAAATCTTTTTCGTTACGAGTAACAAGTGATAGAGAGTGTTGAAGTGCGATAGCGGCAATTAAAGAATCCATAGCGGGTAAAGGTCGGCCATTCTGTTCTAGTTGACAGATTAAATTTCCCCATAACACCATTGTGGAGACATCTATAGTTAAGATTCTGTTTTCAAAGCGATTGGGTAGGGTTTCATTTAGCCAAGTTGTGAGAGATTCTTTTCTTTTAGATGGAGTAAGTTTACAGATGCCTCTAGCGATTTCGCCAATAGTAATTACACTGAGGTAAAGTGTTTCTGGAACTTGGGCATCTACCCAATCTAAAACTTTTTGATTTGGTTGTTTGGCAACAAGTTCAGAAATTAGACAAGTATCAAGAAGGTAGGTCATGGGTTGAAGGTATCGCGGGGTAGACTGCGATCGCGGTTCAAGTCGAGTTCTTCAGCGAGTTCAGCCAAGGGGGATTGACGGAAAAATTCTGAGATTTTAGTAGGTTGTTCTGAGTTGGTATTACCTGTAGTTAGGCTTTGGGCAAGGAGTTGAATAATATACAGTTTATCGTTATGCGAAAGCTGAAGGAGTTGTTGTTCGAGTTCCGGGATAACCATGATGGGGTTTAAATGAAGGATAATTTTATTGTACTTTCAGTGTCTACTCATTTAAATGGAGCGATCGCTTTCCGCACTGGTGTAGGCGATCGCTATACTATTATTTATTAGATATTTGGTGAAAATTAATGTAGAGACGTTCTATAGAACGTCTTTACAGGGGTTTTAGAAAACGCTTATGTAATGGACACGTCTATTGTGGATAGGTTTTAGCCGCTACAACTGCTAATTTTGTATAGGAATCTCGTTTGATTTACAAAAAAATAGAACTATTGCGAAAGTATCAGGCGATCGCCAATTTTGTCTATCGCTATTTCTGGTTAAAGTGCGATACCTATGGTGCGATCGCTAACTGCTGCCGCAAGCATCGCACTACATTTTATGTCCATAGTTTGAAACCATTGTAGAGATGTTCCATGGAACGTCTCTACATTATTTTTCGGAAATGTCTAATCCATAACTTATCCTCTCGGCTTATAAATGTAAACAATTGACTCGGTATCAGTTAGTTCCTTCATGTCTACGAAATTAGAAACATTGACTCGGTATCAGTTAGTTCCTTCATGTCTACGAAATCTTGTGCATCCGATTTAGATTCAAAGTAAAAGTGCTGATCGTTAACCGCACCAAAATCCCTTCCGTACTTTGGACGAACCGTAACGCGCCACTGCCCCGACCTATCAGAATTAGAAGAATCAGAAATCGTTTTCCAAACCCACTTTCCAGCATTCATGTAAAACTGGAAGGTTTCAGTGGCTGACTTGACCCAGGAAAATGGTGCGATCACTTTCTTTGCGGTATTGTAAATTTCAACTACATCTTGAGGTTTCATGGGATATATAAGATAAAAGTTAAAGAACTAAATACTACCGTAAACCCAAATACATCCAATCCTGTATAATTAATGATTATTTTATGATTGCGTTATGCCTAACTTCTGATAAAATATACAAGCATCACCAATACATTATTTGTCAGGTAGTTATAATCTAAAAACATTAAATCAGGTAGGTTGGGTTGACGTTAGGAAACCCAACATTTACGGACGTTTGTTGGGTTGCGCTGTCGCTTAACCCAACCTACAAAAACTCTTAACCAAAGACTATTGTAATCATTAATAAGCTCCACTTGCTAAACTTTGCCAAGTTTTGATCTATCTAAAGTTGGTGAAAGTGTTACCGTTCATTTGCCCAAAACAAATATACTAGATCAAGAGGCAATTCAGAAATTCGCTGAATACCGGAATGATATTTTAAAACAGTTAAAGGGAGTGATTCGTCATCATGGTTAGAGATATTCAGTTTACTGACCTAGAACAGTTGCTTTTCAAAATAGGTTTTACTAAAGTACCAACAACAGGTTCTCAACAAATCTATCAATATCCATTGTCAGGAACTTTGGTCATTTTACCAGCTTACGAACAAAAGGCTTATATTCAACCTGTGCATTTGGTAGCTGTACGTCGAATATTGGTAGAAAATGGGTTAATCAGTACCAATTCTTTGGACAGTTTTTTAGCAAAGGTTGCAAGCTAAAATTTCACCTATAATTACACTGTCTAAATTTTATCCAAAATCTCCCTTACCCAAGTTTCCTGTTCAAAAGATAAAGCAGGTTTCAGAACTTGTGCATAATCAATTGCTAAATGCTATATAATAGAAGTCTAAGTTATTTCCCAGATTTTACTCAAAATTAAAATTTAATGACTAGGTTTATACATGATAAATTCGCCAAAGACTATCTAGAAGAATTATTAAAAGATTATGGAGAAGTCAAAGCATCAGAAAAAGTCTCAGGAGAAATTAAAGAAATTGATGTTTTATTCACACCTGCTAAACAACAAAGTTCTAAATTACAAATACTGGGGTTACTAGGAAGACTTGCCGAAAATCCTGCAATAATAGAACCATACCGCAATCCAGCTTCTAGCGATGAAATCTGCGACTGTATTCTCAAGTTATTAGAAGTCAAGGCTTCATTGCGACGAGAAGCCAAAGCCAATAAAATCAAACTTCAGGAGTCAGAAATTCCTAAATTGTGGATTTTAACCCCCACTATCTCTGAAACTCGTTTATCTAGCTTTAGAACTATCCAAAAAGAAGGTTGGTTATCGGGAGTACACTTTTTAGCAGATCCCTTGCGAACAGCAATTGTGGTAATACACCAACTACCACAAACACCGGAGACTTTATGGTTGAGGCTTTTAGGTAGGGGAAGCGTACAATCACAAGCAATTATCGAGTTGCAAGCGTTACCATTAGATCACCCTTACCAAAAAACCACCCTGGAATTAGTTTACAACTTGCGCGAAAATTTGAGAGTAAATCAAAAACTAGAAACAGATGATAGGGAGTTAATTATGCGACTAGAACCACTTTATCAAAGAAATAGAGAACAAGCTAAAGAAGAAGGAAGACAAGAAGGAAAGCAAGAAGGAGAAAAAAACTTAATACTGCGTTTACTACATCGTCGGATTGGTGAAATTGATGCGTTATTAATCGAGCGAATTACAGGATTATCAATTGAACAGTTAGAAAATTTAGGAGAGGCATTATTAGACTTTTCTAGTGTTGCTGATTTAGAAGCTTGGTTAACCCAACACTTAATCTAATTCATTAAATCTATCAATATCCATTGTCAGGAACTTTGGTCATTTTGCCAGCTTACGCACAACAGGTGTATGTTCAACCTGTGCATTTGGTAGCTGTGCGTCGAGTATTGGCAGAAAATGGGTTAATAAATAGTAATTCTTTCGACAGTTTTTTAGGAAAGGTTGTAAGCTAAAATCCTACCTATAATTCCACTGTCTAAATATTATCTAAAATCTCCCTTACCCAAGTTTCCTGTTCAGAGGATAAAGCAGGTTTTAGAATTTGTGAATAATCAATTGCTAAATCAAATCTAGCGCGTTCATAGATTTCATTAAGTAACCTCTGTAAATCAATCACAGGTTCATCTTCTCCCGAACGCAAAGGAACAGGAAAAACAGGAATAGGATCTTGTAAATCAAAACTGTAAAGGTCTGCATCTGGTCGCTGATGACTACGGCTAACTAAAATGTGATAATCGCTTTTATTTGCTCCTAAAATTGGCAAGGATTCACCTAATCTCAATAAATCAATTTCCACTAAATTAGTTGCAGATGCTAAAATTTTCTGTCGCTTGGTTTCGTAAACTGTTCTACCTTCCTTAGACCGTTTATTTTTCGGAGAAAGTATTTCAATTACAGTCACTACTTCCCGGCTTTGTGTGGCTTTTACTTCTAAAAATCGCTCAATTACCTCCTCATACATGGGAACTTTAACTTTACTAGGTTCTACCAGTTTTGTAGTACTTAAAGTTGTCCCAGTTTCTGCATTATTATTTCTTTTGGCAACAGCTACATCAGCAATTCCCACTAGAAAAATATCATCTACACTTGTGTAAACTCGCTCCTCAATAGAAACTCTGTATTTAGGGGCAATTTGAGGAGTTAAATCATCAGCTATAGCGACAATCAAACGGTTATGTACCTGATGCCACAATTCAGGTTGTTCTAAATACGGATTCATCCCAGGAAACGGATTTTCCATTTGCACTGTCTCCAACTTATTTACATCTCTCTTGATATAATTATTTTATCGCTCTGTAGGTTGGCTTGACGAAAGAAACTCAAGCTATATTTAGTTAACTGATCAGTATTGCAATATAACCTCTCATTTAATCCACCTAATCAGATAGGAATTAGGACAATTAAAATTAACTAATATGTGTAATTATTAGTGACTTTCACTTGCTAAATTGAAAGGGTATAATGCAATAGAAAAACCCATTTAAAATATCAAATCCTAAAAATATGAACAGCTTTAAAACTCTTTGTAAAACTCTAGCTATTAGTACAGGAATCTTTTTGCTATCTGTACCTACTACCTACGGGATACCATCAAAACCGTTGTTAACTGCGAAAACCAGTTACAATCAAACAGGTTCTTGGGATGCAACTTATTATTTTACAATCAAATTACCAGAATCTCTGGCTAATTGGCAACTGCAACAGGTTGTTTTAACACAAATAGAAGGTGTACAAAATATTGAATTTAATCAGAAAAACAGTTTTGCTTTTGTAGAATCAAGTGGACAAAAAGAAAAGCTAGGTATTACCTTAGCCAAGAGTTCAACTCAACCACAAACTATCATTGCTACTTTTGATAAACCAATTTCTGCAAATCAAACAATTACTATTGCCTTAAAACCTTTTTATAATCCCGTCAGTGAAGGTATTTATCTATTTCAAGTTCATGTTATTTCTTCTGGTGAAAAGACAAATAATTTAGTTGTGGGAACTGCTCGTTTGCAATTTTATAATGATTTTGATATTCACCTATTTAATCAATGGTAAAGTGTTGATAAATTGCTGATTTTTCAGACAAATTCAGCAATATTCTTCAATTAGTTAAGAATGCTAGACGACAATTATTCAGTAGCACATTTAATTCTCCTGCAACTTGTAATGGATTTTCACGTAACATTACAGCTTCATAAGGATTTCTTCCTGTTCTTATAACAGCAGAAATTGCATCTTGATTAGAAAATCCCCGCACAGTAACTAACCAAGCCGCTAATATATGTCCAGTCCGGCCAATTCCACCAGCACAATGCACAACTACTTTTTCATTTTGTTGATTTGCTGTGATCAAAAAAGGTAGAATTTTGTCTATGAGTGTTTCTAAATCACATAAATGAAAATCTTCAATTGGTGTCCAACAAATTTTGTCATTACCAAATTCTTGCCAATATGTATCTAAAAGATGGGCATAATTAGCTAGTTGTTTTTCACTAAGTAAACAGCAAACTTGTCTGATATTTTGTAATTTCATAAACTCAATCCAATCATATACCTGATTATCAGTATATCCAGGTTGAGAAGCACCAAAAACTATTGTTTCTTGTTCCCAAGCAGGGGCAAATTTGTACATCTTTAAATAGTCAAATGAATCTTTTTAATTGCTCTTTCCGCGTAAATAGAAACATCTCGATCAGGATCATCTAGTGCTTGTTGGAGTGCATTTAAAGCATCAGCATTTTCTAAGTTACCAAGTGCTATGGCTGCTTCTTTTCTGACATCAGAATATTCGTCTGTTAGTGCTTTGATTAAATCAGGTAATAAATTTTGATCTGGCGTTTTTTGTAATACTTGAAGTGTGAATTTTCGCACTTGCCAATGTTCATCTTTTAGGGCAATTTTTAACGCCGGAATTGCGTCTGAATTAGCTTGAATTGCTAAGGATTTAGCTGCATTACGTCGTACTTGCCAATCTGGATCAAAAATCAGTGATTTAGTTAATAATTCTACAATTTCTTGATCTGCTAAATGTCCTAAAGTTAAAGCTGTTGCACGACGGACATTATTATCAGAATCATTAATTAAAGATAAAGCTGGTGGACAGATTTGTACTTGGTTTAAATAGCGCAAAGTTGTAATAGCAGCTTCTCGTAGTTCTGGATATTTGGAATCAAAAAAAGATAACACCGCAGGTAAAGATTGAACATCATGTATCTTCCTTAATAAGATTAAGATGTTAACTTGGAGATTGATATTTTCTTGATTTAGTACATCCAATAAAAGCAATAAATGTTCTGTGTTGACAAGTTCACCTAATGCTGATAATGCTTCAGTGCGAACTTCTATATCTGGGGAAGCGAGAGTTTTTAATAAAGCGGGTACAGCAAGAGGATTAGCAAGTTCCCAAAGTGCGGATGCGGCAATTTTTTGGACTGCGATGCTTTCGTCTTCCAGTGCGATAATTAAAGCGTCCACTGCTGCGTCTTCTCCGAGATGCTGTAGAGATTTTACCGCAACTAGGCGATCGCCCTCGTTAACTGATCGCAACATTTCCAACCATTGATTTAATTCTGAATCTGTATCTGTAAACATTTCTGTACCTCTACCGCAATAAGAAAGGAATTTGTACTGTAATTGCATTTGTTGGACATTCTTTTTCACAGGGTAGACAGAACCAACATTCATCATATTTCATATAGGCTTTTCCCGTCTCTGGATTTTTTGCTAATACATCCAGAGGACAAACTTCAATACAAGCAACACATTTTTCTAAACATTTAGATTCATCCACAATTACTGGGACATCTACTCTTTGATTAATTAAAGCCATAATTTTGTAACTCCCTGAGTTTATTAAAAATTAAACAAAAGATTCCAATTCTTCTCTAAAAGAAACCACCATTTTATTCAATGCTTCCATATCAATTAAAAACGCATCATGTCCGTGAGTTGATTTAAGAATCCTCAATTGAGAATTAGGAATTAAATCTGTTAATTCTTGTTGTTCTACTGGAGGATAAAGAACATCAGAATCAATCGCTACAACTAAAGTCGGTTGTTTGATACTTCGCAAAACTGATTGATAATCTTTCCTATTCCAACTAACATCATGACTATCCATTGCATGAGTTAATGTAATATAAGTATTAGCATCAAAACGTTCTATTAGTTTTTGACCTTGATATTGTAAATAACTGGATATGGCAAACTGATTAGATTCATTCTGCTGTCTACCAAAACGATTTGTAAAACTCTCCCAATAACGATAGGTAATCATTGCCATCATCCTCGCTACTGCTAGTCCTTGATTCGGAGGTGCATCACTTGTATAGTTCCCATTTTGCCAATTTGGATCTGTATAAATTGCCTGTCTTTGGGCTTCACTCAAGCCAATAGACCATGCTGAATGTCTTCCAGGTGTAGCCATTGGTGAAATTGCTCTCACCTTTTCTGGATATAATAAAGCCCATTCTAAAACTTGCATTCCACCCAATGAACCGCCAATTACTAACTGTAGAGATTTAACTTCCAGGTATTCTAATAGTGCAGCTTGGAGGTTAACCATATCCCGAATTGTAATTCTGGGAAAAGATGCACCATAGACTTTTCTTGTATTTGGGTTAATAGAAGTAGGTCCAGTTGTACCGTAACAACTTCCTAAAATGTTGCTACACACGATAAAATCCTGATCAGGATCAAAGGATTTCCCAACACCAAACAAATCTCCCCACCAATCATCAGCATCAGCAGAACCAGTTAAAGCATGACAAATCAAGACTCCATTATCGCCGGTTGCGTTTAATTTTCCCCAGGTACGATAAGCAACCTGAACACCAATTAATACTTCACCAGATTCTAATGAAAATGGTGCTGACAATTGGTAAAATTCGGTTTTTGGCGAAATGAAGTCTAGGTATTTCATAAAAAAGGTGATTGGTAATTGGTAATCAATACTTTTCGGTTAAGCCCAAAACAACGAAATAACAAAAATCCTTAACCGAACAGTATTGAATTGGTAATTGGTAATTATTCTCTGTCACCTGTCACCTTCTTAAATGCCTGTTCAAAATCCTCCTTAATATCATCAATATGTTCAATTCCCACAGATACCCGCACTAAATCAGGTGTTACACCAGCCGAAATTTGTTCACTATCACTTAGCTGTTGATGAGTTGTAGAAGCAGGATGAATAACAAGGGTTTTTGCATCACCAACATTTGCTAAATGACTGGCTAATTTCACATTGCTAATAAAGGCTTTACCTGCTTCTAATCCACCTTTAATGCCAAAATTAAGAACTCCTCCAAAGCCATGTCGGAGATATTTTTTGGCGCGTTCATGATATGGATGATTAGGAAGTCCTGGATAATTAACCCATGCTACCTGCTCTTGTTGTTCTAACCACCGAGCTAATTCTAAAGCATTGTTGATATGACGTTCTACACGCAGGGAAAGGGTTTCTAATCCTTGCAGTAATAGAAAAGCATTAAATGGACTTAATGCTGCTCCTAAATCCCGTAATCCTTCGACTCTGGCGCGAATAATAAAAGCAATATTACCAAATTGACTACCTTTCCCAAATACTTCTTGAAAATTCAATCCATGATAACCGGGGGAAGGTTCGGTAAAGAGGGGAAATTTGCCATTACCCCAATCAAATTTACCAGAATCAACTATTACGCCGCCAATAGATGTACCATGACCACCTATCCATTTAGTGGCAGATTCAACAACAATATCAGCACCATGTTCTATTGGTCTAGCTAAATAACCACCAGCACCAAAGGTATTATCTACAATTAAAGGAATACCATTTTCATGGGCAATGTGAGCTAAAGCGGCAAAATCTGGAATGTTGAATTGCGGATTACCAATGGTTTCAACGTACAGGGCTTTGGTTTTTTCATCAATTGCTTGACGGAAATTTTCTGGATTATCTCCTTCCACAAATTTGACATTTATCCCTAATCGTGGTAGTGAAACTTTGAACTGGTTATAAGTTCCCCCATAGAGGAAACTGGTAGAAACAATATTATCTCCTGCTTGAGCGATCGTACTTATTGCTAAAAATTGCGCTGCTTGACCGCTTGCAGTAGCTAAAGCTGCTACACCCCCTTCTAAAGCCGCAATTCTTTTTTCAAAAACATCCGTTGTCGGATTCATGATCCGGGTATAAATGTTACCAAATTCCTGGAGAGCAAATAACCGCGCTCCATGTTCAGCATCATCAAAAACGTAGGAAGTGGTTTGATAAATTGGTACAGCGCGGGCATTAGTACCAGGTGCGGGTTCTTGTCCAGCATGGACTTGTAGGGTTTCAAAACGATAATTTTCTGACACAGGTAGTATTTAGGTAAGTTGATAAGCAGTATAAATTTCAGATGTAGTTTAGATGTAGAGACGTTCCATGGGTGGGGATTCTCGGCTCTACAAAGATTTTTACTCATACTCCATACTGTTTAAACCATTTCTGGAGACGTTGCCAACCATCTTTGGCTTCTTTTTCGCGGTAGGAAGGACGATAATCGGCAAAAAAGGCGTGAGGTGCATCAGGATAAACAATTATCTCCGATTTACTGCTGCTAAATTTGAGTTTTTCCCGTATTTGTTCTATTGTATCTAGTGGAATACCTGTATCTTTACCTCCATAGAGTCCCAACACGGGGACTTTGAGTTCAGCAGCAATATCAACAGGGTGTTTGGGCTGTAGTTCGGTAGCATTGCCTACTAATCTTCCGTACCAAGCTACTCCTGCTTTTACTTGAGAATTATGTGCAGAATATAACCAAGTGATTCGACCTCCCCAGCAAAAACCTGTAATTGCTAATTTATCAGCGTTACCTTTTGCTGATTTTACCCCCCAATCAACGGTAGCATCTAAATCTGATAATACTTGAGAGTCGGGAACTTTGGATGCAATGGCGCGAATTTCGTCAATGTTGCTTAATTTTGACACATCACCTTGACGGATAAATAGTTCAGGGGCGATCGCTAAATAGCCTAATTTAGCAAAGCGACGAACAACATCCTGTATATGTTCATGTACCCCAAATATTTCCTGAATTACCAACACAATCGGAAAATTTTCACCCTGATCAGGCTGCGCTCTGTAAGCTGGAATTTCCCCATCTTTGACGGGAATTTTCACCACTCCCGCAATTAATCCTTGAGTATCTGTAGAAATCACTTTGGCCAAAACAGGTTGCACTGCTACGGCAAACCCAGTTGTCAGAGCAGCTGTAGTCATAAATTCACGGCGTGTTATTTCTTTTAGCATCTTTAAACCATTTCAATATCATTAATTTTTGATTGATATTTAAGCCCCTCTCTGCGTCAAAGAGGGGTTGGTGAGAGATTAATCCAATTCAATTTAGCTTAGGAAAGCACTGGTTCTGCTGGCAATTTTTCTAATCCTTGCTTCAAGACGGTTGGTAATTCGCTATTAAACACCTCACCCTCAACAACTTGGGAACGGAAACCATTTACCCCAACGGGAATATCTCCTGTGATGGTGGTGCGATAGAGTACACGCTCTACCTCTATATGATCCAAATCCTGGGGAGCTAAATGCGCTGTCGCACGGTTATCCCAGAATGCTATATCACCGTTATTCCATCGGAAGCGGGTGGTGTAAGCAGGTTTAGTGATCTGATTAAAGAACAACTCCAGTAACAGGTCGCTTTCTTGTCTTGATACATCCAGAATATGGGAAGTAAAGCCTGGATTCACGTACAATGCGCGTTCACCTGTTTCTGGATGAACCCTGACTACTGGGTGAATTGAAACTATGGGATTGGCAGCAATGCGTTGGGCAAGCTTGCTGTTGCTGGGTATGTTTAACCGAGCATTAAAACGATGTTCTGCCTTTAATGTATCTGCTAATGCACGTAGAGGGGCTGATAAACCTTCGTAGGCTGCGACCAAATTTGTCCATTGGGTATCACCACCGAAACTGGGAACATTTACTGCACGCAATATTGAAGCCGCAGGTGGATTGATAGCTGCTGTTACATCGGTGTGCCAACGGCTTTCATAGCTGGAACGGCGCAAACCATTACGGCGTTCATAGCGGCTGCGGTCAATGGGCAGAATTTGCGAGAAGCCTTCAATTGGCTCATCTTCGTGGGGGTGAGCATAGGTTACTTCCCCAAACCGAGCAGTGAAGGCAATTTGGGCTGCATGATCAATGTTCTGACCACGAAAGAAAATTACTTTCCACTTCAATAGTGCTTCACGAATTTCTTTGACTGCTTCATCATGTAAAGGAGCAGAAAGGTCTACACCACTGATTTCAGCACCAATAAAACCAGCTACCTGTTTGACTTCAATGTGCTTATTACTCACGTGAGTTCTCCAGAATTTTATTTATAAGTCTGTCTTCGCACTTGTCAACTTTCTTTGGGATGTGTCTATGCCAACATACCAGAGGAAGCGATCGTAACTAAAAATCATTGTACAGTAAATTTATCAATTTACCGTATTATAAGAAATTTTTATTTAAAAAAATGTAAATAATATGCTTTTTATGCCAGTAAATATTGCCTAAAAATTATATTAAATGTAATTTATTTATCATTTTTGATACTGATGCTAAATACTTTGATATGGCTAAAAAAGATTGTCAGAAAATAAACTGCAAAATATTTTTACAACTATATTGATTATTATTGTGAATATTTTGTATTCATTATCACATAAATTTATTTTGCTGAATTACCCCATAAATTCAAAAAATCATTGATTAGTTTATCTAATAATTAGTTATACATAT
Organism: Dolichospermum sp. FACHB-1091; assembly: GCF_014697585.1. Classification (GTDB taxonomy): domain Bacteria; phylum Cyanobacteriota; class Cyanobacteriia; order Cyanobacteriales; family Nostocaceae; genus Dolichospermum. The sequence goes on along the minus strand of NZ_JACJSB010000016.1, from coordinate 49,360 downwards.
AATCAAGTGTTTTGACTCCACAGAGGATGGAAAAGCTAGATTTGCAGCCTATACGGGGTTTGATGACCCAACCAGCCCACCAGATGCCCCAGTGAGTATTGAGTTACAGACATTTGTTTTCTATTCTAAGTCTTAGAAAGCGATAATTAAAGGGTTAACTGCTGCATCTTCTCTTTTCTTTTAACAATTTTTCGAGACCTATTAAATGGGGGATGTGGCAACAAAAGCGATTTTGTTATCCTTTCTAAACCCAACTCTTTCGTTAACAGGACTTACGCAAAATATCTCTCAAAACCTCATTTCTCTGTGAACTCTGTGCCTCTGTGGTTCGTTTTTCAGTGACCTGCGCGTAAGTCCTAGTTAAATAAATGTGCTTCTTTGCATTTACTATTGCTCAGGAACATAACTTTATAACAATTAAAACTCCAAGTTGCCTGTACGGTATGGTGTATGAGACGCATTCCTATACTCTTTCTATTTATCTAGCTGCAACATCATAGACTTCTTTATGTAAATCCACCTCCACAAGATAAGGCTCAATCTGACGCTTAAATAAAAGCATTTCTCCCACTTCATTCTTTTTCAAATTCACATGACAAAACCACTCTTCGTCATTCTTATTTGGAAAATCTAAGCGATAATGATATAAACCCCAACGACTTTCTCGACGATATAAAGATGCTCGTGCCGCCATTTCTGCACAATCACGAATAAAATGTACTTCCATACATCGCATTAATTCATGAGGATCACGCGCTCCCATTTGGGCTAATATTTCATGATAACGTACAAAGTTATTTAACCCAATTTCCATTTTATTACCAGATTTTGGTGGTTGCAGGTAATCATTTACCAATCGGCGTAATTTATATTCAACTTGAGTATGGGGAATACCATTTGGTTGATTTAATGGCGCGTAAATTCTGGACTTTTCGGCTGCCAAAAAATCAGTATCAGGTTCTAAATGTCCTAAAGATTTAATATACTCAATGGCGTTTTCTCCTGCTAACCGACCAAAGACAAATGCACCAATCATATAATTATGAGGAACACTGGCCATATCTCCAGCTGCATAGAGTCCAGGTACTGTGGTTTCTGCTTTTTCATTTACCCACACACCAGAAGCACTATGTCCACTACATAATCCAATTTCTGAGATATTCATTTCTACGCCATGAGTACGGTAATTTTCACCTCTACCTTCATGAAAACGTTCTCTACTTGGTCGTTCATTTGCCCATAAAACAGACTCTATTTCAGAAATTGTATCCTCATCCAAATGAGTCATTTTCATTTGAATAGGTCCTTTACCAGAGTTTAATTCTTTCCAGATTTCTAGCATCATTTGTCCACTCCAATAATCACAATTAATAAAGCGGTTTCCTTCTGAGTTGGCGGTATATGCTCCATAGGGACCTGCAACATAGGCACAAGCAGGACCGTTATAATCTTTAATTAATGGGTTGATTTGGAAACATTCAATGTTACTTAATTCTGCTCCTGCATGATAAGCCATTGAATAACCATCTCCGGCATTTGTGGGGTTTTCATAAGTTCCATAAAGATAGCCAGATGCAGGTAAACCCAAACGTCCACAAGCACCTGTAGAAAGTATGACGGCTTTGGCTTGAATAACTACAAAATCACCACTCCGTACATCAAACCCAATTGCACCAATGGCTCTACCATTTTTTACTAATATTCTAGTTGCCATAACGCGGTTAGTTACTTTCACTTGATGACGTTTAACTTGGCGGGTAAGAATGGTTTTTAAGTCTTTACCTTCTGGCATGGGTAAGACATATTTACCTACCCGATGCACTTGTTTAACGTCATAATTCCCTTGGGGATCTTTTTGGAATTTAACACCCCATCTTTCTAGTTCTTGAATTGTTTCAAACCCTAATTTACCTGTTTGATAAACGGCTTTTTGGTGCAGAATACCATCGTTAGCAATGGTGACTTCGCGGACGTATTGTTCTGGGGTAGAATTGCCAGGAATGACGGCTGTATTTACTCCATCCATACCCATAGCGATCGCTCCACTGCGGCGAATATTCGCTTTTTCTAAAATTAATACCTCAGCATCGGGATTAGCTTGTTTAGCTTTAATCCCTGCCATTGTCCCCGCAGTACCACCACCAATTACTAAAATATCGGTTTTTAGCCATTGTGTCTTGATGTTTGTTGTCATATACAACTCTTTCAATAATTTAAAATGTATTTTTTTTCACGCAAAGGAGCAAAGAACGCACCAAAGAGTAAAAACAGATTTGAAAAAATAATTGATAATTAGTAATTTCTACATTACCAATTACCAATTACCAAATTACTTCTTGCCTTGCCAAACTATCTCCTTAACCTTGATTTGTTTAGGAATCAAGTTTATTTTATAGAAAGTATCAGCAATTTCTTGTTGTTTGGCAATTACATCATTTGTTAATGGAAAAATGCCATACTTGCGTCTTTTTTCTGCTACCTCTAATACAGCCGCATCTATACCCAATACAGGAGAAAGTAACTTTGCTACTTTAGGAGGATTCTTCTTTGCCCAATCACTGACTTTAGTTACCCCAGCCAAAACTGTCTTTAAAGCGGCTGGATTCTTTTCTACAAAGGATTTAGCAGCCAAGTAATAACCTCGATTGGGAGCTAGTCCGGTGGCATCTGTAAGAGTACGTGCGCCTGTGGCTTTTTGAGCAGCAGCTAAATAAGGATCCCAAACCGCCCAAGCATCAACATTTTTCCCTTCAAAAGCAGCACGGCCATCAGCAGGTGCGAGGAAAGTTGGCTTAATATCAGTGTATTTTAATCCGGCTTTTTCCAGTGCTTTGACTACCAAATAATTAACATTTGCTCCTTTCGCAAAAGCCACTTTTTTACCTTTGAGATCAGCTACATTTTTAATTGGTGAGTCTTTATGGACAAGAATTGCTTCCGCTTTAGGTCCATAAGGATCATAAGCAACATAAACAAATGGTGTACCTGCGGCTTGAGCAAATATAGGAGGTGCTTCTCCTGTGTAACCAAAGTCAATACTGCCAACATTTAAAGCTTCTAACATCGGCGGACCAGCAGGAAATTCAGTCCAGGTGACAGAACTACCAGAGGCTTTTAAGGCTTTTTCTAATTCTCCTTTTGCTTTGAGTGCGTATAGGATAGTTGCTGCTTTTTGATAGCCAATACGAATTACTCTCTTGCTACTATTATTTTGAGCGATTGTATTTGCATTAGCTTTCTGAATTGTCTCGCCATTATTGGTAACGTTAGGAGAAAAAACAAAAACAGCTAATGTTGAACCTAATCCAACTGTAAATAGTAAAGAAAAAGTGCGAATCTTCTGCTGACGATATTTTCTGAAAAAGGTGATTTTAGCTTCTAATCGTCGCAATAGAGGTAATTTAGTCAACATTACTCTGAGTTATTAGGGTGAATAGAATATTCAGACTTGATGTCAATTTATGATAAGACTACAGTATGTCAATCGAAATACCGTACTTTATAATATTACATAGAGGAAATTGAAATGCAAGCTTTTCTTTGAAAAAAGCAATTATTTGGTCAGTAAACATTTCATTTTGATTTTTTTATACTTTATTGCCGTGAGATGCTGAGAAAAAAGGAAGTACAAATAGATGATACAAATAGATGATCCCAATCTTTTACAACAAGAAGTTATCCAACTTCTTAAACAGGTAGTTGAACCCACCCTAAAAAATGACATTGTTAGTTTAGGAATGGTACGAAATCTACGGATAGTTGATCAGTATGTTTATCTGCGCCTGTATATAGGTTCTCTTCAAAAATACTTGGAAGCAGAGATAAAATCCGTTTTATCCTCACTGACCTGGTGCAAAAAAACTTATATCCAAATTTGTACAATTCCCAAGGTGAAAACAACTTTAGCTATATCTAGCGGTAAAGGAGGAGTTGGTAAATCCACGGTCGCAGTTAATTTAGCAGCAGCCTTGAGATTAACAGGAGCAAAGGTCGGGTTATTAGATGCTGATGTCTATGGACCAAATGTTCCTCAGATGTTGGGACTGGGAAAATCTGAAGTTACAGTTATTGATACTGCTAATGGTCAGAAATTTTTACCCTTAGAATCTTTAGGTATCAAAGTTATGTCAGTGGGATTATTGGCAGCGCCGGATCATCCCTTAGCATGGCGTGGACCAGTGTTACACAAAATTATTACTCAATTTATACATGATGTTCATTGGGGAGAACTGGATTATCTATTAATAGACTTACCTCCTGGTACTGGTGATGCCCAAATCACAATTATACAAGAAAGCCCGATTTGTGGTGTAATATTGGTAACAACACCTCAAGAAGTGGCTGTTGCTGATGTGCGTCGTAGTATCTATATGTTCCGCCAAGTGGGTGTTCCTGTTCTGGGTATTATCGAGAATATGAGCTACTTTATCACCGTAAATGGCGAAAAAACTCCCATTTTCGGGACTGGAGGAGGTGAGAAATTGTCGCATGAACTGCAAGCACCACTTTTAGGCAAAATTCCCCTCGATCCTCGGATCTGTAATGGTGGTGATACTGGTCAACCTCTTACCCTTGCTGATTCTAGTTCAACGACAAGTGAAATATTTATACAAATTGCAGCGGCATTGCAGTCTACTTTTCTTGCTTTTTCTAGTTATTTGTGAGATACTTAATTTCAATCTACGGTATTTTGACCAAAAAACCGTACTTGATAGATGTTTTAAGAGTCTTCTAAACCCACCCGCGTGGGTTTAGTCCCTGTAGACGCGGTTTTTAACTACCCAAGTTGGTAGTAGTTTAGACGTTGTAAACATCCTCCTAGAATCAGTTAATCATAATTAATGGGTTTACTATGGTAAGTAAATTAGAAGGTAAAGTCGCTATTATTACCGGAGCTTCTTCGGGAATTGGGGAAGCAACAGCGATCGCCCTAGCAGCAGAAGGAGCAAAGATAGTAATTGCGGCCAGAAGGGTAGAGCGTTTAGAAGCTGTAGCAAAACAGATTATAGATCATGGTGGACAAGCCTTATCTATTGTTTCAGATATTACCGATGAAGCTCAAGCTAAAAACGTGATACAAAAAGCTCATACAGAATTTGGACACATAGATATTTTAGTCAACAATGCGGGTATATCTTTTCCGGGGAGGATTGAAAATGCAGATCCCTCAAACTGGCGAAAAATGATTGATATCAATGTTTTAGCCTTAATGTACACAACTCACATAGCATTACCTATCTTTAAAGCGCAAAAATCGGGACATATCGTTAACATTTCCTCTGTAGCTGGCCGTATTGCTCGCGCGGGTATGGCTGGTTATAATGTAACCAAATGGGGGGTAAATGCCTTTTCGGAAGCCTTGAGACAGGAAGTATATCAAGATAATATCCGCGTTACTATCATCGAGCCTGGGTTAGTAGAAACAGAAATTGATCAGCATATTACCGATGTAGTCGCAAAGCAGGAAATTGAAGCCAGACGGAAAGCAATTACACCATTACAAAGTCAAGATATAGCAGCAGCAATAGTTTATGCTGTTAGCCAGCCACAGCACGTTAATTTGACATACTCACCTGCCTGAAGGCGAGGTGATTCTTGACGCTTCACCGACTGATGCTACCGAGGTAGTCTTACTCTGTCTCTGCGCCCGTTTAGAGTCGTGGCAATGCCCTATCCCGACTTTATTTATATTTTTTGCGGCGTTTTCATCTCGGTCGTGTTCAGTCCCACAATTTAGGCACTTAACCGACCGAATTTTTAAATCAAGTTTCCCCCATTTGTAGCCACATTCAGAGCAAATTTGGCTAGTCGCTTCCCATCTACTAATAACACGAAAATCCCTGTTGAATTTTTGCGATTTAGCTTCACATAAAGTCCGAAACTCTCTCCATCCCTGAAGACTAATTGACCTGGCAAGTTTACGATTTTTAACCATACCCGATACATGAAGGTCTTCCAAAACAATAACTTGGTTTTCGCTAATTATTTTGGTGGATAGTTTATGCAAAAAGTCTTTCCGGGTATCGGTGATTCGATTATGCAGTTTCGCAATTTTAATTCGGGTTTTATTTCTTCGTTGTGAGTCTTTGGGTTGCCTTGCTAGTTTTTTCTGGAGTTTACGAATCTTCCTGTCTAATTTTGAGTAATCAGGGCTTTGGGCTTTTTCTCCATTACTCATGACAGCAAAAGTTTTTATCCCCAAATCAATACCGATACTTTGGTTTTTAGCATCAATATTTACGGGTTCAACTTCTACTACAAAACTGAGAAAATAACGGTTAGCACAATCCTTGATTACTGTTACAGAGCTAGGAGCAGAGGGTAAATTTCTTGACCAAATCGGGCTAACGTTACCAATCTTGGCTAGATAAACCTCATCCCCTTTGATTGAAAACCCACCAATTCTAAATCGTGCTGATTGTTGATTTGTCTTCTTTTTAAATCTAGGAGTACCAACTTTTTTACCTTTTCGTTTACCTTTAAGAGAATCGAAAAAGTTTTTATATGCTATCCCTAAATCTGCAACTGATTGTTGCAAAGGAATATTAGAAACCTCGGACAACCATTGCCGCTCAATAGTTTTTTTCGCTTGAGTAATAACTAATTTTTGTAAGTCGTTGTTGCTTGGCAATTTCTCTACTTGCTTGCAAATAGCCAGAGCATCATTCCAAACGACACGAACGCAACCAAACAACTGAGCTAAAAGCTTTTGCTGTTGGTCTGTCGGGTAGAAACGGAATTGATATCTGGCTTTCATCGTTAATGCTATAATTGGGCTGTAAATTAATTATATATTGGTCTGCACAAAATGGCAAGTCCCCTTAGAAGAGAAAGACACAGCGTTACAGACTTAAAGATTCATTTGGTCTGTGTTACGAAATATCGTCGGGCTGTGTTTACTGGTGAAAGCCTTGATTTGATTGAAAAAACATTTCGTGAGGTGTCCGAAAAAATGAATTTTAAAGTGCTTGAATTTAACGGTGAAGGGAATCACGTCCATACACTGATTGAATATCCTCCTAAATTATCTGTTTCTCAAATAGTAAATGCTTTAAAAGGCGTGTCTAGCCGCAGGTATGGACAAGCCGGATATAAAAAACCCCACGAAGAATCTTTATGGAGTCCCAGTTATTTTGCTATTTCAGTTGGTGGTGCGCCACTAGAAATATTGAAAGAGTATATCAAGAATCAAGAAAAGCCGTCCTAGAAGGACGGGGCTTGTGTCCCGTCTTTTCGGTCAATGAGATATTAATTCGTCCAACTCAACAAGATCGGTAATTACAGCAGATTTTAACTTTGTGAGGCTGTATCATGATCATACCGAAAAATAGGTAATATTAATGTTAAAAAAAAATAGAACATCATTGAAAAAAAGCAACAAAATACTTGCTGTTTTGGAAGTTTCTTCGCCAATTAAATCACCCAATTTATTTGGTTTTTTGATTGGAGAAAGCGTATCTTTTTTTGGCTCTTGGATGACACAAATCGCCTTAGTATGGCTGGTTTATCAATTAACAAATTCACCTATGTTAGTTGGTGTAGCTGGTTTTAGCAATCAAGCTATGGGTTTAGTTATTACACCATTAGTGGGAGTATTATTAGATAGATGGAATTTAAGATATGTTCTATTAACTACTCAAATAGTTTCTATATTTTTATCTTCATTACTGACTTTTTTAACTGTTAGTAATCAGATAAATTTTATAGATATTATGATCATTGGTACTCTTCAAGGAATAGGCTAGGGAAAAGTATCCTAATGTGATTCATCATATTTATGGCATTAATGAAACGGGAGTTAGTGGCAGAATATGATTGAGGGCAGATTTTTGTCTGAATCAGGATATCCAGGATTTAAGGATTTACAGGATTTTTAAGAATTTTAAAAATGTAAAAATTAAGCTGACCTTTGCTAAAATAGGCATGATTGAGAGCTAAACTGTAGCTAGACCAAAATTAAGCAACGAGAAACTAAAATGTCACTTGACACCTATCTTGACAAAGCGATCGCCGATGGACACGCAGAAATTAAAGGGGAAGGTAAAAAAGAACGTATTTATTACCTTGCTGCCGATCATTCTGAGCGTTGGTCTGATCCTGAAGAGAAGATTAGGGCTGAATTTTGGGCTGAATTAATTTATAAGTATGAATATAATCCTAAATTGATCAAATTTGAGGTCAAAGTACCTCGGCGGACTCCTAATGATCTGGCGGATATAGTAATTTACAAGGATGAGGAATGCAAAGATCCTTATTTTGTCTTTGAGATTAAGCGATCGGATATTAGTGATGCTGAGTTTGCCCAATCCATTGAACAGGCTTGTGGCAATCGTGCTAGTTTAGGTGCGCCTTTTTGTGGATCAATCGCAGGTTTAACCCGTCGCTTACTGCGCTTTGACGATAAGCAAAAGTATCCATCAATGGAGCGCGATCGCAACCATTTAACGGATATTCCTAAGCGGTTTGGTAAGCCTCCTGAATGGAGATTTTATAAAAATAAGGAGGGACAAGATTTAAAAGCTGTCCCCCGTGAAGAATTACGTTCTGCTATTCGCAAATGTCATCAGACGCTTTGGGAAGGAGGTCGTCGCAGTCCAATAGATGCGTTTAGTGAATTTTGTAAGTTAATATTTGTCAAATATCGTGATGAAAAAAACCCTGATATTGAAGACGGACAGCCTTATTCGTTTCAGCGTCGAAGTGAAGAAAAAAGTGAAGATTTAGCTCATAGAATTCAGCGATTATATAAAATCGAGCAAGACAAAGAGCCAGGGGTTTTTACTGATGAAATCAATATTGATCCACCTGTATTTGCTCAAGTGGTGGAACATTTAGAAGCGTTATCTCTTGATCGGACTGAACTGGATACCAAGGGAGTTGCTTTTGAAGAATTTATGGGTGCATTCTTTAAAGCTGAGTTTGGTCAATATTTTACTCCCCGTGAATTGATTGCGTTTTCAATCGAGCTATTGAATCCAGAGCGTAAGCATCTAGTTCTCGATCCTGCTTGTGGTTCGGGAGGTTTTTTACTTTATGCCCTTGATCATATTCGGCGTGAGGCAAATCGACGTTATCCTAACCACAAAACTAATGCTCGTGAGGGAATCAGTCACTACAAACATTGGCATGATTTTGCAGAGCATAATCTATTTGGGATTGAAATCAGTGAAGGTTTATCTCGTGTTGCGAAGATGAATATGATTATTCATGATGATGGTCATACTAATATTGTTCGTGAAGATGCTCTTAATTTTTTGACTAAGCTAACTGCGGAGAAACCTGAACTTATACCCAATAAATTTGATTTAATTTTGACTAATCCGCCTTTTGGATCAGTTGTGAAACAAACAGAGAAAGGTGATGGTTATTTAGAACAGTTTGATTTACGGCACTATTTGAATAAGGCGACAACGGATACAGAGCCAGATGAATCTACCCAAAGTGAACGCAATGCGAAACGGGGTGCAAAAGCGGTTAAAGCAAGGACTAGCATTAAAACGGAAATTCTTTTTATTGAGCGAGTTTGGTCGTATCTCAAGCCAAAGGAAGGACGGGCGGCGATTATTTTACCTGATGGGATTTTAACAAATTCTTCTTTGCAAGGGGTAAGAGATTGGATGCTTTCCCATTTCCAAATTTTGGCGGTGGTGAGTTTGCCTCAGTTTGCTTTTGCTTATTATGATGCGGGGGTAAAAGCGAGTATTGTTTTCTTGAGAAAGTTAGGTGATGGTGAGGTTGTGCCTGATGATCAGCCGATTTTTATGGCTTTGGCGGAAAATATTGGCTATGACGCAACGGGACGGAAGACTTTTAATGTAACGGTTGAGAGTGAAACGCCTGAACGGGAAAAGATTGAACGCCATAGTTGCGATCTGTTTGACTATCGGGTTTATTTTGAGTGGAATACGTCTAATCCCAAGGAAGCGGGATGGAGTGAGCGTTATCGGGAGATTATTTCTGATACTGGTTTAGTAGCTCAGTGGCGAGAGTTTCAAAGAGATCCTTCACCTTTTTTCGCCTAAGCCCCGATAGTTCAAATAATATTTGTTTTGCAATGAATCGGGGCGATCTTAAAGATAGACTAGACGCAAAATATTTTGCTTTGCGTGAAGATTTAGAATCTTTTAAATATCCGTTAAAAAAATTAGGAGAATTAGTTATTCAAGAACCTGACTATGGTGCAACATCTCGCGCAGTTTCTCGAATTAGCAACCAACAACCTCGGTATATAAGAATCACGGATTTTGGGGAGGATGGGATTGAATCAAATCATGAGTTTCTAACGGCTGATCCCATTGACTGGGATCATGAATTGTTAAAAGATGATTTGTTGTTTGCTCGTAGTGGTGCAACAGTTGGCAAAACTTATATTCATGAAGATATTACTGAGTCAGCTATCTTTGCTGGCTATTGTATTCGATTTAGATTTGATACACAGAAAGTTATTCCAAAATTTGTTTACTACTTTACGAAGATAGATATTTACAGCCGATGGGTAATGGCAATTCAACGACCTTCTGGACAGCCAAACATTAATAAGGAAGAGTTCAAAAATTTAATCATTCCAGTTCCATTACAAATAAGCAAACAAATCGAGTTGGTTGCTGCTATGGATGAGGCGCGATCGCAGCGAAAACAAAAATTAGCGGAAGCCGATGCTCTTCTCTCTAGCCTTGATGATTATCTGTTAAATACTCTCGAACTAGAACCACCCGTTAAAGATGATCGAAAAGTATTTGCAATCAGTTTGCAAGATGTTAAATCACAAGGACGATTAAATTCAGACTACTTTCATCCCGAAAGGATATTAGCTTTACGAGCGATGATTACTGCTGCGGAAACAATCAACTGTGAAAAACTTGAACGTATTGTAGATTTTGTACGCGAAAAAATTAAAAAACCTTCAGAAAATTATTTAGGATTGGCTCATGTGCAAAGCAACACAGGCGAACTTACCAATGTTGATGATATGGCTACAGGAGATTGTTTTACATTCCAAGCTGATGATGTTCTCTTTGCTAGATTAAGACCTTATTTAAACAAGGTTTATTGTGCTGAGATGGATGGTTGTTGTTCTCCTGAGTTTCACGTTTTAAGAATTTATGATAAAAACTTGATTCTTCCTAACTATCTAGCTGTTATTTTGAGAAGTCGCTTAATACTTGCTCAAACTATTCACATGATGACAGGAAATACTCACCCAAGACTAACTAATGATGATGTGACAAATCTTTTAATTCCTATTCCTAAGATCGAAACTCAAGAAGAAATTTCACAAGAAGTAAAACGCCGCAAATCCGAAGCCCAACGCCTACGCTCCGAAGCAGAAACAGGATGGCAAGCCGCCAAACAATGGTTTGAAGAACAACTACTAGGAGGTAGCTGATTGTGATTTTTGAGTTTGTAATTGTTTATCAGCAAAATTCTGACACAAATATTAGACAAATCCTAATAGATACATTAACCCTTTCCCTACAAGATAACTATGACGAATTTGAGTCTGATACAGTCGCTCAGATGATCATTTTACAAACTCAAAGAATCGGAAATCAATCAACTAATGAAGACGGCAACACAACACAAACGATTATTCTAGGATTTACCCTAGACTTACCTGAAGAAACCGAAGAAGCCGAAAGAGTAGTTGAAGAATTTGCCAAAGCCTTAACTGAAGAAACCAGCCCAATCTCTCATATAGTCAAATTTGAAGATCCTCTATTGCAGTTCAAACTAGCTCAATGGTCAGCAGAAATATTTGCGATTGAAATGAAATTAAGACGAGTCCTGACACTGATCTATTTAAACGCCTACCAAGGTGTAGAACCTTATAAACTTTTAAGAGACGAGAAGGAACAGCCAGCCGCAAAAGACAAGCCAACCGATAAAGAGATGCAAGACGCTCTTGAAAATCAATTTTTTCATTTACTCTTTAGCGAATACGTTAACTTAAACCAACGTCCTGACCCTAAAATTAATGATTTACTAGACAATATTCGCAACTTTATCAGATATGATGAACTTCAGGCAGAAATTACTCGTAAACCAGTTCAAGATAGTTATGATGCTGATTTCTTGGCCGCACTTAAAAACAAAATAGGTGCAATTGAAAAAATGCGTAACTGTATAGCCCATCACCGCCGTCCCTCTTCGAGAACAGAGGAAGGCTATCAAAATGCCCAGCCATTAATTAGTCAATTGCTTGATGAGTACCTTGAACGGTGGTCTTGGAATGAAGCGGCAAATGGTTCATCTGATGAAGAATCTAGCTCTTGATTATTAGATAAGAAAGATAAAAGGTAGAGGTTCATATTTTCCTCAAACCAATTTGAGCGATCGCTATTGAAGTCCAGCACAAATTCAACCTCAAGCATGGTAGCTCATGCTCAAGGTGATTTCCAGACAACTGTTAACGAACTCAAATTTGTATTATCGCGGTTGCATGAGATTGGGGGAAGTCATGCACAGCGAGTATTATTTGCAGAAATTTATCAAGATGCTCTCTTGTGCGAACAAAAGCAGCATCGAATTTATCCTATCAGTGCTTAGAATTTTGTGGGATGGGCATACTACGGCAAGCTCAGTACAAGTCTTGCCCGTCCCTATATTATTAGCACTGATTAAGTACCAGATAATTTTCTAACTTCACTGCATCAAAACGCTTAACACTAAATTGTTTCATAATTTCTTGCAACTGAGCATCTGGTTGGAGTAGAGCCAATTGCATTTGCTGAATCAAAGAGATACCTAAACGCCGCGCTGTTACCAATGGTGGCATCGGAGAAGGTCCAATTATTTGCACCACACGTAAATGGTGTGATAATTCAGGAAAATCCCGTAATTCTTGTTCTAATACAACACTATCAATGGCTGCACAATCAGCCAGTCCTTCAACTACCCAACGAATAGAACGTTGATGAGAACCTGATTCTAGAGATTTTCCCCAGAAATTGGGTGGATATTTTTCTTGACTCAACCACCGCCAAAGTAAATGATAACCACTATTAGAACCAGAGTCGTTATAGCAAAAAGTTTTCCCTGATAAATCAGCAAACTTCTGAATATTGCTATCAGTCTTAACAATCACATCTGCATAGTATACAGGACAATCACCATATCGAGATGATTGCATCACAGGCGCAACTAATGTCTGTAATTGATTTGGTGCTATTTGACTATAACGAATTAGTGGTAATCCACAAATAAAAGCCAAGTCTATTTGGTCTTTAAATAATAGAGTGTCTTTTAAGGGGTCGTATTTACTTTGATGTAGTGCAATTTCTACTTGTAAAACACGACCTAAATAAGCTGTAATCTCCTGATATAATCCAAAACAATTAGGAGCTAAATAAGATACAGCCTGTAATTTTGTAATCTTAGTCATTCTTTTTTTGAAACACTGCTATTTTGGAAAATTTTAATTAGCTTTTGCTTAGAGTAATGAATATATAAAAACTGAGACTAGCAACTCGATAGGCTTACTGTAGATTATATCAAAAAAAATCTGGTTTTCCTATTTTGACGAATAAAAATTCCTAATAACCAGCAGTTTTATCAACCACATTGCGTAATTGTTGTCCTTGACGATAGCGCGTGAAGTTTTCTAAAAATAGGGCAATGGTTCTCTCTTTAACTCTAGGCGAATTTCCAGAACAATGAGGTGTAATAAATACATTTGGCAATGTCCACAAAGGACTCTCTGCTGGTAGTGGTTCTGTAAATACTGTATCTAAAGCCGCCCCAGCAATCCAGCCTTCCTGTAAAGCTTTAGTAAGTGCTGATTCATCAACAATTGCCCCCCGTGCAATATTAATTAAATAGGAATCAGGGCGAAATAAACGTAAAGTTTCTAAATCAATTAAACCCTTTGTTTCCGGCGTTAAAGGTGCAGCAATTACCACAAATTCTGATTCTGAAAGTAGTTGTTTCCACTCATTTGCACGGACTACTTTATCAAAGTTTGGTAATGGTTCTGGATGACGAGAACTACCAAAAATACGCATTCCAAATGCTTTAGCACGAACCGCAATTTCTTGACCAATTCCACCAGCACCGATAATTAATAAAGTTTTGCCGAATAATTCTTGAATTGGTAAACCTCTTTGCCAATTATGCTCATTTTGTAGTTTATATAAACTTGGTAATCGCTTAGAATAAGCCAATAAATAAGTAATCACAAATTCAGCAATAGGAATACCATGAACCCCTGCACCATTAGTTAAAATTAAATCCCTTTCCAAATATTTTGGTGTCAAAATATGATTTACACCGGCATTTGGGGCATGATGCCAACGTAATGAAGGCGCAGCATCTAATACTCGATGTAAAGTGGTAGGCTTGAGGTAAAACCAACTAAAATAAACTTCTGCATCTGTGGCATCACCATTTATATTACCCTCACTATCTACACGCACTACAATAGTATTTTCAGGTAAATGTGCCTCAATTTCATGGGCAATTTCTACTGGTAAAATGAGTTTCATAATTGATAACTCCGATTATTTTTGATGTTCTATTTCATCTTATTCAACAATTGATATGTTGAATCTTGTTTAGCTGTAGTTGTGAGAGATTTTCCCCAACCAATATTTTTACGATAACTACCCAAAAGTTGAGATTCTGTTAATGATTGTTCGTTTATTCCTGTTAATGGTTCTACATCTGGTGCAACATACAGCGCATCAACGGGACAATATAATTCACACATAAAACAAGTTTGACAGTCACTTTGTCTAGCAATTGTTGGAGGTGCATCTGGTACTTGATCAAAAACATTTGTTGGGCAAACCTTCACACAGAGATTACATTGAATGCACCGGGATTCACTAACTAATTCAATCATAATAAAAAACCAAAATTGATCCAAAATTAATATTAATGTAGGTTGGGTTAAGCGATAGCGCAACCCAACAAAAGTTTTGATAATGTTGGGTTTCCTTGCGTCAACCCAACCTACAATTAAACAGTTACAAGTTCTTTTACTTTTCTTTCCTGTATAGGTGTAGCTTTTACCCACACTTGATCTAAACCACCACTAATTAAATGATGTTGTTGTTTAGTATCTTGTTCTGGATAATCTAAATGTTTGTGCATACCCCGTGTTTCTTTGCGTTCTAAGGCACTGCTATACATCCATCTGGCTGTCGCTACCATTCCCGCAGCTTCCCTGGTGCGGATAATGTTGCTATTATCTGCAACTTGACCATTGCGAATTTCATCCCAGAGAGAATGTAATCTTTGCAATGACTCCGTTAAAGTTTGTTCATTACGGAAATAATTGCGATTGTATGGGAAAACTTCTGCTTGAGTAGCTTTAATGATGTCTTCACTGTGAATATGCTTCTCACTACCAGAAATAAATCCTACACCACCTACAGATTGAACTGGTCTTTGGTTGGCTTGCACACCTAAACGATGGGAGTATGTAGCCGCAGACTGTCCTGCCCAATACCCTGAAGATAGCGCCCAAGCTGCGTTATGACTACCACCACCTGTAAAACCACCACAGATTAATTCCCTTGTAGCTGCATCACCTGCGGCATAAAGTCCACGGACGGAAGTAGAGCAAGTATAATCTATGATTCTAATACCACCTGTACCACGTACAGTTCCTTCTAAACGCAAAGTCACGGGGAAACGTTGAGTAAAGGGATCAATACCTGCACGATCAAAAGGTAAAAAGAAATTGGGTTGAGATAACCGCATTGTCACCCGCATTTCTTCTGATGCTTTGTCTATAATGGCGTAAACAGGTTGAGTTAACAAAGTTTCGGCAATAACAGAACGCCCTTTTTGCGAACCAGCACCGGGGATAGGTGTCCCATCTGCGTAGGTGAAAGTTGCCCAATTATAGAATAAGGTTTTGGTGACAGAAGAAAAAGCAGGTGCGATACCATAAGCATTAGAAAATTCCATTCCTGACATATCAGCACCCGCTTCAGCTGCCATGAGATATCCATCCCCTGTTAGCACATTGCAACCCAAGGCTTTACTCAAGAAAGCACAGCCTCCAGTAGCAATGATCACTGAATGCGATCGCACAATCCACTTTTTACCAGTCTGACGGTTAACTCCTGTCGCCCCAGCTACAGCCCCTTCTGCATCTACTAACAACTGTAAAGCGGGACTGTGATCTAAAATTTTCACCCCTGCCCGTTTTACTTGTTGCCGCATCAAGCGCATATATTCTGGACCTTGAAGACTGCGCCGATAGGGTCTACCTTCTTCATCTGTAGGGAAAGGATAACCCCATTCAGCTAGTTGGTTGACGTTCGTATAGGTTTGATCTAATACCCGTTGCATCCAATCACGGCTAGATAAAAATCCTCCTAAAGCTTCCCTAGAAGCCATGGCTGCTTCTCGACTATCCGGTTCGGGTGGAACATACCACACACCGTTACCTGATGCGGCAGCACAACCACTAGTACCACAATAGCCTTTATCTACTAAAACCACTTTTGCACCAGCATTGGCCGCACTCCACGCTGACCAAGTGCCAGCAGGTCCACCACCAATTACTAATACATCAGCTAATAAGGTTTGATCAACATCCCCATCTTGAGAAAATAATTGTTGCTGAGTCATGGAAATTCCCCTTTTTTTTAATGAATGTTTGCCTGATAATTGTTTCATCTGCTATAGCTTAAACCCCCGGTGTAGTTCCACCATCAACTTGAATTTCTGCACCAGTAATAGAAGCAGCTAAATCAGAAACTAAAAATAAAGCTAAGGCAGCAATCTCTTCAGGTTTGACGATTTTTCCTAAAGGAATTGATTTTACTGATTGGGCTTTATATTCATCTACAGTAATACCCAAACTTTCGGCATTTTGCACTGCTAAAGTTTTCGCTCTTTCTGTGTCTGTTAAACCAGGAGAAATGGCATTAATTCTAATATTATCTAGGGCTAATTCTTTAGAAATGCCTCGTGTAAAATTCAACAATGCAGCATTTGTAGTTCCTCCTGGTAAGAAATTAGGACGGGGTGTACGTCCAGCACCACCAATAATATTAACAATGCGTCCATCACCCTGTTTTTTCAGATGAGGTACAACTGCTCTCACAAAGCGAATGTAACCCAAAAGTTTTAAACTCCAAGCATCTAAAAATGCTTCATCACTCAGTTCTAAAAAAGACCCAGCACGGGCTGAACCAGCATTATTAATCAAGATATCAATTTTTCCAAATTGTTCTAAGGTTTTAGAAACAACTTTCTCAATATCTTCTGCTGCGGTTAAGTCGGCACTAACACCAATAACTTTAGCATTTGTATTATCTAAAGATTGAATATCAATTACTGCTTGCTCAAGTCTTTCTTGGTTGCGAGCAGCAATAACAACATTCACACCTTCGCTATACAAAGCTTTGGCGGTAGCTAACCCAATTCCGGCACTACCACCTGTAACAATTGCTGTTTTACCTGCTAGATTTAGTTCTAAACTCATAGAAATTGCACCTCATGATAAATTTACAAACCAAATAATTTGAAAAATTTAAATTTGCCTAGCTGCAAATTTTTCTAATAGAAATCCCTTGAGATGTGGCTGTTCTAAATTAATGCCTAATTCCTTAGCTTTTTGGGCAATTTCTTCATAAGTTAAATTTGCTTTAATTGCTTCAGTAATTAAGGCTATTCCTCCCGCTCTTGCACCACCAGCACAGTGAATTAAAATTGGTTTAGGCAAATTTTCAACAGATTGAATTGCTTCTGCTGTTAATTCTTGATTTGGCACTTGAGAATTTAAAGGAATATTTGCATATTCCAATCCTACAATTTGTGCTTCTTGCTTTTCATCATGGAAAAAACCATTTTCATCAGGAGAACGTAAATTTAAAACTGATTGAAAACCTGCTATTGCCAATTGTTTTAATTCCTCAGATGAAATTTGTCCAGCAATACTCAAATCATCATTCACCTTTTTTAAATCAGTCATTTTGATTCCTCTTGTTATCAAATCAATAAATAGACGCTAAAACCTTATCTGCTGCGGCTCGCAATGCAGTTGCAGCACCAGCACTCATATCTCGTGGCGCACAAATCCTATTTCTCAGATAAGCTAGTGTAATCGCCCCAGCAGCCGCAATAATGGGATCTATACTTTCTTTCCCTCCAGTTTTACCACCTGGTAATAGTTCGTTATTACCATTAAGTAGATAATCGGCTAATAATCGTAGGTGAAAATCAACAACTTCTTTGATTATTGAGCTATGACCTAAAGATTGAACTCCAGAATTTTTGAGAATATCGCTAATAGCAACTTCTCGATTATCGCTCAATCTTTCGGCAGCTTCTGCCCGATATTCAATAAATTCAGCATCAGCTAAGTCTAGGGGTAAGGGATTACCTATAGGTTCTACGCCAAATCTACGCCGTAAAAGTAAATTATTAGTAATATTGTCTGATTTAACTCTGTTATAAGCAGGACGCTTTTTAAGTGCTGCAAACCAAACATTGATGAGAGGAAAACGAGGATTTCCCTTGATATGATATCCTCTATATAATGGTAAGTTAGCTGCCAATCTATCTAAATGGGGACTATACATAATATCTACCAAGCTAAATGTTGATAAAAAATAGGGTTTTGGATATCTACCTAAAGTTTTCTCGATTTCATCTAATTTAGCTTCAAATTCTGCCTGTAAATTCGCTAGTTCTTTGGCATCTTCTGGGGGTTGTCTCAAAAATTTGTAGGCAATATCTCGAAAACCATTGGTTTCAGCATCTTCAATCCATTGTCTAGCAAGAGCATTTTCTTCTGGATTTTCAGGTAACAACGTTTCACCAAAGTGTTCTTCCAATTCTAAAAGAATATCTTTAGATTCATAAACCAATTTTCCTTCAATGTTTGCTGCGGGGACAAGGGTTGTTGGTACTAGGTCTGTGTACCATTTAGGTTTATTACTCAGATCAATAAACTCAGTGTCAAAGGGAATTTCTTTTTCTTCCAAAGCAAACCAAACTCTTTCACAAAAAGGACACCAAGAGTTACTATCACGATATAACAATACCGATGGTTTGCTATCTGGTGGAAGTTTATGTAAATTACTAGGAATGGGGGCAGTAGAAGGAGCTTGTCCTGGTCTTTTGACTCGACGTGCAGGGGTATTTTGTCGAGCAGTTTCTAATATTTCTTCCCAATTAGATATGGTAGTGCTTAAAGTAGACATTTTTACCTCGCCTTATTTGGAATCCCAGAAAATACAAATAGTTGTTCTTCTTTAGGTGTAAGTAGACTTTCACCCAAGTAGCGATGAATGCCTACTCCCATATCTCCTGTCGCTGTGAGTTTAAAGTTAATTTCCTCAAAATCCAATTGACTGAAGTATTTGCGAACTGTTTCTGAATGGGCAATACCCTGAGAGTGTCCACGAGTCCAAAGAACAAAAGCACCTTTTTTGCTGAGAAAACTGAGATTTCCTAATAAACGGTTGAGTTCATTTTCATCAGCTAAATTGCCAAAAATACCACAGACAATGACAATATCTGCTGGTACTGCTCCTACATAATTATCAGCAGTTGTTGCATCACCGTGAATAAACTCAATTTGCTTTGTTAAACCTAAGGATTCTATACTTTCGCGCCCACGTTCAACTAAGTGGGGATTGATTTCTACCAATCTTGCATATACGTCTTTAGCGCGAGGATGATTTGCTAATATTCCTAATAAATCGCGTCCATCACCAGCGCAAGCACTAACTATACGAATAACGCCTGTTGGGGAGTTATCCAAACTATAGGAAATATATTCCCGCACGATTTCTAGCCGTTGCTGTAATTTAGCTTCAGTATTGTAAAGATCGTGCCATTCTAACCAATCTTTTGGCATAAGAGAAGATTCCCGATTGCTAAAAATTTAGATTCTGGAGAGTGTTATTAATTACTCATCCTTAAAATACTGTAAGTCTATCGAAAATTAGTAGATTAAGGATAAATACAGATTAACACATCAATTTGGAGAAAATCAAGTAGTTAGATAATTAGCTATCTAGCTAGTAATGCAAAAGATGATTAAGCTGTTTCAATTGACTAACTTGTGCTAAGTCCACATTTCCACCAGTGATAATTACGCCAATTCTCGCTGCTGGTACTTTCACTACACCTTCTAATAATGCAGCTGCGGCTATGACCCCAGTAGGTTCGACAACGATTTTTAACCGTTCCCAAATAAAGAACATGGTGCGAATTATGCCTGCTTCTGATACTGTCACCATATCATCTACGTATTGCAAGACTAGGGGAAAGGTGATTTTACCCAAGCAGGGAGTTCGCACACCATCAGCAATGGTCTGGGGATTATGGACAGTTTGCAGGGTTTTGGTGTAAAAAGAGCGAGTAGCATCATCGGCTAATTCCGGTTCTACACCAATTATTTTACAATTAGGTAAAAGTGTTTTTGTAGTAACGGCACAACCGGAAATTAATCCACCACCACCACAACATACTAATAAATAGTCTAGTTTTCCCACTTGTTGAATTAGTTCTAATGCAGTTGTACCCTGGCCAGCAATGACATGAGGATGATCATAAGGTGGAATTAAAGTTAATTGCCTTTCTGCTGCGAGATTTTGGGTGAATGCTTCTCGGTTAGTTGTGTCAGGGTTATACAAAATGACTTCCGCACCATAACCGCGAGTAGCAGTTTGTTTGACTACAGGTGCGTCATCAGGCATAACTACAATTGTGGGAATGTTGAGTAATTTTCCGGCTAAAGCTATAGCTTGGCCATGATTTCCTGAAGAATAGGTAATAACACCTTTGATTTTTTGCTTGGCTGATAATTGGACTAAGGCATTATAAGCACCACGAAACTTAAATGCTCCTGTCCGTTGAAAGTTTTCGCATTTGAAAAATACTTGGCTTTGAGTCAGTTCATTGAAAGTATTAGAGGTAATTACTGGTGTTTGATGAGCAATACCTAAAAGCCTTTTTTGTGCTGCTTCTACATCAGTAATAGTAACAGAATCAGGTAGTAACATTGTTTTTTCTAAGAGGATGTTTGAAAAGCTTTGGCGACTAGAAGTCGTGGCTACACAGACAAAACCCATCTATTCCTGCGGAACGCTACGCGAACATGAGTTTTAAACTCTTAATTTTTCGTTAGTCGACGCAGGTGGACTTTGTTTGTGTAGTAGCGTCCGCGAAGCGTGCCGGAGGCATCTTTCTAATCGCCGGAAACTTTTAAAACCCCCCTCTTTGTATTTTTTACAAAACTCGGTTAAGGCGCTGGATTAGGATAACGAGTATGAATTGCATCTATTTCTGCAAAAATCTCTTGATCCAAAACCACATTGACACTATCTATATTTTCTTCTAATTGTGCCAAAGTTGTTGCGCCAATAATAGTGCTTTTAACAAACCAGCGACTTTTGACAAAGGCGATCGCTAATTTAGCAGGTGTAAGATTGTACTTTTTGGCAAGCTCCACATAAGCCTTAACCGCTTCTTGTACATTGGGTTTTAAATACCGTTGTCCAAAACCAGGAAACAAAGATATTCTTGTATTTTCTAATTGTTGATTCTCTATGTATTTACCAGTTAAAAACCCAAAAGCCAGGGGACTGTAAGCCAATAAACCCACATCTGTATAACGGTAAACTTCCGCTAAACCTGATTCAAAATTACGATTGAGTAAATTGTAAGCATTTTGAGTTGTCAGAACCTTAGGTAATCCCAAATCATTAGCAATACGAACAAACTCACTTACCCCCCAAGGAGTTTCATTACTTAAACCCAAATAGCGAATCTTCCCAGCTTTAATCACCTCAGCAAAGGCCTGTAACTGTTCCGCAATAGGTACAGATTCCCTTTCTAATTCCGGATTGTAACTTGTCTGTCCAAATGTAGGAACATAACGATCAGGCCAATGAATTTGATACAAATCTATATAATCAGTTTGTAATCTCTGCAAACTATCATCTACAGCCTGTGTAATATTATCACGATCAACTTTATTATTTCCACCCCTCAACCAGGAAAAAGGACGACCAGGACCTGCAATTTTAGTAGCAACTATCAGTTGATCTCGTTGCTGTTTCTTCAACCATTCACCAATATAAGCCTCAGTTTTTCCTTGAGTTTCACCACGAGGGGGGACGGGATACATTTCCGCAGTATCTAGGAAATTGACCCCTTGGGCAACAGCATAGTCAAGTTGCTCATGGGCTTCTTCAGTACTATTTTGATGTCCATAGGTCATAGTTCCCAAGCAAATTTCTGAAACCTTGAGGTCACTTGCACCCAGTTGGTTGTATCTCATAATGTTTAAATGATTCTCCTCATTTGATTTTGCTACAAAAACTAAAAATATGACTATTGCCTCAAACTACATTAAATCTATAGATTTAATGGAGTTAATACCTGAAAGTGCATATTACCATACAAAATTTAGATATACAACCCTTTGTAACAATTAATTTAAAATCATAAAAAATGTATCCAGCAATACTCAAATTTTAATTTTTTTATGCCATGCTGCTATCTATCAAAGATTAACTACAGTAAATTGACCAAGTTACCGTATTTATCTAAATAAGGTAATTTAGTTACTACTATAGGCTTTCGTGTCATTACGAATACAAAACCAATCTAAATAGACCCGTTACAGGAAAGTTCTCCCTGGGGAGTTCGGTTCTTTTCTCTGTGATTTTTTGCTAAATCAAATTCTTTGTGTGTGTGGGGTTATCAAAATGAAAAAAATTGCTTGGAACTTATTGCTTACTTTGCCAATGTCTGTATTCTCGTTAGTCTTAACAGCTAGTACAAAAACTCTGGCCAGTGAAATAGGAAAAGAACATGAGACAATAGGCAAAGAGACTTTATCACCCTTATCACCCATCAGTATAAGTATTCCCGACTCTGATAACGGTACTCAAATAATTGCCCAAACAGACCCTTCCTCTTTATCTGATGAGTCGCAAATTACATCTGTATCCCAGCTTTCAGATGTCCAACCCACTGACTGGGCTTATGAGTCATTAAAATCCCTCATAGAACGTTATAAATGCTTGGTCGGTTCTGATACTAAATATCGTGGTAATCGGGCTTTGACTCGCTATGAATTTGCAGCAGGATTAAACGCTTGTTTAGATCAAGTCAATAAACTTATTGCCTCAACCACGTCTAATTTAGTTGTAAAAACAGATTTGGAAACCATACAGCGACTAAATGAAGAATTTAATGCCGAACTTACTGTATTACGTGGGAGATTAGACTCAATAGAAGCACGAACAACAGAATTAGAAGCTAATCAATTTTCAACCACAACTAAGCTCCAAGGTCAAGTTCAGTTTGTACTGGGAGGAGTCCTAGCTGGTAATAACGTTGTCACCAAGAAACCTGCACCCCGCACCATTACATTTCAAGACCAGGCTCGCTTAGTATTAAACACCAGTTTTACTGGTAAAGATCAACTACGGTTAACATTATCAGGTGGAAATATTAACTCATTAGGTGGAGTACCTAATCCTAGAGGAACTGGAACAGGACTTAGCACAAACAATCCCACTGGGGGGATTTTGGGAACATTTGACGGGAGAACTGCCGATAATGCCAGTCCTAGTTTTGGTCCCAATCAAATTGTTCTGGGTGGTATTCGTTATCGTTTTCCAGTTGGAAAAAAGACCCAGTTGAACATTTTTGCCCAATCTGATGGCGCAAATGAGATTGGTTTAAGTGGTCCGACAAATCCATTTGAAGGATCTGCTAGTAATGGGATTACGCGATTTTCCCGGCGGAATATGGTCTATAACTATGGAGATACAGGTCCAGGAGTCGCCATCCTCCACGACCTGAGTAAGCAGTGGCAATTAGGTTTATCATATAGCGCACCTAATGGTAATAATCCTGAACCTAGAAATGGCTTATTTACAGGCAGATATGTAGCATTTGGACAGATAACATACTTTAGCCCCAAAAAGAATTTCCGGGTCGGTTTGAGTTACGCTAACACCTACAGCCCAGCGGGTACATTAGGTCAAGGTGGAACAAACTTTGGTCCAGCGGCAGGGAGTAACCTGGCAAATAGTACCATTTCCACCAACCCAGCCAACGCAACTAACGGCATTGTTGATCAAGGAACTGTGGGAAATCTTTATGGAATTGGGGCATTATATAAACTTAATCCCAAGTTAGCAATCAATAGTTTTGTAGGTTATTCCGCCCATCGTTATTTAAGACAAGGAGATGGTCAAGTTTGGAACTGGGGGACGGGAATAACATTTCCCGATTTAGGAAAAAAAGGTAGCTTAGGGGCTATTTTTGTAGGTCAGGCACCAACACTTAAAGGACTCAGTAGTAATGTAGATTTAGGAGCAGGTAAGGGTAAAGCCGATAAAGATACTTCTCTGCATATTGAAGGATGGTACCAATATAAACTTACAGACAATATTGAAGTTACACCCGGATTTATTTGGGTGACAGCACCAAATTCCGATGCTACCAATCCTGGTAGTGTGGTGGGTTGGCTACGTACCACTTTCAGATTTTAAAGCTTTTGAATCAGGATTTACAGGATTGAAGGATTTACAATATTTTGTATTCAAATAAATTCCTTAATCCTGTCAATAAATGACAATAAAAATTACGAACTACGAATTATGAATTATTACCAACAATTCTTTGATAACAGTCCCACAAATCTATTAGTGTGGTCAATCCAAAATCCAAAATCTAAAATCTAAAATCGAATTATGAATTATTACCAACAATTCTTTGATAACAGTCCCACAAATCTATTAGTGTGGTCAATCCAAAATCTAAAATCTAAAATCTAAAATCGAATTATGAATTATTACCAACAATTCTTTGATAACAGTCCCACAAATCTATTAGTGTGGTCAATCCAAAATCCAAAATCCAAAATCTAAAATCTAAAATCGAATTATGAATTATTACCAACAATTCCTTGATAACAGTCCCACAAATCTATTAGTGTGGTCAATCCAAAATCTAAAATCTAAAATCTAAAATCGAATGACTAACGCAACTGAATTACTTAATCATCGTTATGGTAACGGTAACCTTAATCGGGATATTCCCTGGAGTGACACCTTAGAAACTTTGTTATCCCATCGTTCAATTCGTGCTTATTTACCTGATGTTTTACCTCCAGGAACCTTAGAAGTTTTAATCGCGGCGGCTCAATCTGCTTCTACTTCCTCCAATCTGCAAACGTGGAGTGTAGTAGCCGTTGAAGATGCAAATCGCAAAGAAGAGTTATCAAAACTTACTAATAATCAAGCACATATTCGCCAAAGTCCTTTGTTTTTAGTATGGTTAGCAGACTTAGCCCGACTAACTCACATCGCTGAAAGTCGCGGACTACCTCATGAAGGTTTAAATTATTTGGAAATGTTTTTGATGGCGGCCATAGATGCCGCCTTAGCAGCACAAAATGCGGTGATAGCAGCAGAATCTCTGGGCTTAGGAACGGTGTATATCGGTGCATTGCGAAATAAACCAGAAGAAGTAGCCGAAATCTTGAATTTACCACCTCATGTAATTGGTATTTTTGGTTTGTGTGTAGGTTATGCAGATCCAGTTGTTAAGGTAGCAATTAAACCACGCCTACCTCAGTCTGTAGTATTGCACAGGGAAACATATAACCTGACAGAACAGGAGCAAGGAATATCAGAATATAACCAAGTCATGACGAACTTTTACAATTCACAACATATCAACGTTCCTGGTGATTGGTCAGAACATTCTAGTAAAAGAGTAGCATCGGCTGAATCTTTATCTGGTCGGCACAGGTTAAAGGAAATTCTGAATAACTTGGGTTTTCAATTACGATAATTAACTTTTGTAACAGGCATATAAATCTCCAAAACTTGTTAAAGAATTCTAAAGAATAATTTTATAGAATAAATCCTCATACATAAGTGGGGATTTTTCTATAAATAAATTTGACAAAATTTGACAAATTTATTCTCAGAAATGCTTGCAATTTTTATTTATTTGTGCAACACTAGAATGAAGCTACGGTATTCCTACCGACTTACGGTTGATTATACCCACAAAACACAGATTGGCACAACAAGCATATTGGTAGTAATGCCAGATGCTTGTTTACTAGAGCTTTTTGTTTACAGACACTCAAGGTAATAAAAGAGAGCGGTTTCTGTGCATCTTATAAATTTTTCTAAGCCGGATCATCAATATATTGATATTGATTTTCTCAATATTTCGGCTAAGAGAAATGTTACACAAGCATTGCTTATTTTTATTTGACAGATGTACTCCAATAACCAGTGAACCAAAGGAAGAGATTTTGATCATGACTAATAAAGTAAAAGGAATGCAATTAACTCTAGAAAGGCTACATAAGTCTTTCGGAAATAAAACTGTTTTGAAAGGAATTAATTTGGAAATTCAGCCGGGAGAATTTGTGGCTATTGTTGGTCGTAGTGGCTGTGGTAAAAGTACAATGTTGCGTCTAGTAGCTGGGCTGGATGCTCCTAGTGATGGTAATGTTTTGTTAAACGGCACATATAGTGATAAACCTATTAATCCAGCAGTCCGCATGATGTTTCAAGATGCCCGTTTGTTACCTTGGCAACGAGTTTTAGCAAATGTAGAGTTAGGTTTAATAGGTGCTAATTCCAAAGTTTATGCCAAGCAAACGGCTTTACAGGTGCTGCGTGCAGTAGGATTAGAAGACCGCGCTTATGAATGGCCTTCGGTTCTTTCCGGTGGACAACGGCAACGGGTAGCTTTAGCCAGAGCCTTGGCTAGTAAACCTTCCTTATTACTACTAGATGAACCTTTGGGGGCATTAGATGCCCTGACTAGGATTGAAATGCAGCAATTACTAGAAAGTTTGTGGCAGGAGCAAGGATTTACAGCATTGTTAATTACCCATGACGTAGAAGAGGCAGTCGTATTAGCAGACAGAGTAATTTTGATTGAAAATGGTCAAATTAGTATGAATGTGGAAATTGATCTCCCACGTCCACGGGCTAGAGGAGATGCAAAGTTTGCCAAGACTGTAGAAGGAATCCTAGATAGAGTAATGGGTAAACAAGAATCACCCTCAACAGAATTTTTATCTGGTCCCTCATCTTCTTATTTGTTGAGTTCTCTATCTGCATAAATGCCATTACTAGAAACTATTTGGAGCAAGAATTATGACTATCGGCATAGAAAGTGCAAAAAAAGCCGAATCTGTACAGATAGGTATGCAATTAGTCAGCCATTCCTATCATCTCGTTTATCCTATCATCAACAACGAATTTTATACCCAGAAATCTCTATGCGCCTGCTGAGGTTATTTAGAATGAGTAGGTGATACAGATGATTGTCGATCATTAGTTGAAAATGAAAATTGAGAAAAGTAATTATGTTATCTTAAATAGCGATTCTTACAGGCTGCTCCACTATGCCCATTTTTTTCTCAACTTCTCTTTCCTAATCTTAGGATTTAAACAATCTTGGTATCTGGTTGATAACTGATATTCTCTACATGAGTGAACAAGCTTTGCTGTCAGTTATTTGAGATTTTTTCACACCCTGTTGAGGTAGATTATTTTTCCTACCTCACTTTCTTAAGTATTTAACAAAACTAGAAAATATTCCGAAGAGAAATTTAACAATGCTGAATTGGGAAAGTAAATTGAAATCATGGAAAAACCAACGAATCAGTCGTCGTTCTGTTTTCTCCGCTTTTAGCTCCAGCTTAGTCTTATCTGCCACAGTATTTACTTGGAATACACCCCAAAATACCATTCATCAGCAAGCAATTTCATCTACTAACACAGGTAGTAAGCTGATTGCTAATAATTCAGGCAAAAAGGTAGTCAGAATAGTTCGTTCCAAACAACTTACAGCCCTTGCCGTTTTAGAAAAACAAGGTACTTTAGAAAAAAGACTAGGAGCTTTAGGCTATAAAGTTGAATGGCCTGAATTTGCAGCTGGACCCCAACAATTAGAGGCTTTAAATGCAGGTGGGCTTGATATTGCATCTACAGCCGAATCACCTCCAGTTTTTTCTCAAGCGGCCGGAGTTCCTCTTGTATATTTAGCAGCTAACTCCTCTGATGGTAGAGCAGTTTCACTTTTAGTTCCTCCCAATTCACCAGCTAAACGTTTCAAGGATTTGAAAGGCAAAAAAATCGCCTTTCAAAAAGCATCTATCGGACATTATCTTACAGTTAGAGCCGCAGAAAGAGAACGCTTAAAACTCACTGATGTAACTTCAGTTTTTTTAGCACCTCCAGATGCTAACGCTGCTTTTAGCCAAGGTAAAGTAGATGCTTGGTTTATTTGGGAGCCATTTGTCACCAGAAATGTACAAAATAAAGTGGGTCGCGTTCTATTAGATGGTGGTAATGGCCTAAGAGATACTAACAACTTTTATTCTACAAATCGCAAATTCTATCAAGAAAATCCTCAAGTAATTAAAATTTTTCTAGAGGAATTACAAAAAGCACAAGTCTGGTCTAAAAACCATCCCAAACAAATTGCTCAGTTACTAACTAGTGCAACTCAGCTTGATGCACCAACTCTAGAAAAAATGCACAACAAATATGATTTTGCATTAGTACCAATCAATGAAAAAGTTATCAAGAAACAACAACAAGTTGCAGATAAATGGTATAGTTTAGGGCTTATACCTAGAAAAGTAAATGTTAGAGACGGATTTTTAACCCCTCAACAGTATGCTGCAATTACTCCCAAAGAGGTGCTTACTAAAAAGTAGCTTCGTTAACAAAAAAGAGCATAAAACTTAAATTAGTTTTAATTTTTAAAAAACTATTGAACCGGAACGGATTTGATTTTTAACTATGCCCACACTTACTTTAACCAACTTCCAAATTACTCCTCTTGATGCTCCATTAGGAGCAGTTATTACTGGACTAGATGCTAGTCAGAAAGTGATACCTGAAGTTATTTTGCAATTAAAACAAGCTCTCAGAGATTATCATATTCTCATCTTCAAAAATCAAAATCTTAGTGATGAGCAATTTTTAAACTTTAGTTTTAACTTTGGTTCATTATTTGTCCCACCAGATGATGTTCCTGTTTTGGCTTCTCAACCAGGAGTTACACCAGTTATAATTCCTGTTTCTAATGTTGATGGTGGTTACACAGGTACGGGAGAATTATCTTTTCATTCTGATCATAAGTGGACTCCCTATCCTTCTAGCGGTTCTCTACTTTATGCTTTAGAAGTACCATCTGCTGGTGGGGATACTTCTTGGTTAAATCTCAATTTAGCTTATGAAAGTTTAGATAAATTCACCAAACAACGAATTGCAAACTTGCAGTTAATTACCTATAACCCATTTTTAAATAAACCAGGAGAACCTCGTAGAAAATACCGTGAAGATAAGACTATTCCTCTGATTAGTCCAGTATTTCCTCATCCATTGGTGAGAACACATCCAGAAAGTGGCAAGAAGATTTTATATTTAGACTACGCTACAGAGGTTGAAGTTGTTGGTTTAGAACCCCAAGAGGGTAAAGAGTTAATTGAACAGTTAAGAAATCATCTGCATCAGCCTCAATTTTATTATCAACATAAATGGTCTGTGGGGGATATTGTTTACTGGGATAATCAGTCTACCTTACATTATCGTCAAGCTTTTGATCCTCATCAACGTCGAGTTTTAAAACGAATTAGTTTAGCGGGTAGTCGCCCATTTTAGGTCTTGTAGTAAGACATTTTGAACTCAAATTTAGTGAAGAGACATAATCATGAAGTTTAACTTACCACGACGCACAGTTTTACAGAAATTAGTTCAATATTCAACATCAGCACTGGCTTTGATTTTGATTTCTACTCCCATTACTACTAATATAGTTGAAGCCCAAAATACAACTAATAAAGCAGGAATTAAAACAAAAGTAGTCAGACTTGCTTATCAAACTTCTGGAGATATTGTCAAAATCAAAGGAGTGGTAGATAAGCGTCTTGAGCCTTTAGGTGTCAAAGTAGAATGGTCTCCATTTCCTGCTGGTCCACAACTAATGGAAGCCATGAATGCTAACAAAGTTGATATTGGTTCTGTGGGGGAAACTCCACCAATTTTTGCTCAAGCTGCTGGCGCTCAATTAGCTTATATTGCTGGACGTAAACCTAGTAGTGGTGAAGGTAGTGCTATTGTTGTCCAGAAAGATTCTCCTATTAAGACTGTTAAGGATCTTAAAGGTAAAAAAGTTGTTTTCCAAAAAGGATCGGCATCACATTATTTACTACTAAGGGCTTTGGCTGAAGCAGGTTTGAAATATAGTGATATTCAAGCAGTTAGTTTAACTCCAGCAGAAGCCCGTGATGCTTTTATTCAAAAGAAAATTGATGCTTGGGTAGCTTGGGACCCCTTTATTGCTGTAGTCCAAAAAACTGCTAATGCTCGTATTTTGAGAAATGCCTCCAGAATTGCTACTCAAGGCGGATTTTATATGGCTAGACGGAGTTTTGCTGTGGAAAATCCAGAAGTTGTGCGGATAGTTTTAGAAGAGGTAGATAAATTAGGAGAATGGGCAGAATCTAATCCTGACGAAGTTGTGAAAATTCTTGCCCCTGAACTAAAACTTGATCCCGCACTTTTAACTGTGGTAGTTCGTAGACGTACCTTCCGGTTACGTCCAATTAACTCATCTCTTGTTGCTGAACAACAACGTATTGCGGATTTGTTTTATAAGGAAGGAGTTATTCCTAAACAAGTTGCCATTAAAGAGTCGGTTTTAAGTTCTCAACAGTATGCAGCTATTACACCCCAAAGAATTAGTAAGAAATAGCCTGTAGTTATTCTGATTCTTACCTCGGCGGCTAAACTTTGCCCCTAATCATCCTGATCACCAGTTAATCATTATGAAACTTTCTTCTTCTGGTTTTTCATCTCCTGATTTTTCATCAAAGTATACAATGAGAAAAAATAAGTTCCATTTGAAGTTTATCAAAAATCCCTATTTTCAATCATTCATACCTTGGCTTGTACCCATAACAATAATTATATTCTGGCAATTCTTGTCTTCTGTTGGGGTTATTCCCATTAGAATATTACCAGCACCTTTAGCAGTTGTTAGTGCTGCT
Organism: Dolichospermum sp. FACHB-1091; assembly: GCF_014697585.1. Classification (GTDB taxonomy): domain Bacteria; phylum Cyanobacteriota; class Cyanobacteriia; order Cyanobacteriales; family Nostocaceae; genus Dolichospermum. The sequence goes on along the minus strand of NZ_JACJSB010000016.1, from coordinate 18,333 downwards.
GTTAAATTAACTCAGACAGGTGAACTTTTCAGAAATATTGGTATTAGTGCCATCAGGGCAATATCTGGGTTTTTAGTTGGGGGAAGTATTGGTTTTAGTTTAGGTCTACTTAATGGTGTTTCTCCCATTGCTGAAAAGTTACTAGATACATCACTGCAAATGTTGCGAAATATTCCTAACCTAGCATTAATTCCTCTGGTAATTTTATGGTTTGGTATTGGTGATGAAGCGAGATTATTTTTAGTATCTTTGGGTGTAATGTTTCCGATTTATTTAAACACTTTTCATGGGATTCGCAGTGTTGATCACGGATTGATTGAAATGGGTAAAATTTACGGTTTAAATACTTGGGGTTTATTCTGGCGAATTATTCTTCCAGGAGCAATGTCTTCGATTTTAGTGGGTGTGCGGTTCTCTTTAGGGATTATGTGGTTAACACTGATTGTGGCAGAAACAATTGCTGCGGATTCTGGAATTGGTTATATGGCAACAAATGCAAGAGAATTTATGCAAACTGATGTTGTGGTTTTGAGCATTGTAATCTATGCTATGTTTGGTAAGTTAGCTGATGTTGTAGCTAGAGCTTTGGAAAATTATTGGTTGCAATGGAATCCCAGTTATTTGAAGGGTTAATCTATTCATACTCGATAGAGTTACAGTATTTTTTGTGAAAGTATTGCTTTTTTCCAATCATTTGTGTAATGCTCTAAAGTGTTGCCTAAATAATACGGTTTTCCGATAGATTTAGTGTAATCTTTGTTTGAAAAATTTGGTTAAAAATTTTACCCTTAAATAAGAATTATGCAAGTTCTTTGGTTTATTCCCACACATGGTGATGGACGTTATCTAGGTACTGCTATAGGTGGAAGGTCAGTTAACTTTGATTATTGGCGACAAATTGCCCAAGGGGTTGATCAATTAGGGTTTGCAGGGGCTTTATTACCCACAGGTCGTTCTTGTGAAGATGCCTGGATTTTAGCTTCTACTTTGGTAACGTACACCAAAAAAATGCGATTTTTAGTAGCAATCCGTCCGGGTTTGATGTCACCAGGAGTAGCGGCAAGAATGGCAGCAACTTTTGATAGAATTTCTGGCGGACGATTATTAATTAATGTCGTGACCGGTGGTGATCCTGTTGAATTAGCTGGTGATGGTTTGCATCTTAATCATGATGATCGCTATCAATTAACCGATGAATTTTTAACAGTTTGGCGAGAAATTGCTGGGGGTGAAATTTCTAACTTTGAAGGTGATTATCTCAATATTAAAGATGGAAAAATCCTATTTCCTAATGTCCAGAAACCTTATCCACCTTTGTGGTTTGGTGGTTCTTCTCCGATTGCTCAAGTAATTGCTGCCAAGCACGTTGATGTTTATTTAACTTGGGGTGAACCACCTCAACAGGTAGCAGAAAAAATTGCCTCTGTAAAACGTTTAGCAGAAGCACAAGGAAGAACATTAAGCTTTGGGATTCGTCTTCATGTGATTGTTAGAGAAACTGAGAGTCAAGCGTGGGATGCGGCTAATGATTTGATTCGTTATGTAGATGATGAGGCTATTAAGAAATCCCAACAAGCTTATTCGCGCATGGATTCAGTTGGACAAAACCGCATGAAGGAATTACATAATGGTAGCCGGGAGGCATTAGAAATTAGCCCGAATTTATGGGCAGGAATTGGTTTAGTTCGGGGTGGTGCGGGAACTGCATTAGTAGGTGATCCCGATACTGTTGCTAGAAGAATGCAGGAATATGTAGATTTAGGAATTGATACTTTTATCTTTTCCGGTTATCCCCATTTAGAGGAAGCTTATCGAGTAGCAGAATTGCTTTTCCCGCGATTACCTTTAGATAATTTGCCAACAGTAGAACCACAATTATTAAGTCCTTTCGGTGAAATTGTTGCTAACCGGGAATTTCCTCAACAGCTTCAAGAACAACTTAGAGAAACAACAGTAGCAACTGTAGATTAGTTAAAAATTAATTAAATCAAGAAGTTTTTGTCAGATGGCTTATATTTTAGCAATTGCGGGTAGTCCTTCTCATCTAAAAAATTAAACTTGAGAGTGTAACAAAACATCAGCAAAAACCTTTGTTGTTACACCCTCAAATCGCCCAAAACTATAAAAATACTAGAAAAATTTGAAAGAATCCAATCTTCCTAAAACAGTCATATCTTCAGCATCTAATTCTACAGGAATCCCACTGCGAATTAGTTCTGAAAAATTCTCATTAGGAACCATAATTGTTAATGCGTAAAGACGATTTTTACCAGTATTTCTAATCAAATGAGTCCCTGTAGGTGGAACTAACAAACTATCCCCAGCCTTGATATTTACCTTTTTACCATCACAAATTACAATTCCTTCTCCTTTGAGAATAAAAAACATTTCTACCGCCCATTCATGACGGTTTGGTGGTGTTTTTCCACCCACGTCAAAAATTTCCACACAACAAGTTAAAGAAGTATTAGCGCTTGTGGAATCAAAGATAATTGCTAATCGGTTAGAGTCATGGGGACTAATACGATATGCTTGATAATCTTGAGGAGATTTAATGACTGGAATTACACAACGAGTAGTGTACATATTCTTAATTGGTAATTGGTAATTGGTGTTTTACACTCAGTTGAATTAATTATTAATTGCTGTCAAAATTGCCGAAGAATCAGTGACAAAACCGAAACATTGTTGAACATTATATAAAGTTGCTAACCAACAATATTCCGGTGAAGTTGTTGCAGTACAATCTTTAACTAAAATACAGTCATATCCTAAAAAATTGGCATCAGACAAAGTTGATAAAACACATTGATCAGCATTTACACCAGCAAACAATATTGTAGTTATACCCAAATTTCGTAAAATACTATCTAAAGGAGTATCCCAAAATCCACTCATGCGATATTTATCAACCTGGATATCTTCTGGTAGTTGTTCCAATTCGGCCACCACCGCAGCAGACCAACTTCCCTTCATTAGTACCTTAGCACCATTGCTGGGCAAAGCATCACCTAATCCTACACCCTCCCCCGTGGGGTTGTATACGTGCAGTAACCCGGCGCTGATATTCAATAAATCGTGACGATTTCCCCAATTTAACCAAATTACAGGTACACCAGCAGCCCGAATTTGTGGTAATAATTGTTGCAGAGGTGCAATCGGTTTCCGGGCAGGGCTGACATCTACACCAATGTGTGCTAACCAACCATCACGATGACAAAAATCGTTCTGCATATCAATGACAATAATAGCAGCTTTGGATAAATCGCAGCGCAGAGTTTTAGTTTCTGTTGCTAAAATAACTGGTTGTGGGGTCTTTTCGGGACGGGTAATATCTGCAAATGTTTGATTTACTTGCCAAGCATTTGGTAAAAATCCTAGTTTCCGCAGGGGTAGATTCATAAATGCCAGTTCTTATTGTTGTTTAATTTATAGCAAATTAGGTTAACTCATATCTTGCGTCTGGCGGGTAAACCTACAGAAAAAAATTATAAATAGGGCTGGCTGAATAAAGCTCAAACCATTTATTAGTAAGCGTTTTACGGATTTTTACCACAAAAAAGTGCCAGGTTTTGGCTAATGGTGTCTTAAAATAGGTGCATTTTTCTTTGTCGGATTTGGAAAACTGAGGATATCCAGCAGTTAAAACTGTTCCCTGTTCCCTGTTCCCTGTTCCCTGCTCTCACAGACAACTTTTATGGCTACGCCACGCAGGCTATCAGCAAGCCCTAAATATAAAAATATCACAAGTTTCAGGAAGTGGTCAGTGAGGTATTTTATGACCTCACTGAATCAATTATGACCTATCCTTTACCAAGTCGCCTTCAGTAAATAGGAACGAGTTCCCGTTTGAGCTTGCCCCGTACTATTAGTATAAGTATAAGTACCAGTTGCAACAATATCCCCAAAATTATTAATGCTAACAGCATTATTCAGGGTGACAGTTGCACCGTTATAGGTTAATGGTGTAGTGATTAAATTATTCAAATCGCTCATCACGCCGCCATTCCAAACATAAGCATGGTTTATACCTGAAGCTAGTTGGGAAGCTCCAATCACTTGTCCAAATTCATTGATTCCGTTAGCTGAACCAGTGTTACCACCAAGGCTACCCAGGTCTGTGAAATTTCCGTCTCTCAGTAAAAATGCGTCACTCGTTGCAGTTGCTCCCGAACCATTACTGGTTGAGCCAATGATATGACCCGCATCATTGATATCCCGTAAAGTGGCTTTTTCTGCGCCAAAAGTTCCCAGGTTTTGCATTGTATAAGTACCACTAGTATTTTTTTGCCAAATCACGGCCGTATTCACAAACTGATCATTGAGAGTGCCATCGCTGTCTACGTAGCCAACTATCTGCCCCTTATTATTAATACCGCGTGCAGTACCACCATCACCTCCTAAAGTTGTCAGTTCTTGGATCAGTCCATTTTCTGAGTAAATAGCTTTATCCTGACCTGAGGACAGGATATTACGCCCCACAACCTGGTTTAAGTTGTTCGCATCGAATAAGTAACTTTCAAGACCACCAAAGTCATTGATAGTTAAGTTGTAATTATTACCATTCTTTTGCCAAACTAATGCTCGATCTGTTGCTTTAGGTATGGGTTGACGCACTTCGTCTGCCGTTCCCAAAATGATTCCAGAATTGCCAATTGTATTAACATTGGTTGTCAGCAAAGTGACAGTTGCGCCATTAGCAGCACCAAAATCAGACTGTCCGTTTTTTATACCTGTATTAGTCAAGGCAGTTTGAGAGCCATTTTCCCAAATGAATCCTTGGCGGACATTATTTGTTTGAGTAACATTTGTTGTGGCGTTCTGGTTGATAAACGTTGCACCAGTATCATATCGCCCAGCAATTTGCCCAAAGTCGTTAATGGAGGCGGCTACCACTGTACCGTTAGTATTTGTACTTAAAGAACCCAAATCAGTAACATTATACCTATAGAGAGGTCTTTTATCTAACAAGGCTTGGGAACTCGTCGCTACACCCTTAAGAGTCGCCAGTAGATCAGTACCAGTTTTGACTAAGGTATCTGAACCTTGAGTAACAAATTGTAATGACTTGCCCAGTAAGCTTTCTCCCAAACTCACCTTATCGCTGTTGATATTAAACCCAAACACCGTGACAGAGCCGTTACCACCTTCAAGAATGATTTTATCTTGACCACTGCCCAGGACAATCCGATCATTGCCCGTACCTGCATTAATAATGTTCTTACCATTACCTGTATAAATGATATCATTACCATTACCTGTATAAATGATATCATTATTATCACTAGCATAAATGGTATCATTACCATTACCAGTAAGAACATTGTTAACACCTCCACCAGTAAAAATGGTGTTATTACCATTGCCGGCGTTGATGAAGTCTTGACCCGCTCCAGCATAGATGATATCGTTACCTGCTGCACTATTAATGATATTGTTCCCTTCTCCAGCATAAATTGTTGCTTGAGTATTACTGAAACTAGTAATTAAATCATTACCATTACCGTAAAACATCAACTCATTGGTATTTGGCATTAAGCCATAGTCACTTACAGGGTTTAAGTTCAAATTAAAACTCATAGCGTTAATTAGCTCCTTTTGTTTGCTATTAATGAGAATTACATTCAGTAAATTTAAGCCAAATAGCCATAACTTAATTGATATAAATAATCAATTAAGTTTACAACTCTATGCCGCAAAACCTAACACCCTAGCTGAAACGGCAAAGATCAGTAGGGTGAAAAACCTAATGGAGAAGGCTAGTTAAAAATTAATTTCCTAGAAAGCTCTTCTCCTATTTAAGAATTATTAGCAATAATTGCTGTTGTTCAGCCTAGCACAACTAATAAAAAAATTCCTAATAAATGAATGTAAATTAATGTTAAGTATTTTAATAAATTGAAGTGGCTACAGCTATAAATATAGTATACGTATACTATATTTATTCTTTACCATAAATATATGTAGATGATTCATGTATAAATATTTATACACACATCAAAGCAATTACAAGGCAAGTGATGTACAAGAAGTTAGACAGGACTTACGCAAAATATCTCTCAAACCCTCTTTTCTTCGTTCTCTTCGTTCCTATCCCTGACGGGACGCTCCGCGAACGTGGTTCATTATTCCGTGACTTGTGCGTAAGTCCTATTAGAATTAAACTCAGATAAACACAGATGAACACAGATAATTTTGTACCTCATTAGACTAGGAAACGCTTCGCATTTTTGGTACGATTTTGTATAATATTACAGAACCAGATTATCAAAACTAAATTACACCTCGTCAAGCTATAGAAATGGCATTTTTAGGAGGTGCAAAAGGTTTAAATATAGAAACTAAATTAGGTTCTCCTACCGTTGGTAAACAATCTGAATCTTGTCCACATTTTGTCCACGAAAATATTAAAATACCGAATATGGAGCGTGTTATTTCAGCCCTGGGAATCTGCATTTTTATTGCCATATCCTATGCCCTTTCTGTTAACCGTAATGCTGTGCGTTGGCGGACAGTTGTTTGGGGGTTAGGATTAGAATTTGTTTTAGCTTTAGTAATTCTCAAAACTCCTTGGGGTTTGAATTTATTTAAATCTTTAGGAAATATGGTTGCTAATTTTTTAGCTTTTTCTGATGTTGGGGCAAAATTTGTCTTTGGTGAAAATTTCAAAGATCATTTTTTTGCTTTTCAAATTCTGCCAACAATCATCTTTTTCTCATCATTTATTAGTGTTCTTTACCACTATGGTATTTTGCAAAGAGTTGTTAACAGTTTAGCATGGGTAATGATGAAAACCATGAAAACATCGGGTTCTGAATCTTTGTCTTGTGCGGGAAATATTTTTTTAGGACCTACAGAAGCGGCACTTATGGTTAAACCTTATGTAGCAAATATGACTCAATCCGAATTGCACGCCGTTATGACTGGTGGTTTTGCTACTATTGCTGGTGGGGTACTAGGTGCTTATTTATCTTTTGGCATTCCCCCAGAACATTTAATTGCAGCTTTTTTTATGACTTCTCCTGTTTCTATGATAGTATCAAAAATTATGTATCCAGAAACAGAAGTTTCGGACACTACTGGAAAAGTTAATATAGATATCAAAAGTAATTATGTTAATGTGATTGACGCAGCGACTTCTGGAGCAATTGACGGCATAAAATTAGCGGTGAATGTGGGAGTAATAATTATTGCTTTTTTAAGTCTATTGGCCGCTATTAATGCTGGTTTAGGTTGGTTGGGACAATTATCTGGTTATCCGCAATTATCACTAGAATGGATGTTGTCTTTTATTATGTTTCCTGTAGCCTGGTTAATGGGGATAACTTGGGCTGACTGTGGACAAGTTGGGGTATTATTAGGTAAAAAGACGATTTTAAATGAATTTATCGCCTATTTGGATTTGGGAGAACTGATTAAAAAACAGGAAATTTCTCAACGTTCAATAATTATTGCTACTTATGCCTTATGTAATTTTGCTAATATTGGCTCAATAGGAATTACCATTGGTGGGATGACAGGAATCGCACCAAACCGTCAAAAAGATTTAGCACGTATGGGTGTAAAAACAATGATTGGCGGATTATTGGCAGGTTTTATTACTGCTGGAATTGCGGGAATGTTGATTTAATCAGAATAAAATTACTGATAGATTTTAGCAGCATTTCTTAATTTTAAATTGGGTTGATGTGGGTTAAGTCATGGTTCAATAAAAACTTGTTGGTCTTGTTTATTTAATAATATTATTTTCTGATTTATGGAATTAAATCAACCTTACATAACTCAAGAATAGTATTAATAAACGCCTTTAATTCAGGACATTGATTAATGGAAACCATCAAATCTTGCCCTTTTAAAATTCTCGCAGCATCACGAATTTTATTGTAACTGCGTTTGCATTTACCTGTTTCAAATATTTCTTTAATTCTATAAGATGGTGGATTTCCATGATTTACCTTTTCTGGTAAACCTGCTGGTGATGACTTGTTAGATTTTGCTAAATCCTTAATTCTTGACCAATAAGGTAATAACCAAGCTTCAAAATCATACTGGGCTACATGAGGATAAAAATTAGGATTATTCCCTACCCATTCTCTCATTTTTGCTTTAGCATCTGCCCCATCTTGAAAATCATTAGTTCCTGTATAAACATCAGTTAAAGCAATTACCGCATCAAAATCATCTTTAACCAACAAGTTTTCTACAATACGCTTGAGTTTATCTCCTTTGGGAATGCGTCCATCATGGGGAATAAACTTGAGTTTGGGTATTTTTTGTAACCGTAATATGAGAAAACCTAATAAAACTTGCTTAAATGCTGTTTCCGTTGCACCCTCAACTAAAATTGCTATTTTCATGGACGACCTCCCATTAAATTCATTGCCCAAACTTGATCTAAACTATATTCTTCTAGCCAATGTTCTAAATTAAAACTATCACCCCATCTCATAGTAGTTAGACCATCTTCAGCATCACAAACTAACACTTCTTCAGGGTTCAAAAATCTAATTAATCTATCGGAATGAGTGGCCACAATTAGCTGAGTTTTTTGTGATGCTTCCCGCATCATATCAGCCAGTAATCTTAATAATTCTGGGTGTAAACTAACTTCTGGTTCATCTATAAGAGTAACAGCAGTTAAACCTGGACTTTGCAATAATGTTATTAACCAAATAAACCGCAAAGTTCCCTCTGATAATTGGTGCATATAAATAGGTTTAGAAAAATTCTTATCTTTCCATGTCATTGTGATAGTTCCCGCTGCTACGGGAGGAAAACCCAATCTTTCAAAATCTGGAAAAGCAGCAGTTAGAGTATCTTCAATAATTTCAAATCGTTCTGGGTCAGTTTCTCGTAAATAATAAAGACAGGAAACTAAATCTTCTCCATTAGCACCAGGTAATGTGGCTGGACGCATTGATTGTGGTAAACGAACTGGACTTTTAGGAGCAACATTCAATGCACCGTAAAATGTACATGATGCTAATCTTTTACGTAGATTCTCAGGTTCTTGATACATTTTGGGAACTTGAGCAAGAGAAGTTTCCAAGGGATTATGATCCCAATTTGGACGTAATAATGCTCTATCTTCTGTATTAAAATATTTTACATCCAGCCCACGAGAATCAATGTGTTTAAATGGCTCTAAAGCATGACGGTTATTTTGTTGAGTTAGTGTTTCTAGTGCAATTTCATAGGTCAAACCTTTTAGTGCAACTTCCAGTTGGTAATCAAGTGGTGCATACCCAGGTACGCTCATGGATAAAGAAATAGCTATACTATTTGCTCTATCACGGGTAACAATATCAGCTAGTCCACCCAATTCAGAAATTTTGTTTGCTAATTGAGCATTTGCTGATGCTGCTAAAAGTGAAAAAATTTCTAACAAAGAAGTTTTACCCACACCATTAGCACCAATCATGACTGTCAGAGGACGATCACGCATATCAACTTGTACATTAAACAAGCGACGATATCCTTCAATAGTTATCCGTTCAAATGAGTTCATAATCTAACTCTTGCCAATAATGGTAGTTTCTGCCAATCCTCTGACCAGTGAAGCCGGACTTTAAAATCTCCCTTCCCTGTGTCAGGGAGTGGGGAGTTAGGTTTTTCAGGCTTATTTGTCCTTTGTGATCCTTTTAAAAGGTATTTTTACTTCCCTTTACCAGGTTTGAGAGAAAATAACATCTCCATTTGAGTGATTGATTTACTAGGGCTATTCACAGTCACACCAACGCCACGAATAGAAGTTAAGATAGCAGTAGTATCTGGAGTTAGGAGTTGACTTTGGGCGGATAAATGCTTAATTATGTCGGTGGTTTTGTCCATATCTAAATAGAAATAACCGCCATTGGGTGTTTGCAAAGAACCTGTGACAGTTTTGAAGGTATCACTCTGATCAAGTGCTGTACCTTGACGATTTGCTAGGGTTTCTGCAATGGGTTCGCCAAGAGCTATAAATACGGTATCATTATCTAACCAACCATGGGAAACAAGAGCGCCTTGTAGGGGAATTTGCCATTCTGTAATGTTTTTACCACCAATATTTTTTTGGGCAATATTGAGAGATTGTTGTTTAGCAAGATTATCAAGTTTAGTGAGGGTGGCTTCAGCAGTTTTGCGATCGCTTGTATCTAAGACTAATGCACCTCCAAAACCGACACGAGCTAATAAACCTTGATTAGATTTTACAGCACCTAAGCCAAATTCTCCATTCATCCACCCAAAAATATCTTTATCTAAATCAATTTGTGTGGTTTTTAGTTGTGTCCGAGCTTGGTGAATTACTTGATTTAATTCAGGATAATCTTGAGATTGTTGCACAAAAGTTTGCCAAGTTTTACTAATACCTTTTCCACTAACTAAAGCAAAGGTTTCACTAGGAAATTGTCCCACAATTTTTGCTGAAGTAGTTTGATATTCAAATTTATTCAGTTGGGGATCTAAATTCACAGTTGTTTTTAATCTCAGTCCTGCATCATCTACTCCCACACCTGCTACTAATGATTTCACTTGCTTAATTTGTGTCAGAGCTTGGGGCGGTAATTGTTTAGACTGGGAATTTAATTTTTGTACCATGTTGGCATAATCGGGGACATAAATTTGAGCCAGACTATTTTTAACATCTACACCTTTACTGAGAAGATCGGATGCACCTTCTTTGTTTGCAAAGGAAGGTTCACCTTTATAGGTATCAATAGCTTTTTCTACAGTTTGTTTATTTGCTGTTAACAGCAAGTGGTTGTTATTCAAAACGGTTATATATTGTGATTGACCTTGACCTTTGCTTTCGATAATTTTTTCACCTTTATAGTCTGATTCCTTAGCTGTGATGTTTTGTGCTACTTTTAACTTATTAGCAAACTTCAGCGCAGCTATTTTGTCCTTAATACCTACTACTAATAAAATATTTGGTTCGGGTAAGCCTAAGTTAGTAGAGGGTGTCTTTTTCTCATCTGGTGGTAGTACCGCAATCATTACTCCACCAACCCAAGGTTTGATATCTGCTTCGTAAGAGATATTACTATCATTCAATATTTGTTGGTTAAAATCCTGTAACCCTTTTGTCACTAATTTCTGTGCTTCAGGTGTACCAAATTGCTGCAACTTATGCCACGATTCAGGATTAGTGTCAATATAAGTTGCCATTAATGCGGTTTTGGGTACTAATTTAGCACTGCCTAAAGGAATAGAGCTATCTGTATTACCCTTTAGATATATATAAGCTGCTATACCCCCTGCTAAGATTACAGCAGTACCAATTACAGGAATTAAAAACGATGATTTCTTGTCAGACATTGGTGAACTATCCTGATTTTAGTGAAATTGGTGACAGATGATATGAAATACTAATCGGTGGGTGGAGATTCCTCTAATCCAGAACAGATGGAAATCAAATATATTTTCAGATTTTTGTCGGTTGAGTGAATATCAGCAGATATGGGATATTGAGTATAAAAGAGTTAAATACACTCCGATTATAAACACAGTTTACAATCAAGTGGTAGAAAAACTTTAACTTATGGTTGTTCCAGCTTTGACCATTTTTTATCCCTAATTTCCGTTAATTTAACTGTATTTACTGATAAAATCTGGAGTTTATGCTCACCAATAAATTGCAATTAGCTTTAAATAATACTCCTCTATGGTTAGAATTGAATCCGCAAATGATATCTTATTGCTTTAGCAACAACTCACATTCCTCTAGACGGTTCAGGACTATAAGGCTAGTAATAATCAATGTCGCAGTTTCATTTTGATATCGAAAAAACCGGACACAAACGGTTTGAGTTACCAGGAGCAAAACCACACTATAACCCTGACCGACCCGGACAGGTAGAACATATTTTTTTGGATCTAAGTTTGGATATCCCCAACCAAAGATGCTACGGAACTTGTAGTATCCGCTTATTACCAGTCCGTAATGGTATTGATAGATTAACTTTGGATGCTGTCAATCTCCAGATTAAATCGGTACAAGTAGATGAAGTTGAGCAAAATTTTGAATATGATGGGGAAAAGCTCTGTATTTACCTATCACAACCCACAAAAATCGGTTTTCGTCTGTTAATTGCGATTAATTACTGTGCTGAAAAACCCCAGCGGGGAATTTACTTTATTCAACCAGACAAACACTACCCCGACAAACCCACCCAAGTCTGGACTCAAGGAGAAGACGAAGACTCTCGCTACTGGTTTCCTTGTTTCGACTACCCAGGACAGTTATCAACTTCGGAAATTCGCGTTTGTGTTCCTAAACCCTTGGTTGCTATCTCCAACGGGGAACTAATTGACACGGTAGAAGAAGGAAAACATAACAGCTACCATTGGTCACAACAACAAGTTCATCCTACTTACTTAATGACTTTAGCTGTTGGTGACTTTGCGGAAATCCGGGATGAGTGGCATAATAAACCAGTTACCTATTACGTCGAAAAGGGACGAGTTGTAGACGCTCGACGCAGCATGGGTAAAACTCCCCAAATGATTGAGTTTTTAAGCGAAAAGTATGGTTATCCTTACCCTTTCCCCAAATATGCTCAAGTTTGTGTAGATGACTTTATTTTTGGAGGAATGGAAAATACTTCCACCACTCTATTAACTGACAGATGCTTACTAGACGAACGAGCTATATTAGACAACCGCAATACTGAAACTTTAGTCGTTCACGAACTCGCACACCAATGGTTTGGAGATTTGGTAGTCATTAAACATTGGTCTCACGCTTGGATTAAGGAAGGTATGGCTTCTTATTCTGAGGTAATGTGGACAGAACAGGAATATGGTTCTCAAGAAGCCGCATATTACCGCTTATCGGAAGCGCGAAGTTATCTTAATGAGGATAGCAGTCGCTACCGTAGGCCAATGGTAACTCATGTTTACCGAGAAGCGATCGAACTTTATGACCGCCATATTTATGAAAAAGGATCTTGTGTTTATCACATGATTCGGGCAGAATTGGGAGATGAGTTATTTTGGCCAGCTATCCAAACTTTTGTCCAGGACAATGCTCACCGCACTGTGGAAACTATAGATTTATTAAGAGCCATTGAAAAAGCCACTGGAAGGAATTTGGCTTTCCTTTTTGATCAATATGTCTTTCGTGGTGGTCATCCTGACTTTAAACTAGCTTATTCTTGGGATAGTGATGCAAATTTGGCGAAGGTGACAGTCACCCAAACCCAAGCTAAAGCCGAAAGTAAGGATTTATTTAATCTCAAAATTCCCATTGGTTTTGGATATAAGGAAAATCCACAGCTAACAACTTTTACCGTGCGGGTACATGACAAAGAACAAAGTTTTTACTTTCCTTTAACAGAAAAACCCGATTTTATTAGTTTTGATGTGGGGAATAATTACTTAAAAACCGTTACTTTAGAATACCCGATTTCTGAATTGAAAGCTCAGTTAGAATTTGATCCCCACCCCATTTCTCGCATTTATGCAGCAGAAGCTTTAGCGAAAAAAGGCGGATTGGAAGCAACTCAAGCCCTATCCTCTGCTTTGAAAAATGATCCATTCTGGGGTGTGCGTGTTGAAGCTGCTAAACAATTAGCAGAAATTCAATTAGATCAAGCCTTTGATGGTTTGGTAGTTGGCTTAAATGATCCTAGTCCTTTTGTGCGTCGAGCCGTGATTAGTGCTTTATCACAAATAAAAACTCATAATAGCTATAAGGCTGTAAAGGGTTTTGTCCAGAATGGGGATGAAAGCTATTATGTAGAAGCTGCCGCTTGTAGAACTGTTGGGGCTATAGCAGCGGCGCATTTAGAAGATAAACCCCATGAAGATAAAGTAATTAAACTGCTAAAATCTGTATTAGAGGAAAGAGCGGGTTGGAATGAAGTAGTTCGTAGTGGAGCTATAGCTGGTTTAGCTGAATTTAAAGCCTCGGAAGCAGCTTTAAATTTAATACTAGAATACACAAAAATAGGTGTACCACAACCCTTACGGCTCTCCGCAATTCGCGCTGTCGGGAAAATTTCCACTGGCCAAACTCCTGCTAATATAGACAGGATTTTAGATCGATTATCGGAAATCGCCAGGGAAACATTCTTTTTAACTCAGGTAGCAGTTTTAACAGCTTTGGGACAAATGGAAACCCCAAAAGCGATCGCAATTTTGCAATCTTTAGCGAATCAAACCGCAGATGGGCGCGTCCGTCGCTACGCTGAAGAAGAAATAGCCAAAGTACAAAAGAATATTGGCACAGACAAAACCCTGAAGCAATTACGTGAGGAACTAGATCAAATCAAACAGCAAAATCAGGAATTGAAAAGCCGTTTGGAAAATCTAGAAGCCAAATCAAAGTAAATAAGCTGTTACCCAGCTAAATTCTACAATCCTGACGTGGCTAAATCTTGTGGTGCGGGCATCCTGCCCGCTATAATTGTGGTTAGGTAGTTATTACTTTAAGTGGTGTAACTTTCTTTTTCTTAATCAGGATCACGAAAATGGCAAGGAATCAACTAAAATTAAACTTGACTCCTTGAGATTCCTAAATATATTACTTTATCTATGAATCAATCTAACTTTCCACGTGCTAATACTCTAAAATCTGCTTATAATGCTTGCACTTTAGGACCATTAGACGGTGAACAAATAGAACAATACTATGTTGATTTATCAGCAGTACGTAAATCTTCAGCCGTTGAGGGTGTAAGCACAATTTTAGACTTTCAAGAATCTGGAGATTATACCACTATTTTATTTACTGGACATCAAGGTTCAGGCAAAAGTACAGAATTAAAAAAGATTCAAAGTCAATGGGAACAAAACTATCATGTAATTTATTTAGAAGTAAATGAAGAAACAGATATTAATGATGCTAACTATACAGATTTATATTTAATTGTCATTAAACAAGTTGAATTTACTTTGCGAAAATTAGGGTTAAAGTTTGATAAAAAATTATTAAATAGTTTTGAGAATTGGTTTAAGGAAATTATCAAAGAAAATGAAGAAAGTGTAGAAAAATCTGTCAGTGTAGAAGCAGAAGCCAGTTTAGAAGGTGGTGCGCCATTTATTGCAAAATTAATGGTCAAGTTATTGGCACAAATCAAAGGTTCTTATACACAAAAAACGACAATTCGCCAAACTTTAGAAAAAGATATTTCTCGACTCAAGGCAGATATCAACCTATTGTTAGATGACGCTTCTAATAAATTAAGAAAAAAATATCCAAACTATAAAGGCTTCTTAATTATTTTTGATAACTTAGATCGCACTCCTCCTCAAGTTGCAGATCATTTATTTTTTGAATACGCAACCCAACTACAAGAACTGCATTGTACAATTATTTATACAGTTCCTATTTCTGTTTTGTGTTCGCCGAAAAATCCCCTAGCTCAGTTTAATGGTAATCCTCACATTGTGTCAATGGTGAATATATACCAATTTGATCGGAATGGGCGTGATTTAAACTATAATCAAATTGGATTAGATGCCATAGCAAGTTTAATTGAAAAACGAGTAGATGTTGATGCTGTGTTTAATTCCCGTCAGGAATTGCTAGAATTAGCTCAAGCCAGTGGTGGTCATGTGCGTCAACTAATGCAAATGATGAGGTCAGCTTGTCTCACAGCAAGCACGAAGAAGCATCCTAAAATTTTAGCAGAAGATGTGATTTATGCTATAAAACAACAACAATTTAGTTTTGAAAGGTTTATTCCCAATGACCATTATCAATTGTTAGCGCAAGTTTATCTGAATAAAGATGTCAGTAAAGATGATAATGGACAGTTAATGCTGTTTAATACTTCTGTTTTAGAATACAATGGCGATAACCGATGGAATTATCCTAACCCAGTGGTGATGCAAAATGAATTATTCCGAAAAGCACTGGCAGAAATTACAACATGATTTTAACGCCGAATTGGGGCAATTTATCGCTCTAAATCAAGATATTTTGGCGGAATTATTGACATTTATAGATTTTTCGGAAAAGTTTACTTTGGGATTTATTGAGATTAATTTCCCTCCTCATGGAGAGTTATTAATTGAGGCATTAAAAACAAATTCCCCATGTGAGGAAATTCAATTTGTAATTCTCAAATTTGCTGATCCTAATTTGCGCTTTTTACGTGATGCTATTATTCAGGAATTAGCAAAAATTGAGCAAGAAGCAAATAAAAAGTTAGTATTAATTATTCAAGGTTTAGAAAAATCTATTGGTGTGTTTGGTGAATATCCACCCCTTTTACAAGATTTGAATTTTGTCAGGGACGCTTATAAAAAAACCGTTCCTTATCCTATATTATTTATTTTACCAGATTACGCTATTAACCGTTTAGCTAAATTTGCCCCTGATTTTTGGGCTTGGCGTTCTGGTGTATTTAGATTTAAAACTTTAGAAAAAACTAGAGAAAATGCGATTACTCAAACTTTAGAATCTAATATAGAAATTGATAGAGTAGAACCACAGGAAAAGCAAGAAAGAATTGAGATTTTACAAAGTTTATTGATGGAATATAAGCCTACTGGTGAGCAAACGAATGATGGTAATTTACGCAGGTATAGCAATATTTTATTGGAGTTGGGAACAGCTTATATTAGTCAACATCAACCGAAAACAGCGAGGGAATATTTAGCAGAAGCTTTACAAATTGCGGAAAAATTAGCAGATGTTAATTTTCAACTTCAGGTTTTGAATAAAATTGGTGATGCTTTTGCTGAGGAAAGGAAGTTTGAAACAGCGATTGATTATTATCAACAGGGTTTAGATATTGCGCGGAAATTAAATAACCGTAATGGTGAAAGTTATGCTTTGTTTAAATTAGGTAATGCTTATTTGAATTTACGGCAATTTTTAGAAGCTAGAATATATTATCAACAGTGTTTAGAAATTGATCAAGAGTTAGATGATCATGATCATCAAGGTAGAACCTACCACAATTTGGGAATAGTAGTCCAACAAATGCGGGAATATGCCCAAGCACTGGACTTTTATCAACAAGCTTTAGCTATCAAAATCGAATTTGGGGATAGATATTCTCAAGCCTCAACTTACCACAATTTGGGAATAGTAGTCCAAGAAATGCGGGAATATGCCCAAGCACGGGACTTTTATCAACAAGCTTTATCTATCTTTATCGAATTTGGGGATAGATATTCTCAAGCCTCAACTTACCACAATTTGGGAATGGTAGCCCAAGAAATGCGAGAATATGCCCAAGCACTGGACTTTTATCAACAAGCTTTATCTATCTGTATCGAATTTGGGGATAGATATTCTCAAGCTAGAACCTACCACAATTTGGGAAGAGTAGCCGAAGAAATGCGAGAATATGACCAAGCACGGGACTTTTATCAAAAAGCTTTAGCTATCAAAATCGAATTTGGCGATCGCTATTCTCAAGCCTTAACTTACCACTGTTTAGGCACTCTAGCAGAAGCACAGGAAGATTATACAGAAGCTAGAACAAATTTACAAAAAGCCTTAGAGATATATATTGAATATAAAGATGAATATTGGGGAAATATTGCGAGGGAGAATTTAGAGAGATTACCAGATTGATGGAATAGCAACAACTTTTTAAAGTGCTTCCCATTCATCTCTACTAATTTGAGCCTGTTTTAATATTTTTGCTAGTAAGCTTTTGCTAATATCTCCTTCATGAGGATTAGGAATTATTAATCTTGGAGGGTGTTTGAAAAGTCATGATTAATGTATCAAATATTTTTGACCCCTCCCTAACCCTCCCCTTATTAAGCAGGGGGTTTTCATTCTCCGAGGTAAAGAAGAAAAGAATAGTGATCTTTTCTTGATAAAATCAAAAAGAGATCACTAATGTTTCAATTTTTCAATTATGTTAAATAGCTTAATCGTAAAACTCAAAGAAGTCAAGGATTTCCGCCAATCTCAAGGAAGAAGGCATGAGTTATGGGTAGTCCTTACTATTATTATTTTAGCCTTATTAACAGGAAATGTTAGTTATAAGCAAATTACATCTTTTTGCAAAGCTGAAGAGGAAAAGCTGATTGAAATGTTGTCTATAACCTCAAAAACGCTCCCGTCTTATAGTACAATAAGAAGAGTAATGCTCGGAATAAATATTATAGATATACAGTCAATACTTACATCAATAATTAACAATTATTATTCGCCAAAATCTCAGGAAGATTGGATTGCTATTGACGGGAAGAGTTTAAAAAACACTCTGACTGATTATGAGGAAAAATCCCAGAATATGTTAAATGTGGTATCTTGGTTTAGCCAAGAAACAAAGTTAATAATTAAGGTAGAAATTCAGGAGAATAAAAAAAAGTCAGAAAGTGCTGTAGTCCGCTCTATGATAGAGAATTGCGATTTATCTAATAAGGTTTTTACTT
>NZ_JACJSB010000015.1 GCF_014697585.1 Dolichospermum sp. FACHB-1091 | reverse complement strand
GAGATTTGAATGGTGCGCGAGGAATTTATCTTCGTGCATTGGTTGATACGCCTTGGTTGAGAGACAATCTCAACTTATGTATTTGTTAGCATTAGTTAGCGAAAAAGTATCGGTGAATTCATGAAACTTGCCCATTGATCCAGATTTTTGAGAAAATGTGGCTGCTGTAGTTCAGAAAGCCAAAGAATTAAAGCATCTTCATTGTTGTCTTTGTAATAACCCCGTCGTCGTCCCGCCGTTTTGAAACCAAACTTTTGATACAGGGAAATAGCAATGTGGTTAGAATCACGGACTTCGAGGGTAGCCCTCTCTAAACCAAGATCAGTAGCAGTTCGCAGTAGAGAATATAATATGGCTTTTCCTAGCCCTTGACCATGATACAGGGGATGAACAGCCAAAATTGTAATGTGTGCTTCCTCTAAAATTGACCAAAAACAGCCCATTCCCAAGAGTTCGCAGTCATTAAAAGGTGAAAATAAACCCAGAAAATGACTGTTAGGACTTTCTAATTCGCGTAGATAGCCTTCCATGGTCCACAAACCGTGGAAACAGGCTTTATCTAGTTCTAGTAACGCAGTTAAATTGTCTCTAGTCAAAGGTTGAATTTTTAAGTCTGATGAAATCACGATTTTTGAGGATTAAGGAAGTTTAATAACTAATTACCAATGATCAATGATCAATTACCTATTACCCATTAGCAATGAGAGGGTAAACTAGGAATGAGGACTTATTGTCATTCTGTAGAATTTTCACAAATACAATTTTAATTAATTATGGCATTGACTTACCCCGTCGAACTTCAACTTTCTGGCCGTCAATATTTACAGCCAATAAATGACAATACTGCTGATATTTCCCCTAACCAACAACTTTTACCCCTGACAGCGAGAGTTAATCATGATGATCACCTGGAAATCGGTGGCTGTGACGTAACAACCCTAGTCGAGCAATATGGTTCACCTTTATATATTTTAGATGAGGAAACCCTGCGGACGGCTTGCAGACAATATCGAAATACCTTTAAAGAATACTATCAAGGAGAATCTCAGGTACTTTATGCTTCTAAGGCCTGGAATTGTTTAGCAGTTTGTGCCATTGTGGCCTCAGAAGGGTTAGGAATTGATGTGGTATCCGGTGGAGAACTTTATACTGCGCTGAATGCTGGTATGAATCCCAGCAAGATTTACTTACATGGTAATAATAAGTCTGATGATGAGTTAGTTTTAGCAATTGAGTCTGCTTGTACTATTGTTGCAGATAACTGGCATGAGTTATATAGGTTGGTGAAGATAGGAGGGGAACAAGCAGAAAATTCTGCTGCCGCGCCGATTCGGATTATGCTACGCTTGACTCCGGGGATAGAATGCCATACTCACGAATATATTCGGACTGGACACTTAGATAGTAAATTTGGTTTTGATCCCAATGATTTACAGGAAGTGTTTGCTTTTGTGAGTAAACAAGCTAGTCTAGACTGTGTTGGTTTACACGCTCATATTGGTTCACAAATCTTTGAACGTCAACCACATAGAGATTTAGCGTCTGTGATGGTGCAGTGGTTAAGAGATGCGGCTAAACACGGCTTGACAATTACAGAATTAAATGTTGGTGGTGGTTTAGGGATTAAATATATAGAATCTGATGATCCACCAAGCATTGAAGAATGGTCAAAAGCGATTTGTGAGGTAGTGCAAACGGCTTGTATATCGGAAAATCTGCCTTTGCCAAAATTACTCTGTGAACCTGGGCGATCGCTCATTGCCACGGCTTGTGTTACGGCTTATACTGTTGGCTCTAGTAAGATTGTTCCCGAAATTCGCACTTATGTGGCGATTGATGGCGGAATGTCAGATAATCCTCGTCCTATCACCTACCAATCAGTTTATCGGGCGGTAGTTGCCAATAAAATGTCTGTTCCCTGCACGGAAACAGTGACATTAGCGGGTAAACATTGCGAATCAGGGGATATTCTGATTAAAAATGCCCAACTGCCAAAAACTGAGGCAAATGATATTCTGGTCGTTATGGGAACAGGTGCATACAATTACAGTATGGCATCTAATTACAATCGTCTTCCCCGACCGGCAGCGGTGGTGGTGGCCAATGGCGAAGCAAATTTAATTTTGCAGCGCGAAACATATCTTGACTTGATTCGACAAGATTGCCTACCAGAACGACTGAAATAGTCCGTCCTCAGTGGTCAGTGGTTAAAAAAATACAACTGATAACTGACTACGGACAAATGACAAATGACTATAAGAATCCAGATGTCATGAGAGATTGGTGGAAGCAATGGCTGATAAACCTGGGAGATTGGTCACAGTCCTTGCTCCTTGGGACTCTGGATATGATGTTAGTGTTGGCACTGACATACATGATCCTAGTGATTATTAGTGAACGGCGCACGTTATGGATGGTGCGAGGATTTATAGTCTTAATGCTCTGCTCGGCACTGAGTAGTAAATTAGGATTACCTCTACTAAATTTCGTCCTAGAAAAATTGGTGATTGGTTGTGCTGTGGCTATGGCGGTAGCACTACAATCAGAATTTCGCCGTTTTTTAGAACAATTGGGGCGCGGTGAATTTTGGCAGTGTTTTGTGAATAACGCTAGTGCAATTCCTAAGTCGGATAGTGTCATTGACGAAATCGTGGATGCGGTTAAAGAATTGTCGAAAAATCGCATTGGCGCTTTACTAATTTTAGAAACTACAAGACCTATTGAAGAACAAGATTTTTCCGTGCCGGGGGTAAAGCTAAATGCTGAGGTTTCTAAAGAACTGATCCAAACTATTTTCCAACCCAAAACCTTGTTACACGATGGAGCGACGTTAATTCGTGGTTCACGTATTATATCATCAGGAATAATTTTACCACTTTCAGGACGCACAGCCTCCCGCCAGTTGGGAACACGCCACCGGGCAGCAATGGGAATTACTGAAAGAGTAGAAAATTGTATTTGTGTCGTTGTATCTGAAGAAACCGGTTCTATTTCCTTAGCCGAAAGAGGAACTTTATATAGACCACTAACTATTAAAAAGCTCAAAGAGTCTTTAGAGGCTCGATTTTCCCCAACTGTAGATCGGGAAGCTCATGCACCTGGTATTTTAAGTTTAGTTCGTCGGCTTGGTGGTCAGTCACTACAATTAATTTCTCGATTAGTTAGATTACCTCGTCTGATCTATGAGGGGCTACACCAACGACGCGCTACGCGTAGTTCACTTCCCGGCAGGGATACGACCGCTTCTGAAGATAAAAAATGATAACACAACCAACTGAATTGCAATATTTACCCCCTGATTTAAAACAAGAATTACTACCCCGGCACGTTGCGGTGATTATGGATGGTAATGGACGATGGGCAAAACGCCAAGGTTTACCCCGAATTGTGGGTCATAAAGCTGGTGTCAATGCTCTTAAGGATTTGCTGCACTGTTGTAAGGATTGGGGGATTAAAGCACTAACGGCCTATGCTTTTTCGACGGAGAACTGGAAAAGACCACAGGAAGAGGTGGAATTTTTAATGACTTTATTCCAGCGGGTTTTGCGTCAGGAATTGCGGGAAATGGTGGAGGAAAATGTGCAAATTCAGTTTGTGGGTGATTTATCGGCTTTACCAAAGGCACTTCAGAGGGAAATTTCCCGTTCTATGGCAGAAACTAAGGATAATCGTAGTATTATCTTTACAATAGCTACTAATTATGGCGGTAGGCAAGAAATTTTACAAGCTTGTCAAGCGATCGCTCAAAAGGTTAAAGAGGGTTTATTAAAGCCTGAAGAAATTTCTGAAGAATTATTTGAAAGTCACTTGTATACATCAGGAATAGGAGATCCAGATTTATTAATTCGTACCAGTGGGGAAATGCGCCTGTCAAATTTCTTACTTTGGCAAATGGCTTATGCAGAAATTTATATTAGTGATGCTCTCTGGCCGGATTTTAACCGCAGTGAGTTCCATCGGGCCTTATCTGCTTATCAACAGCGGGAGCGACGGTTTGGGAAAGTCTGAAAATTTTAGATTGTAAATTGGTGATTTGAGATTGACAATCAATCCTAAAATCCTAAAATCCTAAAATCTTAAAATCCTAAAATCTTAAAATCTTAAAATCCCGAAATCCTAAAATCTAAAATCTAAAATCTAAAATCTAAAATCCAAAATCTAAAATCTAAAATCTAAAATCTAAAATCCAAAATCTAAAATCTAAAATCTAAAATTAGATTATGGACCAGAAAAAACCGCTGCTTCCACATCTTCCCGACTCAGGGAATACTTAAAGGAACGTTGAATATCTTGATTATTTCCTCCTGATTGGAGATACCGGACTGTAATTTCTTCAGTGTCTAACCAAATTTCTGCTTCCCAACTAGATCGTTGTATATGCCAACAATGTAGCTGAGTTTCATCTTGATGACAACCTTGGTTTTTTAACCACTGTTCGATTTGTGGTAAAGGATGACTATATAAGGGTGTATGGGAGGGAAGCATAAGCAATTTAAAATTATGGAAAAATTATTGTTTAGTCGAAAAGTGGGAGGTGGTTATTCAGAGGATTACTTCCCCACGAAGAACAGCAATAGCGATCGCTAATAGCATACAACCAACAATGGTCAATCCCAAAATAAATAATACAAATATTTCCCCAGAAGACAGGGGACGATCTGTGGCATCTAAATAACCTGATTTTGACCAGTCATGGCCACGAGACACTGGACGGTTTAAATCAGTCGGGGTTTGAATGACACCAAAACGAGAATAGCCAATTTTTAAATCATAGTTTAAGCGCCGTTCAGGATTACTGAGGGTAGCATAGGCTTCATTAATTTGCTGAAATTTAGCAGTAGCAAGATTAGCAGGTAATTCCGTCGTATCAGGGTGATAAATTTTGCTTAATTCTCTATAAGCGCGACGGATATCAATTACGGATGCTGAGGGATGTAGCCCTAGCAGGGAGTAATAGGTAGTATTGCTAAAAAAGTGGGACTTCCCCATTTTGGTTTACGGTTTTTTGAATCACTTTGCTCAAATTCAGTTCTTTATATTCTAAATCTTTTTTGACATCCTCTCAGATATATAACAAAACTAGATCATCTAAATTATCTAACCTCTTGTACTTCTCCCAAGCGGGTAAAACGGATTTCAATTCGTCGTCGGGTAACATCATCTTGACGCGCTATTGCTGCAAATTGTCCATTTGGTAATATTAATTGTGCCGCAGAATAGGCGCGAAAGGATAATCCAGATAGTCTATTTTCTTTTGTTTGGATATCACGCAGCGCCTTGACAACCGATAAAGCCCGCATTAATCCTAAATCAGCATTAGAACCTGCTCGTAAGTTTCCTACCTGTATATTACCACTAACTACATTTTCTAAATTGACATCCAAATTACTAGTTACTTGACCATTAGCTTGTCCGTCCGTGTGTCCGATTATTTCTACTACATTAATCCCATATTGTTTAGTTCTAGCCTCTATTTCTGGTACTATTTTTTGCAGGATATAATTCGACATTTCTTGAGAGATTTCAGCACTACCAGAAGCAAATCTATAAGCACCTTCATCTTTTATAACTATGATTGGTGGTGCGTCTGTTGATTTTTTGTCAGAGATTTGTGATATGATGATGGTTAAAAACAAAAATAAAACCAATATCATAAACGCATTAGACATTAAATCAGTAAATGCTGGCCAAACGTTTAGGTCTTCATTATATTGTGTGTAGCGTGAACGACGAGCCATAATTGCAATGTTTTATTAATGTTTTATTTTTGTAAATTTGTTAGTCAACTTCAACAGTAGGGTGTGTTAGCGCCAGCGTAACGCACCTCATGTATCGGTATTTGTCTAATCAAGTTTTTGTTGATATTCCTCAAGATTCTTGATTAATAGCTCCAAACCTTGAATATTAGCATCAAAACCCTTCTTGTTGATATTAGTTTGTCTATCAATTCCTTGAATAATGGTATTACTCACATTTTGATATTCAGAAATTAGTTCTGATTGAATTTTAGTAAATTCAAGACTAAATTTACCAACATAATAATTAATATCATTCACAAATGTTTGCAATTTTTGATTATTACCATCTATTTGATTAGATGCTATACTAATAGTATTATTTACATCATTTGTATATGTTTTCACAGTTTTTAACAACTGCTCAATAGTTGTGATTAATTTATCAAAACTATTAACTTTATCGCGCACTCTTTGATCTAAATCATCCAGTTTATTAACTGCTTTTTCATAACTATTAGCTCCTTGCTGAAGTCCGGGAATAATTTCAGTTAAAAGATTTTGGTTATTTTGATGTAAATCTAATACCTGAATTGAAGTTTGGTTCATAGCTTTTATCTCTTCAGATAAACTAATTAAACTCTGATTAGAATTTTCAGTTTCCGTTGTAACTTTGCTAATTAATTCCGTTGTATATGTTTTCACATTTTCTAATAACTGAGTCATAGCTGTGATTAATTGATCAAAATTATTGAATTTATCGCTCACTCTTTGATCTAAATCATCCAGTTTATTAACTGCTTTTTCATAACTATTAGCTCCTTGCTGAAGTCCGGGAATAATTTCAGTTAAAAGATTTTGGTTATTTTGATGTAAATCTAATACCTGAATTGAAGTTTGGTTGATAGATTTTATTTCTTCTCCTAAATTAATTAAACTCTGACTAGAATTTTCTATTTCAATTAAGGCATTTATAATCAATTCCGTTGTTGCTGCTAAACTTGTAGCTGACTCAGAAAATTTTTGTTGTGTATTACTCAAATCTACAACAGCTAATGATAATTTGAGAGGAAACTCACTTTTATTAAAAGTTTCAGCGGACTGTTTAAATATTTGAGATGTTGTGTTTAATGCTGACATAGAATTTTGAAACTCATTAGCAGCACGAGATATAGTTCCAGCAGCGTCTGTGAATTTTTCATAAACTTGTCTAGCTAAATCTGTAGTTTCTTTATTCCCGTCAGCAATTTGTTTTGCGACGTTTCCCATAGATTGTTCTACAGCTTCTCGCACTGTTTTCCCAAAATTTGTTAAAAATTCATCCTGTTGAGATACCATTCTATTAACTATTTTATCAAGACGGGTATCACCCTGCACTTTAGGAAAATATACATTATCTAGATAATCTTCTAAGGAACTAATTAAGCGATATTTAGCAAGTCCACTATTAAAGATGAAATTGACTATTGTTACCAAAGCACTGAAAAATAGTCCTGTTAAACTGGTAGTAAACGCAATACTCATTCCTTCCAATGGTTTTTTTAACTCAGTAACTAAATTACTGACATCACTAGCATTAGCTTGATTAATCGTTTGACTGAGAGTAGATAGATTAATAGTGATACCTAAAAAAGTTCCTAATAATCCAAAAGCTAACAGTAAATTTGGCAAAATACGACATAAATAATCTATTTGTTCACAGGTAAATCCCTTGATTGTTTCCTGACTATAAATTTGATCTATTAATGCTGCTGTATTTACCTGTTCTAATTGTTTACAAGCTTGTTCAAATCTATCTTCTAATGTTTGGATAATTTTCGGTTGTACTCCCCTGATTCCTGTTTTGATTAATCTTTGAACTTTGTTCGTCAAATCTATTAAATAGCGGTAAAGAGATATGCGAATAACAATAGTAATCACAGATGGAATAACGACCAGTAAGAGAGTGATGAGAATTAAGTAAAGTGGTATTGGTGGCATAAAAGTGACCTGTGGTAGTGCAAGAAGTAGTACAAGAAATCTGTGAAAATTGGGTAGATATTAACTACCCATAAAAAACTATAGTGGATATTGGAGGAAAATTCTTTGTTTTTCTCGTTCGTATTCTTCTGAAGTCATAAAACCTTCATCTAAATCTTGTTTAAGCTGCTCTAATTCCTGTCGTCGTCTTGAACGATTATCAGAAGAATTAGCAACTATTTCCCCCACAATAGCTTTTTGAGTTCCTGTATTGTTTCTTGGTAAAATTGAATTTGTGTTTCCGAATTTCGCCTCCATTTTCTTCAAAAAACGATTGATAACGCCCTCCTTTGTATTATCGTTATTATCCCTTGTGTCTGTATATACTCTTGTCTTATAGAGAGAATTAGGATTATCTTCAGAAATCCTGGTCAGCTTATCAGGAAATTGACGCAATTTGGGTAAATATTCATTTACCCACAATGTTGGATTATTTTCCATTTCTAAAATTGTATTATCCAAAATTTGCTTTAATGCTTCAGTCATATTGGGGTGACTAGCTAGATATTCCAAAGATTCTATCCAAATTCCACTCAAGGAAACAGTATCATAACTATTCTGAAAATGGTCATAATATTGAAACTCTAATTCTTGAGTATCATGATTTTCTACTAACAGTTCTAATGCTAAACAAGGATAGAAAATATTTTCCACTTCTTCCATTTTTCCAGCATTAGGTGGCATAATATCAGGAAAGGATATACGATAATCATTATGCAAAAAAGATTTACCAGAATTTTTTTCTTTTAAATATGGGTTTCTCATTTTTCCCAAACCAATAATTAATCTCAAAGGAAACCCACCGTATTCATTCACAAATAAAATTTCATCATCTGCTTGCATTTCTTGTAAGTCACTTTGTTGTACAGATAAATCCTGTGTCAATAAACTTTCAAACTGTGCCACTTCTAATTCTTCTGTATCCTTGTAACCTATTAATTTACTACTTTTACCCTTATCAGGTACAAAATACCTATCCTCCAAATCTAAACGTAAAAGTGGTTGAGATTCCTGGATAATTTGCTTTAAACGAATTGAACGTGCAGATAAAGAATATTTCTGCATGAAGCGTTTAATCACAGAAGTAACAATATTTCTACCGCGAAAAGCAAATAAAGTATTAACTTTCAGATCAATTTTTTCTTTTAGCTGAGAATAAGTAGTGCGTTCCATATTCAGGAAAAATCCTAAAGATGCTCCTCTATCGGTTTCTTGAGTAAGTTCTGAACTTGCCAATATTAATTGAGGACGACTATCATTTTCTGGGATCATTGTTTGATAGCAAAGTTCTATATCTTCAGTATCAAAAATTGCCTCTCCACTCATTTCATCGAAATTCAATTGTTTTAATTCTCGTTCCTCTTTTTCATAAGCACTTTCTAAGTCCTCTACTAAACTACTAAAAGCTGCAATTTGCTTTTCTTTTTCTTGAACTTGCTTTTGTAATTGATTGACAATTTTCAAAGTTTCTTGCAATACAGTTAATTCAAAATTATGCTTGATAATTTTGTAAACTTCTTGGATTACTTTTTTGCACTCCTCCTGAAATGGAATGTTTTTGAAATCAACAAAGGGAATACCTAGTTTATTTTCCATATCTTCAATTGTTTGTTCTGCATTATCCCATTTTCTTTCTACATCTTCTAAGCGCTTCATGCCTCCAAAATCAGTAATTGATTCTTGTAAATCTCGTTGATATTTATGTAATTCGTGTCGCAGAGAATCTAACCAATTGTGTGTATTTTTAATGGAGAAATTAGGATCTACTGGTGTGAGTAATTGCATCACATAATCATCAATATTTCCATTAAGTTCTTTGGTAATCTTAGGAGCAGCTTGCATTAATTTCGTCAACCAATAACCGCGAATACTTTCTGTTTCTCCTGGTTGCACTGTGCGAAATTGTTTATAAAACTCTGTTGCTAATTGCTGACGGATATTAGTGCGGTCATCCTTGTTTCTACAGTCAGCAATTAACCGGGATAATTTATTTTGCCAAGTTTTGAGACTATTACTAAAGGTCTTATTAGATTCTTCTACGGACTCTGCTAATTTATTAGTTAAACCATCTCGTTTTCCTAAGTCATTATGCCAATTATGTTGAATCAAAAATTGCTCAAGTAAGTTAATAGGATCTGGACTTTGACCTTTACCATTTAACCAAAACCTGACTAACTCTAAACCTACCTTTGTTAAAGCAATTTCAATAATAGTATCACGAGGAAAATAAATTGCTGACAGTCCAAATGTTAGGTAGTTTTGGCTATTACGACGTGGATGATCATCGTACTTGGTTATATGTTCTTGTAAATTATCTCTATTTCTTTTCACAGAAGCTGCTAATTCACCAGAAAATTCTAAAGCAATCTTATGGGCAATTACATTACATAGTTTACCTTGGGTAAGTATTGAATATTCTGCTGTTGCTTCATTACTTATTAAATAAGTGTAGTTAAATGGTGGACGCTTTTCTATTACAGAAACTACATTTTGAGTATCATAAAGTGCTTCAAATTTGGTCCCAGGAGAACTATAATAATTCAGTTCTTGTAATGCAGCATAAGTATTAGCAATCATGCTAGTTGTATTACCATATAATTCTGGACTAATTACTAAATAACCTAAAATTTGAGCGCCGTCTTCACCATACAGATTTTTTAGGGTATAGCCAACATCTAAAAACATTCCGCTTCCTGTACCACCACAAAGAGAACCGACAACAAAAATATTTAGTCCCGGTTCTATGATTAAACCTGATTGTAGTAATAAAGATTCATGTCCTTTCGTGCGTTTTTCTGCGGACTCAATGGCTGCTTGAATTTTTCGGTAGTTGTGGAAAAAAGCCAATCTTCCCACAGGTCTAATCCCTTTTGCACCTTCTTCTACTGCTGGGATATTTTGTAATAATTGCGGAGGAAACCATCTCCGAATATGCTCATAAGGTCCATAATTACTATATTCTGAACTCCGTTCTAATTCTTCTACAAACCTGGTGACATCTCTTGACGACATGGTAGCACTGACTTTTTCAGCTTCTTTAAAACTTAAATCCACACCATGATAGGTACTCCCTGTTCTAATCCCTGTGACTTGGGTGGCTGCTTTATCTGTGTCAATGTGAACAAAACTGACAATTGGTAACTTATTTAGGTCTCCATAACGGTCAACAATTAACCGTCTAATTCGCATTAATACATCTCTCCCAGTTCCCCCTAAACCGATACAAATTGTGCGATTAATGCCTCTAGATTGGGTTTCTTTTGCAGATGCTTGAGTCATAGTTTTTCCCCTGAATACTATTTTTCAATTTTAACATTTATTTGGTAATCACGCTGGCGTGAATCTGGACAATTTAGCGTAAATCTAGAATTAGTTATGAGAGTCTTTGATGTCACTTTTTTGTTGTTTAGTTGAATGTTTCCCTCTGGTGTTGGGACTAAATATAGTTTTTCTCCTTGACGTTGTAAATGGCCTCTAATTTCTCCCCCTGGACAGTCAATGGAATTGGGGCTATCTTCACCTATGCCGATTTTCTTCTTATTTGGTAGTATACATAATTTTTCTTCATCTTCTGTATTATCTTCAAATCTAATTCGCAATTTCCATTTTTTTTGTAATCTGGCAAATTTGCATAGACTCCAAACACCAGCAGCTATTAATAATAATAAAATTAAACTGGGAAACCATAGCTGTTTGAGTAAATAAGGATTAACTAAACAGGTTTCTTGACCTCCGGGGGCTGGTGTACAAAATTCTTGAATTGTCGGGTTAATGTCTACTACAGATAGTTGATAATCTTTACTGGATTGTGTTACAATGGTGAGCGATCGCTGTTTTAAAGGTAAAGTCTCAATCCATTTTTGTCTTTCTTGGCTTTCTGGTGATGTTGCTATTCTCAAAGGACTATCAGCAGGGGTTTCTGTCCAAATCTGAGAATTAATTCCCGGTTGAGTAAACAAAGGTGCATCAGTAATCCAAACAACGGACTGGGGATTAATTAATTGATGTTTAGAAACTCGATTTTGATTAATTTGTGCGATACCTTGATAAATAGTTAATTCTGCTTTTTGAATATCTGTACCATAGCGGTTAGGGTCGGAACTAAAAGGTATTTTTGCTAATACTTTATCAATATTTTCTGCATTTTTCTGCCCAAAATATATAGGTGTTCCCAAGGGATTTTCTACAGATATGACATCATCAAAAACCAAATTTTGAGCGAAGGGAACAACATAAACATAATCACCGGTTTTCAGACTGTCTGTAACTATTTGACGTAAACGAATCCGTCCTTGATCATTAAAACCGACACTTTCAGTGACATCAATAGCTAAAATAACATCACGTTTACCCCCAGTCAACAGGGATACTAACTGTAAGCCATTTTTCTGTATATCAGTCAGTGGTTGTCCGGGGCTAATTTTTGTCAAAGTCACAAACTCTATAGCCTATTTTAATAGTGTATGTGTCAATATTATTGCACAAATAATCAATAATTTTAGTCAACTATATAAAAGGATGTTTTAAAAATTGTCAGTATTTAAGTTGTTCTTGATTTTGTTATCAATAGACCTCTTGCACAATTGTTTCTGTGGTAGGATGGGAGGTTTTAGGTTTTATGTAGGGCTTACTGAATAAACCTAAAACCATTTATTAACAAAGGGTTTTGCGGATTTTTACCACAAAAAAGTGCAAGGTTTTGGCTAATAATGTCTCAAAATGAATTGCATTTTTCTTTGTCGGATTTGGAAAATTGAGGATATCCAAACAGTTAAAACTGTTCCCTGTTCCCAGTTAAGAGTTCCCTGCGCTCAAAATGTTGGGTTTCCTTGGGTCAACCCAACCTACACAAACTGTATTATCTCATAAAATGTCAGGGTCAATATTCAATTCTCTGAGTTTGGCTGCTAAACGTTCTGCACGTTGAGTTTGTTGTTCTGCACGTTGAGTTTGTTGTTCTGCGAGTTGGCTTGCTTGTTCTGCACGTTGAGTTTGTTGTACTCCATACTCTTCGGGTGTTAGCATTAACTGTCCTTCTGGCATAAAATAACGCAATTTACCGTCATGGACACCCAAATATAAATTTAGCTGCTGACTCCATAATAAACCTTGAGGATTGGGTTCTATGGGTTGATATGTTCCACCAAACAAGATAAAACCAGCAAATTCTAAACTTTGCGGATTAAACCAAAAATATTCAGGTGTGCGGAAAATATCTTGATAAATTTGTTTTTTTAACCCTTTATCAGTGGAAGCAGTAGAGGGAGAAAGCAATTCTATAATTAGATTAGGATATTTACCACCTTCCTCCCAGACTACCCAACTATTGCGATCGCAGTTTTCTGTGTCCAGCACTAGGAAAAAATCTGGACCACGAAAATCTTTGGTTTTAATTTGCCGAGGACTGTAATAAATAGTCATGTTCCCGGCAACAAAATAATTATTAATTTTATTAATATCTCGCCACCACCAATTGAGACATTGGATTAGCAGTAGCATTTGTTGTAGATGTAAAGATGATTCTAATGGGGGTTCGTCACTTTCTAAATTACTGGGAGGAAATATTACATCTAAACCGGGTTCAATCTTTTGGGTGACGGTCATAGCTGCAAGTTAGTTAGGAATGGGATCTATATTCAGGATAACAGATCCAGGAGTCTAACATTCTCTACCCACTCTGCATCTGAGCCATTTGTGGAGAAATTGATTTCTTTTGTTTTGTGGTAGTTTGTTTTGTTTTATTTAAATTAAATCAGCGCGAGGTTTAAAAGTTTCTATTTCTCGCAATTTCTCATACAGTTCCCGTTCTTGAGGACTAATATTTTTGGGAGTTAATATCTGAATTTCCACTAATTGATCACCACGTTGTCCATTTTCGACAGGGTAGCCTTTATTACCAAGACGGAATCTTTGTCCAGACCTCACACCTGGGGGAATAGTCATTTTCACTGGACCATCAAGGGTAGGTGCTTCAACTTGTCCGCCCAATGTTGCTTCACTGGGAGTTACAGGTACTTGGCAGAAGATATTAGCACCTTCTAGCTTAAACAAGGGATGAGGATCAACGGTGATTTTTAAGTATAAATCACCACCATTAATTCCTTGATTGCGGAGGCGAATAGTTTGACCTGTCACCATGGCTGGAGGCATAGTCACTTCGAGCGATCGCCCATCTTCTAAGCGTATTCTTTCATTACCACCTTGATAAGCCTTCTCTAGAGGTAAGGTTAATCTAGCTTCAATATCTCGACGGTTAGCACGGGGAGGAGTATTAACCGTATATGCAACTTTAGTTCTAGGACTGCGAAAGGGGTCGCTAGTGGTGGTATTTTCCGAACTGCTTTTCGGTTCTTTGCGGTTGCTAACACCAATTACCTGATTCACAAAACTCTCAAAATCGCTAAATTGGCTGGGGTCTACATCTTGACTGGAACGGTCATTAGTGCGGTTATTCCAACCTTTAGACTTGGGAGTTTGTTTATTACCTGCAAAACCGTTTTGTTGCCAATAGCGGCTAAATTGATCATATTGCGATCGCCTGCTAGAATCAGAGAGGATTTCATAAGCCTCACCAATGGTTTTAAATTTTTCCTCTGCTTCCTTATTGCCAGGATTGAGGTCGGGGTGATATTGTCTAGCTAAACGACGATAAACCTTTTTAATTTCTTCACTGGAAGCATCTTTAGGAACTCCTAAAATTTCGTAATAATCCCGAAAATTTTGCAAATTTTGCATAATCTGTTATTTAAATGTTAGTTTAGTGGTCCGTTGTCAGTGGTCCGTTGTCAGTAGTCCGTTGGTCAGTGGTCAGTTGTGCTTATACTTATTACTGACGCTACAAATATTGAAAATTAGATTTTAAATCAAAGATACTGAATCCAAAATCCAAAATCTAAAATCTAAAATCTAAAATCCAAAATCTAAAATCCAAAATTACCTTATAGCCAATCATCATCATCATCCCAATTATCCTGGTAACTGGGGCGTTTAGTGCGGGTGGGACGTTCATAATTAGGAGAACGATTTTCTCTCCCATAATCTCTGTTAACACCTCGGTTAGATGAATTTCGTTCCCGGTAATTATCCCTGTAAACATCTCGTTCCGGTTCTTTTTCACCAGCAAAGATGTCACGGATAGCGCCAAATAGATCATCATCTTCATCTTCAGCATAATACTGACGGACTTCTCTATTCAGTTCATAAAGAGCATCTTGTAAATCAGCATAAGCCTGATCAATACCCCGATCTTCATCAGCTTGTAAACTTTCCCGTAAATTGCGACAAATATTATCAATGCGTTGACGACGGTTACGAGCGAATTGCATTCCCATTTCTAACGCTAGTTCGCGTAATTGCCGTTCTGATTGTAATATTAAAGCTTCAGCCCGGGTACGTTTTTCAACTCGTTCTTTCCTTTGTCTATCAACATTGGCGTATTTTTGAGCATCCTGAATCATTCTATTAACTTCGGACTCGCTTAAAGTAGAAGCGCCTTGAATGGTGATGCTTTGTTCCCTGCCCGTAGTACGATCTAAGGCTGTTACCTGCAAAATACCATTAGCATCAATATCAAAAGATACTTGAACTTGGGGAATACCTCTTGGCGCTGGGGGGATACCATAGAGTTTAAACCGTCCCAAAGACTTGTTATCTGTGGCCATGTCCCTTTCACCCTGAACCACGTTAATTTCTACGCTGTTTTGATTATTTTCGGAAGTAGAAAAGATGTCAGAACGACGAACTGGGATAGTTGTATTCCTTGGTATAAGTTTTTTCATCACACCGCCAATAGTTTCCAACCCCAAAGACAGTGGTGTAACATCTAACAGTAGGATATCCTTAGTTTCACCCGCGAGAATACTGCCCTGAATAGCCGCACCGACAGCGACAACCTCATCAGGATTAACGTTTTCGCTGGGTTCAATGCCAATTAAGTCTTGTACTAGCTGTTTTACCATAGGTATCCTAGTAGAACCACCGACCAAAACAACTTCCTCAATATCTACCGGAGAGAGTCCGGCATCCTTTAATGCCCGCTTTACTGGTGTTCTTAATCTACCTAACAAGTCTACACATAAACCTTCAAATTGCGATCGCGTCAAACGGCTTTCTAGGTGTTTTGGACCATCCTCCGTGGCGGTAATAAAAGGTAAATTAATATCAGTGACGCTGACTGCGGAAAGTTCTATTTTAGCCTTTTCTGCGGCTTCCATTAGTCTTTGCAACGCTTGGCGATCGCGTCTTAGGTCTACCCCTTCTGCTTCTAAAAACTGTTCCGCCAACCAATCAACTACTTTTCTATCAAAATCATTACCACCGAGTTGGGTATCTCCACTAGTAGCTTTAACCTCAAATACGCCGTCTCCCACTTCCAGAATGGATACATCAAAAGTTCCCCCACCCAAATCAAAAACGAGGATAGTTTCCATATCACCTCGATCTAATCCGTAAGCCAAAGCTGCGGCTGTGGGTTCATTGAGAATGCGTAAAACATCTAAACCTGCAATTCTACCCGCGTCACGGGTAGCTTGGCGCTGAGAATCATTAAAATAAGCCGGAACAGTAATCACAGCCCCGGTAACAGGTTCACCCAAATAACGACTAGCATCATCAGCTAATTTTTTCAACACCATGGCCGAAATTTCTTCCGGGGAAAATTCCTTATTCAGCCGAGGACAAGCAACTTTAATATTGCCAATTTCATCTTTACGGATAGTGTAAGGAACACGCTTAGAATCCGGGTTTAATTCCCCATATTTGCGCCCAATAAAGCGTTTGACAGCAAAAAAGGTATTTTGGGGATTAAGGACGGTTTGCCGCCTAGCCATTTGCCCTACAACCCTTTCACCTTCTTTACTAAAGCCAACTACGGAGGGGGTTGTTCGCATTCCTTCTGCATTGGCAATCACCACCGGCTTGCCACCCTCCATGACGGCGACTACTGAGTTGGTTGTCCCCAAGTCGATGCCAACTACCTTGCCCATGCGTTACTCGTCTCCTGTTGCGTGTTTTGTAGATTTATTATGATATAATAAGGCTGATTTTGACTTAGTGCTAAATTAGGTCAATAATCCAATAATATAATAGTCATCATTAAATCAGGAATTAGAGGCATTTTAGCAACAGCGGTGCTACTTGCTAATGAGGATAGCATTTAGAAAGAGGCAAGAGGCAATTACACTTCACTGGCGATGACGATTATGGCTTCTGATGGACTGGGATCTCATAATTATCTCGCAAACTGTCATGAATTTTCACCCAAGTTCCGTCTAAAGCGTGGCGTTAGCCATAGTTCCAGGCTAATAGCTAAAGTTTACTAAAATAAACTAAGCAAATTCAAAAATTTTCTAGTTCTTTTAGTCATCTTCAGATGACTTTTGCTATAAGACTGGGAATTCATTCCCAGTCGAGTTATAGGTTTTACGTCCAAGCCGTTTTGAGTATATCAACGGTCATAAACCGCTTCCGCCCTTTGATTTGTTTGCCTGCATCATAGCCTACTTCCTGACTCACCATCGCCGCACTTTTCTTTTTACACTTCACTTTGACTATCTATGGCTTCTGATGGACTCGGATCTCGTATATTCTCGCAAACTGTCATAAACTTTTTTTAACCCAAGTTCCATCTTCAGGAAGGGTTGAATTAATAAAAAAAGTGAAGGATTTGTTAAGAAAAGTTAAAAATTTCAAATAAATATGTATAAAAAATTAATTTTTTTGTGTGTGATATAAAGTCAATTCATGATGTTGTGGTTTTCAGCATCCATCAAATAACTTCAACTCGTCGGAAAAAATTATTCGTGAAAGTGAGTGAATGTGATGAAATTAACTCTATCTCGTCTTTTCCCTTTAGTTGTTGGTAGTGCTGCTGCTGGTGTCCTTGCTAGCTCGTCTCCTGCTAAGGCGGTTGTATTAACAGTCAACAATGTGGATTACCATGTGGAATCTGTGACCGATACTTATAACAACCTCAAGAACCGGCTTACCAATACTCCTTGGTATCAAAAACCTTACCTTGCAAAAATTTTGGCTAGGCATCTTGGTGAGCTGGACCAACTAGGCCGGCAGGAAAATCTTTTAAGGCCAAAATTTATGTGGTTTTCTCCCTTTTTTCTTTTCTCTGCTGTCCCTGCTGAAAACAATACTCTCTCTGCATATGCTTTTAATTACCTTGACATACCAAATGAATACAATCTCCCTAAAGGTGTGGCATCAAATTATGTACCAAATGCTTTTGACTTGAAGGTAACATACGTTGTGCAAAGTGTCCCCTGGGAAATTTCCGGACGCACTACCATTCCCGCAGTCGGCGCTCTACTCTTGGCCGCAAGATGGAAAGCTAGAAAAAGCATAGCATCAAAAACCCGCACTGCCAACCCTGATGTAGCGGTTCGCTAGAATAAATTTTTCGGCGTTGCTGATTAAGAGTATAATTTTATTATGGCTACGGCAAGCTGCGCGAACACGCAGAGGCGCAGAGAGTAGGAGTTTCGTTTTTTTGATTTTTCAATTTCATACCTCGGTTCAGCAACGCCAAAAAATCCTTGTTCCATTCCTGCTGCAGCCGGATTACCATGAATATAACCTTTCTTTATCCTCCATAGCAAACCCAGCACTGTAATATCGTGCTTTGTCAAAAATGCCCCCGTCGTTTGAGAATACGATTAAAACACATTGCTGTAAGATTAACGCAGATTCTCGAAAAAAGTCAATTGCGATCGCCGCATCTGTTGTATAAAGGTTATTATAGGCGATCTGAAGGTCAGTGTAGTGATCGGCTCTTATCTTAATGGATATAGTAACTAATGCTATAACTACTATATATCCCATTCTCACATCACTAAAGATATGGAAGAACTTTTGACATTAAGGGAATTACTACTTAAAGGTGATATGACTGGAGCTTTGGCAATTGTTGACGAATTAGAAGAAATGAGCAGAGACGATAAAATCAACAACATTCGTAGCTATGCAGTAATTCTGCTTATGCATCTAATCAAGCAAAAAGCAGAAAATCGCACTACGAAATCGTGGGAGCTATCAATTCGCAACTCTATACGCGGTATCCAAACCAAAAACCAGCGACGTAAAGCTGGCGGAACATACCTCAATACCGATGAATTACGCCTAGCAATTTCTGAAGCTTATACAGAAGCAGTTGATCGCGCCTCCTTAGAGGTTGAAGAAGGACGCTATGAACCCCATGAGTTAGCCAAACTAGTCAACCGTCAAGAGATATGCGATCGCGCCATGATTTTAATCTCTACAAATCTAGAAATTTAAACTGGGTGTTAAGGATTCTAATGGGAGCTTAGGCGATTCAGAAGGTCAGTGTAGCGATCGCCATTACTACAAATAATACATACCATATATTTAAACATTGGCAATAAATTCTCCTACTGTTAACCCAGCAGTTCGTATCAGTCCACCTAAAGTCCCTTTTGCCACCTCATGATGATCAGAAACAGACAAAGTTACTATTTCACCTTCTTTGACCAAAATTACATGACTTGCACTTTGGCGTGCAAATCCCCAGCCCAGCTTTTCAAAAGTACGAACTATTTCTTGTCCACTCAGAACAGGTAATTTTGATGCCATAACTATACTAAGACTTCTACTTGTTTAGTTTCAATAGTCAATGGCAACCCCATTTCTGCCCTCACTTGTAAGCAAGCAGAAATCGCATCTTGAATATTCTCTAAAGCCTCTTCTTTTGTCGTTCCCTGACTAATGCAACCAGGAATACTAGGACATTCAATAATCCAGACACCATCTTCGTCTCGATCAATCGTGACATTGAATTTCATACTACAGCGATTTCCAATCATATAAGGTACATCTTAGCCCCCTCATCGCACCCCCCTCAATCCCCCCGCTGCGGGGGGAAGAAAAGGATAAACTTTTGATATTGGAGGGGGTTGGGGTTGGGGTTCTTGTTCCGGGTTTGATGACAATTTGCTGTAAGTTGTAGTTAAGTAATACCTGTATTTTAGCTTTGAAAATTTCGACCGATTATTAGTCTTAATGGAAGATTATCGCAGATTCTCGAAAAAAGTCAATTGCGATCGCTTTAACTAATAATTATAGGCAATTATAGGTGATACCTGCTGAGTAACAAACAGATACCACTCTCATAACCGTTCTCTTTCTCCGTCGTGGTGTATTTCACAACCTACCCTATTAAAGCCGTGATTTCAGGTGTTCTACTAATTGTTGTGCTTGCATAACACCTTCAATTCTGTCCACCGGTTGACCTTGTTTAAATAGTACCAAGGTTGGTAAAGCCGAAATTTGATACTGACTTGCTAGATTTGCATACTTTTCTGTGTCAATCTTGACAATCCGTAATCTGTCTTTTAATTGGAGATTGACTTGTTCTAAAATTGGTACCATCATTTGACAAGGACCACACCAGTCAGCATAAAAGTCTACTAAGACGGGTAAATCT
Source organism: Dolichospermum sp. FACHB-1091 (assembly GCF_014697585.1). GTDB lineage: Bacteria > Cyanobacteriota > Cyanobacteriia > Cyanobacteriales > Nostocaceae > Dolichospermum. The sequence continues at coordinate 91,932 of NZ_JACJSB010000015.1, read as the reverse complement.
GAACCGGATAGCATTTCTTCAAAGCTATTGAATTGTTTTTTGGTTGTCATAACACGCGCTAATTTTTAATTAATAGTTTGTTTTCAGTCTAGCTAATTCTCCGCGAACTACCCCATCTTACTTCGTTGAAGGTGGGGTTTCTAGATCCCTGTCAGTAAGTTGATATCTTTGACTTTTCCCGCGACCCATTTACTTCATATTTCCAGGATTTTTACCTTTACTTCTTACATGGAACTATGGAGGCAGCTATTAGAATTGCTATAGCAAGCTGAAATTAAAGAACTTTGTGGGTGTGGGAATGTTGTTTCACGTTGTCTTCTTTGGTGACAATTCTGGCCGCGTTGAGTACCCGTTTCCGCTCAGTAGAATAATTCAAATCCGTTTTAGTTGTTCCCAAGGGAATCAGGGCTTGGGCTGCTTCGCGGCGCTTGTAGGTACGAGCCGCAGAAAACAACCGTAATCGAAATTCATCCCCAAATTGGGCTGACTCTGGGAAGCCTTCTGGCAATAGCATTTTATCACCATTTAACACAGATCCCAAATTCGTTGCATAAGCCAGCCTGTAAGAGGTGGGGATGTCTTTACATAGGGCTTCTAATGCGGCTGAAGGAATGGGTTCTATGACTTCAACTTGATGTACTTCTCCATCTTCTTTATAGAAGCACGTAGCTAAACCAAGAACAATATAGTCGTCAGTATTGAGATCCGTAGCATCAGCATAAGAAATTATTGTTGTCATGAGAAATGTCTCTTCTAAAATTGGTAGTTAGTTGTCATTGATAAAATCTTACCTATTCTGTCTTAATTACCTCTTACTTCTTGCTCTTTGTCTGTCATCTTGAAAATTTACACTTCGATTCTTCAGATTTTTACTGATTCTGGAATTGAACTTGGGTATGAAGTATACATTATTAGATTTATGGCTGATGTTGTTTCAGCTTGTCAAATCTATTTCCTTCCACAGTCCTAGAGCCATCAAGACGGGAAAACTTTCACTTTGACAAACTCAAGTAAATCAAATAGGTAAAATCATGAGTAAGCACTCTTTTTTAAATTCTGGCATTCAAAACAATCAAGTATCTCTTTTTGATAAAAACAATCTTTCTCCTCAATATGCGCGGTTACAGGATGGTGACGAGCTAATCTTGGAAGAACGTTATCTACGCTCTTGCGCGTTGAAATTAGCACAACAAGGGGATTATACCAAAGCGATCGCTCTTTTAAGTCACCTCATTGACCATCATCCTGAAAATGCTGTGGATTACAATAACCGAGGTCTGATTTATTTTCAAAGTGGTGACGGACACAAAGCTCTCTGCGATTATAACAAAGCCCTGGACTTAAATTCTAAATTAGCTAGTGCCTACAATAATAGAGCTAATTATTATGCTGCTTGTGGTCAATTAACAGCCGCATTGGCTGATTATGAACAAGCATTGGATTTAAATCCTCATTATGTTCGGGCTTGGATTAATCGCAGCATTACTTTACGCGACTTGGGTGAATATGCAGAAGCCATTGATAATTTAGAAACCGCGCTACTTTTTGGTCAACTTAAAGGACACATCTGGGCTGAACGCGGACGTACTTATCATATCTGGGGTGATTGGAATTGTGCGATAGCTGATTATCGTCGCGCATTAGCAGAATTATCATCTTTCAAGGATCAATATGCTTCCGGTTATCGCTTACGGTTACAACTCCACAACTGGTTAAACGAGTTGCTATTTTTTGAAGAATAATTTGGTAGATAGCTCAATTTAGGAGTCAGGATTTTGGAAGTAATTTGTGAAACCAACTCGAAAATTTGAATTTTCTCACTCTTATCAAAACTAAATCAAAACTTATATCCTTGGTAGTCACCCTAATAACCATGATGATTAATATATTTTCTGCACTTTTATGGAACTGAATCAGATTGTTGCGTTACAGTCTGATCTTGATTCGTCAATATAACTGGACGCTGATTTGCTTGAAATCGGTATGATTTTTGTTGCATAATACTCTTAGCTTGTCCAGGATCAAAATTGCGGCTAAATTCGGTCTGCAAATTCTGGACACGCCCTTCCATGACTTTAACTTCAGTCCGTATTTCCCGTAACTTTTCCTGTTGTAACCAATGATAAGGTAACAATTGTACTAAAGCGGAAACCGCTGCAGCACCAATAACTGTATTAACTACTACTTTAGCTGTAGTTTCCAGTGCCATTACCTGATAAGCGCGTTGGCGTAAATGTCGTTTTGGTCGCGGTACAGTTGGGCGTTGTTCTACTGGCTGTATAGAACGTCTAGATGGTTGAAACGCATTCATGATAGTAACAAAAGGCTTGCATGATTTACGGCAATTACCGTCAAAAGCAAAGAGGTGCTAATTGCGGCTTAATTTAGCTGTCATATTACTTCATTTTTCGCAAATTTAAACAAATGTGAAGATGAAAAAAATATTACCAAGTAAATTGAGGTGCAATTTCCAAAATCCCCCCAGCCTAGAACCAGGAGCATTTAGAAACTACACCTCATCATACTAGGTTTGATAACCGGAAACAGAATTACATTAGTCTGGTACTATTTGTATAACTCTGTAGCTAAACGCCAAGCTAAAATTCCTGGAATTAATGCTACAGCCAAAGCAATGTAAACTTGAGTATCTGAGATAGGCATAATGGAAATCCTCCTAAGTTGAACTTGATTTTCAAGACTCCACTTACTACTTTTCACTGTTTTACCAAAATTAGGAAACATCTTGTAACAAGATGCAACAAAAACCGCGGATTAGTCAGTTGTCAGTTGTCAGTTCCCTATTCCCTGTTCCCTATTCCCTGAATCTATGGCATTATCTCTGGGTATTGACTTTGGCACTTCTGGCGCACGAGGTGTGGTAATTGATCAGGAAGGTCGCATTCTGTCCGAAATGCGCCATCGTTGGCACCTTGGGATTATTGATTGGGTAAAATGTTGGCAAGAGGCTTTGTGGAGTCTATTAGGGCAAATTCCAGAGGTTTTCAGGAAGGAAATAGGGTCAATTGCCATTAATGGCACTTCTTCGACCATTTTACTGACTGACGAGACTGGAAAGCCAGTGGACGCGCCTATATTGTATAACGACAATCGGGGATCTGTGGCTTTAGAACGGTTGAGCGGAATTGCACCCCCTAATCATACTGTGCTAAGTGCAACATCAAGTCTAGCGAAACTACTCTGGATGCAAGAATTACCTTCTTTTGTAAATGCTAGATATTTACTGCATCAAGCCGATTGGTTGGGTTTTCTGCTGCATGGAAAGTTAGGTATTAGCGACTACCATAACGCCTTAAAACTGGGTTATGATGTGGAAAAATTGCAATATCCAGAATGGTTAGAACAGCTACAAATTCCCCTCCATTTACCCCAAGTCTTCCCACCAGGAATACCTATTGGTGAATTACTTCCACAGATAGCCGCTGAATTTGGCTTTAAAGCCCATTGTTTGGTGGTTGCAGGTACGACAGACAGTATTGCAGCTTTTCTAGCCAGTGGAGCTAAATTTCCGGGGGAAGCGGTAACTTCACTGGGGTCAACCTTGGTATTGAAACTTTTAAGCCGCCATAGAATAGAAGATGCGCGATATGGAATTTATAGCCATCGTTTAGGCGATTTGTGGTTAACTGGGGGTGCTTCTAATACAGGTGGTGCTGTTTTAAAGAAATTCTTCAGTGATGTTGAGTTGGTGAGGTTAAGTGCCAAAATTAATCCAACTCAAGCCAGTATGTTAGATTATTATCCATTATTAAAACCAGGCGATCGCTTTCCTATTAATGATCCCCAATTATTGCCAAAACTAGAACCACGTCCAGATCAACCCCATGAATTTCTCCACGGTTTACTGGAAAGTATGGCTAAAATAGAATCGAGAGGATATGAACTACTGCAAAATCTAGGGGCGGATTCATTAACTCATGTTTATACAGCCGGTGGTGGCGCTGCTAATTCTACCTGGACTGCTATTCGTCAACGTTATTTAAAAGTACCTATTGTTTCATCAAAAAATACGGAGGCAGCCTATGGAACTGCACTTTTAGCAAGAGGAGAAAATCAGTAAAGTCCTTTATCAGAAAACGCCGTAATACCCCATACCTCTACAGGGTGGGGATGTAAGGCCGGTAAAAATTAAACACCCTCGCAGCGATATTAAGCGCAGCTTAATCGTGAGAAAGGGTAGTTTCATTTTTACCAATCTTAGGGATTGACTAATTTCCTAAAGTGTATTACACTTAAAACAGGTCGAATTAGTAATAAAAAATGATTGTTTTTGAATTTAAAGCCAAAGGCACAAAGCAGCAATATCAAAAAATTGATGAAGCTATACGGATAACCCAATTCATCCGTAATAAGTGCTTGCGCTTTTGGATGGACAATCAAAATGTTAAATATTACGACCTGAATAAATACACTGCGGTCTTAGCTAATGAATTTGATTTTGCAGATAAATTAAATTCCATGGCTAGACAAGCAGCAGCAGAAAGAACTGCTTTTGCAATTAAAAGATTTTTTGATAATTGTAAAGCAAAAGTTCCAGGTAAGAAGGGTTATCCCAGATTTCAAAAAAATAACCGTTCAGTTGAATATAAGACAAGTGGATGGAAACTTTTAGATTACCGAAAACACATTACTTTCATAGACAAATGTGGAATTGGTCAGTTAAAATTAATTGGAACTTGGGATTTACATTTTTACCAAATTAAGCAAATAAAGAGAGTTAGGATAGTTAAACGTTCTGACGGTTACTATATCCAGTTTTGTGTAGATGCAGAACGGAATATTGACATCAATGCCACAGGTAAAACCGTTGGTTTAGATGTTGGTCTTAACAGTTTCTACACTAATTCTCAAGGGGATAAAATTGATAATCCCAGGTATTTGCGGAAATCAGAAAAATCTTTAAAACGATTACACAAAAAAGTTAGTCGTAAAAATAAAGGTTCTAATAATCGCAAAAAAGCTATTAACCGTCTTGGTAGAAAACACTTGCAAGTATCACGTCAACGTAAAGACTTTGCTGTGAAAACAGCATTGTGCGTGGTTAAATCTAACGATTTAGTGGCCTTTGAAAAACTGCAAGTGAGAAACATGGTTAAGAATAGCAAATTAGCCAAATCAATTAGTGATGCGGGATGGTCATTGTTTACTCAATGGTTAGAATATTTTGGTAAAGTCTATGGTCGTGTAATTGTATCAGTTGCACCACAATATACTTCTCAAAACTGTTCTAATTGTGGAGAAATAGTTAGAAAATCCCTATCAGTTAGAACTCATGTTTGTAAATGTGGGTGCATACTTGACCGTGACCACAATGCTGCAATTAACATCCTAACTAAAGCACTAAGACAAACTGGCTATGATTTAAGTACGGTGGGGCGCACCGAAACTTCTAACGCTTGTGGAGAGATTACCCGCTGCTCAGACTTGGTAACAAGTTTGAGTAAGGTTGCTCATTGAAACAAGAATCCCCGTCCCTCTATAGGGCGGGGAGCGTCAAGCCTAAATGCCTAAATATTTAGGGCTTGCTGAATAACAGTATAGGGTTTCAGGTTTTTTGATTGTCAAAAAGTGCCGGGTTTTGGCTGATGATGTCTCAAAATAGATGCATTGTTCTGTGTTGGATTTGGAAAATTGAGGATATCCAGATAGCTGAAACTGTTCCCTGTTCATTGTTAAGATTTCCCTAGCTTCACAGACAACTTATTCAGCAACCCATACTTAACTTGGTTGTTCAGCATATCAGAAAAAATATTCTGATAGCCTGCGTAGCGTGGCCATGGCTGAATACTAGCATTAAAAACCACAAAAACCCTCACGACAAAGAAGTAACCATGATCCAAAAAATTTTGCTGGCTGTCTCTGGCTTGGGACACGCGGAAGAAATGCTCAAGAACATGAAAGAAATGCCTTCATTACGAGGTGCGAAGGTAACGGTTCTTCATGTTGTTACTCCACAAAGCACTGCTGCTGTAATGACCGATAAATGGGAAGAAGGGGGCAAAATTCTCGCTAAGGCTATACAGTACTTAAACTTAGATCCAAGTCAGGTTTCTTCTATTTTACGTCAAGGTGATCCCAAAAGTGTAGTTTGTCAAGTCGCTGATGAGATGGATGCTGATTTGATTATTATGGGATCTAGAGGTCTAAAGCGGTTACAATCAATTTTATCTAATTCCGTCAGTCAGTACGTTTTTCAATTGTCCTCCCGTCCTATGTTGCTGGTGAAAGATGACATTTATGTCAAAAGTATTAAGCGTGTTATGGTGGCAATGGATAATTCTGAAGCTGCTAAAAATTGTTTAAATTTAGCTTTGTTTCTCCTCCGAGGTGTTGTGGGTGGACAATTAATTTTAGCTAACATCAATACAGATTTAGGCGGAAAATTATCAGGTATTACCGATCTTAAACCAGAAAGAAGTTCTGTGTTGGGAATGGCTGTAGCAGAAGCGGAAAAGCAAGTTGTAGCAGTGCGTTGTGTTACCAGCAGCGGTAAACCGGGGGAAGAAATTTGTCGTTTAGCTAGTGAGTTGAATGTAGACTTATTATTGATCGGTTCTCCAGACCGTCGGCCATCTATTGCTAAGAGTTTTGTTGATTTAGATCGGTTGATAGGTGCCTCTTTATCTGATTATGTTCGTGTTAATGCCACCTGTCCAGTCCTCTTATCACGAACTGCTGCTTAATCTCTAAGAAGAATTAGTAGGTGATAAATAAAACCCCCTATACTATATAGCATAGGGGGTTTTCATCTTATAGTCCAAGTATTAACTATCTTTTTTACCTTGGCTACTGGCAGTTTGGATGTAAAGCATGATTAAAAACACGGCGGGTACTAATACGAACAAAATGCTCGCTACGAAACCCAAATCATTAACTTGCATGGCAAGATAGCCTTTTGTGTAATTTCCAGTTAACTACTTTAGAATAGCATCAGATGACAAAATGAAGCTAAATTTTTGTAACTCCTTGACTAAACAAGTGATCGTGAAGTAGTCGTATAAAATAAATTTCATATTGAGAACGGGAAACAAGGAATTAAACCCAGACAAGGGCGGATAAATACAGATAAATTTCTACTTTTTTAATAACAGTTAATAAATTTAAACTCACTTAAGTGAGTTTAAATTTTAGAAAATTTGTTTCTACTCCCAAAATTCAGTTATGGTTTAGTGATGACGCTAACAGGTCCGTTAACTAGGGTTTGACAGGCTAGACGGTAATTATCAGGCTTGTTTTTGAATTTGCGTTGTTCTAAATCTGTGCGGGGAGAAAGGTTTTCTAGTCCTTCGCTAATTTGGACAACACAAGTGCTACATTGTCCAGAGCCGCCACAATTAGTGATTTTACTGAGGAATGTATAAATATCAATCCCATTTTCTACTGCTTTGAGTCGGAGATTAGCGCCGTCTGCGGCCACTATTTCTTTATTCTCTTTAACAAATTTGATGTTTCCCATCGTAGATTCCTGGTGATTTAGTATGCAACTGGATTAATTATATTGATTTATTGCAAAATATTAAGAATTATTAATTTTATCAAAAAAATAGGACAGGCATGAGTCACCTGTCCAAATAATAGGAGATGGTAGGTTATCTGAAACCGACTGCTGCTTGCCAAACAAATGCAAGTAACAAGAAGAAAACAGGAATAACGGGTAAAACATCTACCAAGGGGTCGAAGATTTGGTAAGCTTCAGGCAGTTTTGCTAGTAATAGTGCTGCTTCCATCTTTGTTTAAATCCACCTAATAATCAAATACAGCTTTATATGCGAGATGTATTTTAACATGGTTTGGCAATCCAATTTTGGATTTTGGGTGTTGTTGAAGTAGGACTTACCCAGGGGTCAGGGAAATAACCGTTTTTTGAGAGAGTCTGTTACTTGAATCCCTTTACCTATAATACTTTGACACCTTCAAGTCCAACAGTTCAACAACTTGGATTACTTCAACAACCCAGTTAACAAAGACGCGGGACCTTGACTGTGAGGCCAAGCAAAAGCATGACGGAAAGCTGCATCTTGACAAGCTTGTAACTGCTGAAAATTAATAATGTCGTAAGTCAAAAGATTTTCATATTCAAAGGGTAGACGCATATTATGCAATCCCGCATTATCCGTACAAATAGCGATATCAACTTCGGCTGCAAAACATCGGTCAAAAACTAATTTTAGCTGACGGATATCCTGTAAAGTGCCTGTTTTTAAATAAGTTGTGGGACAAACTTCTAAACATTGTCCTCTTTTACCAATCTCTGGAAGTAGTTCAGGATACAATATAGGAATCTGAATGCCATGACCGATTCGCATTAAATAAGGTAATAATTCTGGATAACAACCGTCCTTGGTTTCATAAAGATGCCCTGTGGTGTTAATACCCAAAGAATGAGCATAATTATATAAATTTATCCATTCTTCCATCCTTTCGCCATAACAGCGATCGCCTCCTGCTATATCTATCCCACAGACATATTCTCTATTTTGTGCTGCTAAATCAATAATTGCCTGATTTACCTCAAAAGGTAAACGGGAGTGCATACAGAGAATTTGACTGGTAACAATGGGATATTCGGGGACATGACTGGATTTACCCACAATATCCACAATTTCTGCCATTTTATCAATTCTCTGAATTTGATTCAAATGTTCAGGAGTTCGTAAATAGGGCGTATAACGTAATTCTAAATAAGCCAAATTCTCAAAAATATAAGCCCCGCGTAATAAGCGGTAAATAAAGTAGGGTAAAGTTTCCACCGTTTGTACACTTTCTACCAGAGTATGTAGTTCTAGATACTCATCCAAGTTGTTGCGGGGACGGGTGTAAAAATCTTCAAATTCTGCGTATTCCGTAAAGGAAGAAATCAACTCGGTATTATGACGCTGGAAATATCGCCATAGTACACGAGGTACAACTGAACCACCTAGATGCCGATGCAATTCTGCGTATAAAGCCATAGTGGTATTTTGCTGGAAAAACTTTGTTAAGTCTAACAAAAACTGAGAAAAACGACACCATCTTGGATATAAAAAGATCAAGATCAACTAGAGAATAACGAATCACTCCAGGTACAGAAGTCCTGAATAAATAAGGGTTGGAGAGGTATTTTGCATAGATCCTAACTTTGTCTGGATCACACCATCTTTTTACCCTATTAGTGTTACCTAACCGTTACCATTAGACTTTCTGTAACTGTGCTACTCTAGGGTCTATAATTTTCTGTCCTAAACTAGCAAATTGAATGGCTACGGAAACTTTATTTCCTTCTCCAAAAACGTGAGTAACTTTACCAATGCCAAAAGTTTTATGTAATACATTATCACCGACCTGCCAAGCTTGAGAATTGCTTTGTTTATTAGGGTTTGCTGATGATGTCTTAGTAACAATACGGGTAACTTTATTCTGTGTAGTTAATAACTCTGCTGGTAATTCGTCTAAAAATTGCGATCGCATAGCCGGTTCTCTAGTACCATATAAACGGCGTTCTCTAGCATGGGATAGGAATAGACGTTCTTGAGCGCGGGTGATACCTACATAACACAATCTACGTTCTTCTTCTAATAAGGATGGGTCCTGTAATGAACGATAACCCGGAAATAATCCCTGTTCTAATCCAACTAGAAAGACTACGGGAAATTCCAAACCCTTAGAAGCGTGTAAGGTCATTAGAGAAACTGCTGTTTGTCCCTCTTTTAAATTATCTAAATCGGAACTGAGCGCAGCACTTTGTAAAAACGCTTGCAAGGAAATATCTTCGCCTTCATTTTCCTCTTGAAATTGCAACATGGCGTTATATAATTCATTAACGTTGCTAATTCTGTTATCAGCTTCGTCTGTACCTTGATCTTGCAATTCTTTGATATAACCAGAATCTTCTAAAATCCCTTGTAATATCTCTGAACCGGGAATAATTGCGATTTGTGCTTGACGATTTTGAATCATTGCAGCAAAATTATTCACAGCTTTTGCTGAACGTCCTGCTAAAGTATTAACTGATGTTTCATCACTAATTATTTCCCATAATGTTATTCCTAATTGCTGGGAAGCATTTACTAAAGCGTCCATAGTAGCTTTACCAATTCCCCTACGAGGTGTATTAATGACTCGCAATAAACTAACAGTATCCGCTGGGTTATTAATAGCTCTTAAATATGCAACAGCATCTTTAATTTCTTTCCGGTCATAAAACTTCATTCCTCCCACAACCGTATAAGGAATTTGATATTTAACTAATAGTTCTTCAAAAGGTCGAGATTGAGCATTAGTTCTATATAAAATTGCAAAAGCACCCCAATTTAATTCCGGGTTTTGATTTTCTAAACTGCGAATTTGGTCAATAACAAAAGCTGCTTCGGCCATTTCTTCCTCAGCTTTATGAAAACAAATTGCTTCCCCCGGTTGTCTTGTGGCCTTGAGAATTTTATCAATGCGTTGGGTGTTATTTTCAATTAATTCATTAGCAGCTTGGAGAATGTTTTCACAAGAGCGATAATTTTCTTCTAATTTTACCATAGAACGGGTATCATCATCTGCTAAACCATCGCCAAAATTCTCCTGAAATTCTAGTAAAATCGTAAAATCTGCCATTCTAAAACTGTAAATTGACTGGTCAGCATCTCCGACAACAAATACAGAACGATTTTCCCATTTCCATTCACTTTTACGTTTTTCCCCATTGGTAACTAAAAGCTGAATTAAATCATATTGAGTCCGGTTAGTATCTTGATATTCATCAACTAAAATATGACAGAATTTGCGATACCAATAACCTAAAACCTGCTCATTTTGTTGAAATAATCTAGTAGGAATTAAAATCAAATCATCAAAATCTAAAGCATTATTTTGAGCCAGTTTATCTTGATAGCGGTTATAAACATCAGCAATTACCCTCCCGCGATAATTTGGCTGTTCACTTTCAAATTCTCTAGGGGAAAATCCCTGATTTTTAGCATTACTAATAGCGTAACGCACAGACTTAGGTTCAAATTTCTTACTATCTAAATTTAAATCTTTAGTCACAATTTCTTTAATCACACTTTGTACATCAGATTCATCAAAAATAGAAAAGTTTTTTTCCCATTTTCTCCCTTTTTCATCTTGATATTTCTCAATATCATAACGAAGAATCCGAGAAAACAAACTATGAAAAGTTCCACACCACATATCTTTAATAGTAGTGCGGTAAACTTGTGATTTAATCAAAGTTTGTTCATATTCCGTTAGTAAATCAAACTTTTTATCATGTTTTGTTATCGCTAATTGTTCAGCAAATATCCTTTGAATTCTTTCCTTCATTTCCCTTGCGGCTTTATTAGTAAATGTCACCGCGAGGATATTTTCAGGATTAACACGGTGTTGTAGAATCAAGTTAGCAATACGGTAGGTAAGCGCACGGGTTTTACCCGAACCAGCACCAGCAACTACTAACAACGGACCGCAATAGTGTTCTACGGCTTGACGTTGACTAGGGTTAAGGTGATTAAGAAAATCAATACTTGTTATCATGAAATATAAAGACAATGAGGAGTATAATTTATGATTATTGCACTTTTAGAGGGAGTCTTGTTTCTTGCCTATCCCCTAACTAGTAACACAAATGGCTAGATTTTGAACAAATTTTTGTCATACTTATCAATGAGTCTAGATAAGATAAACCAATAATCTCTGATTTCTCATGCTTATTAGTGGAAGAATTGTCAATTAACAGCCTTTTGGTTGTAAATGTCTAGGTAAAAAACTCAACGATCAAAATCATGGAAATAAAAATGCAAGAACCAGAATACCAAGAAACCCAGTCCAAAGAAACAACTACCCCCCAAATTAACACCCAAACTGGAAATCTTACCAAACTTCAGCCCCCTATGCAGCCTCAAGAACAATGGCTCAAATATGGACAGCAAGTTTCTGGTTTTCTTGGTACATTACCAGATTATGTAGGTAAGTTCTTTGGTCAATATCAGCAGCCTATAGTTAGTATTGGTTTAGTAGTGACATCTGTAGTCGCAGTTAAGGTGCTATTGGCCGTACTAGATGCTCTTAATGATATTCCTTTAGTAGCGCCCAGCTTTGAATTAATTGGTATTGGTTACTCTGTGTGGTTTATCTATCGCTATTTACTCAAAGCTTCCAGCAGACAGGAGTTGTCTAGTGAAATTACTACCCTCAAATCTCAAGTTGTCGGTAAAAAAACTTCTGAATCTTAACTAACAAATTTAGACAAATTTAGATACCCGAATTATTAAAGAATTCGGGTATCTTTTTAATTAACTGCCTCAAGTATAACATGGTAATATAGATATGTAGGATGTTAAATACAGGACTTACGCAAAATATTCCTCAAACCCTGATTTCTCTGTGTTCTCTGTGCCTGGAGTGGTTCGTTATTCAGTGACTCGTGCGTAAGTCCTAAAATAGTAGAGTTGTTAGTGATAGCGTGACCCACACCATTTCAAGTGATTTACATGGTGATAAAATCCCTTTTTCATCCTGTATATCCTGATTCTGACAGTGAGTATATTGACTGTAATGTAAAAGTATAAATTTTACTAGAGTCTCTTGTGTGACATTTTTTATTTGTAATTAACACATTGATATCAAAGATAGAGTCAAACCAGTTGTGAATAGTCTACCGATATTACCCTATTTATTTACTTCTAATAACCGGGAGTTTTCTAATCTTGACAGCCACTTTTCTAAATAAACTTGAATGGCTTTTTTTTCAGATGGATCTTGAGTATCTAATGGATAAGGTAAAAGTCCTAAAATTGCGGCCGTGGTGACGCAAAACATGGATTTTTGGAAACTCATACAAATTTGTACTCGTAAATCATCTTCACTCCTGAGACTGCGACGATAAATACTATGTAAATATTCTGGCAAATAATGACGCATATCCTGCATTAATAAAGTTGGCGGAATCCCTGCACCACCAATAGGTAAAGGATCGGCGTATAATGCACCATATTGGAATCGAGATTGATCTGGAGGAACTTGATATGCTTGGGCGTTTAAAGACACTGTTCCTAAAAATGGTGTTCCTCTAAAAAATACTGCTTCTACATAGGGAATTGCGGTATCTGCAAGGAAGGTTAAACCAACTGATTTAGGAATAATATCATAGACTTTCTTGCCAATTTTGACACTGTATGTAATTGGTTTAATTGCATCTGCAACTAAAGCCAGTTTAATATGTTCTACAACTTGGGGAATAGATTTAATTTCGCCGTTGTCATAGCGGTCTGATAAATTCAGAAACATATCAGCCATAACTCGCCAAAATTGACCTAAACCAGTGTAATAAGCTGAAACTCGTAACTGTTCTGTTAAAAATTCAGGAAATAGTTGATTTAATCCCAACAGCAGGGGATTATATTTAAATTTAGCAGCAATAACGGTTTTTGCTCTATCTTGAAATTCCTGAGTATCTAAATATGCGTCTAAACCGCCTCCACCATGCCACATCATGGTTTTCATGCAATATTCAGCATATTCAAAATTAATCCGATCATGCCATAAATGACGGATTAATTTAGCTAAAGAAACATCACCATCAAAATATTTAAAGAAGGGAAAAAACACTAAAAATTGATGTTCAGCGATGTAAATGAGGTTTTTAGAATAGGCATCTAAAACTATACCATAACTTTTGAGAATGCCAACAACTTCTAAAACGTTTTCGGGGCTATCTTTGAGTAATGCACCACCATTTTGTAAGCGTTGAAGATACTCAGCTAGGGGGTTGTAAGCGGGCTTTTTTTCAGTTTTCATCATTAGTGTTTCTTCTGTAATTGAATTAGAAATCAAAAGTTAAAAGGCTGAATAATACGACTTTTAACTATTTTGAATAGCTATTTTATGCTCACTATTGTGTACTAGATTACTGGTGTTTACCATGGTGGTAATTGTGGTTTCGGTGTAATGTGCCAGCCAGGTGGGTTGAATACCGAAAATGAGGATAAATACAGCTAAAATAATAGCAGGAAGGCGATCGCTCCAGTAAACACGAGGTAGGTTGTAAATTTCCTCTGATAACCGTCCAAAAAAGGCACGATTGACAAGATTTAAGAAATAAACGGCAGTTAAACCATTTCCTAGCATTCCCAACAATGTTTGAACAGGAAAAACCGCGAAACTACCGCGAAAAACGATAAATTCCGAAATAAATCCCACCATTCCGGGTATACCTGCACTGGCCATGACTCCCATAATCATTAAACTACCAATCAGGGGTAAACCGCGTTCTGGGTTGAGTAGTCCCCGAACCACGTTTAAATCTCGGCTACCAGTTTTTTTATAGACAACTCCTACTAACAGGAATAACATAGCGGATATTAATCCGTGACTAATCATTTGCATAACTGCCCCTAATACGCTTAGAGGTGTAGATGCAGCAGCCGCCAACAAAACATAGCCCATGTGTCCGATAGAACTATAAGCTACCATTTTTTTCATATCCGTTTGCGCGATCGCACAAGAAGCGCCAAATAAGACACTAATTACTGCCCATGTAGCTAACCAAGGGGCTAAATAAGCCCAAGCATCTGGTAACAAATTCATGCCAAATCGGAGTAGGCCATAGGTCCCTAACTTCAATAGTATGCCAGCCAAGAGAACAGATATGGGTGTAGAAGCTTCAACGTGGGCATCTGGTAGCCAAGTATGGAAGGGAAAGAGGGGGATTTTAATGCCAAAACCGACCAAAATGCCTACAAGGAGTAAAATTTGGGTAGCTAAGGGCAGATTTTGACTATTTAAGGTCGAGAGTGCAAAACTGGAAGAACCACTTAACCAAACTATACCCAGGAAACTAGCTAAAATGACGATTCCCGAAAAAGCGGTATAAATGAGAAATTTCGTGGCTGCATAACCTCGTCTTGCACCTCCCCAAATAGCAATTAGTAAATACAGGGGTATTAATTCCAACTCATAGAACAGGAAAAATAATAATAAATCCTGTGCTAAAAATGCTCCAATTACCCCAGTGGTCAAGAGAAAAATTAAGGAATAGTAAAATCTAGGACGTTGTTGAGATTCATCACTACTATAAATAGCAATACAAGTTAATAGTCCATTCAGAAGTAATAACGGTAGTGATAAACCATCTATACCCAAATTGTAATTTAAGCCAATGGCATCTACCCACAGTAGAGATTCGGCAAATTGTTGAGTAACGTCTCCGGGGTTAAACTGAATAGCTATGAAAATACTCCATAGAAAAATAATACCGCTAAAAACTAAAGCTATGATGCGGGCGAGTTTACCAGAAATAGTAGAAGGATAAAAACCAAAGAAAGCCGCAGCAATTAACGGCAGTAAAATCAATATACTCAGCATAGTAGATAGGTGACGGTTGACAGTTGACAGTGGTTAGTTAACAGTTGACGGTTGCCTCTTTTCTAAAAGGGTAATTTATCGAATAAGCCCAATGAGAAACTAATGAAAAAACCCAGGATGCTAATAACAAAGATAATTGTCAGCATATAGCCTTGGGATTGACCAGAAATGCTGTATTTCAAACTTTGTCCGCTAAAAATTGCCGCAAAGCCGATTAAATTGACTAGACCATCTACCACAAAGCGATCGCTCCACGCCGATATTTTGGATAACAGCGCCACAGCACTTACAATCGTTAAGCGGTAAATGCGGTCTATGTAAAAATCATAGCCCAATAAATCTTGTAAAAATCTCCAGATTAAAATTCTGGATCTTGACCAAGCCTTGTGAAGATGAATGGTAGCGCCAAGAGTTACTCCAGCCAGAGTGGAAGCGAATAGAGAACCAACTATATACCTATCTAAACTTTCCCAGCTAGGTAATAAATACCATTGTTGTAGCATTAATGGTAACAATAATGTTAGTATAGTTAAAGTCACCATTGGTAATGCCATTGGCCAGGCGACTTCTGGGGCGCGGTGGGTTTTTGGTTGAGATTTTCCCCAGAAAATTAACCGGAATACCCTAGTTAAGTTCAAAGCTGTGAGGCCATTAACTAAGATTAAAACCACAATTACCCAGGGGCTAACTCTGACTAGTCCATCAGCCCATGCTAACATTGCCCAGAAACTGCCTAATGGTAGTAGAGTCACCATACCTGCTGAACCAACCACAAAAGCAGTAGTTGTCGCTGGCATTTTTGACCATAACCCCCCCATTTCTGTTAAGTCTTGGGTTTGGGTGGTATAGATAACAGAACCAGAACTCATGAATAATAGGGCTTTGGCGATAGCATGACTGAGGAGTAACATTAAGGCTACTCCGCCTTGTTCTAAACCCACTGCTAAAAATACCAATCCCATGTAGGCACTGGTAGAATGGGATAGCGATCGCTTAATATCAATTTGAGCTATAGATACCAATGTTGCGCCCACTGCTGTCATTATTCCCACCACCACTAAAGTATTTAAAGCAATAGGGGATAAAGATAATAATGGTTGAATCTTGTAGAGAATATAAGCACCCCCAGCTACTACCAAGGAGTTTCGCATTACCGAGGCTGGATTTGGACCCTCCATGGCTTCATCTAACCACAGATGCAGAGGAAATTGAGCGCATTTACCAGCAGGACCTGCAATTAAACCCAAGCCAAGTAAAGTAGATGTAACTGGGTTTAAATCAGCAGTTTGCGCCCATTCATACAAATCGGAAAAATTTAAGCTACCAGCCAGAGTAGAAAGGGTGACAACAGACATTAATAGTAATAGGTCGCCTACCCGTTTCGTCAAAAAAGCATCTCGCGCTGCTGTGACTACCAAAGGTTGAGCATACCAAAATCCTACCAATAAATAAGTGGAAAGAGTGAGAACCTCTAACAAAGCATAACTGAGAAAGAGAGAATCACTAATTGCTAAACCAATCAAAGCCGCTTCAAAAAATCCTAATAAACCAAAAAATCTGGCTAAGGACCAGTCTTTTTCCATGTAGCCTAGAGCGTAAATTTGTGCTAATAGACTTAGTGCGGTAATTAAAACAGTTGCTCCCACACTGACCACAGAAATTTCTAAAGCGAAAGATAATTGGAAATCAGCAGCTTGAAACCAAGTTATCAGTAGATGTTCTGGTTCTCGATTCCAAACATCTTTAAATACTAAAAGACTGTGAATAAAACCTAAGATGGTAGTCAGCAAATTCAAGTATACAGCAGGTCTAGGTCCTGTGCGTTGGATAATTCCTATGCCCCAAGGCAAAGTTAAAATTGCCCCTATTAAACTATAAAGAGGGACGAACCAACTTGTTAAAAATAGAAATTCATTCATCTAAAATCTTCCTTGACAACTGAGTTTCGACTCTCTTAAACACCCTTAAAATAATCCTTTGCTCAAAAACAAAATTTTCTGAGAAAATCCATGTTTTCTTAACTTTTTAGCTAAATATCTTAGGCATATTTACTTGAAAATAGCCTTTGATCGAGTCATTAAATAATCATGTCACATTTTAGATATTCTCTAAAGAACATTTTTCTCTTCCTGCTGTTTTAAATTAGTTTTTCATGTACATTTGTAAAATTTGCGAATTTTCACCCAGTATTTATGAAAATAGCCAAGTAAAATATCTAGCCAATAGCCCATCTATCTCATACCCAGCCTATGCTAATCCTCCTGATCAAAGAATTAGCTGAGGCTGTAAACTGTAGTGGTTCTAAAAGTGATAAAGAAATTATAAAGCATAAGCTGTCACTCTAGGGATCAGTGAATTTGAAGATCACAAAAGACAGTATAAAGTTTTGTTAAGTTTTTTAAATATATTTTATGACAAACTATTATAGTAATTTATGTTGCCAAGGATGCCAAGGTTTCATAAGCTTAAATATGGCGGTATTTTGGAAAGTGAGCATCCCCGGCCAAAATTTCCACCGCTAGTTCTAAAACGATTAATTTTTGAGGAGTTCTGCGATGCCAATTGCAGTTGGAATGATTGAAACTAAAGGCTTTCCCGCAGTAGTAGAAGCTGCTGATGCCATGGTAAAAGCTGCCCGTGTAACCTTAGTAGGATATGAAAAGATTGGCAGCGCTCGCGTTACAGTGATTGTGAGGGGAGATGTTTCTGAAGTGCAAGCTTCAGTTGCGGCTGGCATTGAAGCGGCCAAAAGAGTCAACGGTGGTGAAGTGGTGTCTACACACATCATTGCTCGTCCCCACGAAAACTTAGAATACGTTTTGCCAATTCGTTATACAGAAGCAGTAGAACAGTTCCGCACTTAAGTCTTCTAATTACTGTTTAAACGAAAAGATTAACGGGTCTGTTTGCTTGGGTTTAAATGAGTTTAAATCTGGTACGAGTAAAAAATTTAATTTAAGGACAAGAACAAATGTCAATTGCAGTAGGAATGGTAGAAACTCTAGGCTTTCCCGCAGTAGTAGAAGCTGCTGATGCCATGGTGAAAGCTGCTCGTGTTACTTTGGTAGGCTATGAAAAAATCGGTAGTGGTCGGGTGACAGTTATCGTCCGTGGTGATGTTTCCGAAGTTCAAGCTTCAGTAGGTGCTGGGGTAGAATCAGTAAAGCGTGTTAACGGTGGACAAGTGCTATCTACCCATATCATTGCGCGTCCTCACGAAAACTTGGAATATGTTCTCCCCATTCGTTATACCGAAGATGTAGAACAGTTCCGGGAAGGCGTGAACGCAATTCGTCCTTTTGGTAGAAGACCGTAATTAATAAATAATGCAAATTGCCAGAGTTCGTGGCACAGTAACTAGCACCCAAAAAGATCCCAGTCTGCGGGGTGTGAAACTGCTGATGTTGCAATTAGTAGATGAAAATGGCAATCTCCTGCCAGTGTACGAGGTAGCAGCCGATAGTGTGGGGGCAGGAGTGAATGAGTGGGTACTTGTCAGTCGCGGCAGTGCTGCTCGTCAAGTGCTGGGCAATGAACAACGACCCTTAGATGCAGCAGTGGTGGCAATTATAGATACCATTTATGTTGAAGATCGTGTCATTTACAGCAAAAAAGACCAGTTATAGATAGTCAGGAACAGGTGACAGGTGACAGGTGATAGGTGACAACTGACAACTGACCACTGACCACTGACAAAAAGCTTATTTCAGGAGGAATCTCGCAATGGTAGTCCGCAGCACGGCGGCACCCCCAACCCCGTGGTCAAGGAGTTTAGCCGAACCCAATATCGATAAAACTGCATTTGTACACTCTTCTTGTAACCTAATTGGTGATGTCAATATAGGTGCAAATGTCATAATTGCTCCAGGAACTTCCATTAGAGCAGATGAAGGTACACCGTTTTGTGTTAGTGAAAATACTAATATTCAAGATGGTGTAGTTATTCATGGGTTGGAGCAAGGCCGAGTTATTGGTGATGATGGACAGAAATACTCAGTATGGATTGGCAAAAGTGCTTCCATTACCCACATGGCGCTAATTCATGGACCTGCTTACGTTGGCGATAGTTGTTTTATTGGCTTTCGTTCTACGGTATTTAATGCCAGAGTGGGTGCAGGGTGCATTATTATGATGCACGCCTTAATTCAAGATGTGGAAATTCCACCGGGTAAATACGTGGCTTCTGGGTCAATAATTACTACTCAGCAGCAAGCGGATAGATTACCAGATGTCCAGGTGCAAGATCAAGAATTTGCTCACCATGTAGTCGGAATTAATCAGGCTTTGCGGGCTGGTTATCACTGTGCTGCGGATAGCAAGTGTATTGCACCCATTCGGGATGAACTTAATCTTGCAGCAGATAAATCTTATACAAGCATTGAAATTGAAGAGTTAGAAAGGAGCAGTGACGTGGCCAGTTATAGCTTAGGTGCAGAAACAGTAGATCAATTACGTTATCTACTAGAACAAGGATTTAAAATTGGCACAGAACACGTAGACCAAAGACGTTTCCGTACTGGTTCTTGGCAGAGTTGTCAAGCCATTGAAACCCGGTCTTTAGGTGAGGCTGTTTCTGCTATAGAATCCTGTTTGCGAGACCATAGCGGTGAATATGTGCGTCTATTTGGTATTGATAACAACAGAAGACGGGTATTGGAAACAATTGTTCAACGTCCTGATGGTGTAGTTGCTGGTACATCTAGCTTTAAAGCACCTGCGGCTGCATCCGTTGGCAGTTACAATGGTAATGGTAACGGGAATGCCGTTGGTAGTGGGAAATTCAGTGCGGAAACCCTAGAACAAATTCGTCAACTTTTGGCCAGTGGTTACAAGATTGGTACAGAATACGTAGATGAGAGACGTTTCCGTACAGGTTCTTGGAATAGTTGTGAACCAATTCAATCTACATCTACTCAAGCAGTTATTTCTGCTTTAGAAGAGTGTATAGAGTCACATAAAGGTGATTATGTGCGTTTAATAGGCATTGACACCAAAGCTAAACGTCGCGTATTGGAAGCAATTATCCAAAGACCAAACGGACTCGTAGCGTCTGCTGGTAGCACCAAATCATTTACAAGTACAAATTCTGCAACTGCGACAGCGACAGCAACGGCGACAGTTACCAGCACCCGTCTAAGCGCAGAAACAGTAGATCAATTGCGCCAATTGTTGTCCAGTGGTGCAAAAATTGCGGTTGAACACGTAGATCAGCGCCGCTTCCGCACAGGTACTTGGACAGTTGCGGGTCAAATTCAGACTACATCTGAACGAGAAGCGATCGCAGCTTTAGAAGGATACGTTTCTGAATATCCAGGCGAGTATGTGCGTTTAGTGGGTACAGACCCCAAAGCAAAACGCCGCGTATTAGAAGCAATGATTCAGCGTCCATAGGAGTAGGTAAAAGGGAAAGGGCAAGAGGGAAAAGGCAAGAGGCAAGAATTACCAATTACCCATTACCCATTACCCATTACCCATTAGCTAATATATCGTCCATTTCCGGCTTCCGAGGTAATAAATTTCATGTCAGTATCGCTGCTACAACTGAGCGATAGATTTGATACACATATTTATGGCGACGTGATTATTCATCCCAGTGCGGTATTAGCCCCGGGAATAATTCTCCAAGCAGCTACTAACAGTAGAATTGTGATTGGTGCTGGGGTATGCCTGGGTATGGGGTCAATTCTCCAAGTAAGCGAGGGTATCCTAGAAATAGAAGCAGGAGCAAACCTGGGAGCCGGTTTTTTGATGGTTGGTCAAGGTAAAATTGGGGCTAATGCCTGTATTGGTGCAGCAACAACGGTTTTTAACTATTCCGTAGCGCCAGGACAAGTGATTGCCTCTGGTTCAATTTTGGGGGATACTAGTCGGCAGGTTGTTGAAGCGTCAGCGGAAGAACCGGAGTCTTCTAATTCTCAACCAGAGAAACCAGAGAAACAGGAACAAGTAATTTCCTCAACTCAACTCTCGGTAGCGGCTTTTCTGGAATTTAAACACCAATCTACACCCGTATCTCCACCTTCACCCACACCGAAAAGCCAGTCTCCTCCGGTAGAAGAAACCGCTGTAGTAAGTGATTCTACATCTGAAGAAACTACGCTCCCGGAGTCTACAGAAGAATGCTCTGATCACTTAAAACCCAGTGAGTCGAATCTTGAAACTCACAATATTTTTGGTACACAAATTTATGGACAAGGTAGCATAAATAGGCTGCTGAGTACATTATTCCCCCATAGACAATCTTTGGGCAATCAAAACTCTGACAATTCTTCAGGTTAAGTGTTAAGTATGAAGTGTGAACCCAAGTCCATATTCAAATGCTAGTTTTCATTCTTCTGTGATTGAAGACGGTATACGAACCTTATCCTGGAAAATAATGCAGATGGAAACATATAATGAAAGTGCTTTGAGCAATATTCATGCAGAACGTCGCCGTGATAGCCTCAAAGATACTGCTTTAGGTTTAGTCTCAACCCTCAGTTTCCCCGCTATAGTTGGCACGGCTGACATGATGTTAAAGTCGGCTGGAGTCCACTTAGTTGGCTATGAAAAAATTGGTAGTGGTCATTGTACCGCTATTGTCCGAGGTGGTATCGCTGATGTACGCTTGGCTGTAGAAGCAGGTGTACAAACTGCTGAACAGTTTGGACAGTTGGTGTCTAGTTTGGTGATTGCGCGTCCTTATCCTAATTTGGATATAATTCTACCTATTAACCGTCTGACTCGATTTATGGGAGATGGTAGATACAGCCGTTTGAGTAATCAAGCCATTGGGCTGGTAGAAACTCGCGGCTTTCCCGCTATGGTGGGGGCTTGTGATGCCATGCTGAAAGCTGCTGATGTACATTTAGCCTCCTATGAAAAGATTGGTGCTGGTTTATGCACCGCCATCATTCGTGGTTCAGTGGCTAATGTAGCTGTAGCAGTAGAAGCGGGAATGTTTGAAGCCGAACGCATTGGTGAGTTAAATGCAGTTATGGTGATTCCTCGGCCATTAGATGAGTTAGAAGAAACTTTACCTGTGGCTAGTTGCTGGATGGAAGAACGCCAACCAGTGAATATACCTATTAATATTAAAGATAAAATCACAGATGTGGAGGCGGTGGAGTTGCCAGATTTAGCGAAATTGCCTGTGAGGGTGAAGGAAGAAATTTGGCATGATGAATAATATCACGGGGAATAGAGACTTTATAGTATTTCCGTAGTATTTCAGGAGAAAACGATCATGTCTTTTACAGTCAAAGAACTAGAAGAAATACAGATAGCATATCCTGACTATCGCCTGGAATTAGTAGATGGGAGTATCATTATTATGAGTCCGTCGGGTTATGAATCGGAAGAAGTAGGTACTGAGTTTGCGCGAATTTTGGGTAACTGGGTAAGACCTCGTAAACTAGGGCGTGTAGTTGGTTCAAGTGCGGGGTTTAAATTACCAAATTCTGATTTACGTGCGCCTGATGTATCTTTTGTTTGTGCTAATCGCCTCAAAAAATCAACGGAAGATTATGCTGAATTAGTTCCTGATTTAGTAGTTGAAGTAAAATCTAAAACTGATTCTTTAGATAAACTGAGAAAAAAGATTGAAGATTTTATGAATTTAGGTGCAAAAGTTGGGATTTTAATTAATCCCAAAACAAGAACTGTAGAGGTTTCTTGTCATGGAGAAACACAAATTTTCAAAGATGGTGATATTTTAACTCTTCCTGATTTATTACCTGGTTGGGAAGTGGGAATTTCTGAAATTTGGTCGCCTGTTTTTGAATAGTTTAGATGATATAACGTTTTTTAATTCAGTTCCGAATGAGATGTATAATAAGTAGTGTTAGTTTTCTTTTGTCAACCCAATCTAAAAGTTTTGAATCTTCATTACATATTATGCTAATTATACTAAATTGGGTTCACAAAAACCATGAAACCCTTATCCTGCAATAAATACTGGCATTATTTATTAACGTTTTAGGTGTTTTTCATGGATTCTGGCTTTTTGCCTTTATTTTTGCACACATTTTTGATGTTTAATTAGTAGTTTAGCATACCAAGTACTGAAGAACGAAAGTTTTTAAACCACCTCTGAGGTTGGGATAAAGTGGGATAAAGAAAGAAATATTAAATATTAGAGTGATTTGGGTTAAACTCGCTCCCCAATCACAGAAGGGGCGCTTATGCACTTAGATAAATAAGCTACTAACGGCAATAGTACCCAAAGCTGGTAATGTACCACTGTATCCTGTGATATTCACCAATAGGTCATTGCGGGATTGGAAACCAGCCACACCATCATTAATGACTAAATAAGTCCCGGTAATACCGGAAGTGGTGACACTGACTAAAGCTGCACTATTTACACCTAAAGCCTGATTGCCAGTTAATACTCCATTAGCATCAGTAAATACATTATTGACCACATTTGTTAAGGTAGTGGCTGTACTATTAGCAGCACGAGTGAAGCTAGTGGGAGCATTCATAGCTACACCCAGGGAGGTCAACAGGTCAATTTTATCAGTTCCAATGGCAAAGTCGGTAATTCGGTCTGCTCCTGATACTGGGGATTGTCCAAATTGGAAAACGAAGATATCGCTTCCTACCCCTCCTCTGAGGGTGTCTGCACCAGCACCACCATTGAGGGTATTATTACCACTATTACCTGTCAATGAATTGTTACCTGCATTCCCAGTACCATTAATAGCATCTGTTCCAGTTAAAGTCAGATTTTCGATGTTGGGGAAAACCGTTAAATCAAAGGTAACAGAAGATTGAATGCTATCTGTTCCTTCTCCGGGGTTTTCAGTAATAGTGTCAGTAGGAGTATTAATTTGATAGGTATCATTTCCTGAACCACCGATTAGGGTATCAATTCCGGATCCTCCATTGAGAGTATCGTTACCAGCATTTCCTGTGAGGGTGTTATTGCCGCTATTACCAGTGAGGGTGTTATTCAAACTGTTACCTGTGCCATTAAGATTGGTGGTTCCTGTCAAGGTCAGGTTTTCCACATTATTAGGTAAGGTGTAGGAAATGGAGGAGTTGACTAAATCAGTTCCTGCATTGAGAGCTTCGGTAACAATGTCACCTATGTGATTGACGGTATAGGTATCGTTACCAGCGAGTCCGATGAGGGTATCTGCACCATTTGTACCGATTAAGGTATCAGCGTTAGAGGTTCCAGTAAAGGGATCATCATTGGTAATTGTCCCTGTGACTGCATTTGTTGTACCAATAGTGTAACCAGTTCCAGAGGCTAAAGTTAAGACAACGGTTTCATCACTTTCTACAGTGGCGTCAACAGTGGGGTTAACTGTGACGGTGGCTGTGGAAGCACCAGCGGCAAAGGTGACGGTTTTTGTGGTGCCTACGGTAGCAATTCCTGTATAATCAGTGCCTATTGTGGCAGTTCCGCCGACTTTATAGTTGACGGTGAGGGCATTACTAGTAACTCCTGTGCGGGTAAAGGTGTAGACTAAGTTGGTTGTTCCATCTTCGGTAACACTGGGAGGAGAAACTGCTAGGCTAACACTGGTGTCGTCATTTTGGATAGTACCAAAGGCGTTGGCGGTGGTAATAGTTGCCCCATTAGTCGGATTAGAGAGGGTAACTGTAAAGACATCCTGACTGGGGAAATCACCTTCCACTTCAGGAGTGGTGTCTCCTTGCACATTTACCCTAATCACCTTACTGGTCTCACCCGGTACAAAGCTAACTGTTCCTGACGGGAAAACCCCCCCGGTAAAGTCATCGGCACTAGCGGATTCCCATCCATCTACAACAGCAATAAGTACGACACCTTCTACGGTGTAGTCAACACTGACCGCACTTAATAGGTAGCCAGTCCGGTTGATGGTAAATGTAAAAGCTTTGCTACCACTATCCCCCTCGCTCTGGTCAGCATTGGCAGGGGCGATCGCTAGTACAGTATCGATGAAAATCCCTCCCCCAGTATAATTAGAAGTATTGTTGCTGATGATACTGTTATTAATCAAGACAGTTCCCTGATTACTAATTCCTCCCCCATTAAATTCAGAAATATTTTGATTAATTGTGCTGTTAATGAGAGTAATGCTACCAGTATCTGAATTATAAATGCCACCACCTTCACCAGTAACAGCATAGGAGGAAATTTTATTAATGATACTATTGTTACTCACAATAGTATTAGTCAGAGTCAGACTACCCTCGTTATAAATACCTGCTCCGTTGTTTGCAGAACTGTTATTATCAATTAAACTATTAGTTAAATTTGCAGTACCGAAATTACCGATACCACCAGCATCTCTGTCTGTTGCATTTTTGGTGATATTACTATTGGTTAAATTCAGTGTTCCAAAATTTATAATTCCCGCCCCTTGTGACTTACTTCCTCCTATAAACCTATCAGAAGTGTTTTCAGTGATTGTACTATTATTAATGTTCGCCATGCCGTTTTTATCAATCCAAACACCTCCCAGTTTCGCCTTGGTAATTGTTATATTATCTAAGGTAAGATTGCCCCCATCTAAAACATGAAGAACGCGATCACCCACTCGAAATGGGCTTAAAACCTGACTACCATCAATAATTGCCGAGCCATTACCAACACTTTTGATAGTAATATTTCCTCCGGCTAATATATCTATATCTCCTGTTTTTGCGGCATTTTCATCATCAAGAATAAGAGGTGAATTATTACCTTGGGTAAGAAAATAAGTTTGTCCCCCTTGTAGTTCGATAATATAATCATTCGTCGTATTAGCATTAGCAATTAAAATCGCATCCCTTAATGATAACCCATTAGTTGCACTCCCATCATTTTGATCGGCGGTCGTATTAACGGTTAAAATGATTGGTGCAGATTTTTCTACAGGAATATCATTTCCTGCGATCGTAATATTTGCGAAGTCATTTTCAGTAGCAATTCTTTTTAATTCTTGCGCTGTCAAATCTACTCCACGGACTAATGCTGAGAAATATTCTCCCTCATCCCCCACCGTATCCACCTGATTAATTTGAGCATCTACATAATGCCCAATTTCTTCTAAAATCACATTAACTATCGATTCCGGTGAAGCTGTATTCAAAAAAGATGCTGATAAATAAATCTTATTATTGCTGCTGGCATAAGCACCATTCGCCGTCCCCAAAACGTCCCCATTAAGTACCTCAATAAAGCGAAGTTGACTGAAATCTCGACTTCGCCACTGCTGTCGTAATTCTGTCGCTTTGATAACATCATAATTTGTGCCGAAAGCCCTTTGCCAATTTGCCCAAAACCTATCAGATTGAGTAAAATTAAACAGGCGTTGCATAATAAGACCATCATGGAAATACAAACGAGAGTCATTTTCGATGATAGTTCCGGTATTGTTGAGTTGGGTATTTAGATATTTTTGATAATAGTCACTAATGGTTAAAGTGCCGATTTGGGTAATAGGAGTTGCTGATGATAGAGTTCCATTATCCCAAAGAGTACCATTTAAGGTAGTTGCGTCAATCCAGTTGAAGTTATTAGCCATGATAAATCCTACTTATTTCTAAAGTTTTTGTTCAGAAAATAGTTGTTGCTAATTTTAGCGTAAACCTATGATCAAGATAAGAGGTGAACCAGTAAGCAGCACTTTTATTTAAACCTCAGTTTAATAACTGGATAAATTTTGATAGCGATCGCATTATACCCACCGGAGGCGATCGCTCATATTATAAACTCTGAAGATACATTTTTATGTATACTAAGCTTAAAGACTTTGTATAAATAACGCTTAGAATCATCTAGTGTTACGCAATACCAAGCTATATCTACAAATTGTTATCAGAGGAGAATAACCTTGAACCAAGCGACATTGCACCAGTTGAAGGTGTTCGAGGCTGCCGCCCGACATGGTAGTTTTACACGCGCTGCGGAAGAGTTATTTTTGACTCAGCCTACCATATCCATGCAAATCAAACAGCTTACGAAATCGGTGGGTTTGCCATTATTTGAGCAGGTAGGAAAGCGCTTATATTTGACGGAGGCAGGACGAGAATTATTTGCTACTTGTCGCCAGATTTTTGAGACTATGGATAAGTTTCAAATGACTATTGCGGATTTAAAGGGATTGAAACAAGGACAATTAAGACTGGCGGTAATTACTACTGCTAAGTATATTATTCCCAGATTGTTGGGTCCTTTTTGTCAGCGTTACCCTGGTATTGATATTTCTCTCCAAGTCACAAATCATGAACTGATTTTAGATCGGATGATGGGTAATTTGGATGACTTGTATATTATGAGTCAAATTCCTGATCATTTTGATGTCAATTTCCAGCCATTTTTAGAAAACCCCTTAGTAGTTTTTGCACCAGCTAATCATCCCTTAAAGAAGGAAAAAAATATTCCTATCGAACGACTAGGAGAAGAACCGTTTATTATGCGTGAACCTGGTTCAGGAACTCGCAGCGCTGTCCAAAGTCTGTTGGAGGAACATGGGATAAAGGTGAAGGTGAAATTAGAGTTGGGAAGTAATGAAGCGATTAAGCAAGCGATCGCAGGAGGCTTAGGTATTTCTGTGTTATCCCGTCATACAATGTTAAGCGACGCTGCGGAGTTTAGCATTTTAGATGTCCAAAACTTTCCGATTAAGCGAAATTGGTATATCATTTATCCCGCTGGTAAGCAGTTATCCATTATTGCTCATACTTATTATGAGTATCTTTTAGATGCAGCAAAAAAAATTACCGCGCAAGGTGGTTTAATCTCAGATCATCCCCCTCTTTCGTCAGTCTCTGAAAAGTTTTGCTATTTCTCAAATTCATAAGTAGCAATTAGAACAATAAGATTTTTAAAAGAGACGTTATTTACAACGTCTCTAAAATCATTAAAACTCAGCGTTTTCTGGTGTGCGGGGGAAGGGAATTACATCCCGAATATTCCCCATACCCGTCATAAATTGTACCAATCTTTCAAACCCCAAACCAAAACCAGCATGAGGAACAGTTCCATAACGACGCAAATCTAAATACCACCACAAATCTTCTGGGTTCATACCTTGTGCTAATACCCGTTTTTCTAAAACATCAAGTCTTTCTTCCCGTTGGGAACCACCAATAATTTCCCCTATTTTTGGTGCGAGAATATCCATAGCGCGGACGGTTTTTTCATCGTCACTCAACCGCATATAAAAAGCTTTGATTTGTGCGGGATAATCTGTCACAATGACTGGCTTTTTAAACAGTTGTTCGGCTAAATAGCGTTCATGTTCTGATTGTAAATCTGCACCCCAACTCACAGGATAATCAAATTTAACATCGGCTTTTTCTAAAAGTTTGACTGCTTCTGTATAAGTCAACCTTTCAAATTGATTGTTAATAATATTATTAGCAGTTTCTAAAACAGTTTTATCAATGCGTTCATTGAAAAATTCCATGTCTTGTGGACAAGTTTCCATTACATATTTAAAAATGTATTTCAGAAACTCCTCAGCCAAATCCATATCACCTTGTAAATCACAAAAAGCCATTTCTGGTTCAACCATCCAAAATTCGGCTAAATGACGAGAAGTATTAGAATTTTCCGCACGGAATGTAGGACCAAAAGTGTAGACATTAGTAAAAGCCATAGCCATAATTTCGGCTTCCAATTGTCCACTAACTGTTAAATATGCAGGTTTACTAAAGAAGTCTTGGCTATAATCAATTTCTTGATTTTCTCTGCGGGGAACATTCTTTAAATTAAAATTAGTAACAGTAAATAATTCCCCAGCCCCTTCGCAGTCACTAGCGGTAATAATGGGAGTATGTACCCATAAAAAACCCCGTTCGTGAAAAAATTGGTGAATAGCAGTCGCGCAAGCATTTCTCACCCGAAATACCGCACCAAAGGAGTTAGTTCTACCGCGCAAATGGGCTATGGTTCTTAGAAACTCAAAGGAATGACGTTTCTTTTGCAGGGGATAGGTATCAGGATCAGCGTCTCCGTATATTTTCACCGTATCCGCTTTTAATTCTATTCTTTGTCCTTTACCTTGGGAAGCTACTATTACTCCTGATATTTCTATAGAAGCACCTGTATTGATTTGTTTTAATATTCCTTGATAATCTGGTAAATCTTGATTAA
This sequence comes from Dolichospermum sp. FACHB-1091, assembly GCF_014697585.1. Classification (GTDB taxonomy): domain Bacteria; phylum Cyanobacteriota; class Cyanobacteriia; order Cyanobacteriales; family Nostocaceae; genus Dolichospermum. Next base: position 62,525 of record NZ_JACJSB010000015.1, on the reverse strand, counting down.
TCACAACTTGCAAATTACCCAAAGATGAACCATCATTAACTTCTAGGAACGCAAATCCTTTTAACTCGCGTTTTGTTCTTACCCAACCTTGGACTACCAAAGTTTCTTCTGGTTTACCACTTCTTAATATTTCTGCAATACGACGATTTAGCATTTTCTACAACTGTTTTTTTGACTATATAATACCAATTATAGCAAAATAGAGCCTGAAAATCGGAGGAACTGAATCATAAAATTTCCGATTTGATATCATTGGACTTGATTTAAATAAAATCCAAAATCCTATATAATACCGATTTTAGCAAAATAGAGCCTGAAAATCGGAGGAACTGAATCATAAAATTTCCGATTTGATATCACTGGACCTGATTTAAATAAAATCCAAAATCCAAAATCCAAAATTCTATATAATACCGATTTTAGCAAAATAGAGCCTGAAAATCGGAGGAACTGAATCATAAAATTTCCGATTTGATATCACTGGACCTGATTTAAATAAAATCCAAAATCCAAAATCCAAAATTCTATATAATACCGATTTTAGCAAAATAGAGCCTGAAAATCGGAGGAACTGAATCATAAAATTTCCGATTTGATATCACTGGACCTGATTTAAATAAAATCCAAAATCCAAAATCCAAAATTCTATATAATACCGATTTTAGCAAAATAGAGCCTGAAAATCGGAGGAACTGAATCATAAAATTTCCGATTTGATATCACTGGACCTGATTTAAATAAAATCCAAAATCCAAAATCCAAAATCCAAAATCCAAAATCCAAAATCCAAAATTCCATCATCCAACCCAAGATCTTAGTAACCAACCCATAATAACGCCTAAACCGCCAAAACGGATAGCTTGCCAAAAAGGTCTTTTTAGGGTGTTCCAAGAAAACAACTGGCTTTCTAAGTTGATTTCTAAGGTTTCCAACTGTTTTTGAATGCGGGTTAACTCGGCCTTGATTTCTGGGGTCTGTTTACTATTTTGCCTTAAATTCTTTAATTCTTGTTGCCATTGTGCCTTTTGTTGTTGATCATTTTGCACTTGGGTATATCTATCCTTCAAGAATCTTAGTGAAGTTTCCACTTCCTCTAATTCCCGTGCAAAATCTAGGTAGGGATTTTCCTCTAAATTAGTCATTAGCGATTAGTAATTAGCTATGATGATTAAATCATAAATTTTACTCTTAACTTAGCACTTAGTCTTATGTCGCAAACTAGTCAACTACATGAAATTAGCACTTTAGAACTAGCACAAGCCCTCATGGAAAGGTTAAGGATCACTCCAGAGGAGTGGCATCGTCTCAAATCTAACCGCAATGCCCGTGCTAGTGAACAGGTTGCCGCCGCCATAGTCTTTTTGGTCAAAAATGAACCCCAGGAGGCGCAAGCGAGACTAGAACAGGCTGTAGGCTGGCTAGACAAATCAATTTCCGCGCCTCCTTGTCCCACCCACGGACACCCGTAGGGGCAAAGGAATAAACCTCACCCCTCACCTTCGCAAAGATAATAAACGACGGCTTTCTACTTGCTTACAAAGACTGAGTTCTGTACCTTTGCCATTCCATTCTACTTGATCAAAAATCTGATGCAGTAAGGACATACCGCGTCCACTTTCTGCTTCGTCTGGTGGTAAATAGTCATTGGGATCACTATCACCTGTAATGGAGGGAGTGAACCCGCTACCCTGATCTGAGATAATCCACCAATATTGATTATCTACTAGTGAGAAACGGACTACGACTAACTTACCTGGATCAAGATTATTCCCATGTTTAGCGGCATTTACTAGGGCTTCTTGGAGTCCTAGTCGCAGTTCTGATTGTAATTTTGCCGGAATATCAGTCAACAGTAAATCTAGGATTGGACAAAGATAAAGGGTGGAGGCAAAACTAATTGTCCCCCAGTAACGCCCAACTGGACGAAGAGAAATGGTAATCACAAGAGAAACCCCGTAGCTTTTAGTTAGCTAGACATCAGGAAAGCTTTTTCAGCTATTCTGGTCAGAATTAGGTAATCATGTTGCCTTTAAACTAGCGTCTGTAAAACTAAATTTATAAAAATGCTCTTGGCTGGTAACTTAAGATGAGAATTCATATTGCTTATTTACAATTTGCTAAAGTTAATCCGTTGATTTAGCAGATAAAAAACTGCTACTTTTGAACAGGACGAGCAAAACAATCTCATTAACTGCTGGTTTGTATTTAACACAATCTTATCCCTTTCTTAACATTTCATGCAGCCTCGATTTCTTTAAAACAAAATGAGTTTCTATTTTTATGTAATTTCATTCTAGCATTATGAGTATCCACTAGACTAAAAATTTCTGATTTTTATTTTTTGTGAAGAATTAATGACTCTGATCATTGTCCGATAGTACCAGAAAAGCGGCTGCTTCTACATGGGCGGTTTGGGGGAAAAAGTCGGCAGGTTGCACCCTTGTGAGTCTATACAGTCCGTTTTCGCAAAGTAACTTGAGGTCACGGGCTAAAGTAGCTACTTTACAACTGACGTAAACAATTCGAGAAGGTTTCAAGTTTCTTAATGTTTTGATAACGTTATCTTCACATCCTTTCCGGGGCGGATCAAGTAAGACAACATCCGGTATAATTTCCAAATTCTGGAAAATTTTTTCCACTGCACCTACTTGAAATGTTACATTATTAATTCTATTTTCTTGAGCATTGACAATTGCCTGTTTTACTGCTGTTGATTGTAATTCTAAACCGATGATATGCTTTACTTGTTTAGCCAGGGGCAAAGTTAAAGTTCCTATGCCACAATAGGCATCTACTAGGACTTCATGACCTTGTAAATTTAGTTCTGACTGAATTACCTCTAATAAAGCCTCGGCTGTTTCTGTGTACACTTGGAAGAAGGTATCTGGGCGAATTTGAAAATCCAGTCCGGCGAATTTTTCTCGTAGGTAAGGAACTCCAGCTAGACAACGGGTTTCTAATCCAAATATAGCATTTGTGCGATCGCTATTACGATTTAATGACACGCCTACTAATTGGGGATAACGCTGTAACCATTGCTGTGCTTGGTTTTCAATTCCTGGTAAGTTCCAATCTTTGACGACTAAAGTTAGCAGCATTTCTCCTGTGCGACGGCCAATGCGTAAACCTAAATGGCGAATTAATCCTTTGTGTCTGGTTTCGTCATAAATTGACCAACCCTGCTTTTCAATGTCTAATTTGACTTCAGCTAATAAAGGATTTAACCGTGAATCTTGCACTGGACATTGATTTAAGTTGATTAATTTATGAGTACCTTTGTGATAATACCCAGCTTGGACATGACCTGTAGCAGAAATTCCAAACGGATAGCTAACTTTGTTACGATAACCCAAGGATGCAGCGGCTACTAATACTGGATTTACAGATATGTCAACAAAACCGCCAATTCTTTCTAAAGCTTGAATTACTTGATTTTGTTTGGCTATTAACTGGTAATTATAGTTAATATGTTGCCACTGACAACCACCACATTTGTCAGCGACAATACAATTTGGTCTTACCCGTTGAGGCGAAGCCTCTAATAAATCCTCAATTTGACCATAAGCATATTTTGGCTTAACATTTAGTAATTTGACAAGTAGGCGATCGCCTGGTACAGTATCTGGTACAAAAACCACACGCTGATCAAAGCGTCCCACACCGTCCCCAGTGTCGCTTAAATCAGTAATTTCCAATTCGATGACTTCACCTTGTCGCCACATTATATTAGTCATTAGTCAGTTGTTAGGGAATAGGGAAGGGAGACTTCCTTAATGTAGAATTGTGAATAGATTTACCTCTATCTTCCCACACACTTCACGAATGTTCCTCTAAGTCGCTAAACTAGCAAATATAAATATTTCGGGTTATTTAGATCATCATGACTGTAATTAGCCAAGTTATTCTCCAAGCTGACGACGAACTGCGTTACCCCAGCAGTGGCGAACTCAAAAACATCAAAGCATTTTTGGAAACTGGTGTAAAGCGCACAAGAATCGCTGCTACCCTTTCAGAAAACGAGAAAAAAATTGTTCAAGAAGCCACCAAAAAACTTTGGCAAAAACGCCCTGATTTTATCGCCCCTGGTGGTAATGCTTACGGTGAAAAACAACGGGCTTTGTGTATTCGGGATTTTGGCTGGTACTTACGCCTAATTACCTACGGTGTACTTGCTGGTGACAAAGAACCCATTGAAAAAATTGGTTTGATTGGTGTACGAGAAATGTACAATTCTCTGGGTGTTCCCGTTCCCGGCATGGTAGAGGCGATTAATTCTCTCAAACAAGCGTCCTTAGATTTACTGAATGCAGAAGACGCTTTAGAGACTGCACCCTACTTTGATTACATCATTCAGGCGATGTCCTAATCAAAGGACTGTATTATAGGAGGGAATAGGATCATATCTTATACCTAGTCCTGGCGATTATAAATCGCGCCTATACAAACAAAGTCCTCCTTAGGTGGGACTAACAGAAAATCAAGGTTTTTCTGCTAGTCCCTGTATCAGTTATTCCCAAGATACCTAACTTCTCAAAGAAGTTAAGTATCTAAACCCCCTCCAATGTCTAGACAGTTAACTTCTAGTCCTCCTTTTATAGGATTCGCAACCGCATAAATTATGGATATAATGGTCATATTTATAGTAAATCCGGGGTAAAGTATGTTCTGTTTTGGCGTTGAACATGAAGTTGCTTTTCTTAATCATCAAGGAAAATTCGCGGATTTCCATAATACAAAATTCGCAGATTTTCAGCAAATTATTGATAGATTACCTATTTATGCCACTGACTACCCACAATTAAGAGTTGGTGACGCTGGAATTAAGAAAAAGCGTTGGTATATTGAAGGATTTGAAAGATTTAGCGACTCTGAAGAAGTAATTGACTGTTTAGCCAAAGGTATCGAAATTAGAACAACTATCCATTCTACCATTCAAGGAGCAATTACTGAATTAACAGAAAGTTTTTGTCTATTGCGTGAAGTAGCTTCTACTTTTAATTTTACACCTGTTTTAGTCAGTTTTAACCCCTATACTTGTGTATTTAATCCCCAACCACCATTAAATGATTATGAAATTAGACAATTACAAGCTTATCCAGATGAACAAACTGCTCATATTTACATGGTTTCCTATGGACCAGATTTGAATATTTCCTGGGAAAATTTGTCTACTGAAAAGCTAATTGATATTGGTAAAAAGTTGACGTATTACAGTCCTTATATCATCCCTTTTACTTATAGTTCTCCTTTTTATAATGCTGATTTGTGGTCAGGTTTATCAGTCAGAACATTTATCAGAACAGGAAAAAGACCAGCAGTATTAGTTTTTGTGGAAAAGTCAGAGGACTTAATCAAAAGTGTTCCCTCATTAACAAAAATTGCCCGCATTCCTTCAGAAGTAGGACGGATAGAATTTAAAGCCTGTGATAGTTGTGATGATTTTACAATTTATGCAGGTTTATTAGCTTTATTAAAAGGTTTAGTATTAGATGAAACTTTATCAGGTAGAGCGATAATACCCGACGCTGAGTTGCACCAAATTTCAGCAAAATATGGTTTTGAAAATGAAGATATTTTTGCGAATACTAGCAAAATTTTACAAGTTGCAGAAATTGCCCTTAAAGATGATCCTGATGTTGAATTTTTAACACCGCTAAAAGTTATTTTATCAGAGCAAAAAACAAAATCTCATAAATTAATTAAGTTATTCCAAAATTTAGGTTCAATTGAATCTACTTTCAAAGAAGGTTATAGCAGTTTTAGATGATAAGTCCTATGTCAATTATCTTCCCTCTTTTCCTTATCTTCATGAGGGGGGATTTGTGCAATGGGAATTAATGTTTCCATGACAGTTTTAACAATTGGTGCGGCGACCGTAGAACCATAGGCATTTTCTCCCTTTGGTTCATCTACAACTGCAAAAACCACATAACGAGGAGATTCCACTGGTAAAATAGCAATAAAGCTGGTAATTCTCGCACCTTTAATATATCCACCATTAGGACTAGCTTTTTGGGCTGTTCCCGTTTTCCCACCAATACGATATCCCGAAATTTTCGCTGCTTTACCAGTACCTTCATTAATTACTGTTTCCATCATTTCTACAACACGATGGGTAATTGTTGGTGAGAAAATTTGTCTCTGTTCTGGGAGAGTAACTGAATAGTGTATGCGTCCTTTACTATCAATTAGTCCTCGAACTACATGAGGTGTAACTAATTTACCGCCATTAGCTAATGCTCCGTGCATTTGCACCAATTGTAATGGAGTTAGAGAAAAGCCTTGTCCAAAAGATGTAGTTGCAGGTTCAATGGCTGAAGAGGTAAATTTTTCTTGACTTTTTAATTGACCACTAACTTCAAAAGGTAAATCTGTTTTAAATTTTTGTCCTAATCCCAGACGTTCTAGCCAATTGTAGTATATGGATGGTTTTAATCGTTGCATCATTCTCACCATACCAATATTACTAGAAGTTTGTAAAATTTGAGGAATAGTCAGTTGGCGATAACCAGTTTTTTCGGCATTTTTGATAGTATGCGTACCGATCTGGATAGAACCAGGATCTTCAAATTTATCCTCTGGTTTAATGATACCATTTTCTAAAGCGATCGCCACATTTACAGGTTTAAATGTTGATCCCGGTTCATAAAGATCAGCTACAGTCCAGTTTTTAAATAAGGAAATATCAGACTTAGCATACTTATTGGGATTATAAGTGGGCTGAGAAACCAAAGCCAACAAAGAACCATCAACCGCATCCATGACAATCACTGCGCCTCGTTTAGCATTAAACTTGGTCATCTGTTCCTTTAAAGCCGTACGGGCTACCCGTTGTATACGACCATCAATAGTCAATTGCAGCTTCAAATCATCAAAATGCAGCAGCCCCTGGGTGGCGTAATCTGGCATTAATGACCCATTGCCAGTTTTACTCATTCGCACAGTTTGTCCAGAGCGTTCTAGTAGTTTTTCCTGACTGTATTCTACACCAGCTTGGCCACGACGGTCAAGATTTACATAGCCTACCACATCTGCCGCCAAATCATCTTGAGGATAAAATCGGGAGTATTTTTGAATAAACTCAAACCCATTCAAGCGTAATGATATCAATTTATCAGCAATATCTTCTGATACACCAGAAACTAATAAAATCCCACTACTTTTACTTTGGAATATTTTTACGAGTTCAGCCCTGTCTTTGCCCAGAATCAGACCAATTTTCTCAGCAATTTCCGACTGGGAATGATCAAATAATCTGGGATGGGCATATAAATTATATACAGGACGGTCAATAGCTAACACATTATTACCTCGATCTACCACCGGACGACGAGGGATATAAAGGCGTAAGTTCACCGTTTGCTGGTTTCGCGCCTTCTGAGTCAATTTTTTGCCCTGAACAATTTGTAGCTGATATAAGTTGAATGCTAACCCTAATATAGCCATCATTAACACACCCCATACAGCTAACAGTCGTAATTTAGTATTGGGGAATCTTTCTGATATTTTCGGAGTAATATTTCCCCGTTGCTCTTGTCTAGATAACTTTCCTTCGCGTCTGAATTGTAAATTACGTAAATTTCCGAATTTTGTTTTACTTGACAGCTTTCCCATGGTAATAAATTATCTTTGTCGTTTAATGATTTTTTTAGATTCTTTAACTTTATCTAGAATTCGTCCAGGTTGATGATTTAATTCAGTAGCTGTAACCAACTCATCTGAGAACGCATTGCTAAAAATTGTCATTGACATGATACCTGCGTTTTCCTCCAAACGCTGATTTAATCTAAATATGATATTACGTAATATTATACCTAACCAGTATCATTTGTCAAGAGGTAATATTGCCAAAGTCTTTATTCAGCTTCATTAATAACTTGTTGAGGAAAAGATTTAGAAATAGATGACACTATACATAATTTATTTTGTCATAATCAGGATGCTCAGGATTAGATGATTTACAGGATTTTTTATGAATATTTATCTGGGAATATTTCTGGTTTTAAAGATGAGTTTTTTTCTTCATCCTGTACATCCTTAAATCCTGGAAATCCTGATTCAGACAGTAAGGTGTGTAAGCGTTGCGTAACGCACCAAAATTGATTAAATTAATCTCATGAATTAATGTGAGTTAAGTTTATGGGACAATTATTCATGTGGATATTAGAGATGGAAAAATTTGGATTTAGAGAGATTTTACAGAGGAAGGGGTAGCTAGTGAGTTGGTAGAATTGGGAGTACCAAACGGATATTGTTTTAGGTTTTAAGCCACCTTATATGAGACAATTTACTGGTTTTGCATCGGTTTAGATTTTTTGAGTTCTTGCTTTAAAACCTTGGCGCAAAATCAAAAATATTCATCTACAACGAATAAATTCTGCTTCTGGTAAATTAGCAAATGCTTCTTGTACCGTTAAATAAGGTAATAATCCAAATAATTCAAATTTAGGACTATGAGTAGGTAACGGTAAATTAATACTACCCATATCTTTTTTACAACCAATAAAAAACAATCTCTTTCTTAATTGAGGAGTCCCAAAGTCAGCCGCTAAAAGTACACCATATGAAACATTATAACCTAAATTAATCATATTATTACAAATTTCTTGGTATAGCTTTCCACCTCCTAAACCCTTTAAATTAGAGACATTTTCCATTACGAAAAAAGCAGGTTGTAAACATTCAATAAACCTTAAAAACTCATAAATCATCCCACCACTTTTATCTTGCAAACCTCTTTGTTTACCAGCTTGACTAAACGCCTGACAAGGTGGTCCACCAAATATAATATCAGGTTTATTGATTTCACCAGAAATATTTTGCCAGAAACTTAACGGATCTGTGATATGAGAAATATCTTGTTCTATAACTTGAATGCAATTGCCAAAATAACCCCTTAAAGTTGCACAAGCATCACCCCAATTATCAACAGCTACTTTAGTTTTTATCCCTGCTATATCAGCACCAATATCCATACCTCCTGCACCACTAAATAAACTCAGTCCAGTCAAAGAACGATTTTCAAATCCTAATAAATTAGCTTGTTTAACTAATTGTTGAAATACAGCTTTAGCAAGTGGAACTGGAACAGCATTACCAACCTGAAGTTGACTACTGGTTAAAGTTCCCTGCAACTGTAAATCATCAGGTAATCCTTGTAAACGAGCCGCTTCACGTACAGTAATAAATCTGTCTTGATAGGGATGAACAAACTTGTTAAAAATATAACCTGTAACTGTTAATGAAGGTTTATCAGGATCAAGACGAATCATTCTTAAATTTGGTCCACCTTGTCGGTTAGGATCATGTTTTACATAGAATTTAAAACTTTCGTGCCAAAGTTCTTCAGGTAAATCTTGCATTTTTTGCCCTATTTTCAGAGCATTAATTCTTTTTTGAACATCCTCTCCTACTCGTCTTGCAATGTGATTTGAAATCACTTCTAAAGAAATATTAAAATCTAAATTTTTGGTTAATCCATTCATCTCTTATATGACTTTCCGTAAAGGTTATTATACCATCAAAGAGATTAAAAATTTCTTTTTCTGGTGGTAAATCGGCAACTATTTTTGCTTGTCTTGTTTCATCTATTGTCCATACAATATCTTGAAGTTCAAGCAAATAATCATTATAGTGACGTACAGCATGAATATTAGAGAGCAGAGCAGTTTTCACTGTTATTTTACTATGCTTTGGCTTTTGCGAAGCAGCAATTTTTAAAACTTGATAAATTCCTTTTTTAATATCATCAGTTCTATCCATACCCACACTAGATTTACTATCAGAAATAGATTCGTACCCTTCACCACTTTTTCTTTGAGGCCAATTTACTGGTCTAGGAATAGGTTGTCCGCAAGCATTAGTTAACCAATAGACAGATTCTGGTAAATTTCCCTTACCCCTAGCAGCTTTATTATATGCAGAATAAGCAATACTCCAAAACTGGAAATAACGAGAGAAGAGTTGATTATCTTTATTAAAAGCTGCTCCCATTTGCTCATATATCCATACTGAGGAATTATTATTTCCCCTAATTCCTAAATTTATAAGTTCATATTTATATACCTGATCTTTCAACTGAGGAAGAATAATATGCAAATTAGATGAACTAAGAAAAGAATTATCTGTAGATGAATGTGAACGAGATAATAATTCACCTTCCTCTCCCAATTCAGTTTGTATTTCAACAGGTACTGCTAAAGGCAAAGTAGTAAGTGGAGCAGCTTTAACTTCTGAAAATAAGACTATATTCTCTTTTTCGTCATAAATTATGACATCAATAGGTTCAATACCATGATAGATTTTTAAATCTTGGGAATTGATTTTAAATAATAGCTTTAAAAATACACATAATAACCGACTTGTTGTTTTGCCAATTGTTCCAGATGGAGGCTTATTTGCATGATGAAAAGAAAACCTTCCTTCCAAAATACATCTTGGACAAGCATTAGTATATGGATAAATTAAAAGGGAAGAATTATCATTTGGACAGTACAGCCATCCTTTATTAGCAAGTTTTCCATAGTATTCAGCAGCGACAATTAAATCAAATGCAGCCGCTAGTGATAGTCCAGGTGCAGTAGAAGTTAGTTTTGCATTATCGAGAGCTTGCTGAATAAGAATTGTTGCTAATACTTCTTCGTGAGGATAGACTTCTAGGGGTTTAAACTCTTGCTAAAAGGTTGGCTATTTCATCAACCTTAACAGAATCATCCTGATTATGTTCCATTGGTCTTCAAATAAATAATTTACTAATTATTATATAATGAATATTCATGTTTTTTACCTATTCTTGTCTGATTTCAGCAGTCAACTTAAACTTCTTCCGACTTAATACATCCTGATACTCTGCTAAAATTTCGTCAGAAACAACCCACTCACAATTAGGACTATCTACAACAAATTGAATTACATCCCTTGGTTCTCTCCCCTTGAGAACAGCAGAAACTAAAACATTAGTATCAATAATAACTTTCATTCCCCACGCCGATAAGCTTCAATTTCTGCCGCTATTTCCTCATCTGTAACCTGTTCCACACCAGGAATAGCCTGAGTTTTATCAAATAAATTCCGCAATTTATTACTAATTGTATCCTGCGGGTTATCTTCAGCTAAAACAATAATCTCCACACGCTGTCCAACCTGAAAAGGTAAATCAGATAAAACCACCTGCTTAGGGTTTTCAATGGTGATATAAGTCTTGTACGCATTCATAATTTATTCTGCTATTTATCCTATATATATTTTATGATACTTTTCTTACTTTGCGTCTACTCTTCGGGATCTCTAAGAGAGATTGCGGTAAATAAAAAAACCAAAAAATATCTATCATTAATCATTAGGCAAGATTTAATAATTCCTCAATCGTTAATTCTTGCATAGTTATTAATTCCCCTTGTAATTCCTCAAGGTGCATAATCAACAGCAGGAGGAACATTAATTTGAGTAGTCATATATTTTAGAAATTTAAGCTGCATATCTAATAATTTCTAATTCTACTCCTTTAGTAATTGCTAATTCTGCTTTGTCTAAAACTTGTTCGGTAACTGCATCACTTAAATAATATTCACCACAGTTATCACAAATTTCTGCGGGAACTTTTTTCAAGACAATAATACATTCATCTCTTTCTAAGGTGACGGTGACTAAACCGGGTTTAGTTTCTCCATGTTTACAAATTACGCATTTCATTATTTTTGTCTCCTAGTTGTAAAACCATCTAACCAAATATTAGCATCAGGAACATAAGCTGTTACCACATATCCTGTATCTGTAGCTTCATCATAGGAAAATACAACATGAATCGGTTTACCTTCTACAAAATCTAATATTAAATAACTGGGGTATGGTGTATCATCAGGATTTTCTTCTATTATTTGTCCATAAGCAATTAAAGTTTCTACTTCTTTTTTACTAATGCGACGATAAAACATTTGTTGGATAGCATGACGGGAGAAGTTTATATTTTGACAATACATGAATTATTTTGTAATCTTAATTAATGATAACTTATTTTGTCTGAATCAGGGTGTGTAAGCGTTGCGTAACGCACCGAAATTAATTAATTTTAATCTCATGAATTAATGTGAGTTACGTCGCGCTCCTAACGCACACTAAGAACTTAAGATTGAGTTATTATTAGTATAATAAACTGGTGAAGTCCAAAAGGAAATTAGATTATGTCATCTCCAGCAATTACTACTGTAGTTAAAATGATGGAATCTTTATCTGAAGATGTACAAGACAGAGTTGCAGAACATCTTAGAGAATATTTGGCAGATTTGCAAGATGAACTTAAATGGGATAATTCGTTTAAGAAAACTCAAGAAAAATTGATTGCATCTGCTCAACGTGCTAAAAGAGAGATTGCAGAAGGACTTGCAAAACCAATGGACTATGACAAATTATAAATTCAGGATTTTGATCTGGCTTCAGAAAAATATACATTTGGTGTATATACAGTTAGAGGTTATAAACACCTATGAAGTCAGCAACCCTTCCTTCTTTTTGGGATGAATATCAGTCTCTTGACAAGCAAGTTCGACAGAGTGCGAGGAAAGCTTATCGCTTATGGAGAGAAAATCCTTTTTATCCGTCTTTGCATTTCAAATGTATAAATAACCAGGAAAATATTTGGTCTGTGAGGATAAATCTCAATTATCGAGCAATTGGCGTTTTGGATAGTGATACAGTTACATGGTTCTGGATTGGTAGTCATGACGATTATGAGAGTTTTTTTTCATAGTTAAAATCAGCATGATCAGGATTAGAGGATTAAGAGGATTTGAGTGGTAATTTTATTTTTTCAGATTGGGAATTTTTAAGATTAGTGGTTTTTCTTCATCCTAAAAATACTATATCCTGATTATGAAGGTTATATCTTAAAGGTTACAAGTCTCGACGCGAGAGAAGAACCAAGCCCATAAACCCATACCAAAGTCAATAAATAATAAAGTGTTGTCGCTAAAGCATAAACATCCGTATAAAAACCTAACTGTTCACCAGGAGTATACTGTTCTGGTGGTGCATAACCAGGGGTGCGTCCATCCCTAGTTGTGAATTTATCAATATTACAAGCTAAACCAAAATCAACTAAAACCGCTTCCTTTTTGCCGCGACGTAAGACCATATTATGGGGTTTGATATCCCGATGAATCATCCCATCTTGTTGGTGAATATATTCCAAAGCTTGTCCGATTTGGTCAATATATAATAGTGCATCATCTTCCGATAATTGACCATTTTCATCCACATAATCATTCAAATCTACACCATCAATAAATTCCATCACCATTCCCCAAAGTCCATCTTCCTGAATCATCTTATAGACTTTGACAATATGAAGATGAGAAAAAGCGCGGAGATTAAAAGCCTCATTAACAAATCTTTCTTGTTGCTTAGGAAAATCCTTAGCCCTTTGTCGCTTCCCGTTCAAAGTTTTGATAGCAACTATTTCCCCGGTACTTGTTTCTCTGGCGCTATAGGTAATCCCAAAACCACCTTCACCCAAAACATTTTGAATAATATATTTACCGTCATTAATAGATTGATGGGGTGTCCACATAGTAGATAAAAGTAGATGTTTTTATACCTTATACAGCAATCTTAACTTAAATAAACCTATATGCAACATTATCTAAATTCCTTCCTTCTTCCTTCGCTTACTTCGCTCCTTCGTGGTTCATTAACTCCGCGTCCTCTGCGCCTCTGCGGTTCGTAAAAACAATCCAGGGGCGGACAAACCGCCCCCATTAAAATCAGGTAACACCAAAGAAAATCACCAAGCCCAAAACAGCCCCAAAAACGATCAGAGCATAGAATTGAACCCGACCACTTTCCAAGTATTTCAAACCTTCACCACTGACAAGAGTAAAGAAACCCGTGAGATTAACAGCGCCGTCAACAACGCGGAAATCAACTTCCATAACTTGTCTAGCCACACGACGCAAACCGAGAACAAAGACACGATGATAAATATCATCAAAGTACCATTTATTCAAGGATAAATCATAGAGTGGTTGAATTTTAGAAGCGATCGCACTAGGATCAATTTTGCGAGCCAAATACATCAGCACCGCGAAAGTAATCCCAATCACAGAAACCGCCACAGAACTACCAGCCATCACATAAAACTCATGGGGGTCAAATTCCGCAGCCTTTTCCATAACTTCAGCTAAAGTTTCGCTAGGAGGAAAGATAAACTGCTCAAAATAATTGGCGTAGGGAGTACCCACCAAACCAATTAACATAGAAGGAACAGCCAAGACCACCAAGGGTAAACTCATAGTCCAAGGAGACTCATGGGGAGAATGGCTGTGTGCGTGGGAGTCATGGGAATGACTATCTAATTCTCCCTTTTTCATCGCTCCAGGACCGAAATTAGGAGCTAATTCTGCTGTCCCTGACTTCTGTGCTAAAGCAGCAGCGGCATTTTTGAGTTTTACCTTGATTTTCTCGTCATTACCCCGGAATTTACCCTCAAATGTTGAGAAATACATTCTAAACATATAAAAAGCTGTAATTCCTGCTGTCACCCAACCAATAAACCACAGGAAGGGGTTAGCAGCAAAGGCCGCGCCCAAAATTTCATCTTTTGACCAGAAACCGGCAAAGGGAGGAATCCCGGCAATAGCCAAGCAACCAATCAAAAATGTGAAACCGGTCACGGGCATATATTTCCGCAGTCCGCCCATTAAGCGCATATCTTGCGCTAGTACAGGGTCATGACCAACAACTGCTTCCATACCATGAATTACTGAACCAGAACCCAAGAATAACATCGCTTTAAAATAAGCGTGGGTCATGAGGTGGAATAAACCGGCGCTGTAAGCACCCACACCCATGGCCATGACCATGTAACCGAGTTGGGAAATGGTGGAATAAGCCAAACCCTTTTTAATGTCATTTTGGGTAATGGCGATAGTTGCCCCTAAAAACGCCGTCAATGCGCCAGTAAAAGCAATTACGTTCATTGCTGCTGGCACATTTTCAAATACTGGATACATCCGGGCAATCAGGAATACACCCGCTGCTACCATTGTCGCTGCGTGGATGAGGGCAGAAATCGGTGTAGGACCTTCCATTGCGTCTGGTAGCCAGACATGGAGTGGGAATTGGGCAGATTTAGCCACAGGTCCAAGGAAGACTAAAATCGCCAACACAATGGCGAGGAAATTGCTAATAGAGCCAGTTTCTACTAGGTTTGATAGGCGATCGCCCATCACCATAAAATCAAAGCTTCCTGTCGCCCAGAACAGCCCCAAAATGCCTAATAATAAACCGAAGTCACCGACCCGGTTTGTAACAAATGCTTTTTGGCAGGCCTCCGCTGCGGCTTTGCGGTCATACCAAAAGCCCACTAGGAGGTAGGAACACATTCCCACCAGTTCCCAGAAAATGTAAACTTGTACCAGGTTGGGGCTGACCACCAAACCTAACATGGAAGAGCCAAATAAGCTGAGATAGGCATAAAAACGCACATAACCGGGGTCATGAGCCATGTAGCCATCGGTGTAAATCATCACCAAAACTGCTACTGTGGTGACAATGACCAGCATTAAGGCTGTAAGGTGGTCAATAGTGTAGCCCATAGTCAGGTGAAAATTTCCTGCTGCTGCCCATTCCAGGGTGCGGAGGTAAGGTGCATGGCCTTGAATTTGACTCCACAGCAAGGCCGACGACAGAACCATAGAAGCTCCCATGAGGGAGATAATGACTACAGCATTTAATTGTCGCAGGCGGTTTGTCACCTGATTGATCGAGATTAGCCCTAGACCGACTAGCATTGCTCCCAAGAGAGGTAATACTGGAATCAGCCAGGCATACTGATAGATTAATTCCATCACTAACGCCTACTTTTAGAATTCTGTACAAATAAAGGGTGAGTTAACTGAAGAATCAGAACTGTTAGTAATTGTGACACAGACCCTTGAGGATAAAATACCCCACCCGATACCCTTTGAGTGGGGTGTTAAGCATGGTTTTAGATTTGGGACTCACCAAGCACCAAATTAATTAAAATAGCTGACTGAGCCTACTGTACTGCTTACGCTTCTAAAATAGCCTAACAGTCAGCCTTGGGGCTATAAAATTTCTAAAAACTTCTGCTTTTTGTCTTTTGTTACTTACCCTTAGTCATATTTAATTATACATTGTTGTATTCTAGTTCGGCTGTTTTTATGCCAGTGTCAGTTTTATTAGTGATGTTGTAAGTAAATTGAATTGCTTCTAAGGCTTGACGTAAATCGTCTCTACCACAAAAACCCTCTAAGCGTTGCTTGACTATTCCTTTTTCAATTAGCAGTAAAGTCGGTAGGGATTTGAGGCGATAGGTATTAGACAACTTGAAATTTTGATCAGCGTTGACTCCGGCTAACTTAATTTCATCACCACATTGGGCTTGAAATTGCAATAAAAGCGGGTGAATAACGCGACATAAAGCACACCAGGGCGCTTCAAAGTAAACTAAAACGGGAACTGGAGATGCCAAAACTTCTTGATTAAATGTCCGTTCACTGACCGAAAACACCATGATGCCTCTTGGAATATAAGGTTTTTATATGAAAACAAAAACAATGGTCAGTAGCAGCAATTGGTAAGTCATGAAAAGAACATCTGATTTTTAGATTTTTCTGTGGAGAAATAAACCACCGTCAATGTCACGCTGGCTGTTCTCAATGTTCAAATCTTGATTGCTATTGACTACTACTGCCCTATAAAACTTTGACAATGCTGATAGCGTATATTGCTGTAGTTCATACATTGCTGTTTATTTCCCGTTTTTACTAAGGTAGAAAGCTACTTATTGTTTACGGGGATAAATTCTGTCTGAGACTGGGGAGCAAATCCTTTTTCCCACCTTAGTGAAAAACAATCTCATGATAGATGCTAAAGTTTATCCTACATTGTTTTGGTAGCAAGTGATGATCACAAACTTTTATTAAATTTATATTTTTTGTTGATCTTAGGGATCAGACGAAACTACCACATTATCCTACTTGTTGCCACGAATAACAAGGGGTGAGACCACCATAATAAACCAGTAAAAATGGCAACTCCTAAATAAGCAGGACGCAGAAATTCTTGCCAGTTTAAGGATTGACGGCCATCAATAATTGCTTGAAAGGGAATAATAGAAGTCCGCTGCTTGAGAAGTGCAAAGGCTTCTCCATAGCGTTGACTTAAACGGTGATCTCCATGCCATACTCCAAAGAGGTGATGTAGTATCAGGCCTATTGAGGTAACCAGGGTGAAGCTAGTACCTAACCAAAGAGTATGGGCTACACACCAAATTACCTGTCCCACCATTTGCGGGTGACGGGTAATACGGATAATTCCTGTTTCATAAAGATGAACTTGGGGCTTTTGAATAGCGGCAATTTCTAGTAAATTGAAGGTAGCAGGATATAAAAACAAAAAAGATATAGCAGATAATACCCAAACTAATGTTCTTACCCCTGGAATATCTTGCACTTGCCAAAGTTGCCATCCATCATAACGGTGATTAAAAAAGTAAACAATTAATATCACTGCCAAAGGGAGGCTGATTAATGCAAAGATAATGCGATAAAGCCGCGGTCCAATGTATTTTTCTGCCCAAGGACGCATAGCAGCACCTCCGCTATGGGCAATTGCAAAAGCTAATTGTAACCCCAGTATGACAAAATGACTGGGAGTAAACCAAGAATTGGGCATGATAGATAAAACTCAATTTAACATTCTCAAAAACGAAAGAAGTTACTATTTATGGGTAAACATCTTGAATTTTAACAGATTATACACGAAAGTATTTCTGTCAATATGTTGTGGTAAGTGTTTTAGTTAGTTCTTTAAATGTTAAATACTCCCTAAATTATGCCTAGTCACACAGCTACTCACCCCGATATATTTTTCCAGCTACTCATGCATCCAAATTTCTGGGTTAAGCCTTATGTCTGACCTTCCTTTTACATTAGATCAGTTGCGTATTCTCAAAGCGATCGCCCAAGAAGGGAGTTTTAAGCGGGCTGCTGATAGTCTTTACGTCTCCCAACCCGCTGTCAGTTTGCAAGTTCAAAATCTGGAAAGACAACTGGATGTACCCCTATTTGACAGGGGAGGCCGTCGCGCTCAACTAACGGAAGCGGGACATCTACTCCTCAGCTATGGTGAAAAAATCCTCAGTTTATGTCAGGAAACCTGTCGCGCTATTGAGGACTTACAAAATCTTCAAGGTGGTACATTAATTGTCGGCGCGTCCCAAACCACTGGCACTTATCTTTTACCGAAAATGATCGGCTTATTCAGACAAAAATATCCAGATGTGGCTGTGCAATTGCACGTCCATTCTACCAGGCGCACGGCGTGGAGTGTTGCCAATGGCCAGATTGATTTGGCGATCATTGGTGGGGAAATTCCCGCTGAATTGGGGGAATCTTTAAAAACTATTCCCTATGCTGAGGATGAATTGGCACTCATTTTACCCACGTCCCATCCCTTTGCTAAATTAGAAACAATCCAAAAAGAAGACCTATATAAACTACAATTCATTGCTCTCGACTCCCAATCAACCATCCGCAAAGTTATTGACCAGGTGCTGGCACGTTGTAATATTGACACCAGGCGGTTTAAGTTGGAAATGGAACTTAATTCCATAGAAGCGATTAAAAATGCTGTCCAGTCTGGTTTAGGTGCTGCCTTTGTCTCTACTTCTGCCATTGCTAAAGAATTACAAATGGGTGTTCTCCATCACGCACCTATTCAGGATGTTGTGGTAAAGCGCACACTTTGGTTAATATTTAACCCCAGTCGTTATAGATCCAAAGCAGCAGAGGCCTTTAGTCAGGAGATATTACCTCAATTTGCTAACCCGGTTTGGATTCATGATATGTTAAAGTTAACACAAATGGATCTAGTAGTAAATACGTTAGATCTAGCAGCACCCAACCCTACTGATGGCAGTTAAACCATTCCAGTGTCATTAGATTAATTGCTAATGACTACTGGACTGAATCGCACTTAATTTATCAATTTGATAATGCATAAATACCTAACTTACAGGACTTATCTAGGGCTTGCTGAATAAACATAAAACCATTTATTAACAAAGGGTTTTGCGGATTTTTACCACAAAAAAGTGCAAGGTTTTGGCTAATGGTGTCTCAAAATAGGTGCATTTTTCTTTGTCGGATTTGGAAAATTAAGGATATCCAGACAGTTAAAACTGTTCCCAGTTAAGAGTTCCCTGCCTTCACAGACAACTTTTTCAGCAAGCCCTATCTAGTTTAAATGCGTAACAGCTTAATCACCACTCACTAAATAGTAATATGCAAGTCCACTGCACTCGTCCCCACTGTCAACGTCCCGAAAATCACTTTGCTGATTTAGATGATATTCAAACTTTAAAAACAGTACAGCAGAAATATTGTATTACCTGCGGTATGCCTCTGATTTTACGTGACCGATATTTGCCAATTAAACTTTTAGGTCAGGGGGGTTTTGGTGCGGCTTTTTTAGCAATTGACCGCGATACTCCCAGTTTGCGTCAATGTGTGATTAAACAATTTCAGCCCAGCAGTAATTTAACAGAAGAAGCCTTAGAAAAAGCCAAAATTCTCTTTGCACAAGAAGCAGAAGTTTTAGAAAAAATAGGTAATGAACATCCGCAAATACCTAATTTATTTGCTTTTTTTACGATTACAGTTCCTAGTTTACAACCCTTACAAATAAATAAACCGGAGCAGTTTTTTTATTTAGTTCAGGAGTATATTCATGGGCAAACTTTAGAGGAAGAATTAATTCAACAGGGCAATTTTTCTGAACAAAAAGTGCTGGAAATACTCAAAGAAATTCTCCCAGTTCTCCAGTTTATTCATGACAGAAATATTATCCACAGAGATATTAAACCTTCCAATATTATGCGTCGTTATGATGGTAAGCTCTTTTTGTTGGACTTCGGTGCAGTTAAATTAATTGCTAATGCGTCCCCTAGTTCTACAGGCATTTATTCTTTAGGATTTGCACCTCCAGAACAAATGAAAAGTAGTCAAGTATTTCCATCTACGGATTTATATGCTTTAGCTGTTACTATACTGACATTGCTGACAGGACAAGAAAGCACTAAGCTATTTAATGCCTATACAAATCAATGGCAATGGCGGGCGCAAATCACCCTGAAACCGCGACTGGCAGATATTTTAGATAAAATGCTCCTACCTGCTGCTAGTGAGCGTTTTCAGTCAGCACAGGCGGTGCTAGAGGCTCTTTTTCCTCCCTCTGTCACCCGAACAACATCATCACAATTCCCAACTCAACCACCTAACCCACAACCAATTCAGCCCCAAGTATCAAATCAACCAACTTTTACTATTTGGGAATTATTATCTGGGGCTGCTTTTAGTGGATTTGAAGGGGCATTAATTGCGATCGCTTTTTTCGGTTTATCCAAAAATATTCCCATCACTTTCATAATTTCTGTTGTGATTTTAAGTGGTTTAATTTTTGCTCAAACTAGACGCTGGCTGGAAAAATTTGATTTGCTAATTATCCCGTCCATTAGTTTGACAATTATATTTTTTATTCCTTATTTACGAGGAGGTATTGGTATTGAGCAAATAATTATTTTAGCTGTGGCTGCGGCGTTAATTTCGATGATATCAACAACCTTATTTAAGCTCATTTATAAATTATTATCTTCCCTGCTTTAGAAAAAATATCCTTAACCCCAAAACCACAAACTTATGTCTCCCAAAAAAGAAACTCTCCCACTTTTTTTATCTCTGATTGCTACCATTAGTTTAATATTCGGTGGTTCGTGGTTTTTAATGGAACGTTGGGCAAAAATTAGTTCAAATATGACATCTAATTCTAGTAGTAATAATTCCCAAAACTTATTTTCTAATTCAGTAACTAGTTGCAACGTCCCTAATCTTCCCCAAGGGATTTTTAGTTATGGTGGTAGTACCACCTGGGCTACTTTTCGTAAGGACGTAGATTCTGTACTACAAAGAATTTGTCCTCAGTTTGTTTTACGTTACATACAACCACTTTCTAATGACCCAGGTTCGGGTACTGGGATTAAAATGTTGATAGATAATCAACTCGCTTTTACTCAATCTTCCCGCTCTATTAAATCAGAAGAAACCAGCCAAGCGCAACAAAAAGGAATCCGGTTAAAAGAAATTCCCATAGCAATTGATGGTATTGCGATCGCAGTTAATCATAACTTAAATATCCCCGGATTAACCACTGCCCAGATTAAAGATATTTACACTGGTAAAGTTACTAACTGGCAAAAATTAGGTGGTGCAAATTTACCTATTATTCCCTTATCTCGCAGTCAAGAAGCTGGTGGTACAGTGGATTTTTTTATTGAATATGTTCTCAACAAAGACAAATTTGGCAAGAATGTTAGTTACATTGGTACAACCACAGAAGCAATCAGAAAAATAGCCAATACTCCGGGGGGAATTTATTATGGTTCCGCTCCTGAAATAGTTCCTCAATGTACTGTTAAATCCCTACCAATTGGACGAACAAAGGAGCAATTTGTCACACCTTATCAACAACCAGAAATAGCTCAGTCTCAATGTCCAAATCAGCGTAACCAGTTGAACACCGAGGATTTTCGCAATGGAAATTACCCAATCACCCGCAACTTATTTGTAATCATCAAACAAAATGGTCAATCAGATCAACAAGCTGGAGAAGCTTATGCAAATTGGTTATTAACACCTCAAGGTCAAGAACTGATTGAAAAAGCTGGGTTTGTGAGAATCAAATGAGCTTTATACCTGACCCTAAATCTTGTGGTGCGGGCATCTTGCCCGCTATAATTATACAAATTAAATGCAGTACAGTTGACAACCATCAGAAAAAACTTATGAAATGGAAAGGCAAAATACTCCCTATTATTTTCATACCCCTACTTTTGGGGTTTGGTTATTGGTGTTTTTTCATTATTGTTACTAATCCTAATCCGAAATCCTCTGATAATTTAGCAATAAATAGTGAAAATAAGCTAAATTCTCATCAATGGAAGGACGGAAATCAATCAATTGCACAACGAATTAGTTTTGGAGAAAAAATTTTAATTTCTGATGATGTTTCCCCAGGCAAAAAAGATGCTGCTAAGGATATTTTGGACAAAAATTATCAGCAAGCAATCACCAATTTAGAATCATCTCTAAAAATCAAACCCAATGACCCAGAAGCACTTATTTATCTGAATAATGCCCGCATTCGCTCTGGTAAAAGCTATACCATTGTTGTCTCTACACCTATTGGTAATGACCCGAATACGGCATTAGAAATATTACGTGGTGTTGCACAAGCTCAAAATGAGATTAATACTACTGGGGGAGTGAAGGGAGTGCCGTTAAAAGTAGGTATAGCTAATGATGACAATGATCAGAAAATATGTCAACAGGTAGCCGCAGCTTTGGTAGAAAACCCCGAAGTTTTAGGAGTAATTGGACATTATAGCAGTGACGCAACATTGGCCGCCGGGAAGGTTTATAATGATGGCAAACTAGTCGCTATTTCTCCTACTAGTAGTTCTGTAAAAATTTCCAATTTTAGTCCCTACGTTTTTCGCACATTAACTAGTGATTTTGTCGCGGCCAGAGCTTTAGCTAATTATATGGTGAAAACTTTGGGGAAAAAAAATGCAGCAGTTTTTTATAATGCTCAAAGCAACTACAGCCAGTCATTAAAATCTGAGTTTGTTTCCTCTGTTTCTTTGGAGGGTGGAGAAATATCAGGTGAGTTTGATTTATCTAAAGCTGATTTTAGCCCTTCATCTAGCATCGAAAAAGCATTTAAACAAGGTGCGGAAGTTTTAATGTTAGCTCCTAATGGTGAAACCCTAGATAAAGCATTACAAGTAGTGCAAGTAAATCAAAAACGTCTGATTTTACTCGGTGGTGATGCTGTCTATAGCCTCAAAACTTTAGAAATTGCCAGAGAACAAGCATTAGCCATGGTAGTGGCTGTTTCTTGGCATATTAATGGCAATCCTAATTCCCCATTTCCAGCCCAATCTAGAAAGTTATGGGGTAGTGATGTAAATTGGCGTGCAGCAACCGCCTATGATGCTACAAAAGCCTTTATTGCCGCCTTAGCAACTCATCCCAGTCGTTCTGGAATTCAAAAAACACTACTTTCATCAGACTTTTCCACCAGTGGTGCTGCCGGTTCCATTCGTTTTTTACCGTCGGGAGATCGAAATACCCCAGTCCAATTGGTGAAAATTGTCCCTGGTAAGCGCTCTCGGACTGGGTACGACTTTGAGCCGGTTCTGGAAAAATAGAAACACCGGGGAAAAACTCATTAGCAGCTATTGAGCATTTAAACTTAGGACTAGTTCTATAGGAATACTTGGCCAATTTTTAGCTGATCAATTTCAGCGCAGATTGGTGAAAATGAGGAGCAGGTTCAGGAACTAATTACCCAAAGTGGGTTTATCAAAATCCGCTGATACCTGCTATTGGTGTGTCCGAGAGTGGCAAGCTCTCAGGTAACATTGATCAATTTACTGCTCTTTCGAGATTTGAACTACCCATTATTCGCTGGTCTATTGATAGCATCTGCGGGTAAGCAAATTAAATTATCCCCTTGGGCCAGAATTAAGCCGCGTTGACGTAATTTACCCATTAAACGAGTGACAGTTACACGGGTTGAACCAATGGCGCTGCCAATTTGGGCATGAGTGAGGGGAAAGGGTAAGCAATAACCACGAATTACATCAGGATCAGTTTCGCTCATGGAAGGCTCGCCATATTCCTCAATCAGTAAGGTGAGAAATCCTAAGAGACGGTCAATTGTACGTCTTTGCCCTAAAGCACTTAACCAGAGTAACTTGCGCTGATGCTGATATCTAAAAGCATCCATAACTTCACGACGGAAGTGAGGCCAGTTGTCTAGATCATGCCAGTACATCCACAGTACCGCGGTTTGGTCAACGTGGGCAAAGGACTGGAGTGTAAATGGGGACTGAGCAACAATTTCAAAGGGTTGTCCTGCCCCTACAAAGCCCAAGAAGGCTTCTTCTGGAGTTCTGTTAATTCTTCTAGATGTTAACTGACTGGCGGTAGCACCTACTTGGGCAGTTCCTACCATGCGGATAGCGCCCCTTTGGACTAAATAGAGCAAACCAGGTCTGGCTGGAATGCGCTCATCTTTACTGAAGGTGCGGCAGCGGTAGTGTTCTTGGGCCCAGTCAAGAATGCGTTGCCAAGTCAAGAAGGGACGTGAAGCTTCGGAAAAGGAGGATTGAGATTGCATAAGTAACACAGAGCGTATGGCTAAAAAACAAAGACGTGATCAGAACAGTGCAAGGAGTGTCTTTGTCTGAATGGGGTAGAGTTAACGCTTAATAGCGCTAGTCCTCCGATAAGATAGAAAGCAATTTAGCTCCCTATTTTTTCTTATACTTCCTACTGTACAACGAGAGTACTAAACTTTACCCATCTTTTATACATTAATTCATCAAATTTTATCCTACTCTTATTTTTATGTACATAGAGTAAACTTCTATCTGAAGGTAGATGGAACAGGATAAAATGATGCACCTCATAAATTTTTTACAAGGAATACGTGTATTATCAACTACTTTTTAGTAAAAGCAAAGCTATTAAGCAGCTAATAAGCGGTTATTTAGCCTCTTGCTTCAGTGTTTTTACCAATGATAGGGGAATTACAGGCATAGAAAGTAGAAAAGTTCCTCTCTATCAGGGAGGATATAATCAAAAAATTCTATATATCTCTGGCATGGCCATGGGGATATCAAAATCTCAGAATTTACCCGTGATGGAAATTGCTCAGGCTATGGCCGGGCATTTATCCCAAAATAGTGATAGTTTATTTAGCGTTAAGGTAATTCCTCCCGGTTGGATTTATATAGAACTCATTGACTCTACCTTAGCAGCTTGGTTACAAAATTTGATAGTTTTTCCCGAAAATGGATACTTGGTAAATAATTTTCTGGATTACCAATTACCAGTCACTAATGATCAATCACAAATTTCATTACATTCATTAACAATTTTTAAAATTCAATACGCCCATTCCCGCTGTTGTTCTTTATTGCGCTTAGGGCAGAAAGATGGATTAATTGAGCTTGATAAAACAGGTACTAAAAGTTATTTTTCTGTGAAACCGATACCTTTACTTAATGGTGATCAAAAACTTCTGCTTAATCACGCTGATGAAATGTTACTGATGCACCAATTAGTAAAATTAGTGGACGATTTAGTTTGTCCTGACAGTAGTAGTTCTATTAACTGGGAAAAAGCGGCTGAGAACTTGAGTCAAGCTTTTGAGAAATTCTGGGGTAGTTGTCGCATTTGGGGAGAAGTAAAAATTAAGACTCCAGAATTGTCCCAAGCTAGGTTAGGACTACTGATAGCAACTCAGTTGATTTTAAGGTCTGTGTTAGAAAACAAATTGAGGTTAGTTGCACTGGTAGAACTTTAATTTATATTAACAAAAACTTCTCGAAAATCTATTGACAAAATACATATCTCTAGCTATAATTCTAATCGTGTGAGGAGAAAACCAAAAAGGACACCGAGACGAAACACGGCCAGTCGTCGGTGTCCTTTTTGTGTGTATAGTCTGTGTTGTTGGTTAATGAAAGTATGAACAAAGACCGATGATTTTACCTTTCTAGGAAAGCAAGAATTTTTCTATTGCTACTGCAGCGCCATCTAATTCTACACTAGGCGCTACCCAATTAGCCATCGCTTGCACTTGGGCTGGTGCGTCACCCATGGCCACACTAATACCGGCATAACTGAGCATTTCTACATCATTGAAATTATCACCGATAGTCATGACATGATGACTTTCTAAACCTAGCATTTCTTCTGCTAGATAACGGACAGCATTACCTTTATTAACATGAGTATTCGCTGCTTCTAAGAAAGTGGGGACGGATGTTGTCATATATAAATCTGTGGGTTTGTATCTAAGGCGTAAATCAGCTAAAAGTTGTTGAGTTAAATTTGCGTCCTCAGACAAAGCTAATATCTTAGTGGGTTCATGATCTAATAATTGACGTAAATCACCGACGGGAATAGCAGTCACACCACAACGCTGTTGATAATTATCCGTTTCTTTGGTGATTTCTCGCACATAAAGTTGATCATTGATGTAAAAATGGACTGACAGAAGCGATCGCAAATCCGGCTGTTCAAAGTATTCTAGTAGTTGTTGGGTAATTTCTCTAGATACGGGTAAATGACGATGAATTTTATGATTACTTGGATCTTGAATCCAAGCACCTTGATAGGCGATTAATGGCAGTGTAGAGCCAATTTCCTGATGAAATCGCAAGGCTGAACAATACATTCTTCCGGTAGCAATAGCGACTTTAATTCCTTTTTCTTGCACCTTGGATATAACTTCTTTGACGGTAACGCTGAGATTATTAGAATGTCCGGTAATTGTCCCATCTATATCTAAAACTAATAGTTTAATATTCTTTTCACCTTGAGTCCGATTTGATGTTAAATAATTATTGTACATTGTATCCATTAACTCCCCATTTTTTAGTGTCGTTTAAATTGTATGACACTCCCCGTTCTAGAGAGAAAAACTATATCCTGTGCGGTTAGTTTTCACTAAGTGTATAAGTCATATCTGTAATCATAAAAAATACGGAGGCAATTTTTAATAACTATAAAATTGATCATAACCTGTGCCAACTTATTAGTAGTTGCGCTTCATCGAATAAACGCAACTACCAAGTTAAACTAACTGTAAAGCTTCTCTTGCTTCTTTGGCGATAACTTCTACATCATCATTTACTAAAGTTGCTAAAGTTGCTTTAGCAGCATCATCGTCTAAACGAGACAAAGCTTGTACAACTCTATAACGTACTTGCCAGTCTGGATTAGTGCTGTACGATACTAGTATGGGAACTGCTTGTACATCTCCCAATTCACCAAAAGAACTGATGGCCGCAGTTTGAATTAAGCCATTATCAGAAGAAATTGCTTGCTTAAGTAGTTCAAATCCCCTTGGATCTCCTAATTCCCCCAATGCGGCAATAATACTAAACTGTACTAGCCATTCTGGGCTTTCTTGGTAAAGTTTTTTTAAGTCTTCAAAAGCATCATGTAATTTTAGCGCACCTAAACAGTCTGCCGCGGCGGCTTGGACATCTGCTTCAGGATCATTCAGTAAAACCCGTAATATTGTCAAGGATAATTGTAAATCCTGGGTTCCCAGGGTATCCATTTGACTGACAGCAGCATAACGTACCCTCGCACTGCTATCACCTATAGCTATTTGTACTAATTCTAAACCAATATGTGGTTTTAGCGACCGGATTTGATTAACCGCCCGCAAACGATCACCTAAATTTTCAGAACTCAGTAATTCCTTGACACTATCAGCAGAAATAGTCATTTAATTATCCTCATGTTGAGTGTAGTAGATGGTAATTGGGAAAACTCCGATTGTTAGTCTTCCCAGCAACCTGTGACTTAATCAGCAGCCATAGCGCGAATAATATCACCACGAGTGAGAATCCCAATTACCTTACCTCCATTGTCAAGGACTGGGAGACGGTGAACCCTATGTTCTTGTATTAATTGCGCTGCTTCCTTTAATGATTTATCAGGAGAAATAGTTAGAGGGTTCTTACTCATAACTTCGCCTACAGTCTGCCCTAAAGCCTTATGTAAGTCTCGTTCATAAGTACCGGGATTTTGTAAATAAATAACACTATCCAAAATCATAATATATGCGGGTGGAGTTACACCAGTTTCTTGCCACATCAAGTCTGTTTCTGATATAATTCCCACCAATTTACCTGTATTATCAATTACAGGTAAACCGCTAATTCGTTTTTCTGCTAAAATCTGAATAGCTTCTTTTAAGGTAGTCTGAGGATGAACGAGGATAGGATCACGACTCATCACATCAATAACCGTTTTAGACATTTTTTACCTACACCTTTTATCAAGATCCTATTAACTATTGTAGAAAATAATCGCTAATAACAATACCTTCGCCAACACCCTAAAACCCTACTGATATGGTAACGATTTTATTGGGTTTGGGATTGATTTTGGGAAAATTAGCATAAGTGTTGTAACAAATAAATACTATATAACCCACTTGGTATCTTTTTGAGACAGCGACCACTCAAAAATGTGCATAATTACGTAACATGGTTGTATTACAGCAGATTATTGGTAAATGGTGTACAAACATAAACAATTAAACCCTTGTGGTGCGGGCATCTTGCCCGATACAGGTGTACCTTACTCAAACGAAATTCTCTGTATTAGTATTCTTACCAGAAAATGAAGTGGGAAATCTGGGTTTTATCGAAACTGTGCCATAAAACAGCTATCAATATAGTTTTTCCAGTACCATAATAATTGGTGGGGTGGTAAAGTGAAATTTCCTCTCGTAGCTAATGCTTTTCTATCTCCTGTAGTAATTAAACTCAAATATGCTTTTTGTGGTTGATAGAGTTTTAGCGACTTACCCAAGATCGTTCTTTTTAAATTCTCATACAAGGGTTTACCTTGACGCACCGCAAACACACCCGCTTTTGGCAAGAGAAGATCAATTATAGTCGCAATATCACCTGCTGCAAAAATATGGGAGTGAGTAACAGATTGCAAATTATTATTAACCAAAATAAAACCCCTTTCATCTGTAGCAATTCCTGAATCCTTTACCCAATCTGCGGCTGATGCTTGTGTCACCCAAAAAACTTGATCACATTCAACTTCTAATCCAGATTCACATTTAATTTCTAAGTTTTGATTTTTTGGTGAAACTTGAACCACCGTTTCTCCCAAATGCAATTTTACACCTTTATTAATTAGAACTTTCTCCATAATTACCCGCACCGATAAATTGTAATTTGGCATTAATTCATGACTTCTTTGCCATAAATGCACCTGTAGATTATCTATTCCCAAATTTTCCAACCCTGCTTGCATTGATAAAGCTAATTCCACACCACCAGCGCCACCTCCAACAATACCAATACTTAATTTTTTTTGCGGATTTATAACTAAATTTTCTCGTAATTTATTCCAGTGTTCTAAAAGTTGTGCCACTGGTTTAGCTGCAACTGTATATTCTGCCGCCCCTGATACGGACAATTTTTCAGGAGTGCTGCCAATATCAATAGAGAGAATATCAAAATCTACTATAGATTGGTTCGCACAAAGCACCTTATTATTTTTTAAATCCAGCCCAATTACTCGTTCGATGTATAATTTTGCACGAGCTAATTTACATAAATTTTCCAAATCAATATGGCATTCAGTATAATTATAAAATCCGGCAATATGTCCTGGTAACATTCCTGAATATGGTGTATATTTATCTGGGGTGATTAAAATTAATTTCACTCCTAATAGTGGATAAATACCAAAAAGTTTTAATACAATAGCATGACTATGACCACCACCAACTAGAACTATATTTTTCATCATAATTTTTTTCACAACTCAATTAAAACTTGCTGTTAATTTATCCCACATTCCGCACCCTGAACTGGCACAGATCAAAAAAGCCCTTAAAGTAGTACATAAAAACTAAAAATAAATTAAACAGAAAGAGTCTTAATGAGAAGAAGTAGCATTAAAAGGAGGGTGATGTGAGAAAGTAAAGTTTCCTAAAGATGCCGAAAGAAAAAGAAAATTCAAGATGATTAAAAAATTTATTATTCAGAAAGCAAGAAATGAGAGAATCATAATAGACAAGTAGAGAAAACTGTTGTGAAATTAAAACCCCAAAAAATAGAAATTCAGAACATAGACCATCTAGGGATAGTAGCAGGAATCATAGATTAAATCGGAATAATAGAAATAATAAATGAATCAATAGGAGTCGAAAAAGACGAAAAAGTAAATGCAGGTCAAGTAGTAAGAGCCATGATAATAAACGGGTTAGGATTTGTCTCTAAACCGTTATCAAAATTATCAAAACAATTAAAATATCACCAAATTAAGGAAATTTTGGTTACTCAAGTCAAATCTAAGACAAAAGATTCTCCAGAAGAAACATCTTACCAAATATCAGCCACAGTCTCCCAGGATGAAAGTAAAATTAATACGGAAATGCTGAGTGCAGGGCGTTTTATTATTGCCACTAATGTTTTAGATTCAAATGAACTTAGCAATAATTCCATGTTGATTGAATATAAAGCCCAACAATCCTGTGAAAGAGGGTTTGCTTTTCTCAAAGACCCATTATTTTTTGCTGACAGTATTTTCCTCAAAAGTCCTGAAAGAATAGAGTCTCTGGGAATGATTATGGGTTTATGTCTACTAGTTTATACTTTGGCTCAACGTCAAATTAGAAATGCTCTCTTCAATTCTAAATCAACAATTAAAAATCAATTAGGTAAAGCAACAGACCGCCCTACTTTGCGCTGGATTTTTCAATGCTTTCAGTGTGTTCATTTAGTTATACTCAATCAGGAAGAACATATTTCTAATTGGAATAAGGACAGAGATTTTATCTTGAGTCTTTTACCAGATGATTGTTTACGTTACTATCAATTAGTCACCTAATTATTATCTCTATCAATTTAATTTCTCTTGTAAAGATGAGCTAATTTCTTTGATTTATAGCTCTATTTTACTATGTTTATAATTTCGTTTTTTACTTTAATTGATTAGGCTAACTTATGATTTGTCTTTTGAATCTCTTATTTTATTTATTTGTTGTCCTCTCCAGGTGGTGTGCATTGTTATTGCTTTTTATTGAGAATAGGTTTTGATGCCATTTTTGGTGATTTACTGTTTCTCAAATGCCTTTTTTCACTTTATATGTTTGTTTTGATTCTCTCTTTAATTTTTCTCTACGTAATTTACCCCGGTGACAGTTTGGGGTGCGGAATGTGGGATCTATACCTTAAAACAATATCGGTACAGCAGGTTTCAGCCTATTCACCAAAAGTCGAACAGTAAACAGTAATTAGTAATGGGTCATTGGATTAGGACTTACACAAGAAGATATCACCAAAAGCCTTATTGTTGCTTAGGGGTGATTTTAGGGGTGATTCATGAATTACTTTCCTTCAGTTTTGCCTAAGTCCTGACCAAAAGTCTAGTAACAGCCAAAATTAAGTTACACTTTTGGCTAATTTTGATTGTCATTTTGACTATTTTGAAATTGGTGAAACTAAAAAAGCGGCAAGAACACTATAATCTAGGACTTATGCAAGTGTCACACCAAAAACCTATAATCCTGAATATCGTGATCCTGATTGAGACAATTAATCAAAAAATACTATTTTGTGGTACAATGCTAAAACTTAGGGTTGGGAAACTTCGGTGTAATTCCGGGACTGTGCCGCAACTGTAAAGCAATTTTGGATTTGACTAAAGATCTCAAGTCTAAAGTTGGGTAAGTCAGAATGCCAATTCTAGGGTATCTATTCAATTTCTGTCTCTGCGTCACACAGAGAAGGAGTCACGATTTTGCAATTTCCATTGACTGCTTGTCCAGGGTTATTTTACAATACATTGGCCCAAGATGGTTTTCTCTGTCGTCTGAGAATACCAGGGGGAATGATTAATTCTCAACAATTTGAGGCCATAGCGGATATTTCTGATCATTATGGTGGGGGCTATATTGATATTACTAACCGCGCTAATATCCAAATTAGAGAAATTAAACAAGAGATAAATATTCAAGTTCTGGAAAAATTACAAGCACTAGGTTTAGCTTCTAGTAATGCTAGTGTAGACCATATCCGCAATATTATGACCAGTCCTACAGCGGGTATTGATACTCAAGAACTAATAGATACTCGTCCCCTAGTTAAAGCTTGGGAAAAATATATTACAGCACATTCTCATCTTTCCCAATTATCAGCGAAATTTAGTGTGTGTTTTGATGGTGGAGGCAAAATTTCGGTAAAAGACCGCCCTAATGATATCATCTTAGCAGCAGAAATCACTAACAGCAATATCCATTGGCGATTATATCTCAGTTATGGAAAAAAAGGAGAACCAGCCAAAGACACGGGAATTTTACTTAAACCAGTAGAGACAATAGCAGTTTTAGCAGCATTAGCAGAAACTTACCTCAAACACATAGACATTAAAAACAGTCGTAAACCACGTTTACGAGAAATCATCAATCACATCACCATCGAAAAATATCTGCACCAAGTCAAAGAAGAATTAGAGCCAAACACATTTAATCTTGAAGAAAATATTAGCCGCGAATCTGCGTCTCTGCGAGAAAAAAATCTTATAGGCATTCATAGCCAAAAACAAAGCGGGTTATATTACATTGGTATTGTTTTACCTCTAGGAAGACTAGAAACCTATCAAATTCGAGGTTTAGCTAATCTTGCGAAAAGATATGGTGATGATAATATCAGGTTAACACCTTGGCAAAACTTAATATTAAGCGATATTCCCCAAAATCAAATCATAGAAGTCGAGAAAGAAATTACCAACTTGGGTTTAAACTATTCACCAACGGACATCAAAAGTTTTTTAGTAGCTTGTTCTGGGAAACGAGGTTGTGCTGCTGCGGCCACAGAAACGAAAGATGATGCTTTAGACTTGGCAAAATACCTAGAAAATCTTATGATTTTAGATTGTTCGGTTAATATCCATTTTAGTGGGTGCTGTAAATCTTGCGCTCAACATACCCAAGCTGATATTACCTTACTTGGTGTTGCCGGTGAAAATTTTCCGGGTTATCAAATTTATGTTCTTGGTCATTTGCTCTATGAATATGTGACTTTGGCTAAAGTTCCAATTCTAATTCAGCAAATATTAGAAGTGTATCAGCAACAACGTCTAAGTTTACAGGAATCCTTCAGGCAGTTTATTGACCGTCAAAAACACCAATTAAACCAATTATTTAGCAAATCCAGTCCAAATTCAACAGTTACAGTTTTAAAATACCATGTTTGATTACATCCGTGATGCTAACGAAATATACACTAAATCCTTTGAAATTATTCGCTCAGAGTCCAATCTCCATGTGTTGCCAGACGATGTAGCTAAAATTACGGTTCGTCTGATTCATGCCTGTGGAATGACGGATATTGTCAAAGACTTAGGATATTCTTCTACAGCGGTAGAAGCCGGGAGAAAAGCCTTAATTGACGGCGCACCGATTTTGTGCGATTCTCACATGGTAGCCGAGGGGATAACAAGAAAAAGACTACCCAAAAATAATAGGGTGATCTGTACCCTAAATGATCCAGAAGTACCACAACTGGCTAAAAGATTAAAAAATACAAGATCAGCATCTGCCTTAGAATTATGGCGCTTTCATATAGAAGGGGCAATAGTGGTAATTGGAAATGCACCTACAGCACTATTTAGGCTATTGGAAATGCTAGACGAGGGAGTTCCTAAACCGGCGTTAATATTGGGTTTTCCCGTCGGTTTTGTGGGTGCGGTTGAGTCAAAAGCCGCATTGTCCGCAGATAGCCGCAATGTACCATTCTTAACTTTACATGGAAGACGGGGCGGAAGTGCGATCGCTGCGGCTGCTGTTAACGCTTTAGCAAGTGAGGAAGAGTAATGGCTAACTCTGGAGGTCGTCTTTATGGAATTGGTGTCGGACCTGGAGACCCAGAACTTATTACCTTAAAAGCCTTACGTATCCTCCGTTCTGTCCCCGTTGTCGCTTATCAGTCAGCGGTAGATAAAGAAAGTATCGCCAGAAAGATTGTTTCCCCCTACCTGGATAATCATCAGATTGAGGTATTATTTCATCTCCCTCGCGCCTTAGAACCAGAAAAGGCCAAATTTATCTACGACCAAGAAATTCAACCCATTGCTGACCATTTAGCCGCAGGTCGAGACGTGGTGGTTCTCTGTGAAGGAGATCCGTTTTTTTACGGTTCATTTATGTATTTATTTACTCGATTAGCTGATAAATACAAAACAGAAGTTGTTCCCGGAGTTTCCTCACTTATGGCTTGTCCTGTGGCTTTAGGTTTGCCATTTACCTATTATAATGATGTTCTTACCGTTTTACCTGCGCCATTACCAATAGAAATACTAACTAGCCAACTTCTAGCAACTGACGCGGCGGCCATTATGAAACTTGGTCGTCATTTTCCTAAAATTAGGAATCTTCTCCACGAACTAGGACTAGCTTCACGGGCTAGATACATTGAACGCGCTACGACAACGCAACAACGTATATTACCTTTAGATGAAGTTAACCCCTTGGAAGTACCCTATTTTTCCATGATTATCATCCCTACCAAAAATAAATTGTAGGAAATTGGGAATTGATAACTCTTAATCACTAATGATTATAACATTTCCTACCCCACTAGCGTATTTATCTGCCTTCATCTGCGGTTAATTCCCCATTTCTATCCGGTCTAAATTCTCAATAGCTTAGTTTCGTCAAATACATGAATACAAGAGTAGTCCCTGCGGTTGTAGTTTTAAGTCAAAATAGCGTTATTGTGGGGCGGAAAATTACTAATATCTTTGCAACTGCGAAATTATACGGTTTGGCTAGTCGTACTCATGATACTGATATTAGTTTTACCGACTTTGGCGAAACTGTGCGGAAATTGTTCGCTGCTGGTACGCCAGTAATTGGTGTTTGTGCGGCTGGGATTCTCATTAGAACAATTTCACCTATTTTAAATGATAAAGGACAAGAACCACCTCTTTTAGCTGTCGCTGAAGATGGAAGTGCTGTAGTACCGCTTTTAGGTGGACTGAGTGGTGTAAATGATTTGGCGCGTCAAATTGGAGAAGTGCTGAATATTAAACCAGCAATTACCACCACGGGGGATATCCGGTTTCATACCGCTTTGTTGTCTCCTCCCTGGGGATATCATTTAGCTAACCCAGAACAGGGGAAAAAATTTATTGCTGACCTATTGGCCGGGGAAAAAGTCAAGTTAGTGGGAACAGCGCCTTGGTTGAAGGAGAGTAATTTACCTATTGATGAAAACGGCGAGTTAAAGATTAAAATTACCGAATATTTGGGTAATTATGACTCTGATTGTTTAGTTTATCATCCTGCGACCATAGCGATCGCTCTCACCAACCCAGAAACAGATACAATTACTCAAATTCAGCAAATACTCACAGAATCTAACTTAGCATCTGTTGCCGTCGCTGGCATATTTGCACCTCTTCACCTGGCCAATAATTCCCAACTCCATGCTACAGCTAAGGCTTTAAACGTTCCTGTCCGGTTTTTTCGGGAAAACCAACTCTCCTCCGCTTCAGCCCTAGCCTTAGCCGCCACAGGTACAGATGGTCGAATTATATCATCTCCATCTTCTTCTATTGCCGTGGCCATTTCCAGCCAAATTATCAACCCCGCCACAACAGGACAAGCCCAGGGAAAATTAGCTATTATTGGTACTGGTCCTGGTGCATTTCAATGGATGTCACCACAAGTAAGGGAAATTTTGCATTTAGCTACGGATTTAGTAGGTTATAAAACTTATATTAATTTAATTGCGTCCCTGGCTGTTGGGAAGCGCGTCCATGAATCAGATAATCGAGTAGAAGCAGAAAGGGCTTATCAGGCGCTAGACCTAGCCGCAGCGGGAAAATATGTAGCGGTTGTCTCTTCTGGCGACCCCGGTATTTACGCAATGGCGGCGGCGGTTTTTGAGGTTTTAGACCAATATAATAAACCAGAATGGCGCACAATTGATATTCAAGTCGCCCCTGGTATTTCTGCTATGCAAGCCGCAGCCGCCCGTATTGGTGCGCCTTTAGGACATGACTTTTGCGTAATTTCCCTATCTGATATTTTAAAGCCTTGGGAAATTATCGCCGAAAGAATCACCGCTGCGGCTGCTAGTGATTTTGTGATTGCTTTCTATAACCCTGTATCAAAAGAACGCAATTGGCAACTAGCGGCCGCGAAAAAGATTTTATTAGCACACAGAAAACCTCATACACCAGTAGTATTAGGAAGAAATCTGGGGAGAAAGGGAGAAGAGGTTAAAGTTATTACTCTAGAAGAGTTAGAACCAACATTAGCAGATATGGGAACTGTAATTATTATTGGTTCTTCCCATACTCAACAAATTCAACGAGATAATAATATTTGGGTTTATACTTCACGCCGCTATAATTCTGAGGAATGATGTTTTTTATATAGCAGGGAATAGTCTCCACTAAAGTACAAATTTATCTGCGTTTGTCTGCGGTTAATTCATTATTCCTGCACCTGACAGCAGAAGGGAAATGCTATATCTTTCAAGATATAATTCACTTAATTATGTCTAATTTATATCTGAAAAAGACTTGATTTTTTGATTCTGATCATCAACAATAAAAACATCATGTTCCAGACATGATTGTAGCCAATAAAAGTGACAGAAGCCCTAAAAGTGTCCGCTTTTGCGGACATTTTACTTTTTTTAAATAATGTAAATATACTCAAATCTCAGTATCGCCCCGAATATACTGTTTTAAGTTTTCACATACTTAGCTAAAAATTTTTCCAGTCCTTCGACACTGAGACGAGGAGAGGGACGAGGTATGGCTTGTTCCTTACCTTCATTAGTGACAAAATAGAGTACAGGTATTTCATATTGATACAATGCAAACCAATTATCATCAGTGGTAATGTCCCGAATTTCTAGCTCAAAACTCAGAGTTTTGATTTGGGCTAATTTTTCCTGCAATCCTTCACAAAGGTGACAACCGGGCTTGCTGTAGAGAATTAATCGCATAAAATCATACTTAGAGAACTATTTAACATTCACTCAGATCCCCGAATTTTTTAATCAGTCAGGAATCTCAAGGAGATAACCTGTATTATGACTATTATGGACTATTATGGCTAATAACATCAGAATTAGGATCTCCGAAATATGGCTAATCCTTTCTTCGCCAATATACCAGTTCCTCCAGAATATTTTATCGGTCGCACATCTGAAATCACAGCCGCTTTTGACACAATTCATGCTCGCAGTCATTTAGCTATTTGGGGTGGTCCAGGAATGGGGAAAACTTCTTACTTAGACAAAGTTGCTTGTCCCCAAACCTGGAAAGAATATGGACTAGATTCATCTCCCGCTGTAATTGTATTATTCAGTTGTCAGAGTTTATACCCCTTTACTCCTGGTAAGTTTTGGGCAGAAATTTTGACGATTATGGATGATAAATTAAAAAATGAGCCAGAACTACAAACAGAAATTAGAAACTTAAGAGGGAATAATATTACAAATGATACTCTACGTCAAGCTATAACAAAGTTAGGTAGAAAAAATAAATTCCTGGTTTTGTTGGTAGATGACTTTGACGCAGCCTTAGAAACCAATGGGGAATATACGGAATCTGATAGAGAAACATTTTTAGCTCAATGTCGTAGTTTAGCCGTTCATGGTGCTAACAAAAAACTTACCATGATTGTCACCTCACTTCAGCGCCTCAATGAAATTGGTCCACCACTCAAGCCAAATGCTTCTCCTTGGTATAATCACTATATGTATCAATCTTTGAAAAAATTTGATTACCAGGAAACAGAGCAATTATTATCAGTATTTCCACCAGAATTAAGAAATGGAATTAGAAATATTACTGGTAGTCACCCGACTTTAATACAAATTGCCGGTTTTTTACTATACATAGCAAGACAACAAGGAGAAGAAGTTGATA
The DNA here is from genome assembly GCF_014697585.1 of Dolichospermum sp. FACHB-1091. Taxonomy (GTDB): domain Bacteria; phylum Cyanobacteriota; class Cyanobacteriia; order Cyanobacteriales; family Nostocaceae; genus Dolichospermum. Next base: position 24,936 of record NZ_JACJSB010000015.1, on the reverse strand, counting down.
TCAATAAATTTAATAGTGATTTTGAAAGGGATTTTGAAAGGGATACTAAACAGATTTTTGAAACAATTTGGAAAAGATGTAATGACCAACAAAAAACCTTATTAATGCTCATTGTTTTGTTATATCTAGACGGTCATTTAGAGCAGAAAGACTTTGATTTAAAAGGTATTGGTCGCATTTTGAACCAAAATGAACGCAGTTTAACTGAATTAGAAGAACAGGGGGTAATTGTTTCGGAAATCAGGCCAAAACCAAAGTTACCAAAAGAAAAAGAAAAGATATATTTATTCACTTCTTCAATTATGAAAAAGTGGGTAATTCAGGAGATTTGGAATACAAAACCTAGTGAAATCAGAAAACGCGAGAAAGTATTTCTTAATCTGATGAGTCATGGACAAGTTGAGGAGATGAAAAAAGCAATTACTTGGTCAGGTCAGCATCAAGATACGGTTGTATCCCTCCTTAAACTTGGTCGTGACATATTATTTGGATAGGACTTACAGGGGTTTCCGCTTTTATGAGGTACATCTTAAGCCCCCTCCTCGCTTGCGGGGAGGGGGTTGGGGGTGGGGTTCTTGTACCTCATAACATCAGGAAGTGCTGTATCTAAATCTCAAAAATCTCAGGTGCGTTACGCTGACGCTAACACACCCTACTGCTGTAAAATATATAGTAGGGGTAATTCATGAATTACCCCTACACAAAAATAAACAAAAATAAACAAAAATTTTTAGTAAGATATTGCGTAAATTCTACAGAGAATGTATAGTATCAATATTCCATTTTTATTTAAAGCCAAGTGTATAATAGATGAGGAGTACAAATAATATGATTAATCCTTACAATATAGGTTCTGTTATTGATGAACCAGACCAATTTTTTGGTAGACAAAGTTTATTTGAGTTTATTAAAGATACTTTAGAACAAAATACTCCACTAATTCTCTTATATGGTCAAAGACGGATTGGTAAATCTTCTGTACTCAAACAAATTCCTCAAAAGATAAGTTATAGTGAGGATCAATTTATTTTTATTGATTTTGATATCCAGGTTTTTGTCAATAGTGATCATACTCCCATCAATCAAATTCTACATTATCTAGCACAGAGAATTGGAGAAGAAATAGAAAATAGTCTTACGACTATTCCTATTACTATTCCTACAGCAGAAGATATAGAAGATGATCCTACAATTTTCCATGAGAATTTTTTAACTCAAATATACAATATATTAGGTGAAAGAAAGCTGGTTTTATTGTTAGATGAGTTCGATGTTTTAAGTGAAGCAAATAACGAAGGTAATGTAGAATTTTTCAGATTAATCAATAAATGGTTTTCAAAATGGCCAGAACGATTATTTATTATTCCCGTAGTGGGACGACATCTTAAAGAACTACCAAATCTACTTTCTTTGCTGAGAGAATCACCCTATAAGGAAATCAGTTTTCTGGACAAAGATAGTGCTGTAATGCTGATTACCAGACCTGTTCGAGGAGTTGTTACCTATCAGCAAAATGCAATAGAAGAGATATTCAGTTTATCAGCAGGTCATCCTTATTTCACTCAAGTAATTTGCTATCAGCTTTTCAATTTAGCGCGGGAACGTCAGATATGGATATGGACAATAAATGCAGAAGATGTTAAAACTATCATAGATAAAGCAATTCAAACAGGAGAAGCTGGTTTAGCTTGGTTTTGGGATGGTTTATATCCTCAAGCACAAGTTGTTTTTTCAGCAGCAGCAGAAGCTCAACATAGAGAAGAGCAAGACGACCGAGTTTCCTATAACCCCAAACTACTACTAGAAGAGTATGGCATATTAACAGATTCCTTAACTCAGGTAGCCAAAGAAATGGCTGACTATGGTTTTTTACATGAGTCAAAAAGAGTCAAAATTGAGTTAGTCCGGCGTTGGTTATTGCAGAAACATCAGCTAAAAGATGAGATTAGTAAATTAGCAGAAGTTAATCAGCAAGACGTTGAGTATCTCTGTTCGGTAGCACAAAATCAACCGCAAATAGCATTACAACTTTATGAAGAAGCATTAGGAATTAATCCTAATAATTTTCAAACTGTAACCTCTCTGGCGAAAGAATATTTAAAGGTAGAAAAATTCGACCAAGCTTTTGAACTTTACAGTCGGGCTTACAAATTTTACTCTATTAATGATCAACAGGAAAGGGTCTTACAGCCTGTATTTGATCTAGTTACAGAATATTCCCAAGCAAACAATTTAGATAAAGCTTTAGAACTGTATGCACAAGCCTATAAAATTGCTCCAGAAGAGAGCAAAAACGGTTTTATAGAAACATTAGAACAATACGCACATAACCTGACCATTAATGAAGACTTTGCTCGCGCCAGAAAACAGTATGAACGAGTTTTACAAATTGATCCCAATAGACAATTATCTCAGCATAAATTGGCAGCAATTGGAGCTTTTGAATCTAAGTTAAAAGGTGTAGAAAACCTAAGCTCACAACCACAAATCATAGCAAATCAAACTACAGTAAAACCGAACCCATTCAGACAAATCATGAAAAGACCTGTTACATTTGTTGCTTTAACTACGGTTGTATCTGTTTTCGGTTTTGGTATTTATCAGCAGCTTTCTAGAACCTGTCCACCAGGTGAAAAGAAAGAATTAGGTGTTTTTTGTGTGGTAGATAATAGCAAAATTAGCCGAGGTGAAAGAACCTTATTTCCTAATAATAATAATCCCTCTCGTGACCAAGGTATTGCAGCTTTCAAAAATGGTAATTATCAAGAAGCGGCTAAGTTATTTCAACAGGCCATAAAAGCAAATCAAAATGATCCAGAAGTAGTAATTTACTATAATAATGCCCGCGCTCGTCAACAGGGTTCTCCCTTTATATTGGCTGTCGTTGTACCCATAGGTACTAACCCAAATGACGCTCAAGAAATCTTACGTGGTGTAGCACAAGCCCAAAACCAATTTAACGATAATAAAGGTTTAAATAATAGGTTTCTTGAAATTGTCATTGCTAACGATGATAACACCAAATCAGCGCAACAAGTAGCACAACAATTAGTTAAAGATAATTCCATATTAGGTGTAATTGGACATAATTCTAGTGATGCTACACAAGAAGCATTACCAGAATATGAAAAAGCTAGTTTAGCAATTATTTCTCCCACTGCGGCTAGTATTTTACTCAAAAGTTCTGTTTTTTTTAGAGCAGTTTATTCTGATCAAGTCACGGGAACCAAACTAGCAGAATACACTTTCAATAATTTGAAATTAAAAAGAGCAGTCATTTTTGCTAATCCTAACAGCCCTTATAGCAATAGTATCAGAGAAGTATTTACTAATCGCTTTGAAAAATTAGGCGGTGAGGTGGTTCGTAAACCCCTAATTGATTTAACTGATATCAATTTTGATGCGAGGGGCGAAATTTCCGCCACTGTCTATAGTAGAGATAAATTTGCACAAGCAGCTATATTGTTTCCAGATACACAAAGCACTGATACTGCCATCAAGATTGCTACAGAAATTACCCGTAGAAATGCCAGACTCAAGGATGATCCCCAAAGCGGACGAGTAAAAGAGTTAAAAATGTTAGGTGGAGGCAGTCTTTATGGGAACGAAACCTTAGACAAGGGTGGTAATAATGTAGAGGGTTTAATTGTTGCTATACCCTGGTTTAGAGAAACTCCACAAGCAAAGGATTTTGCTCAAAAATCTGAAAAAAAATGGGGCGGAGGTATTAGTTGGCGTACTGCAACTAGCTTTGATGCTACCCAGGCATTTATCAAAGCTCTATCTAACAATGCCACACGAACTAATTTGTTAGAAAAATTACCAAGTATCAAGCTTGACAGCAATGAAACATCAGGCTATCAACTCAAGTTTACAGAAGAAAGAGAACGCGAAGGGCAATCTATTCTTGTTGAAGTTAAAGATGGTAAATTTGTTCCAATTGAATGAGTTACAATGGGAGATTGGATGTATGATTAGAGCATGATTACTACTTCCAACCTTCACAGAAACCCATACATTATCGGTCGTCCCATTGGCTACCGAGAGTCCCTGTTTGGCCGAGAAAGTATATTTAAGCTTGTTCAAGAGAATCTTCAACAGTCTCAACAATTACTATTGTTATACGGACAAAGACGTATTGGTAAATCATCTATCATCCTTAGTATTCCCCAGCAATTGGCGGAATTGGCGGAAGTGAATGCGTTTGTTTTTGTTACCTTTGATTTATCATTTTACAGTCAGCAGCCCTGGAGTAGTATTTTAGCAGCACTAGCTCAAGCAATCGTAGATAATTTAGAGCTAGAAACTAGCATATCACCACCCACAACCACAGAATTAGAATTAGAAATTAATATCTTTGAACGTCAATTCTTACCGCAAGTTTATCAACAATTGGAAAACAAAAATTTAGTTTTACTGTTGGATGAATTTGATGCTTTAATTAGTCAAGATTTAGAATCATCGGCCATAGAATTAACAAAAAAGATTTTCCGCAGATTATCTGATATCACTAAAAGAAATAATAAATTATTTATAGTTATATCCATAGGAGAACATTTAGCAAGTACACTTAATATCCTGAAAATATTTGAAGATGTGCCTAAGATAGAAATTGGGTTATTAGATAAAGATAGTACGAAGGAATTAATTACGAAACCAGCCCAAGGTGTACTTGAATATGAAGAAGAAGCTATCAAAGCGATTTTCAATCTATCCGCAGGACATCCATATTGTACACAAATAATATGCTTTGCTATTTTCAGTAGAGCGCGAGAACAGAATAGTTTTAAAATTACTAGTGCAGACGTAGAAAAAATTGTAGATACAGCAATTGAAATCGGTGAAGCTGGTTTATCCTGGTTTTGGGCTGTTTTTTCTATTCCCGAACAAGTCGTTTTTTCCGCAATTGCACAAGCTCAAGAAACTGGACAAAACTACTTAAAATTACTAGAAATTCAGGGAATTGACGCAAAAAATCAACTGATTAATCAAGCCCGAAAACAACTGGTAGACAATGGTTTTTTAGATGCAACCGGAGAGAAAATCAAAGTAGAATTGGTGCGTCGCTGGATTATAAAACGTTATCCTCTGCAAGATCAAATCGGTCAATTCCGTGAATTTGAGGAAAAAAAAATTCCTAACCAGAAAGAGATTATTCAATTACCAGAAATAGTTGATAATAATCACATAAGCAACATTATAACAAATCCTAGCAATAGTCATACTAATATTTCTACAAAACGCCCATTAATGATTTTAACAGCAGTTGCAACTACCATGACAATTGCGGCTAGTATTTTGGTTGCTAGTTATACTAATCTCTCTCTACCAGATTCAAAAAGGGAATTAAAAATTTCTTCTTCTCCCACACCAGATTATGCACCGGATAATAATACAATTAGTCGAGGTGATAAAACATTATTTTCTAATATTAATAATCGCTTTCGTGACCAGGGTATTGAAGCTTTTAAAAATGGTAATTATCAAGAAGCAGTTAATTTATTTCAACAAGCTGTCAAAGCAAATCCTGGCGACCCAGAAGTATTAATTTACTACAACAACGCTCGCGCTAGTCAAAATAGTTCTTCCGTGAGTTTAGCACTGGTTGTACCTATAGACAGCAAAACTAATAATGATAATGCTCAAGAAATATTACGTGGTGTAGCTCAAGCACAAGACCAATTTAATAATAATCAAATTAAAAATAATCTCAATAATCAAGGCTCAAACGGTTTATTATTAAAAGTTGTCATTGCTAATGATAGTAATAACCCAGAGGAAGCAAAACAAGTAGTCCAGGAAATAGTCAAAGATAATTCTATATTAGGAGTAATTGGACATAATTCTAGCGATGTTACTAAAGCTGTAATACCAGAATATGAAAAAGCTGGTTTAGCGATTATTTCCTCTACTGCTACTAGTAATTTTTTAAAAAGCTCAGTTTTCTTTAGAGTAGTTGATTCTGATGAAATTGCTGGAAAAAAATTAGCTCAATATACTAATAGTCTAGGGTTTAAAAAAGTCGTGATTTTTAATAATCCTAACAGCCCCTATAGCAAGAGTATCACAGAGGCATTTACAGATGAATTTAAAAAAATGGAAGGTAAGGTAGTTCATACAATTGATTTAAGTGACAAAGAATTTGATCCAAGAGAAGAAGTTAGTATCAGTATCAATGAATTTCAAGCGGAAGCTGCTATCTTATTTCCAGATACAGAACACACTAATACTACAATTGAGATTGCTAAAGCGAACAAAGATGATAATTCACCTTTAAGTTTATTAGGTGGACACACTCTTTATAGCAATGATACCTTAGTCAAAGGTGGAAAGGCTGTAGAGGGAATGATTTTATCCGTTCCTTGGTTTAGAGAAACTTCACAAGCAAGGGCTTTTGCTGAAAAATCTGGAAAAAAATGGGGCGGAGGTATTAGTTGGCGGACTGCAACTAGTTTTGATGCGACCCAGGCTTTTATTCAAGCTTTATCAAAAGATAATACTCAAGATAATACCCGAAATAACGTATTAGAAAGATTAAAAAAGGTTGAGCTTAACAATAATCAAACCTCAGGTTATCCACTCCAGTTTACCAAAGAAAGAGAGCGTCAAGGACAGTCTGTACTTGTAGAGGTTAAGAACGGGAAATTTACTATGATTCCATAATTCCATTATCACAAAAATTACAATAAGGATGTACAGGATGAAGACGGGGATTTTATGATTATGTAAATTATTTAAAATGGTGGGTTATACAGGGGTTTCCGCTCTTATGAGGTACTTCATTTGCCCCCTCCTCGCACCCCCTCAACCCCCCGCAGCGGAGGGAAGAAAAGGATAAACTTTTGATATTGGAGGGGGTTGGGGGTGGGGTTCTTGTGCCTCATAACGTCGGGAAGTGCTGTACATATCATTATTTGACCCATTTACCCAAAGTAATTCCTAAAAACTGTTCTAGTTGAGTAATGCTATTCAAATGGTTAATAATAGCATTAAGTTCTTGATTTTGAGCATCAACTAAACTTTTTTCAAAATTAATAATATCAGTCATTGAAATATTACTGCTTAACCTCATTCTTTCTTTAGCATTAATAATCTTCGCTTCTGCTAATTTTCGTGCTTGTTGCGCTAATTCAACTTGTTTAAAAGTATCTTTAACATTACGGATTTTATTTTTCAATTCCTCATTCAAATTATCCTGAGTTTTTGCTAAAGTATAATTAGCGTTTTGTAAGCTAATCTCACTTTTAACTAAAATATTATTTTGACTGAGATTACCAAATTCACGATTTAATATTAAAGAAGAACTTAAATTATTTGTATCTTGAGTATTAGAAGCACTATTAAAACCATAACTCACATTTAATTTTAAATCTAATTGTTGTTGGTTTTTAGCTTCTGTGATCCCAAATTTAGCATTTTCCACAGCATTAACAGCAGCAAGATAACCAGTATTATTAGCTTTAGCTAATTCTAGCATTTCTGTAAAAGCTGGTAGATTTAAACTTTTTGGAGGTTCAGGAGTTTCAATAGCAATTAGTTTTTTTGTTATGGGTAAATCTATAGTTTTAGTTAATTCAGAAATTGCTTGTTCTAAACTTGATTGTGTATTCAGTAAATTTACTTCTTGTTGAGCAATATCAGCTTGACGCTCAACCAGATCATTTTTAGGAATTCTCCCAAATTCAAATAATGCTTGTAATCTTTCTAAATCTTTTTTAGCATTAGTAAAAGACAATTGTTCAATTTTCAATCTTTCCTGAGCTAACAATAGATTTCTATAGCTCAATATAGTATTTGTGATTGTTTGAGAAATAGTATTTTTCAGATTTAAAATATTTGCATTTTCTGTCAAGCTTGCTCTTTTAATACTCAGAGTATTTAATTCTCTACCAAAATCCTTTAATAAAGGTTGACTAAAATTAAGGTTGACACTTTGACTTAGAGTATTTGTATCTGAAGAAGTATCTAACGAGCTAGTACGAGATAAAAGATTTTGTCCTTGCCATGTTAAACTTAAATTACCACCGGTAGGAATTTTTAAATTAAAATTAGCACCTAAAGCCGTAGTTATATCATTATTGGTATTATTACCAGCTTGATTATTATTAAAATTCAACGATAGTTGTGGGTTAAAAGTAGGACTGAATTGAGATTCAGTTTCAGCTAATTGTTTTTGATCTAAAATACGTTGAAGATCAGCTATTTTTAAATCTCGATTATTTTGTAAAGCTAAATAAACAGCATCATCTAATCTTAAAAATAACTCATGACTAGAGTTATTTAATATTAATTGTCTATCAAAATTAGATTTTTGTAAATTTGTTTGATTGGGGATAGTTTGAGATTTTCCTAAACCGGGAAATAGAAAAATTAATAGTAGAGATAAAGATGATATTGGTAATAAAAAACGATTCATAGTAAAAATAAAAAATTAGGTAGATTAGGTAGGTTGGGTTGACAGAAAAAAACTCAATATTAACATTATTATAACCTTACTTATTGAGAACGTAAAGCCTCAACAGGATCTAATTTACTAGCTCTCAAAGCAGGTAAGAAGCTAGAAATAATACCTACCATAATCGCAGAACCGAGAGAAACTAAGGGAGTTTGATAACTGAATTGATATGGTAAATTAAATAAAATTAGAGTTATCATAGTAATTCCTTGTACAGTAGCTATTGCGATTATTCCTCCTGTTATACTAATAAAAGTTGCTTCTAGCAAAAACTGAATTAAAATATCCTTTTGAGTAGCACCAACAGCGCGTCTTAAACCAATTTCTGAAGTCCGTTCTAAAACTGATGCTATAGTAATATTAGCAATTCCTACACCTCCAACAAATAAAGAGATACTTCCGATAAGTAATAAAATAATAGTTACATTATTTAATAATTTTTCTAAACTTTTTATTTGATCAACATTACTAGAAGCAAGAATATCTATATTAGAAAATCTTCTTCTTAAAATGCTAATTGCTTGATTTTGGAGTTGTTCTATATTTTCTGGATTCTGGGGAGTAATGGTGATTTTCTCAAAAAAGGGACTAGATTTTAGAGATTGATAAACCGATAAAGGAATTAATATCAATCCTTGATTATCGCTCCAGGAATTACTTGTTTTACTTTGAATAACACCTTGAATATAATAAGACTTATTTTGGAAATAAATCATTTTTTTCAAAGGATTTTTACCTTTAAATAGTTTTTGCGCGAGTAATTGATCAATGATAACAACTGAGCGATTTTGCTGTAAATCATTAATAGTAAAAAACTTACCAGCAATTAATTTTCTTCCTGAAATCGCTAAAAAATCTGGTGTTACTGCTTGACTTTCCACATCGATTTTTTGATTTCCCAGTAAAATAGTATCACTACCACCATTTTGTAAAGGAGCAATATATTTCCAACCAGATAACTTTGTTTTTAACCAAACTAAATCTTCATTTTGATATTTTTTTGGTTGAGATGTTAATGAATTATAAGGAGACTGAATATAAATTTGAGGAGATTCCATGTTTTGTAATTGTGTTTTTAAATATATTTTCCCGATATCGCTAACTTGTAATGTTCCACTGACAGCAAATACACCCATAAATACACCCAAACTGCTCAGAAATGAGCGCGAGGGATTACTGCGTAAAGAGTTAAATGTTAAAGATAATAAATCATTGATGTTCATGAGAGTAAATATTTTCAAATATTTTCAAAAAAATTAGTTTATTTAGTTATTTTTAATCATTATGATCACATAACTACATTTTTACAAAAACATTATCTCCCTCGTTTAAGGGAGTTTCTAGGGAGGGAATTAATACTTCATCTCCTGGTTTTAAACCTGATTTAACTTCAATATTATCTAATCCTTGTAAACCAGTTTTAACAATTCTTTTAAAAGCCTTACTTTTTTGATCTTTGATCCAAACAAAATTTTCTGATTCATTTTGTTGAATAACTTCACTGGGAACAACTGTCACATGATCACGTTGAGAAATAATTAAAGCGACTGTAACCGGAGTTCCTGGAACAATATTTGTATTAACTTGATCTAAACGAACAATAGTTGTGATTTTGACATTATCTGTACCTTGATTATTATTTTGATTATCTCCAGCTAATAAAGCTATTTGTTGAACTTTACCAGTTAATTTTTGTGACTCAAAACCAACAATACTAATTTCAGCTTGTTGTCTGATTTTAACCTTAGTTGCGTCTAAAGGAGATAACTTTAATTCAACAATTTGTTGATTAGGATCACCAATAAGTAAAATATCTCCTTTGGCTTCGATAATATCACCTACTTTAACTTGTGAATTGAGAATAACACCATTTATAGGAGAGGTAATTACTGTTTTTCGTAATTCTTCAGCAATTTTCTGACGTTGTATTTTCAGTTTATCTAATTCTCTAATAACTTGATTTAATGCTAATTTAGTTTGGTTGACTTCTTGCTGTGCTTGTTCAATTTTAGATTGAGTTTCTTTCAATTTTTGCTGTGGTTCAGATTTGTTATTTTTGACATCCTGGATAAAATTTTGCAAATCTAAGTTTTGTTTATCCAAATCTAAATTACTTAAATATAATTCATCTTTAGCATTGGTTAATTCGATTTCAGATTGAGTAACTTTCTTTTCTTGTTCTTTTAATTCAGTTTCGGAAATGAAACCTTTAGCCAAAAGTTGTTTATTTTCTTCCAATTTAACTTTTGCTTCCTTTAAATCATTTTCTTTAGTAGTTAAACCCTGCTGTTTTTTAGTAACTTCTAACTTGCGCTTTGCAACTTCCCATAATTTCTCTTGTTTTTTCTTGTCAATATCAGATTGATATGTATTTTCTAGATTTTTATATTCTTGCTGAGTTTCTAATAACTTCTTCTTTGCTCTTTCTAAAGATGATTTTTTATCAATAATTTGTAAATTTTTGTCTTGTAGATCTGATGCAAATTCTTGTAATTTAATTTGTGTTTCTGTATCTCGTATCCGAATTAAAGTTTGACCTTTTTTAACTTTGTCTCCAATTTTAACTAAGACTTTTTCAACTGTTCCGGTTATTGGAGATTTAATACTTCTTTGATTATCTAATTTTAAAATCCCACTTTCCCCAGTAATTTTGTCTTCTACCTTATCTTGAGTAACTGTCACCATGCGAACGGGAATACTTTGAGTTTTGGTGTTCATAAGTAACCCAAAAATTAACCAACCAGCAAAGGTAACAACTGTTAAACTTGCTGAGATCATTAACCATTTAAATCCTGGTTTGAATTTAATAATTTTCATTATTATTTATGAATAAAATTGAAAGTAGAGACGTTTCATGCAACATCTATACAAAAATTTATCACAAATATTGTAGGTTGGGTTGAGCAACAGCGTCACCCAACTTTTAGGTTAGTAAAAGATTGATATTGGGCTGTCGTCAACTATTGATCATGTTGGGTTTCGTTCCTCAACCCAACCTACTTTAATTTCCTATCTTCTTCTGCTACCAAAACCGGAAGAACGACGACTAGAAGAACGACCTCCACTACCAAAACTACTACCAGAATTGCGTTGGGTAGAGCTAGAATTACCAGAAGGTCTGAGGTTACTACCACCAAAACCGGAACCGGAGGCTCTTCCGGTTGGGTTATTATTGGTTGTAGCGCGTCCTGAAGAGGAGTTTCTGATGTTTCCTGTGGTGCGGAAAGTAGTACGATTTCTTACTGCTGCGGGTGGTTCATTGTAGCGAGAACGATAATTAGCAACTGCTGAATCATAACTAGAACCATAACCACCATAACCGGTCATGACCCCACCGGGCTGATAAACGGGGGGAACATAGTATTGAGGTCTAAACAACATACTACCAATAGCTTGACCAGCGACGTTACCAGCTAAAGACGCAGCAAAAGGTGTCCAAAAGTTAGATTCTTGACGAACAATGACGGTTTCCTTTTGTCCGGTTTGGGGATTGGTTTTTGTCTCTGTGACATTATGGACGTACTCAAGTTTAAAGTCTTCTGTCAGGTATAAAGCTGGCTGACCATTTTCTACTTTTAAGTAAGTTTTCTTACCAGCTTTGATTTCTTCGTCAGTTAGTCTGGCCATTTGTAGCTTTTCTGTAGCAAAGCTTGGGGGGTTGTTGTTGAGTAAAAACAGAGTATACTCACCATTAGCATCGTTGTATGTGCCTTGTTGTACTTGATACTGTCCATCATTTAACTTGGTGGGGGTAGCAGTTTGGCTAATATCCGGTTTTGCGGAATTAGTTTGGTTTTCTCCTCCACAGGCTACAGTTGTTAAGCATAAAGTTAGGGCTAAACAAACAACTGTAAATTTACGCAGCATAGTCATAATCACGGTATTCATGTTTTGTGCGGATACTAATTACAGGTTAACAAATATAAGACTTAGGTAAGATGCGACTGACGAATTATTCTTTTGTAGAGTGATGAATTATCCCTACTTTCCTGATCTTTTCCCTAAGTCCTGAAATAATTTACAATGGGATCAATTCGGGGTAATATTCCAATAGCTGATCACTAGAAAGATCATCTCCTAACTGAGCGGGTGAAAAATGCACCTGGATAGCGCGGAGTTTATGTTTGTAGTGTAAATTAATTAAAGCCTTTAAAGCTTCTTTTAAGGCGGGAATGTTAGTCAAGTCTGTTTCTAACTCTGGAATTTCTCCCTCTGTAGCGACTATAATCATAACAATGACGTTACGGGTTGCGGGAAGTGATAAGGGCTGGTTTGAGGAAGTAGAACTAAAATCAAGATTAGCGCCATATCTTTGGGCTGAGTCTGTGAATAGTTCATTGGCGTAATCTCCTGCGTCCCCTTCGTTCCAAAATATATCACCTTCATTAGCAGCAGATAACCAATATTCATCATATTGAAGCAAGGTTTGGCAAAGTTGCGCCAATTCTTCTCCTAAAACTTCTATATCACCATCAGCGTCAATTGCTTCCCTAGCAGCCCGATTCAAAACGCCTAATATCGGTGCTACGTCAGATCCTCCTAAATGCAAAAATAAACGACAGACAACATATCTAGTTTTACCTATCATCCGATTAAATGTATCACGCATTCTTTGTCTCCTGCTAATTTGAGTAGATTAGTAGATTTTGTGAAAGTTCAAAATTATTTCTTTTCTACCAAATAACCAATATATGAAAATTCTGTGCTATAATCCACAGTCGCATTCACATTAAGCATAAGATATTCTGATGGAATAGATATATGATCATTATCATTAATGAATGTTGTTTAAATATTGTTAACTTTGGGAATTGGAGTCAAGTATCGAAAGTATAAATTAAATTATACATATTTACATATTTACAGGTGACAATGAAAATTGGTATTTTAGGTTTAGGATTGATAGGTGGTTGTTTGGGTTTCGATTTACGTTCTCAAGGACACCATGTTTTAGGTGTGAGTCGTCGTGAATCAACTTGTGTCAGGGCTGTTGAAATCGGTAGCGTGGATCAAGCTTCTTTGCATTTAAGCTTATTAGCATCAGCCGAAGTTGTATTTATTTGCACCCCTATAGGATTAATAGTTCCCCAAATTAAAGAGTTAATTGGTTATTTACCTCAAACTACTATTATAACTGATGTTGGTTCAGTAAAAACACCTATAGTAAAGGCAATTTCCCCTTTGTGGGAGAATTTTATTGGTGGTCATCCTATGGCGGGAAAGACAGATTCAGGTATAGAATCAGCACAGCGGAATTTATTTGTCAATCGTCCTTATGTATTAACACCCATAGAGACTACAGCTAGTCATATTGTTAGGATTATAGAGGAAATTGTGCGATCGCTTGGTTCGGTTATCTACCATTGTCAACCAGAACAACATGATCAGGCTGTAAGTTGGATTTCCCATTTACCCGTAATAGTAAGTGCATCCTTGATAGCAGCTTGTTTAAATGAAACAGATCCAGAAATCGCCAAATTAGCCCAAAATTTTGCTAGTTCAGGGTTTCGGGATACGAGTAGGGTGGGGGGTGGAAATCCAGAATTAGGGGTCATGATGGCGCAATATAACCGCCAAGCATTATTAAATTCACTATATCAATACCGGGAAAATTTGGACGAATTTATTCATATAATTGAGGGGGACAAATGGGAATTGTTAGCAGAAAAGCTGAAATTAAATCAACAAGCGCGTCTTAATTTTGTAGAATGAAAACTTGGTGCTTTATGAATAATATAAAGCACCTCTGCAATCTGTAAAACAGTTGATAAGTTGTCAAGAATTAAGCGGACTAGAAATGGAAAGACGAAAAATTTTAATTGTTACTAAAACCTACCCATCAATTAGCAGAAAATACAAAGAAACAGTTTGTACAGCAGGAGTCTTGTTAGATGATAATGAAAACCCAGTACAGTGGATTCGCATTTATCCTATACGATTTCGCTATTTAGATACCGAGCAACGCTATCCCCGATGGTCTATCATTAGTGCGGAGATAGAGAAAAATTCAAAAGATTATAGAAAAGAAAGTTTTCGGATTAATGATCAATCCCTAAAGATTATCAGAAAAATTGGCACTGATGATCATTGGGCTGAGAGGAAGTCATTTATTTTTCCATTACAGTCTCATTCTATAAGTGAAATTAAAATTCAAAGTCAATCATTAGGAATTATTAAACCTCGCACAATTAACAAGTATTTCTATAAGAATACTGAACGTAAATGGAGTGATAGACAGCAGGCTGTTCAAGACCAACTTGATTTATTTGAATCTTCAGTAGAACTAGAAAAAATACCCTACCAATTTTGTTATGATTTTCTTGCTCAAGATGGTAAACGTCATAGATACTCTATAAATGACTGGGAGATAATGCAATTATATAGAAATTGTCGGGATAAGTCTCAAGCATCTAGTTTAGAATCAAGGGAGAAAGAAGCTCTAGATAAAGTTGAACAAAAGTTGGTTGATGAATTTTTGACAAAAAAGGATTTATACTTTATTGTGGGGAATTTAAAAAACCATAAAAATACATTTATGATTATTGGGATATTTTATCCCCCAAAAGTTAATTCTGAGCAACTGAGTCTTTTCTAAGAAATCAATATTATGTATAATTGCGAAAATCCTAAAAATCAGTACATTCTGACATTCGGCTATGGTAATCGTCAAGACTATCAAACCTTCATAGAATACCTTGATCAATTTGAGGTATCTTATGTTATTGATGTCAGATTTACTCCTCGTGCGTGGAGTCGTAAATGGTACGGTAATCAAATTGAAAAACTTTGTAGATCTAAAGGTATTAACTACATTTCTAAAATCTATTTGGGTAATACATCTGGAAATGCAAATTGGATTCCACCAGATCAAAAAGAGGCTAATAAATCATTAGCAGAAGTCGCAGAAATCACTAGTAAAGGTACGGTTTTATTACTATGTGCTGAAAAAGACTGGCATCAATGTCATCGGGTAGAAGTTGCTAATGAATTGGAAAAGCTAGTAAGAGTTCCTGTAAAACATCTAGTATAACTTTCAAGTGCGTTATCCTGGGACTAACGCACCTGATTCACTTGCTACACATTAAATCGGAATAACATCACATCACCTTCTTGGACAATATACTCTTTTCCTTCACTTCTAACTAATCCTTTTTCTTTGGCTGCATTCATCGAACCATAAGTTACTAAATCATTATAAGCCACAGTTTCTGCTCGAATAAATCCCCGTTCAAAATCAGAGTGAATGACTCCTGCTGCTTGGGGTGCAGACATTCCGGCGTTAATTGTCCAAGCGCGGGTTTCTTTTGGTCCACAGGTGAAATAAGTCCGCAAACCTAAAAGGGTATAAGTTGCACGAATTAAGGATTTTAAACCACCTTCTTTCACACCTAAAGATTCCAGAAAGTCAGCTTTATCGGCTTCTGGTAATTCGACTAATTCCGCTTCTACTTGTGCGGATACTATCACAACTTGAGCATTTTCACCAGCAGCGACTTCTCGAACTTTTTCCACAAAATCATTACCCGTTGCTAAGTCTTCTTCAGACACATTAGCAGCGTAAATAATTGGTTTATTGGTAAGTAATCCTAACCCTTTAATAATTTCAGATTCTTCGGTATTTAAACTTACTTGACGGACAGATTTACCTTCATTTAAAGCAGCGGCTAATTTTTCTAAGATTGTCACTTCAAATTGTGCATCTTTACTAGTGCGTGCGGCTTTGCGAGTTCTATCAATGCGTTTTTCAATTTGGGATAAATCTGATAAACCAAGTTCTAAATTAATGATTTCAATATCTCTGGCTGGGTCAACAGAACCGGCTACATGAATGATATCATCATTTTCAAAACAACGAACCACATGAACTATGGCATCAACTTCTCGAATGTGGGATAAAAATTGATTACCGAGTCCTTCTCCTTGACTCGCACCTTTGACCAAACCGGCAATGTCCACAAATTCGACACGGGCGGGGACAATTTGTACTGAGGTAGCAATTTTTGCTAAAACGTTTAACCGGTCATCGGGGACTGAGACCATGCCAACATTGGGTTCAATGGTGCAAAATGGGAAATTAGCGGCTTCAGCTTTAGCGTTAGCGACTACAGCGTTAAATAAGGTTGATTTTCCGACGTTGGGAAGTCCGACAATTCCGGCTCTTAGCATTGTAGATTTTAAATTTTGGTGTCAAGTGTCAAGTATAAGGATAATTCAAACCGGTGGAGATGGCAGAGAAACTGGGGATAATATTTTAGGTATCCTGATTTTCCCACAATTCTAACAGACCAACTGTACCTACAAAAAATGTATAAATTGCATATTTAATTGTTGTCTGATTGCGTGTTGGGGCATAATAAGCGGCAATTAATGCTTCCATAAAATGAGCAGATAGGGCAATATGGGCAATGATTAAAGCTGGGGTTAAGATACTGGGTAGTTGATTATTGGTTATGGATGTTTGCATATTCCATAATTCTAACCCCATGGCGCTGGTGATGAGTGCGGTGGAGATGATTTTGATAATGGGGAATAGTTTTTGTTTGATATCTTTTAAGTTCATGTTGTTTGATGTTACTAGACAAGAATATTCTAAGTTTTATTCTATCAAATTATTGATTAATTCATCTATTCTTAAAAGTTCATCAGTAATTTGTGTTACAGTATTTAATTCATTTGCCGGATCTGGAGTTTGAATAGTCATGTATGATGTAGCTGATTTATGGGCTACAAGACCTCGTTTTTCTCCAAATGTATTCATGGTAGCAAGCCAAGCAGGATCTAAATCATCACTATCTATCCCTATGGGTAAAAGTAAGGACAAAATATGATCTTCTTTGACTCCATGATTTTGACTAATAACTCTTTTAAAACTTTCCACAGCTAAATCTATTTTTTTTGATATCTTGATTTTTTCTTCTTTAACTGTTTTACTTCCCTTTTGTGGTGTAAGTGTATCTGGTGGTTTATCCATAGTTAAACCAGAAAACCCAAGTAGACAGATTAAACTACGAGTTGTTTTACCTTTAGTCCAAAGAGTTTTAGCATTTTGAACAACTTCCCAAGCTCTTTCTTCAAGATAAGATTCAATTTCAGCATGAGCTAAAACTCTATATGCAGCAGTTCTAGATAATTGACTCTCAGAATATAGACCCGTTGGGCTAATTTCAGGAATAAATTCGTTTTTTAACCTGTTTAGCTGGGTTCTTAAAGTAATAAATTTATCAGATTCTGGCATATCTTATTAAGAACCTACCTTAAACCATTAAAAATAATCCGATTATCAACGAATTGAGGTAAATTAAATTCTACATCTAAAACCTCTAGTAGAGTTTCACCCCATAATCTAAAACGATTGTAAGTTTGAATAATGTTTTTGGTTGTTCCTTCAACACCTTCTTTAAAGTCGTTATTTGATGAACATAATTTTTCAAAAGCTTCTTTAACTTTGTCTTGATTTTTTTCAGCAGATTGTCTGATAATGTCATCTGAAAAATAAAATACCATCACATCTAAAATTGCTCTATTAAATCGTCTTCTATATTTTTGATCATTGCTTAACCACATACGAAAAAAGTTCTTGTCTCTAAATATATTAATAGTTGTTTGTACTGCTTCCTCAAATTGGTTAACTACATTTTCAATATCATTATGTTTGTTATTCCAATCTTTATTAAGTTCTGTGCAGGTCATGTCAAGAAAAGATTTAAGGTTTCCACTATATTTGGATAAGAAATAATGAAATCCTACATAACGTAACAATAATTCGACATCTCTCATCCGAAAATCAGGATGTGGTGATTTGAATATTTTTTTAAGAGCTTGACTTTTAATTGATTGATCATCTAAAAAATTGATAAATGAACCATGATGTAATGCCTGTCGAAGTTCTTGGGCTGATAATGGTGTACTTTGTACATTCAAACGTAGAAAAATTTTATAAAGGAAATTTTCGTCTTTTATATTCCGCAGAACCATAGTGCGAATAGTTTGATTATCAAGATTGTCAATATCTCTACTCAAAAATAAATCACTTCTTATATCTTCGTATGTTTTGCCAATTAAATCACGTCTGAACTCTAGATTTCTTAAAGCAAAGGCATTGTTTTGTATGTTTTTATCACTCCTGCCATAAAATTGCAGAATTGTTAACAAGCGTTGCTTACCATCAAGAACAATAAACTTACCTTTTTCTTGAGTAGCTGCTAATACTATTTGTGGTACTGGAAACCCAAGTATAAGTGATTCGATAAATCTACTTTTGAGTGTTATATCCCAAGCATCTCGTCTTTGAAATCTTGGAGTTAATTGGATATTATTGCGAATAAGCTGATCAAGTATTGTTGCTGTTGTCCAGTCACTACCAGAAACAACAATTTCTCGAATTTGCTTTAATTCAGGAATTAACTCACTCAGCGGTTCAGACTCAATTTCTTGCTCTTCCTCTTCCTCAAACAAGATTTCTTCTTCGTTAGTCATAGTTTCGGTCTACATGAGGGTTTGAATTTAAAATATATCATATCATATAGGAGTCCGGCTTGATTCTTAAAAAGATACATGGGGTGCGTTACGAATACAGCTA
Organism: Dolichospermum sp. FACHB-1091; assembly: GCF_014697585.1. Taxonomy (GTDB): domain Bacteria; phylum Cyanobacteriota; class Cyanobacteriia; order Cyanobacteriales; family Nostocaceae; genus Dolichospermum. The sequence goes on along the minus strand of NZ_JACJSB010000015.1, from coordinate 5,902 downwards.
ACACACCTCTCAAGGACGTACACCAAGACAGTTTTACTCGTGAATTATGCTGTAATTTTTTCAACTTTGTTGAATATGACTATGTAACATTACCAAAGTCTCCGCTAATTGACTCAAGCGATTTTCTAAATCTTGTTGACGTACTAATAGTTGACGTAATCTTTTATGACGAGCGATCGCTATACTAACACTAGGCACTTGGTCCACTGGACAAGGACGTGACCAAACCTGACCCGCTGTATCTACTCCACAGAGGCGATAGTCAGTATACACTGGCTTATAAGATTTTTTCTCACCATTAGCGCAGATATCCTCTACATAGTCCATGAGTTGATCCAATTCAGCATGACGCAGGGTAGCCGTTCCACCTGTTTCCGGTTGTTGGGGATTAGATTCTAACCAACCATTAATAATTGGACCTTCTAAATAAATATCCTGAATTTGTTGTACAATTGTTTGCAGTTCTATTTGCCAACTAGCAACTTTTTCTTGAATTGCTTGGAGCATATTCATAGCCAGCGCTGGGTTAGCCCCGTGACGATGATTACTAAAAGACGGAGTTTTAAATTTAGGGAGAGTTGGTGTTTTTTCTCCAGTCTCTTGGGCTGGAAAAACTGGTACAGAATCATGATGAGGAAATACATCCTCTGGACTTCCATGATTAAGGTCTGTATCTAATTTGGTATTATGAGTTTCCCCTGTAGCGGTAGAAGTATCGGTAGATTCATTATGTCCAATACTAATCCGAAAGGAGAAAGAGCGTTTTTTTTGATCACCCGTTTCTGTAGTGACATCATCATGGCGCGTTTTCAAATCATGTAGCGTTGCCTCGATGCGTTTTAACCCTGGTTTCATAAAAATATCCTAAAATTTATGGTCTTGATCAAAAAAGAATTCAGGAGGACAAAATAAATTTCTGCTCAGATTGGTAAATTTAGACGGCTTTCCTCTAGGGACACTTTATTTCACTCGTGGATTTTTTCCCTTCAAGTATTATATAATGAAATGGGTCATGAATAAATTGATTTTGGTGACGGGCGCTGCCCGGTCGGGCAAAAGCGAATGGGCGGAAAATTTGGCAGAAAATTCAGGAAAAACAGTTGTATATATCGCCACAGCCATACAAGATGCAAATGATCAAGAGTGGCAACAACGGATTGAAAAACACCAACAACGACGACCTCAAGATTGGTTGACTCTCTGTGTACCAGTGGAACTTACGGCTACTTTAGCTCAATCCCAGCCCCATACTTGCTTGTTAGTTGATTCTTTAGGAACTTGGGTAGCTAATTTTCTAGAAATAGAAGATGTAATCTGGGAAAATACTGTAAAAGAGTTGCTAGAAACCTTACCCTTAGTTGCAGCTAATGTCATATTTGTGGCGGAAGAAACAGGTTGGGGTGTAGTTCCAGCTTATCCTGTGGGGCGCAAATTCCGCGATCGCCTCGGTATGTTAGTCCGGCAATTAGGTAATATTTGTGAACCTGTTTACTTGGTTGCAGGTGGTCATGTTCTCAACTTAAGTTTACTAGGCGTACCGTTACCATCACCTAAATTTTAATTTAATTGATGCCAATTATGCCAAAAATTCAGAAAAATTAAATAGCAATAATTTTATTTGCCAACTGACAAAATTCCATACTATAATAGAAATGTGAAGTGTATGGGGCTTTAACGGTTTCGACAGGTTGGCGAAAGCTACTCTGTGATTCAGGTCGAGAGCGAGTCATCTCTCGGAAATCAAAGACTCGAAAAAAAAGTAAATGCGAACAATATCGTAAAATTTGCTCGTCGGGAAGCTCTAGTAGCTGCCTAAAACACCTCTTATAGGTTCGAGCGTCTTTAATTTGACTCCGTTAAGGATTAAAGACCTAACCCCCAACGGATGCTCCAACAAACGTTCTCTGGTTGGTTTGGTGGCTAAGATTAAATCAGAGCATCCTACGTTCGGGATAATGAACGATTCCCGCCTTGAGGGTCAGAAAGGCTAAACCTGTGAACGAGTGGAGGGTTAATACCCAATTTGGACATGGGTTCGACTCCCATAAGCTCCATTTTCAATGTTCAATAATTATTTAAGTTAAGTCCGCTAAAATATAAAACGTTTTAGCGGAATTTTTAATTTTTATATGTATGGATTGCTAAAAAAGTTACCTGTGAGGACAGGGAAGGGGTAAGGGTATCTGTTGGGAAAAATTTTCCCATAGTCATCGAGCAAACCCTACATCTACATCTACATCTACATATACATAGGGTTTGTTGCGTAAGTCCTGACCTATACGAAATCCACTGTGTATGGGAATCCAACTTGATTCATGCAGGGGTTTAGAAGTTTAGAAATTCCAAAATCCCATTAGCTTTAGCTAATGGGATTTTCAATGCAGCCTATTTACTTACTGAAAAGGATAATTGCGATTTCTGATGAATAAACCCAGTGGAACAGCGTTACCTTGAGGATCTACTTTTACCCGAACTAATATTGGTTCTTCGCTACTATCTCTAGTTTCCTGAATTTGTGCAAGATCATTATTAATTTGCTGTCTCTGTTCATCAGAAATGGAATAGTTTTCCAAGCCATAATTAATGAAGCCGTCTTGATAATTCCCCTTTAAAGCTACTTGATTATTAACTAGAGAACCAGGACGACTACTGGTTACTTGTACAGGTTTCCAGAACTGAAGTTGATTAGGATTAAAAGATTGTTGTTCTTGCAAAATTAGATACAAGGTACTTCCCTGGATAATTTGTCCATTTCTGCGGGAATTTTTCCGCACCCATTCCCTCCAACCTGATACTTTTCGCAACATTTCGGGACGGGAGATATCATAATCTAAGTTTAATGAAGAACCCCTAAATAGATTATCAGGATTTGCAGATACAGTTTGCAAAATTACTGTCTTCCCAGCCATATCTGTATACATTGCTTGAACAGGTACAGCCAAAATTAAACCGACTTGAAACAATAAAGGGGCAATTAATCGCCAAATTGGTAAAGGTTTATTAGCCTTTTGTTCTGTAGCAATTAGATAATCCCGAAAAGTCAATTTTTCAGAAAATTCCATTTCGGGAGTTAAGGTTTTTTTTGATTCAGGAGAGTCACTTTTCATGAGATTAATGTAGTAATTGGTAATAGATAATAGGAAAAAATATTTTTCCTATTACTTCTAAATTTTCGATAGAAATTTATTCGCAGAGATCTATGAATATGCTTTTATGCTAATAGAAAAATTATTCTATTTCTGGTTATTACCACTTTTAGATGTAGTAAAATGACGTTCAAACCAAAGTCCGGCAGCAATGAGGGAATAACCACAAGAGGCAAATACTAAAGCCCGGAAAAGGACATCAGTATTATACTCCAAAACCCTGCTGATAATTTGCAGAGTAAATAATAGCATACCACACCAAAAAGCAGTTCTGTTGCGTAAGTTAAAACCTTCTTGAATTAATCCCCAGGCTAATATTGCCAAGAGAATATTGAAGATAAAAATACCTAGTTCCGTAATTCTAGTGATAGCTTGATGCCAAAAAGGAGTAATGAGAATGAAGGACAAAAAAGTAGTAATGATGACGATTTTAAAAAACACTTCTCGTCGGAGTGGACTATTTCTGTGACGAACTAAAAACAACCATTGCAATACAGCTAAACCACTAAGAATCCCCAAGTCAATAATTGGTAACGACTGGAATACATTTGATAAATTATTAGGTTGATCATAACTCAAGTTTACAGCTTGCCATTGCCAACGGAAAGACAAAAGATAAAAAACTACACCAAAACATATCAATCCAAAATTACGGGCTAGGGGTTGAAATAACCTATAATTAACAGTAGGAAAAAGTAGATCATCATAACTCCAAAGTAAAGCAGGAGGTAGGGCTAAAGCAAAAGAAGCTGTCCAAGGAATAACATCAGAAAATGTCAGCAGTGGTAAAGGGTTGAGATTGTATTGTAAAGAGAGAATAAATGCCAAAACTCCTATACCAAAAATCCACCGAGACCGACAAATATAAGCTAGAGGAAGAAATAGCAACCAGGACAATAGAGGCATATGACGCACAGCTATCCGCGCCCAATTCACTTCTCCAGACACAGACCATAGATCACCAATTCCTATCCAATAACCAATTTGAATGAGGATAATGGCCATAATTCCCAAAGAATTGAGGGAAAGACTATAAGCCATAACTAATACCCCAAAACCCCAAGCTAAAAATAACTCAGAAGCTGAACTACTAATATTGAATATTTGCCCCATTGACATTAAGGTTGCCCCTAAAATGAAAGCACTGAGAATTAACAATGCTTCTCCCAATATCCGTTTACTTTGTTGAGATTTTTTACTTTGATTTGTGGTGAGTGTAGGTTCTCTCCATGTCAAAAAACCAGTAATAGCAGTGGAGAGAAACAAACTCATTAACAAAATAAACTTGACTTCTCGTGACCAACCCTGCCAATTTGCGCCCACAAGTGTCATTAAACCCAAGCCTAAAAGTAAGCCCCCTACGGTAATAGCAATGATGCTAAAACCATCACGGGTAGATTCTTCTAGGTTATTAAGTTGATAACGCTTGGCTATTTGTTCATGCTGGGAAGAACTAATAATTCCTTCGTCTCGCCAAAGTTGGGCTTCTTGGCGCAGTTTTCGCTGAAAATTGTTAAATATCATGACCTCTCCCGTGCATAAGTGTGATACCAAATCTAAAATCCTAATTTGGTATGAGTTTGGTAAGTTTCAACGCAGGCTAAGTTGTTACGCAGCTAAATTGTACAATCCTAATATGGCTAGATATTGTGGTGCGGGCATCCTGCCCGCTATAATTATACAAATTAAATGCAGTACAGCTTATCAATTCCAGATTTTGATTTTGGACAGGTTAGCTTTTATCCTGTGGACAAAATTCATAGCGGGGGTGCTTGACAAAGAAAATCTCAAATATTGGTAATTGTATTTTCAGTATGCAGCTAAAGATGTTGATTGCATTGTTCTCATGTAACACTTTCTTTTCTGACTTAATTTTATAAAAATTAATATACAAAGATGCTCTAATTTATTGCTTATTTGTTGCTTAAAGTTACCCGTTGTTTATTTAGAAATGTAGATAAACAAACAAATTTTATAAACACTTTAGTTTATCTATAACCTTTTGCATCTTATATTATTTTGTGTTAATATAAACCAGATATTTTGCCTTTTAAGGTAGAAGTTTTTAGAGTAGTTTCCTTAGTCCTGATAAATAGAATAAGATCTAATCTAACTAAGATATGCTTTCATTAAATTAAACAGATGTGTATTTAAATAACTAAGTCACAAAATACATAAAGTTATTTGGGACGATAAATGACCGAGAAGATTGATTTTAGCCTTTTATTTGCTAATAGGTTACAAAATATTAAGATTTACCTGTTAAGTAGGAGTAACTGATGAATTGTGCCTACGGTAAATCAAGGCGTTCATGCCATTTCTGCGTAGTTAATGTATATTTTAGTATAAAATAACTAAAAAATAAACTTTTTATACTGTGGTGATATGAGTGTAAATCATTTTATATTGATTTCGTGACAGTTAATTGTTCTACAAATATCTTGTCAAGTATTTGAATCTTAAAAATTCCGACAAAATCTACCCTGATATGGGTTTAATTAGTGTCAATATTCTCATTTTATTGATTTAAAGAGATTGATATCTGATTTTTGTGGAAACAATACCGAATAGTTGAGGTGTGCTGAGGATAAGCATTGTCGGTCAGCATTCCCTACCCTATACGAATTGACATTTTCATAAATGATTTAGGAGTGCATTATGTTTGATAATTCTGAAAAGTCTTTTGATTCCTCTTTACCAGGATTGGGTAATTTCTCAACTTACCTGGATAAAGGTCCTTTAAATCCTAATCCAAC
>NZ_JACJSB010000014.1 GCF_014697585.1 Dolichospermum sp. FACHB-1091 | reverse complement strand
ACAACAAGGATGAATTTATTTCCTTGCAAAAGTCTGTCCAGTTTGGAGCGCAGACCTTTTCTTTTGAAGTTGAGTCCTGAGCCAATATCTTTGATGATTTCTGCGTCTGGGTAGAGGGATTGCATATAGGCGATTTGTCTATCAAGGTCATCTCGCTGTTTTGAGGAACTAACCCGGCAGTAGCAAATAGTGGGAGTTCTAATTGAATCGCCCGTGATGTATGATTCGACATCGTATAATCTTTGTCCTGCCGGGTTTTTAATGCTTTTGATTTTCCCCTCATCTGCATATCTCCTCAAGGTGTTTGGATGCAATCCCAGAAATTCGACCGCTTTTCTAAGTGGTATGTATGCCATAAGAAAAGCATAGCATTAGTTAGTATTAGTTGGCAAATATTTAACTAGCTAAACTCCCTCTTACCCTCACTCAAACCCCCACAAATCAGTTAAATTAGCGGTATTAGGTTTATGCTGCAATTGAGTAACCAAAAAGGTTAATATGCCAAGAACACAGAAAAACGATAACTTTGTTGACAAATCCTTTACCGTTATGGCAGATATCATCCTCAAGATATTGCCAACCAACAAAAAAGCTAAAGAGGCATTTGTTTATTATCGAGATGGAATGTCCGCACAGGCAGAAGGTGAGTATGCTGAAGCACTAGACTATTATACAGAAGCCTTGGAAATGGAAGAGGATCCCAATGATCGCGGTTATATTCTCTATAATATGGGGTTGATTTATGCCAGCAACGGCGATCATAATAAGGCTTTAGAGTTTTATCATCAGGCTATTGAGTTAAATCCACAATTACCCCAAGCTTTAAATAATATCGCCGTCATTTATCATTTTCAAGGTGAAAGAGCTAAGGAAAGCGGGGATCATGACGGTGGTGAGGCATTGTTTGATCAAGCAGCGGATTATTGGATTCGAGCAATTCGCATGGCTCCCAATAATTACATTGAAGCTCAAAACTGGCTAAAAACTACCGGGCGATCGCAAATTGACGTATTCTTTTAAGTTAGCCATGAGTCGGTTGTTAATTTTATAACAACTGACAACTGACAACTGACAACTAACAACTGACAACTGACAACTGACCACTAACAACTGATAAATTATGATTGATAGTCAACTAGTTCGTAAAGTTGCTAATCTCGCTCGTTTAGAATTGACAGCAGATGAAGAAACACAATTTACCACTCAATTAGGTAATATTCTGGATTATATTGAACAACTAAATCAACTGGATGTTACTAATGTCGCACCAACAACCAGAGCTATTGATGTTAGCAATGTCACCAGAGATGACATTCTCCACCCTTATCCTGAAAGAGAAGCAATCCTCAACAGCGCACCTCAACAGGAAGGTGATTTTTTCCGAGTTCCTAAAATTCTTAATGCTGATTAGATAGAACTCTTGGGTTTTAGGTTGAAGATCTAATATCTAAAATTTCAGAAACCTGCAACATCAATATAAAAGAGTAGAGACGATCCGAGGAACGTCTCTACATCCCCGTAGGGACAGGGGATTAGGGGATTAGGTTTTTGGGTATGGAGTTAATATAGCAGATAATATTTTATTTGCCAAGTATTTTGATAACAGTTTCTTTTTGAGGGATATGACCTCCCATTGGTCTAAACTTCTCTTACCCTTATTAAAAATAATTCTTGAAAAAGCCCATACCACATTGTGAAGTGCAAAATGTCGGATCTAAACTAAATATGTCTGTTTTTATTCTTGCTTGCCTTTTGTGACATTTGGAGTGCATAAGGTGGGTTTTATATAGCAGAAAATGATCCCCCCGCGTAATTAATTTACCAAAGAGATCACATTTACACAAGTAAATGAATGATTTTTTCTCACCCAGAGGCACTCCAGACGCAAAGAGAAATTAGGAGTGTAGTTGAAAGATGTGTAAGTTTTATCCCACACCATCAGGTAATGGTTTTTTGGGTGTTGCCAGTTGTAAGATGATATCTAGCAACCAAGGAGCGAGACGTTGACATAATACCGCTAAGTGAGATTGCCAGCCTACTAGGATTTCGGGTGTGTTTTTTTCTAGTCCAATCACTAGTGCCTGGGCGACTTGTTCGGGTGTCATGGGGATCACTCCCCGAAATGATTTCAAGTCGCGTACCATGTCTGTTTCGGTGAGGGAAGGGAGTAAAGCAATAACGCGGATATTGTGTTCGGCAAGTTCTTGACGTAAGGCTTGGGTAAATCCGACAATAGCAAATTTAGTGGCGGAATAGGTGGCCATTGTCGGCGCGGCAACTTTCCCCATTAAACTGGAGACATTGACGATGATCCCCTTTTTTTGACTAACCATACGTTTGGCTATTAAGCTCGTCAGGGTATACATTCCCAACAAATTAACGGATAGTTCTTCTTGCAGTTGGGAGGGTTTTGATTGCAGAAATGAGTTCTGATGGGCGACTCCGGCACAATTTACGAGTAGATGAATTGGACCATAACTTTGCCAAAGTTGGGCTACGGCTATATTAACATAAATTGATTGGGTTAAGTCTAAGGCCATGATTGTGGTTTCTACACCCAAAGCTTCGATTTCTTGGGCTACTACAGCTAATTTTTGCCGATCGCGTGCTACCAATATTAGCCTTTTCATCCCTTGTTTGGCTAATTCTAAGGCGATCGCTCGTCCAATACCACGAGAAGCTCCAGTAATTAGTGCAACTTTTCCTTGAATGTTCATCGCTTTTCATCTCCAAATTCTTCATTCTTCGTCTTTTGCGTTCTTTGCAATCAATAGGTAAGACGATTCATGAGTGGTAAATAAAAATCAAACCTAAAGTGACAGAAATTGCGCTATCGGAGATACTTTTTCTGCTCATCTGTCCATTGTTGAACAAGAATTTTTACCATGACTCGTGACCAATAACCAAATAAAAGACTTTTGGCAGGATGGATAAAGCTCATTAATTTACCTCTCTAATGATCTGAGCATTCACCTGTGCTGTCGTACCCACACACATTAGCAACAAAATCAAGTGATTGCAATATTTTTTAATCAGGATTTCTGATTAGTCGTTTTCGTATAGCATATACGGCATATTGCAGTTATATGAGGTACAAAATTTGCTCACGAAGCTATGCCAAATAAGGGTTTTACTCTTGGCTCGGTGACTCGGTGACTCCTGACTTCTACTTTATATCGCTATCTTGATTTATATAAGTTTTTATTAATACTGAGCGATTTATATCTTGATCCCCTCACAATTTGGATATTTTTGTGACAACAAATACATTTTAAAAGTTTTTTAACACAATATGGAACTTACGCAAAACCTAATTAGCCTTTCATTTACAAATCTTAATCACAACACAGCAAATATTTATGATATAAGTAAAGTACGGTATTCCTACTTAAAAACCGTAGATTATTTGCAGAGGTGTAGCATCAGTGGGTATAGTAGTAGAAAACGTCTCTAAACAATTTGGTAGTTTCCAGGCCGTTGCACAGGTAAATCTGGAAATTCAAAGTGGTTCTCTCGTAGCTTTACTCGGTCCATCTGGATCTGGTAAATCTACTTTATTACGGTTAATCTCTGGTTTAGAAATGCCGGATACAGGTAAAATCATTCTGACAGGGAAAGACGCTACTTATCAAAGTGTGCAAGAACGAAATATTGGCTTTGTCTTTCAACACTATGCTCTATTTAAACATTTAACTGTTCGTAAAAATATCGCCTTTGGTTTGGAAATTCGCAAAGCTCCGCAAAAGAAAATTCAAGGTAAGGTAGAACAACTACTAGAACTAGTACAATTAAGCGGATTAGGCGATCGCTATCCTTCACAATTGTCTGGGGGACAAAGACAACGGGTAGCTTTAGCTAGAGCATTGGCTGTAGAACCCAATGTACTATTATTAGATGAACCTTTTGGCGCACTTGATGCTAAAGTCCGTAAAGACTTACGAGCTTGGTTGCGTCGTCTGCATGATGAAGTTCATGTTACCACAGTTTTTGTTACTCATGACCAAGAAGAAGCAATGGAAGTTGCTGATGAAATTGTAGTTATGAATAAAGGTCAAGTTGAACAGGTAGGAACACCCGCAGAAATTTATGATCATCCTGCATCAGCGTTTGTGATGAGTTTTATCGGTCCTGTAAATATATTACCTAGTTCTGCTAAAATTTTCCAAAGTAGTGGATTTGAGTCAACACATCCAGAAACATTTTTGCGTCCTCAAGATATTATCATTGAAACAGTTGCTAATGGCACAACAGTACCAGCTACAGTCAGTAGAATCATTCATTTAGGGTGGGAAATTCAAGTAGAATTAACTTTAGATGATGGACAAATGATGACAGCCCATTTAACACGAGAACGATTTGATGAATTAAAGCTAGAACCACAAGAAAAAGTTTATGTCAAGCCTAAAGATGCTAAATCCTTTCCTCTTTATTATTCAATATAAAAAGAGGGAATGTAAGGCAAACGATTAGTAATGTAAGGCAATCAAACAGTAATGTAAAGCCAACAATTAGTAATGTAAGGCAATCAAACAGTAATGTAAAACCAACAATTAGTAATAGATAATAAATAGTTGACAATTGACAACTTTAAATTATCAATTATCAACTATCAATTAGTAATTAGGGCTTGTTGAAGAAACCTGAAACTATTTATTAACAAAGGTTTTCGCGGATTTTTACCACAAAAAAGTGCCAGGTTTTGGCTAATGGTATCTCAAAATAGTTGCATTTTTCCTTGTCGGATTTGGAAAATTGAGGATATCCAAACAGTTAAAACTGTTCCTTGTTCCCTGTTCCCTGTTCCCTGTTCCCTGCTCTCACAGACAACTTATTCAGCAAGCCCTAATTAAATGAGAGATTTTGCTTTTTCAGACTCTTTTCCTAAGCCAACCAACCGAGCGCTAAGTTCCCACATCAGTTTACCTTTTTCGTCATCTCGTGCTTGGGGAGAAACTTTTTGTACAAAAGATGTTCTATCCTTCTTTTGACGATTTCCCCAACTCCAATAAATACCAGATTGTTTGTATTCAGGGTCAGCAACTACCATAGCAACACGCTCTCCTGATAATTCCTCAGAGACAAATCCCCCAGTAATATATTTTTGGAACAGAGGGAAAAGTTTTTGAAACTGAGGGTAATGATTACGGAATAAAGCCGTTGTAGCTACACAACCAGGATAGAGAGAACTAAAGGTAATTCCAGTAGATTCATGAAAACGGTTATGTAGTTCGCGCATAGTGAGAACATTACATACCTTACTATCTTTATAAGCCTTAACCGGTTCAAACTTCTTACCGTTAATCATTGTAATTGGGTTTTGAAAACCTGCTGCAAAACCCTCAAAATTACCCAAATCTGGACGAGGGGGAATTTTCCCACCCAATTCATCTGGGTTATGGGTAACAGTTCCTAGAATGACTAATCTCTTATCAGTAGCAGATGACTTTTGCAAATCTGGTAACATCAGATTACACAGTAGGAAATGTCCTAGATGATTAGTAGTGACAGTTAATTCATAACCTTCGGGAGAAAATAAAGGCTCTTTAATTAAAGGCATATAAATAGCAGCATTGCAAACTAAAGCTTCTACACTTCTACCAGTAGCTCTAAAATTGTTAACAAATTGCCGAACGCTTTCTAAAGAGCCTAAATCAATGTGCATGAGTGTGTAGCTATTTGTAGGAATTCCCACGCTTTTAGCAGCTTTTTCGGCTTTGATTAGATCTCTGCAAGCCATGATGATGTGCCATTGTCCTCTATTAGCGAGAGCCTTTGCTGCTTGTAAACCTACTCCTGAAGAAGCACCTGTAATGATTACGGTTGACCTAGTATTTGTTTCCATTTGTTTAGTTTAGAGTGCTTTGATGATTGTTGAGTTGAAAAAACAGTTTATATGATATTAGGACTCACGCATTCATAGAATCTAACAAATATGAAGTATGGGTTTTGGGAATTTTAACCGGATTTTTTGGGGATTTTTGGGCGATATCTGGGGTAAGGGAAGTTCGCCATTGATTAGATATCAACCTTCTTGCTCCCTTGAATTACCTGCAAACTTCCACCTGCATATAAACTAGGTTTACCCACATCAAAACCATAATCTCTTAACAAACCAGGTAAATCTGTTTTCAATAATTCCCAAGCTGTCTCAGTTTCAAACAACCAGAAAAATACCGCTAACCCCGGCCAAAATAGGAGATTTGTCGGCGGGTGAAAATCTACCAAAGTAAAAACTCCCCCCGGTTTTAATACCCGATAAACCTCTGTAATGATTTTTCGCAGTTGTTCCGGCTGCATTTCGTGTAAAGCCGCGCTAGTATGTACTACATCAAATAAATTATCTGCAAAAGGCATATCCTCCGCAAAAGCTTGGATATATGTAGCCGTTGGTACATTTTTCTGCGATCGCTGTATAGATAATGGAGAAGCATCTAAACCTGTGACATGATCCGAAAAGTCTACCAAAAATCTGGTAACATGACCACTACCACAACATAAATCTAAAATCTGGGTATCTGCTTCTAGTTTTAAATTTTGTAAAGCTAGACGACGAAACCGGGCTTCACCACCGACAGTGACAGCCGCTAACCGGGAGATGCTATCATATAACCACTGGTATCTGTAACTCAAATCTCGAAAAATTGTCGCCATTGTATTTTTCCTGCCGATAAAGCTTTATATTTAATTAAAGATATATTGTTAACAACTTTAGTAAAAAATCTGTGAAGATTGGGGGACAGTAATTGCTATGGGTCGTATAGGGGTATTATTACTTAATCTCGGTGGTCCAGATAAACTGGAAGATGTCGGACCTTTTTTGTATAACCTGTTTTCAGATCCAGAAATTATCCGTCTACCGTTTCGCTGGATGCAAAAACCCCTAGCTTGGTTTATTGCTACCCGCAGACAGGAAACATCTCAAGAAAATTATAAGCAAATTGGTGGCGGTTCTCCATTGCGACGGATTACAGAAGAACAGGGAGAGGCTATTAAATGTCAGCTAAGTGAATTAGGACAGGAGGCTAATATCTATGTAGGAATGCGTTATTGGCATCCGTACACAGAAGAGGCTATCGCCCAACTTACCCAGGATAATATTGATAAGTTGGTAATTCTCCCGCTTTATCCGCAATTTTCCATCAGCACTAGTGGTTCTAGTTTTCGGTTATTAGAACAATTATGGCAGGAAAACCCCAAACTCCAAAGTCTTGAATATACGGTTATCCCTTCTTGGTACAAAGCATCAGGTTATTTGCAAGCCATGTCAGAACTGATCATTGGGGAACTGGAGAAGTTTCCTGATCCTGATCACGTGCATATATTCTTCAGCGCCCACGGTGTCCCTAAAAGCTACGTCAAGGAAGCAGGTGATCCATACCAGCAGGAGATTGAAGAATGCACTTACTTGATTATGCAAACCCTCAATCGTCCTAACCCCCACACTCTGGCTTATCAAAGTCGTGTTGGTCCTGTAGAATGGCTACAACCTTATACAGAAGATGCACTGAAAGAACTTGGTGCAAAAGGGGTGAAAAATCTCGTAGTTGTCCCCATTAGTTTTGTTTCCGAACACATCGAAACACTACAAGAAATTGACATTGAATACCGAGAAATAGCTGAAGAAGCAGGAATACACAACTTTGGACGGGTTCCAGCACCCAATACCAATCCGGTGTTTATTCAAGCTTTATCTGACTTGATTATTGATGCCCTTAAACAACCCGACTTAAAACTCTCTCAAGTTACCCAAATGAAAAAAAAGGTGAAAATGTATCCTCAAGAACGTTGGGAATGGGGAATAACCACCAGCGCCGAAGTTTGGAATGGTCGGATCGCCATGTTAGGATTTATTGGGTTGATGATTGAGTTAGTCACTGGTAAAGGCTTACTGCATCTGATCGGACTTTTACACTAGTCTTGATAATTATCAACATTAGTGTTCCAACCAAAAATCATCCAAAAGTCCACTCACTTTTAAATACTCTCAGTGTCAAATTTCAATTTAATGATACTAGGGAGTTTTTATATAAGCACTGATGGGTTCTTTGATAAATCGGATGTAAAGATGTCTAAAGGTAGATTTAATGACACGGGGCATGGCAAAATCTATAGGCATTAATTTTTCGGGTAATTGCCAATCTGTAATTTGTAGTAAATCCGGTGATAAATTAGGAAAGTGAATATCATTTAATTCTGGACATATTCCTAATCTTTGAGAAGCTGCAACTGTGGGAACTTGTGCGGGTGCAACGTTGAGAACTTCTAACATTGCTCTATCTAAAGCAAATACATTACTGGAAGCTGCTAAAATTTCCAAATTCCGAGGTTCTCCGGCACTAGGTCCATTACCTTCATGACCAATAATACCATCTAAAATTGTTAAGGTGGGATTAATTGCTCTAGCAGTTTCTACTAACATCTCCCCGAATTTATTAGCATCTTTACCAGCTTCTAAATGCCACCAAGCTTTCATTTTACCAGGAACACAACCAAAGAGATTTTTTACGCCCAAAGTTAGGGTTAATTGCAGATGGGATTTTACTTTGGGGAGATTAATAATCACGTCTGCTGACATTGCTTCTTTTGATAAAAGTAGATGATTAAAATTGTCGTTTACTATTTGATAACGTTTACCATGAAATTCAACAAGTGGCAAGTTCAGTTCTTCTAAAATTGGTAGTAAACCATTGGCTATTGCTACACCTTTAGCACTTCCAAAAGCGGGACTATCTCCTAAAAATGGGTTTCCACCAACTGCAATTACCATTTCGGCAACGGCACGGACTAATTCTGGTCTTGTGGTACATTCTTTTGTAGGCCGAGAACCTGTCAGGAGGTTAGGTTTGAGTAAAACCCGGTTTCCTGGTTTGACAAAAGCCGCCATTCCTCCTAAAGGTTCTAGCAGGATTTCCAAAGATTCTTTTAAAGCTTCGTGTTCGTAGGATTTAGCCCGAATCAGACTAACAGATGGTTTTGGGGTTTCCATGGGTAATAATTGGTGGAGGTAATAATTGGTGGATATGATTATAATATACACCAGATTGAGATAGAATAAAGGTAAGCCAGTTAATAAATAACAATATCCCCGACTTCTTGAATAAGTCGGGGATATGAATACTTTCTAAAAAACTAGGATAATTTTTGTAGAGGTACAAAAAAATGACAACCCTACAGAAAACAGAAATTATCTATCCAGATAACGACGGAAAACCAATAGCAGATAATACTAAACAATTTCGTTGGATTGTGACAATTCAAGGCGGAATAGACGCTTTATTTAGAGATAATCCAGATGTCTTTGTAGCTGGAGATTTACTTTGGTATCCCGTTGAAGGTAATAATAAAATCCGCCAAGCGCCAGATATTATGGTCGTTTTTGGTAGACATAAAGGTGATAGAGGTTCTTATCAGCAATGGAAAGAAAATAATATTATTCCTCAAGTTGTTTTTGAAGTATTATCTCCAGGAAATACATTTCCAGAAATGCTCAGAAAATTTAAGTTTTATGATAATTATGGAGTTGAAGAATATTATATTTATGATCCAGATACGGGAGAATTATTCGGTTATCTTCGTTCTGAATCAGAATTAAAGCAAATTGAAGAAATACAAGGTTTTATTAGTCCCCGGTTGGGAGTGAGATTTGAATTAGTGAATGGAGAATTAGAAATTTACCGTTCAGACGGGGAGAAATTTCTCAAGTATGTTGAGTTAGAAGAACAACGACAATTAGCTCAAGAACAAAGACAATTAGCTGAACAGAAAACAGAAAGATTGGCTGAAAAATTAAGAGAAATGGGGGTGAATCCAGATGAACTCTAGGAGATAATTTTAATTATATCAGATCCCCTACTTCTTGAAGAAGTCCGGGATCTTGGGGTCTTCTCCTTATTTTAAAGGAACAATTGCACTCATTTTTTCTAGATCTAATACAGTGGCTAATTGTTCCTCGGTCATTAAACCTTTTTCTAAAACTATTTGTCGCAAAGATTTACCAGTTTCTAAAGATTCTTTGGCTACAGCCGCAGCATTCAAATAACCAATATGGGGATTTAAGGAAGTGACTAATGCTAAACTACCTTCAGCATAGACTAAACATCTTTCTTTGTTAGCAGTAATTCCTTGAATACAGTTGGTAGTTAAAGCAGAAATTGTATTACCTAATATCTCAATACTGTGAATTAAATTATAGGCAATCAGAGGCATCATTACATTTAATTCTAATTGTCCCGCTTGGGCGGCAAAAGCGATCGCATTATCATATCCCATAACCTGAAAACATACCATTGATGTCATTTCTGCCATGACTGGATTATATTTTCCGGGCATAATCGAAGAACCGGGTTGTACTGGAGGAAGTTGGATTTCTTTAAATCCGGTTTTGGGTCCTGAATCCATTAACCGCAAATCGTGAGATATTTTCACTAAATCCTGGGCTAAATTCCGTAAAGCCCCGGAAACATTGACAAAAGCCCCCATACTTTGCATTGCGGCCATTAAATGCGGTGCTGGTTCTAGGGGAAATTCCAATAATTGACTCAAGACATCTACAACTTTTTGACGATATTCCGGGTGGGTATTCATTCCTGTTCCCGCAGCACTTCCTCCTAAACCTAATACCATTAAGTCAGAAGAAGCAATATAAAGCCGGTTTTGGTGTTCTGAAAGGATATAAGCCCAAGCCCGGAAATTATCACCTAACCGCACTGGTACAGCGTCTTGCAGGTGGGTTCTCCCAGATTTGATGATATTTTCAAATTCTTCCGCTTTTGCTTCTAATGCCAAAACTGCCTGTTCTAAAGCTGGCTGTAATCTGCGAGAAAGCGCCAATAAGCCACCAATACGAATCGCAGTAGGAATAACATCATTAGTGGACTGTCCATAGTTGACATGATCATTGGGGCTAACTAGTTGATAATTGCCTTTTTGATCACCCATAATTTCTAAAGACCGATTTGCGATAACTTCATTAATATTCATGTGGTGTGAAGTTCCCGCACCAGCTTGATAAACATCAACCACAAACTGATCTCGTAATTTCCCTGCTAAAATTTCATCACTGGCTTGTATGATCGCTTTGCTAATATTGGTGGGGATACAATTTAATTCTGAGTTGACAATAGCTGTAGCTTTTTTAATATATACGCAAGCATCTATATAAGTTGGTAAAGGTTTAATACCGCTAATGGGGAAGTTTTCGATCGCTCTTTGGGTTTGAATACCATAATAAACGTTATTGGCAATTTGGCGATCGCCCATTGAGTCTCTTTCAATGCGAAAATCTGAATTGTTAGTCATATAGCACTTTTACAGCAGGTAATAAGGAACAGGCTAAAAACTTGGCTTTGCTGATCAAACTATAGTCTGCGGGTGGAATTTTAGCACATTTCCCTCCAGATCCGAAAGCCGCTCTCAATATGGTAAAGATTTTCTGCTGATTCCGCCCAAAAGCAAAAACACTCTATTAAGATATAAAAGTCTTGAGTCAACGGTCAAAAATCTATGGATGTCAAGCTGATTTTAGTGGTTTTAACTGTTATATTTACAGTCTCGTGCTTATTCTTTGGTACGAAAAATGGCTTTTATGATTCCGAAAACTATCACGGTAATGGTTCTGCACATTAACAGGAGTAATAATTTACGTTTCCAACTTTCACAACTCTACTGAGAAATATTGCTAACAGCCAATTTTCTCGGCTATTAGTTTGATTGAGGGGAGGATCATGATCAATAATATATCAATTGATGCTGAAGAAACCGCCAATGAGTTAGAATGTTTACCCTACAGCGTTCAGCATCAAAATGAAGGGGTGTGTCTACTAGTCAGAATGGGTCCCCACCGAATTCTGCTGGATTTTGGCCTGGCAAATATTTTACCTGTAACTAAGGACTTGACTAAATCGCCACAATGTGCTATCGGATCTACACCGGCGGATTTAGTTATAGTTAGTCATGCTCATCCAGATCATGCTAGAGGTTTATTTGCGCTACATCAAGCTTTCCCAGCGTTACCTATATATGCTAGTGAGGTGACAACGAAGTTATTACCGCTAAATTGGCAAGAAGCAGAACTAGGGAACATTCCCTCATTTTGTCAAGCCTTACCATTGCGATCGCCTATAGAAATTAAAGCAGGTTTAATAGTAGAATTATTCCCTGCAGGACATTTACCCGGCGCTGTGGCTATTCTCTTAACTTACCACACCCCCAACAGAGATTATAAATTACTTTATACTGGTGATTTTTTCCTCTCTAATTCCCGATTAGTCGAAGGATTGCGACTCGATGAATTACGAGGTTTAAATTTAGACGTGCTGTTAATTGAAGGTAGTTATGGAACATCTCGTCATACCCATCGTCGTCACCAAGAAAATCAAGTAGCAGAAAGGATTCATCGCGCTATCAGTTCCAGCGGACTAGGGGAGAACTCTTCAGTAATTTTACCAACTCCAGCATTAGGCTTAGGTCAAGAATTACTCATGTTGTTGCGTTCCCATCACCACTTTACAGGTAGGGATTTAGACATTTGGGTAGATGGTGAGGTGGCTACTGGTTGCGATGCTTATTTGGAAATTTTAACCCATCTTCCCGCTTCAGTACAAAACTTTGCGCGTCATCAACCTTTATTTTGGGATGAACGGGTAAAACCCCGTGTCAGAAGATTAAAGCCGGAAAATTTAGCAACTTTAGGCACATCCCCTTGTATTGTTATTACAGATTATTCGGCAGATTTACGCAAGTATTCCCAACCAAACAGCGGTAATTGGCTGATTCTTGTCCCGGAAAAGACTAATCTGGTTAATCAGCAATATTTAGCACCAACAAAAATTGAAACCTACCTGTTAGCGCAACATAGTGATGGACCTGGAACAACTCAGCTAATTCATAATTTACGACCTCAGCACGTTATTTTTGTGCATGGTTCTCCTAGTTACCTAGCGGACTTAACTTGTTTAGAAGAATTACAAAACCGCTATCATGTCCATTCACCCGCCGCCGGAACTTTGGTAGAATTACCGATTGGAGAGACATTTTTACAACCAGATGCTCCAGAAACTAATTATGGGGGGGAATTGACGGAACTGGGAACTGTGATTACTATTACGCTTCCAGATACCTTAACAACCGATCCTCGCTGGCGACAATTTGCTGATACGGGTTTAATAGCAGCCCGTTGGCAAGGTGAAGATTTGGTATTACGGGGGTTATCCCCACGGGAATTATTAAACTCAAATAGCCTTCGTCCTCATGCTGGTGATGTTGACTGCTGCGGTAATTGCCGACATCAAAGGGGACAACGTTGTTGGAACTCCGCCGCCCCCTTGTACAATTTCAAAGTTACCCTTGACGGATACTGTCCTGCTTTTGAACGCTTAACGTGAATTTAATTTAGAAGCGTTTAATCTGGATTTAGGTCAGTATAAGGGTTATGAATGCGCTCGGCTTCTGGACAGTCATCAGTTGTCAGCGGTTCTATATTACCGCGTTGGACTGAAGATAATTTTTGAGTGACAGATCCGATGCTTTCGAGACGAACCATTTCCTCCCAAGAACAAACTTCATCTTCCTCGTCTGTTTCATAGCGTAAAGTCACTAAATCACCCTCGATATCAATAATGCGGGCCCGCTCTATCCAGCGCTGTTGATCCCGCAAAAAAACACATACCTCCCGCCCGTCGCAACACAGTTGATAAATCTTGCGGTGTAGCATGTAGTGCTTCTGCCTTTTTATACAACGTAGTTAAACCTGTCAGATTTGGATTTGATGCCGAGAATATCAACCTTTATATAGGTGAAGTTCGCGGTCAGAACCCAGTAAGTTTAGTGACTCAATTTTACCACTTATTTTTAGTCATTAGTGCTAGATGAAAGTTTGGGTCTTAATTTTCAGTTTACCGCATTAGTAGAACGGTTGTACAAACTGTCAACACAGATATTTTTCCTTGACTTGATGTTTCCAGCGAGAAGGTTAGCTATTCCCGACAAAAACATTATTTTTACCCATGATAACATTATTTCCTATTTCTTGGCAGAATTTTAACATTATTTGCTATCTGGTATGTATAATTTACAGTTGTCTAATTTAGGCTAAAAACTGCCGGAAATCTTCATCTTGCTCGCTCAATTGCACCCAATCTAAGTTAAGGGCTTGAAATTTCTGGACTAGGCGATGGCAGGCGGGACGTTCTGTGGCATAATGGCCAGCATCAATTAAAATTATACCCAGATCACGGCTTTCTTGGAATTGATGAAATTTACAATCAGAAGTTAAGTAAACTTGGGCATTAGTTTTTACCACTGCTGAAATAAAGCCCGCCCCAGAACCGCCTAAAACCGCTACACGAGAAATTTTCTGTTTTAAATCCGCTGTGGGTGAAAAAATCAAATGGGGTGAATTTAGTTTGATTTGAATATGATGAAGTAACTCTTGTAATGTTAACGTAGATTCTAGCATTCCTACACGCCCATAACCTAAACCCGATTGAGTAGGGATAATGGGTGATACTTGTTGAAGTTGGAGAATTTGCGCTAAAACATCAGCAGTTCCATCTGCTACTTGGTCAAAATTAGTATGTGCAGTGTAAATACCAATATTGTGGGTAAAAGCTAACCGCATGATTTCCGTTAAAGCTTCCCCAGTGCGGAAAGATTTGGGGGGATGAAAAATCAGGGGATGATGGGCGAAAATAAGATTAGCATGGAGAGCGATCGCTTCTTGGATAACTGCTAAAGTTGGAGTTAGACAGACTAAAACCCGTGCTTCTTGGTCTAAAATACCGGGTTCAACTTGCCAACCGCAATTATCCCAACTTTCGCACCAAGAGGGATTTGCCCATGTTTCAAACCAGATAATTAAATCAGCAACTTTCATTAAATTCAAATAAATCAATAGTAGATTAAACGTATTTAATTATAATCCCATTAAAGGAAGGCGTTTTAGGTGTTTTTTTTTAATTACTCCACTTAATTTACCTGTATAAATTTAGTTTTATATATCCGACCTCTTGGAGACTTTGGCTATCTTATTGTGATGATAAAATGCGTATTTATTGTAAATTAATATTTAGGCAAGGGGCAAAACTGTCACCAAATTGCCCATTACCAAATTTATTAAATGGTTAGATCTTTTATCAATTGAATTACTCTTTCTTTAACTTCATCCCGGACACGGAGAAAAGTATCAATACCATGACCTTCTGGATCATCAAGTTGCCAATCTGCAAAAACTTCTCTTGATACCCATGCCTCTGGTAAATTGACTCCACAACCACAAAGAGAAATTACAGCATCAAAATCTTCAGGATTAAAATCACTTAAACATTTAGAACTTTGATTACTAATATCAATGCCGATTTCTGCCATAACTTCCACAGTCATAGGATCAACATGACTTGATGCTAAACCAGAACTAACAACAGTAATTTTACCTTCTCCTAAAGTTTTCGCAAAACCTTCTGCCATTTGGGAACGACGGGAATTTTTTTTGCAAACAAACATGACTTTTTTCATAATCTTTGTAGTTGTAAATAGGTTGACAAAGGAAAACTTTTATGAAACTTGTAAAGCCTTGGCGGCTTTTTCTTTACGTTCACTGTGACGATCTGTGAGATAATCAACTTGATCACGTAATAGCAAAGTAAACTTATATAATTCCTCCATGACATCAATTACTCTGTCACGATAATCAGAATCTTTCATTGTGCCATCTTCATGAAATTCTTGATAGGCCTTTGCTACGGAAGATTGATTAGGAATGGTAAACATTCGCATCCAACGCCCTAAAATTCGCATTGTATTGACTGCGTTGAAGGATTGAGAACCGCCACTTACTTGCATTACTGCTAAAGTCCTACCTTGAGTTGGTCTAACAGCACCAATACTCAAAGGAATCCAATCAATTTGGTTTTTCAAAATCCCGGTAATGTTACCGTGCATTTCTGGAGAAGACCAAACTTGACCTTCAGACCAGGTACTCAATTCTCGCAATTCTTGAACTTTAGGATGAGTATCACTAACACTACCATAAATTGGTAATTCACGAGGATCAAAAAACCGAACTTCTGCACCGAATTGTTGAATAATTCTGGCAGCTTCTTCTGCTAATAGACGACTGTAAGAACGTTCGCGCAAAGAACCATATAAAAATAATATTCTGGGTGGATGATCGAAATTTGTCATTGTTACTCCTTTATTCTTTGAAATCTCGAAAACTATGAGAAATTACGCCATAAACTTGAACCGCAAACTGTGAACCTAAAATTGGTGCTACCCAATAAACCCAATGATCTTGCCAAATTCCGCCTACTAAAGCTGGTCCAAAAGACCGGGCAGGATTCATACTTGCACCAGTAATCGGACCCATAAAAGCCGCTTCCAATGCTACTGTTAAACCAATAGCTAAACCAGCAAAACCAATGTGAGCGCGACGATCTAATCCAGACCCCAAAATCACAAACATTAAAATGAAAGTGAGAACTATTTCTAATATAAAAGATTGCCGCCAATTACCATTTAAAGGTAAAGTTGCACCTAAATTAGCCACATTTCCTAAACTAATTAATAGTAAACTAGAAGCCAAAATAGATCCTAATAATTGAGCTAAAATATAGGGTAATACCCGCCTTTTGGGAAAAAAACCACTAGTACAAAATGCTAATGTTACCGCCGGGTTAAAATGTGCGCCGCTGAGATGTCCTAGACTGTAAATTAATGCAGCTACTACAGCCCCAAAAACAAAACTAATTCCCAGATGTGTAATAGCTCCTTGACTAATATTATTAACCATTACAGCACCCGTACCAGTAAATACTAAAATAAAAGTCCCAATTGCTTCTACTAAAACTTCTCGCCTAAATTGATAAATTTCCCAAAAAAATGATTTCATTAAACTAAAAGATCATAGAAAATTAAATTAAATATATCATACTCTTGATTTCTCGTTGCGCCCGGAGTACCTATGTACCTCTGTATCAGGACTTATGCAACTGGCACGAGTCGCTTATGATTTCTGTGAAGACGTGCTTTACAAAATTTACACGATTCAATGCCAGTTCCCTGTAGGACTTACGCACTGTACAAACTGTACAAATTGAATTTTATGTGTATGAACGAAATTGCGTCGTTTTTGCCAATTATTAAGTCTTTAAAGTCATTAATATCTGACATTACTTCTGTTAAGATTTTCCTCCAACCTAACATACTAACTCCGGTAGAGCCTAAAATATTACAATTTTTAATTTTTAATTCTCAATTTTTGGTTAGTTCTACCTGGCTACAATATTTATTTAACTGAACAGCTAAAGTATCTGATTGTTTACCAGCGGTTTTGGCTGCGGTTGTCAGTGCGGAATCAATTTCTCTTCTAGCTTTTTGAATTTTGATTCTACCATCTGAAGATACTTCTGCTGTTTTAGTATTTGCAAGAGCCTTAGCAGCTTTACCTATGGCTTGACTGAGATTATCAAAGACTTTGATAAAACCGCTTTCAAATTCTTTTAATTTAGGATCTTTTAAGTTCAATTTCTGAAGTTCTTGAGTGACATTTTTCAAGTCTTTAGATAACTTTAAACTAGTTGATACTTGCTGACCTTTTTTGGTATCAATCAGTGATGTACCCTGATTAACGGCTTTAATTAGTCGCTGACATTGGGAGGTTTTACTGTCACTACAACTAGTAATTAATAAAGCAATGCTCACAGCAACAGGAGCAATAACTGGATAACGAGAAAACAACATTTAAGAATTTAAGAATTTAAAAATTTAAAATTCAAGAGAGTGGGAAACGGGGACTTAAACCCCCAAATTTAGGAAAATAGGAAGCAGAGCATAGATTAAAGATATGACAGCAGTTTTTATCTATTTAAACCACAGATTACCTTCTTTCTTCGCGCCTTTCCTACTTCGCGCCTCTGCGCGAAACAAAAACCGTGATTCATTGGCCAGCAAAATCACTGTTAGCCCCAGTTTACCAATCTACTGGCAAACCCAGTTTATCTAAGGTTTTGCCATCTTGCAACAGTGGTTGAATATCGCTATCTATTTGGATTTTACCATTAGACAAGACTAAAGCCCGTTGGGTGACTCTTCCTAGCCACTGGAGATCATGAGAAGCTATTAACATCACTTTTACAGGCAATTTTAATAATACTTGGGCTAAATGTCGTCGCCATGCTGGGTCTAGTCCGTTGGTGGGTTCGTCTAAAATGAGAATGTCAGGATTTAGGGCTAAAATCGCCGCTAAGGCGGCTAAACGTCTTTGTCCTCCAGAAAGTTCATGAGCGGAACGGTGGGCGTAGGATTCTAATCCAAAGTCGGCTAATAGTTGATAGGCTTTATCCTTTGCAGCTATGGGGGAAATGCCATAGTTAAGGGGTCCAAAGGTGATATCTTCCAGGATTGTGGGCATAAATAATTGGTCATTAGGATCTTGAAAACTAAAACCAATTTGTTGCCTAATTTGCGGTAAAGTGTTTGGCAATATCGGTATACCGTTAATCCAAATTTTGCCGCTTTGGGGATGTTTTAAGCCAATCAGGTTTTCTAGTAAGGTGCTTTTGCCTGAACCAGTAGCACCCATTAAAGCGACGCGATCGCCTGTTTGTAAGCTAAAAGAGATTTCTTGTAATACAGGGTACTGTTGTGAATAAGCGTAAACCAGACTTTGGACCGCAACAACAGCAGTATGGGGTTGAGAAAGGGAAATTTGGGGATTAGAAGTTAATGATGTCAAGATTCACCACTCAAATAACAGTAAGGTAAGAACTTAGGGTTAAACCAGTGGCTATCACCCCAGCTATTAATAGGGTAAAGCGTTCTTTGGGTTTGAGGGGGGAATCTAGGGGTAATTTTCCGTTATATCCACGGGCTACCATAGCAGCATAAACTCTTTCGGCTCTGTCTAGGGTACGAAGATACAACGCTCCAATCATGGCAGCACTAGCATAACGTAGCCACCCTGCTGTACCATTTAAACCACGTAGTTGGGCGCTGCGCTGCATTCGTGTCACTTCTAAGAGTAATATTTCTAAGTATTGTCCAGCGAGAATCAGATTTTCCTTTAATGGTGCAGGTATGGGTAAGCTTTTGAGAGCAATACCCAAACTATGGGGAGGTAGGGTTAATAAAAAGCCATTCATGACAATTAAACAAATTAGGGAACGCACAAGCAAAAAACTAGCTCGTTCCCATCCCAATGGTAAGGCCACGAAGGATAAAAAAATTAATTCTGCACCCAGTAGACCGCCTAATTTGGGTAGGGGTACTTGTAACAAATAAACCCACACCAGAGCGATCGCTCCATAGACAAGTAAATTAGACCAACTATGATACTTTAAAAAAGCTGCCCCAATTACAATAATTAGGGACAATTGCAAGCGTAATGGCAAGGAAATTTGCATCATAATTAACTAAGCATTTTTCGGTCTGATAATTTTGGCAATGCCAAAAGCCACCGCAAAGCAAGCTGTAGCACCTACCAACCCAGCAATACTAGTACCAATTTTCCCCAAACCCTGAATATTATAATCAGCTAAAGGTGTCGGCACAATTACCCGCACGTTTTCCGCTAAATCAATAAATCCTAAGTTTTCTGCTACCTTTTCCAAACCATCAGGCCAAGCGGAAGCGCATAGGGATAATACACCAGAAATCAGTAAAATACTGACAACGGGAACTAACCAACCTCTAATTTTATGTTCTTCACCTGGTAACAAATCTGGACGAGTTGTAGATAGGTAATTTAGAACACCTCCAGTAATCGCCCCTTCCCCAACACCGATCAAAATATGTATACCTGTCATTGTAGGTAAAACTAGGTTGGCTGGTGCTGTCCCAGAAAGGGCTAATTCAATAGCACAAGCTATAGCGGCAACAACTACGCTAACTCCCGCTGCTATTCCCGCCGCTAGGGGTAAAAGTCTTTGAAAACCGCCAAAGAGTCTTTGCAAAGTTTGGGTTAATCCCCAAGCTACCCACACGCCGATGACTCCCATGTTAAAAATATTTGCTCCTAAAGCAGTAATTCCACCATCAGCAAATAACACGGCTTGAATAATTAAAACCGTGGCAATACATAACATTCCCGCCCAAGGACTACCCAAGATAATGGCGGCTAAAGCCCCTCCTAATAGGTGGCCGCTAGTCCCCCCCGCTACGGGAAAATTAACCATTTGGGCGGCGAAAATAAAGGCTGTGGTTAACCCTAATATGGGGGCGCGACGAATACCAAAAGCTGTTTGCGATCGCTCAAAAGCTACAAATAAAGCCGCCGCACTAGCTAAACTGGTCACTGCGGCAACTGGTACAGAAACAAATCCATCAGGTATGTGCATGAAAGGTCCTATTTTTGTGTTTTCTTTACACTAATTTCAGCAATGTAACAATTAACAAAATTAATAGCAAACTAAAATTTATCTGTCTTGAGAATACCCTATTGGTAGATGTTTTGGGATTTTATTTAGAGAATTTTTGTAATAAAAAATACGTCAAATTATATATTTATTTTGTGAATTATTAACATTTATAAATATTTATGACATCTTCTCAGATTTCTAACTGCTTCAAGAGATTAGGAATCTACAGCTTTGGTAATTTAAGTCTGAATTAGGCAGACAATTTTACAATATTGATTTAGGAGCAGAAAAAGTTATTGCAGCCGAAAAAGAAGGACAAAAAATAGCTATAGAAATCAAAAGTTTTCTTAATCCTTCAAAAATTACAGAACTTTATGCTGCATGAGGACAATTTATAATTTATCGTCTTGCTTTACAAGAACAAGAACCAGAACGGACTTTATATTTAGCAGTTCCTATTACTGTTTACAATGAATTTTTTATACTGCCTTTTATTCAAGCAGTGATTAAAATGAATCAACTTTATTTAGTAGTTTATAATTTTGAAAAAGAGGTAATAGCAGAATGGCAAAATTAGAAGAATATCGGCAATATATTCAGAACTTACTGAAACAACACGCTAGTATGGTTTGGGATAAACGCATTTAAGCACAGACAATTTTTGATCTTGAAAATAACCATTATCAATTAATTTATGTAGGTTGGCGTGATCAAACTCGTATTTATGGACCTGTTTTACATCTAGATATTATTGATGATAAAATCTGGATTCAGCAGGATGGTACAGAGGTGGGAATTGCTAATGAATTGGTTGAATTAGGTGTACCGAAAGAAGATATTGTTTTAGGTTTTCAATTGCCTTCTGTCCGAAAATATACAGATTTTGCTGTTAGTTAATTAAATCTCAATTGTCTGATAGCGAAGCGTGGCGTAGCCATATCAGGATATCCAGGATTTAAGGATTTACAGGATGTTTGCTTGAGTTGTGTTTTGAGGGCTTGAGGATTCAATACTTTTCGGTTGGACTCAAAAAACTGCAATGTGATCTAGATTAGTGCTTTTTGCTGCTTGATAGGGAATAATAGAATAAATACTTTTTGCTAGATAAAGGTGAGTTTTGACAAATGGACTGGACAACTATACTCAAAGCACAGCAGACTGATTTTATTCAAAGACTGAAATCTGGTGACTTACTCCATTGTGAGAAGGAAGGCCAGCATAGTGAGTTGACGGTTATTTCTGGAGAGAGGTTACAGCAATTACGGGATTTTTGCTGGAATATGGCTGAAAAATATAGACGAAGTTCTTCAATTCCTATTCGTGATGTTTTTGTCAATAATTTGAAGGGAAAGCTGGGTGAGGAAGTTGTTAAAATCCGTTTAGGTGATTTTGTCACTGAGGTTGATTATGAAAAACGCATTGGTGGAGATGGAAAAATGGAAAAATTGATTTTATCTTAACTTCTGATTCATCAATTGGTATTCAGGTTAAAACCCGTTATGGAAATTTTGATAAGGTTCAATGGTCAATTGATAGAGAAGAAGTTCAAAAAAATGCTGTTTTAATTTGTATTTTATGTCAAGAAGAATTTAGTGACACGGAAAAAGAATATGGTCTTATTATAGCTGGGTTTTTACCAACCAATATGATTAAATCAATTGGTGATAAAACTTTAGTTGGAATAGATGAATTACTTTATCCTTGTGGTTTACGTGGTTATTTAGAGAGTTTAGTATCTTACGATGCTGACAAATATATCAGTTTAGGGGATAAATGTTTTGAGAAACAAGACTATAAAAGTGCTGCTTCTCATTATGATCAAGCCTTACAACTGAAACCTAATGATTCTCTTATTTACAAAAAACGGGGACGATCTCGGTATTTTTTGGGAGACAAAAAAAGTGCGATTGATGATTACACCGAAGCTATCAAAATTAATCCGAACTTTGCCATAGCCTACTATGAACGAGGGATTGTTCACTCTGTTTTAGGAGATAACCAAGGTGCAAACGCAGATTTTAAACAAGCTGCTGATTTATTTTATAAACAAGAAGATCAAGATTTTTACCAAGAAGCACTGGATAGAATTAGAGAACTTGAACTGCAAGAGAATAATAAATCTCACAAACAATTACAGCAACTCTGGAATGTAGGTGATCATGTAATGCACAAAACATTTGGTACTGGTCAAATAACTCATGTTTTTGGATCAGGAAACAAAGTATCTTTAGCAATTAGGTTCAATGAACGAGGTCAAAAGGTAATTGATCCAATTATCGCTCAATTAGTAAAGATAGATTAAATAATAGCAATAATTAAATCAATTATCTTCAGGTAAGCTATTAACAAATTTTGATATATTTGGAAAATCTGAAGTTTTTTTATATTCTTGTTCTATAAAATACAAAGGCTGATCTGGTTTTAATATCAACGATCTGATTCGGTTATGAAAAGGACGTTTATCCACTTTTATAAACCAAGAATATCCAGTAGACATAAATCTATAAAGATCTGCTTCATTATATGGATCTTTTCCTTTGAGTGGGGGAAGGTGTATATATGATTCTTTACCTGTATACTTGAAAAGTAACACAGAAAAATCATCTTCTGTACCAGGATTCTCTAATAAAAGCATAGTTCTCAATTTAGTCTCCCATTCCTCTCCTAAATTAACTTGTTGGAAAAACTGTGCTTTTTTAACTTCAACTTCTCTAATTTTCTTTTCAACAAAAAAATGATTTCTGGCTATGTGACTTCTCCATAAAACCGACATAAAAAACAATTTAAGAGAATTATAATTAAAATTTTCTACAAATTTAAGTTCCATTTTAGTATATTGTTTTTTAAATTTAGATTCTTTATCAATATCTATGAGTAATAATTCTTGTCCATATTTATCCCATTTACCTATTAAATTTTCACATTTTTTACATAAAATATCTCCCATAAAAAGTCCGCATTGAATTTGCTTTAATTTTCCCTCTTTTGAGTATAAATATGTGGAGTTATTAGTTGTATCAATAACTTCTTTTTCTACTTGTTTTGTAGTATAATGATAAAATTGTCTAGGTATAATATGAGATTTATTAATTAATTCCTGTTCTGTTTTACATAGATTGCAGATGCCAATATTCATAAAAATTCTAGGTTTTTGCGTTGTGTTTATGGAGACTTAATAGTAGAGTATCATTATTGACGAGGATCTGATAGTGGTGGATGCCAACCCGCTTCTACCCAAAAACGCCGAGCAACTTGAATAGAAGGCTCATCACGTCTTTCATCATTGAAGTCAAAGCGATCGCTAGTAGCTCTTCCTGTAGGCGTTGTACCTACAATTTTTATACCATCTTTTGTCCAAATGAAATTCTCTGACCATTCTTGCTGACGAGGGTTAAATAAAGCAACTTGCTCTTGAGTTTTAGGATCAGTAGCTACTATAAAATTATAATGACGCTCATTACAGCGATGACAAGCCAAGGCTAAATTCTCCAGTTCATCTGAACCCCCCAAAGACTGCGGCATAATATGATCAATGGTAAACCGGTCGGGACTCAGATATTCAGGAGAGTGGCAATATTCACAGAGAAATTTAGCTCGTTTTCTTATAAGTCGTCGAGTTGGTTCGGACACCATTTACTTTTAGCCGCTAGTTGAGCATTAATTAAGGTAAATATTCGCTGTAACTCCGAGATACCTACATATTCCGCTTCCTCTTCAGAAGTCAGCGTATCAGATTTTTTCTTTGCTAATAGTTCTTCAAAACGTATCTGTAGTTCTTCGGTAAATTTAAATAGATAAATATTACCAAATTCACTCATCTTCATACCAGAAGATATTAAAGACGAAGGTTGAACCATTAATTGAGTAGCCATTGTATGTTCACAGTGTCTTTATTTCTATTATCTCATAAAAAATCCTGTAAATCCTGTAAATCCTGAAATCCTGGATATCCTGATTCAGACAAAAATCCTGTAAATCCTAAAATCCTGGATATCCTGATTCAGACAAATAAAATATCATATAATAGTGAATAAATAGTCACCTTAATTAACTATGCAAACCACAGAATCACCCTTACAATTGCGGCTGTGGACTGTTGATGAATACCACAGAATTGCTGAAGCAGGAATATTTGAACCAAGTGAACGGGTAGAATTATTAGAGGGGAAAATAATCTGGATGATTGCTAAAGGAACAGCCCACCGTTCAGCAGTAGGAAGAACAAATAAATTATTACAAAATCGTTTAGGAAATCAGGCTTGGATAGCTATTCAAGACCCTGTAAAATTAAATGAAAGGTCTGAACCAGAACCAGATATTGCTGTAGTAAAAATAGATCCTTTAGACTATGCAGATCATCATCCTACACCAGCAGAAATTTATTTAATTATCGAAGTTGCAGATAGTAGTTTAAAACTAGATACAGAAATCAAAGCTAAAGCTTATTCTCAAGCAGGAATTAAGGATTATTGGGTATTAGATGTAGTGAAACGTGAACTAATTGTATTTAGAAATCCCACAGCAGAAGGTTATCAAAATCGAGAAATTATCACAGAACATCAAAACATATCTCCTTTAGATTTTCCTGATTTAGAAATTGTAGTTTTCCAGATGCTACCTCTTGTCTAAATACTGTTAAATTATCTTCCAAAGCGATCGCTTTTACTCGCAATCTTACATCTTTAATAGCTGCCCCTGTAGTGCTATCCTTGACCTCAACCGCTAAATTTGCCCAAAGTTTCCTACAGTCGCCATTTTATTCCCTGTAATCCCCAATTTACTAGGGTGCAAGTGCCATTTGTTCTCTAGTTAGGGGTAAATAAATCAACATATCATAAATAGTCCTGAAAATTATTTTTCTAAATTATTGACAATAATTCCTGATTCCTTTACTATACATAAAGCTAATTGCCAATTATTTGCAATTTACCGTACCCCCATTCCCCTATTAGTCTTATGTCTGACAACTTTACTGAGAGTAAAGATAAAATTTGGCATCGTCGTCAACTGCTACAACTGGGATTTTCCGGTGCATTCATGATCACGACAGGGACAATTTGGCAAATGTTAAACAGCAAAAATTATGCCAGTGTCAAAATACCACCCATGAAAATAACAGCTTCTAATGGTGCTACTAACCCTATGCAGGTGTTACGAGATTTTGATTATGGGACAATTAAACAGGAAAATGGGCGCACAGTCCGCGAATTTCGCTTAATTGCTGGTACTTCCACCATTCAGCTTAATAGCGCTGTCTCCTATAACATTTGGGACTTAAATGGGCGCATTCCTGGACCCACACTCCGGGCTAAAGAAGGAGAAAAAATAAGAATACTTTTTCTCAATAATGCTGGACATTCCCATTCTTTGCACTTTCATGGAGTTCATCCCGCTGAAATGGATGGCATTAAACCCATAGGTAATGGTAAGGCAACTATATATGAATTTGAGGCCGAACCCTATGGCGTTCATTTATATCACTGTCATGTTGCTCCGGTTACTCGTCACGTTGCTAAGGGATTATATGGAATGTTTATTATTGATCCTCCTAAACCCCGTCCCCCTGCTGATGAAATTGTTTTAATCATGTCTGGGTATGATGTAAATGATGATAACCGCAATGAGTATTATGCTTTTAATGGCCTGCCACATCATTATATGCACCATCCTATTCAAATTTATCAAAATCAGTTAATTCGTGCCTATGTTTTGAATATTATTGAATTTGATCCCGCTGTAACGTTTCATCTTCACGCTAATTTTTTCGATGTTTATCCTTCGGGAATGACAATGAATCCCAGTGTAAAAACGGATGTTTTAACCATGGGTGTAGCAGAAAGACATATTTTAGAATTTGCTTTTAAGTATCCAGGTAAGTATATGTTTCATCCTCACCAAGATGCGATCGCTGAAAGCGGTTGTATGGGACAATTTGCAGTAATTTCAGAAAAAGACTCCTAAAACTTTGATTATTGAAAAAATTAAGAATTTTGTATTTTCAAAATATATTGAGACTAAAATATTTATGCAATCAAGTCTTTATCTAAAAACCCGTTTCCAGATCAAATATAGTTTTATTATAGTTCTATAAATTTTCATATTCTGACAAATTTATTAACTTCATACATAAGTAATAATTATCATAAATCAAGGAAAATATAAAAAAAAATCACAAAAGATATTTCTTTTTTTGCTAAAAGAATGTATGATTTAATAATCACAAAAATATCATCCCATTATCAAATTAATAGCACATCTGAAAAAGTTAATTTTGCTAAGACAATTCCCAACTAAATATTAACTTAGGAGTTATTTGGGGTAAATTTAGCAGTTATAGGTGAAATAGAGATTTTGGTAATTGAATGAGGATTTTTGATCACATCATTACAGGAGCATTGATAGTGTTAGACTCAGGCATTAATTCAACTTCAGAAACCTTTCCTAAACAGCTAGATATCGCCAAAGTTGCTGTGTATGGATTGAGTATTTTATCAGCAGGAATGTTTCTATTTTTGCCATTTTTTAATCTTTTACATCCCAGTCCTTGGCAGCGTTCCATAGGCACAATTCACGGCGTAGGAGCATTGCTGGCAACAGTTGTTGCTGTGTATACAGGACATTTAGCCTTTCCCTTGCTACGAGGTGCAAGTAAGATATTACCGCAGATGCGTACCCTAACATTTTGGTCTAGTGTAATTGCATTTTTGGGTATCGCTACAGGCAATTTAGCATATATGCGTTATCGGGCTGGAATAGAATTTGGTGGTGCAAGAGCTTGGCTAAAAGAAAACTCCCCTTTAGTCCAATATGTACTTATGGAATACCACGAATTTAGCGTTTTATTTACCTTGCCATTAGGGGTAGCTTGTAGCTGGATTTTATGGCAATATGGTGACTCAATTTTAGAAAAACAAAACCGTCCCGTTCTCACAGCTACTTGTGTGGCTTTAATAGCCATGATGTTTTTTGCCATGGGGGGTTTAGTAACTGGAATTGGTGTCGCTAAAATTCACGCTTTGTAATTAGCTTTGTAATTAGCTTTGTAATTAAATTCTTGAGGATTATTTGATGAATAAACAATCTCAACTTTCTGAAATCGCACCAGAACCACAACCTATATATGGTAGATTTTGGCAGTCATGTAAACAATTTCCCAGATTTTTAGCAGCAGGTTCAAATCATCCACCAACGGTTTCTGGACCAGCAGCGGCAGCTTTAATTAGTGCAGCAATTGGATGTTTTACAATGATGATGGCACATCATTTTTCTGATACTAATAAAAACATAGAGACAATGCTTTGGTCATTGGGAAGTTGGATACCAGGCAGCCATAACCCCAGTAAAATGTGGGGTAATATTGGCAGTTATTCTGGGAAAGAAACAATCTTACTTATTAGTTGGTTAGTGAGTTGGGCTATTCTTTCCCTACTTTGGAAAAACAAAAAGATTAAATCGAGAACGATATTTTTCTGGCTGTTTGCCTTAATGGTTGCTGCTACAGCAATGAGTTGGCATCCTCTTTTTCCCTATTTACCATTAACCTAAATCAAGCAAAAAATCAAGGGACTGAATTATGCAAACACAAACAACAGAGAATACTAGCAAAGAAAAGATATTAGGGAGAGATTTACACAAATATATCTGGCTTTTAGTTGGGGTTTTTTCTCTCTTGACTGTTACTTATCTTACATCTATGATGCGCGTTAGCCAGAAGGAAAAGTTTAAAGGCTTTCATGTTAAGTCTTTACCCGCTGAAAGCAAATCTTACTCCGATTCTGCAAAGTAAAGACCCCATGCAGCTTTGACACAAGCATTTGCAATGGAGTCTAATTAGGTTTTCTTGTTTTTAATTTCTCATTTCCAGGCGGCCACCTGGGAATGAGTATCCAATTAGATTATAAGCTTTAATAACTTGAAGTCGGAGCATTAAGAAAAAATAAAAATAAAATATTCAAATTATACTCAATCTCTGAAAAAAATAGTTGATAAAAACTTTTATTTATGGTAAATTACCATAGACAGCTATTGCAAATACTTATCAGTTTTTGACTGGATATGAGAAAAATAGCCAAAACTTTGACTTAAACCCCTATTGTGGAGCAAAAATGATTAAATTCCGTTATTTATTCTTGTCTATTGCTGCTTGTACCTTAATTTCCTTGAGTTCTTGTACCGACAAGACGGTAAAATCAGATATTAAATCAACACCAACTGTAGCCCAAGTGACAGAAACTAGCACCCATAGCGGTCATAGTGGTAAAGCTAAAATTAATATCAATAATGCGATTTTATCGCAGTTAGATAAATTAGAGGCTACATTAGGAATCCCGGCTTTATCAAATAAAATTCAGGCTAACCGTCCCTACGCTAGTTCCGAAGATTTAGTCAGTAAAAAAGTAATTACTCAACCACAGTTTGACCAAATCAAAGATATGGTGACAGTGGAAGAAGTGGTGTTAACAGGTGAAGCCAAAGATATTGACTATATGACAAAATTGGGATTAATGAAAGGACATCTTTTAGTAGCCCAAGAACTGTTAGATCAAAATCAACCCAAACAAGCTCAACCCCATATTGGACATCCAGTAGAAGAGATTTATATTGATATTGAAGAACAATTAGATGAACGTAAAGTTAAAGAATTTAAAAGCAACTTAGTCAGTTTAACAGATTTAGTGAAATCTAATCATAAGGATGCTAAAATAAAAACTAATTTTACCACTGCTGTGCAAGCTGTTGATAATGCGATCGCTATTTTACCAACCGAACAACGCAGCCAACCGGAATTTATTCTACCAGTAATCAACGGTTTATTAGATGCCGCTAACTCAGAATATGGTGCTGCGGTAGCAAAAGGTAAAATTACCGCCCCCATTGAATATCAAGATTCTCGTGGCTTTGTAGTCTATTCACAAGAACTATATAAAAGTATTTCTAGCCAAATGATCCAAGAAAATCCCGAAGCACACAAAGCCATAGATACAGCTTTTGGAGAATTAGTCAAAGTTTGGCCTGCTGCTATTCCCCCAGCGCAAGCAGTCAAAACTCCAGAAGATGTTACCAAACTAGTAAAAACCATCGAGGAAAATACCCGAAAAGTGCGAGAAAAAACTCACAGTCAAACCATGAGTTAGTTTTTCACACTATTATAAGTCCAGAATAAACAGTTTAAAATCATAAATAAGAGAGAAAATAATTGATAGCTAAGAGTGAGAATATTTTTATTTTTCTTTTATTTTTCCCAACCAGAAAAAAATATAACTTCTCACTCATAATTAGTATCTAAAAACTCTGCTCATGTAATTTTGCTCAACTTAACAACTAATGCAAGAACTTAACCACCAAAAAACCATTGATATCCTCAATTCCATTATGGAATTTGAACTAGCAGGGGTAGTTCGCTACACCCATTATTCCTTAATGGTGACAGGACCTAATCGTATTCCTATTGTGGCATTTTTCAAAGCTCAAGCCGCAGAATCTTTACTTCACGCTCAACAAGTAGGAGAAATTCTTACAGGTTTAGAAGGACATCCTACATTAAGAATCGCTCCCATGGAAGAAACTTTCAAACATAATGTTAAAGACATCTTACAAGAAAGTTTATCCCATGAAAAGAAAGCTTTGGATATGTACAAAAGTCTTCTAGAAACAGTCACTAATGCTAGTATTTATCTAGAAGAATTTACCCGTGGTATGATCGGACAAGAAGAAATGCACAATCTCGAACTCAAAAAAATGTTACGGGATTTTAGCTAATACCGCAGGAGTCAGGAGTCAGAAGTCAGGAGCAGCAAAATCTACAAATGACAAATGACAACTGACAAATAACAAATAACAACTGACAAATAACAAATAACAAATAACAACTAACTAATAAAATGGATTTTAGTACCGCCTTACCTACTTTTGTAATTACCCTCCGAGAAGGTGTAGAAGCCGCTCTAGTTGTGGGTATTGTCCTCGCATTATTGAAAAAAGCCAAACAATCTCAACTCAATTTTTGGGTGTATGCTGGTGTGGTTGTGGGTATTATTCTTAGTGGTTTAATCGGTATTTTATTTACTGGGATCATTAAATTTTTAGCAGCTATTAATCCTGAATATACCTCTGTAGTTGAGCCAACATTAGAAGGTGTATTTAGCATATTAGCAATAATTATGCTCAGTTGGATGCTGATTTGGATGACAAAACAAGCCCGATTTATGAAAGCCCAAGTTGAGGGAGCAGTAAACGACGCATTAGGTAAAAATTCAAATGCAGCTTGGGGAGTTTTTAGTTTAATTTTAGTCGCCATTGTCCGCGAAGGATTTGAAACTGTTTTATTTGTTGCAGCTAATTTTCAACAAGGTTTATTACCAACTTTAGGCGCACTTGCAGGTTTAGCCGCCGCCGCAGCCATTGGTGTCTTATTATTTAAATGGGGTGTGAAAATTAATATCCGCCAATTCTTCCAAATTATGGGCGTTTTATTAATATTAATTGTTTCGGGTTTAGTGGTTTCTGGATTGCGTCATTTTGATGAAGCTATAGCTAATTTAGCTTTGAGTAGTCGTTCTTCAGAAAATCTTTGTTTCTATTACGAACACTTTACTAAAGTTCACTCCTGTATCTTAGGTCCAATAGTCTGGAATACGGAAAAAATCCTCTCGGATGAACATTTTCCCGGTATCATTCTTAAATCTTTATTTGGTTATCGAGACAAAATTTATATTGTTCAATTTGTGGGATATTTACTATTTCTCGTCAGTATTGGTGGTCTATATTTCCGCAGTATTACAAGTGGAAATAATCAGAATGTCAAAAGTAAAATCATCACTAGCACTCCAGAGCGGAATTAAAACTAAAATATGGCTAAAAATATAGCTAAATTGGAGGCTAATGCAAATGACACAAGAATTAATAGACCTCAGAAGTAGCATTTTACAAGGTAAAATTATTAACCATTAACCATTAACCATTACCCATTACCTGTTACCTGTTACCTGTTACCTGTTACTTAGGTTCTAGTCCGAACCCTGAAAAGTTGAACTAATTATAGGTACTGGCTTTTGAGAAATATGTGACATGGCTTTGGTTCGCGGAAGGTGGTTAGTATTACCCAATACTGCTGTCAGTTGCAACAAAAATGTAATAAAGGCTGCTTGCATAAGTTTTTCTAGCATAGTACCTCTGTTTATTTATATGGATATATCAATGGTATTTCCATGGGGAATTGTTATTCTCAATACACTTTGTATTTTAGATTTATCGGATTAGGTAAATCTTATTTGAGAACATTTGAGAAAAACCTTGAAAAATGTGATCTAGCCCTCTTTTTATATTTAACTAACAACTTAGACGTTTGTTTTCCTGAAAAAGTGTCCTGAAAATATAATAAAAATATAAATTTATGTTTAAGTTTATTAAATTTAAGTTTAAGCCATTAACTAATTGTTTTACTCTAGTTGCTCAATGAGTAAAAACCGTAAAAATACTCAATTATCAAAAAAGTAAAAATACTGATATTCTCTTATATATACTTAAAAATCCGGGGTCGAGATTCTGAAAATTCAGGTGTTAATTTTTACCAAAAAAATACTTTTAGAGCATCCTCTTAACAACTTCAACACAATCACCCCTTGTCACGGATAGAATAAATGGAAAATAGCTAAAAACACGCTAAATGATTCCTATCGTTATTGAACAATCGGGTAGAGGCGAACGCGCCTTTGATATCTATTCACGGCTGTTGCGTGAGCGGATTATTTTTTTGGGAGAACAGGTTGATAGCAATCTGGCTAACTTGATTGTTGCCCAACTCCTGTTTTTAGATTCCGAGGACGCGGAGAAGGACATATATATGTACATTAATTCTCCTGGTGGTTCGGTGACAGCGGGAATGGGCATTTTTGACACTATGAAGCATATCCGCCCCGATGTCTGTACAATTTGTACTGGATTAGCAGCAAGTATGGGCGCTTTTCTCCTCAGTGCTGGTACAAAGGGTAAGCGCATGAGTTTACCCCATTCACGGATTATGATTCACCAACCTCTGGGTGGCGCTCAAGGACAAGCTACGGACATCGCTATTCAAGCTAGAGAAATTTTGTATCACAAGCAAAAACTGAATCAGTATCTCGCTGAACATACTGGTCAACCTTATGAGCGGATTTCTGAAGATACTGAACGTGATTTCTTTATGTCTCCCCATGAAGCTAGGGAATATGGCTTAATTGACCAAGTAATTGACCGTCACGCTGCCGGTAGTCGTCCTATTGCTCTGGTTTAGTTATTAGTTATTAGTTAGTGGTCATTGTCAACTGACCACTGACCACTGACCACTGACTAATAAAATTTTTCCAGTCTTTTAAAAATGTGTAGAATAATTACAGTTAAAATAGCGCCTATTAATCCTAATTGCCATAAACCACACCCAGCAGCAATTCCCAAAGCAGCGGATACCCAAATTGCAGCAGCAGAAGTTAATCCGTGAACTTCTGGAGATTTTGATGTTTGGGAAGATTGACGCAAAATCTCTCCAGCGCCTAAAAATCCTACTCCAGCAGCGATACCTTGAACTACACGACTAATAGCATCAGCACTAAGTTGTGTTCCACCTGTTTGTATAGCGATTAAAGTAAACACAGATGAACCCAAACTAACTAGCATATGGGTTCTTAAACCAGCCGGCTTGTTTTTAATTTGCCTTTCCAGACCAATTATAGCCCCAATAAACAAGGCGAAACACAGACGCAGCCCGGTATTCAACCAATCACTGCTGGTAATATAATAAGGATTTATCAAGTTCTGTAGGTGTTAAATAGTTCAACGGTGAAATATGCGGAGCGAAAGACAAAATATAGTTCATTTCCCATAGTAATTGGTAGTATAGTAACAAAAAGTATTTAATCAATAATATTTAACAAATTTAAGGTAAAACAGAATTACCATAAGTAATCGGACAAAATTAATTACACAAAAATCTGGGTTGAAATCCCTCACTAGCAAAAAATTGGTAAATAACCAGTATGTAATTAATTATGTCGTGGTACTTATAAACTGACACCTAATGAATTGAGTGGATAAACTCTATTGGCTTGACAAAATCACACTGCAAGACCGCGCTAAAGTCGGCGTTCAGGCGTTTTACTTAAGCAAAATTCAACAACGTGGTTATCCTGTTCTCCCTGGTTTTGTGGTAGCAGCGGATGTTTTAAAGCAATTCCTAGAAAATCTCAACAGTTCAGAGTCTTTAATTGCTGATTTACCCCATTCTTCTCTGCACTTAGACGTAAACAATTGGCGACAACTTCAGCAGGTAGCTGGCCGTTTGCGTCAGGAAATTATCTCGGCCAGTGTCCCACCTCATTGGCTAAGGACAATTTTTGCAGATGCTAAACAATGGCCAGGAAGGAGTTTAATTTTGCGTCCCAGTCTGGCAATATCAACTAATCAAGAGATGAAAAATGTGTCCGGATTATTAGATTCGGTATTTTGTCCTTGTGAAGAAGCGGAAATTGGCGCAGCTTTAAAGTTACTTTACAGTCAATTATTCCGTGCTAGAAGTTTACTATATTGGCGGAGTATGGGTATTACTTTACCACAAATTAATTTAGGAGTATTAGTACAACCAGTTGATTCTTGCATTGCCTCTGGTGTTCTGAATATTAACCCCTTGGCTTATGATATTGAAGCTACTTGGGGTGATTGTTTAGCAATTAGTAATGGTGAAGTATTACCAGATGTTTACTACATAGAACCCCAAACCGGGGTGGTACTAGAAAGACAATTGGGTAATAAAATTTTGGCTTATGGTCTTGATCATGGCACACATTTAGCCGGTGAAGAATTACAAATATCAAATCATAATTGTTTACCGGCTTATCTTTTGCCAGAATCTCAACAACAAGAATATGCTTTACCTGAAGAATACTTACAGGAATTAATTTTTTTAGGAAATCGCCTAGTTGGTGAACTGGGTACAACTTTAACTATAAAATGGAAACTTGTCCCTTCATATTTAGCTTCTAAAATCTATATTACAGAGGTTACTGTTCCCCAACCGATAAAACCGAATATCCAATTTATTCAAGGTATTGGGGCAGCTAGGGGCAGAATTATTGCTAATGCTTATATTCTCAATTCAGCACAAAAATCCCTACAAGTTCCCCAGGGCGTAATTCTGATTACATCAGTTATTACTCCTGATTATTTACCATTATTACGAGGTGTTGCTGGTATTGTTACTGAACAAGGTGGGTTAACTAGTCATGGTGCAATTTTAGCCAGAGAATTAAATATTCCTGCGGTGATTAGTGCCACGGGCGCGACGAATATTTTACAATCAGGTGAAAAATTATTACTAGACGGTGACAAAGGAGAAATATATCGTCTTACAGAAGAAGAGGAAAATTTGCCGATTGCGGAGGTGGAAAAAACAATGGATGATGAGAAAATATCAGATCATCAATTTACAAATTTACCAATAATTGCCACTAAGTTAATGGTAAATTTAAGTCAACCTCAATTAATTAAACAAGTACAAAGTTTACCTGTAGATGGTGTGGGATTATTACGTTCGGAATTAATGATATTAAATATTCTCAAGGGAAAACACCCTCAAGAATGGTTACTAGAAGGCAGACAAAAGGAATTATTAGAGTTATTATCTGAGCAAATTATGGAGTTTGCTCGCGCTTTTTTACCTAGACCTATTTTTTATCGTTCTTTAGATCTACCAGCCTATAATTTAACATCATTGAGTGCAGATTCCCCCTTATCACAGTCATCAATTCTCAGTGAGAGGGGTGTTTTTAATTATATGCAGTATCCGGCGATTTTTGAATTGGAATTACAAGCTTTAGCGATAGTTCAAGCATCTGGTTATAGAAATATTAATTTGCTATTACCTTTTGTCCGCACTGTGGAAGAATTTGTATTTTGTCGTCATAAAGTTGCCGAATCTGGGTTAATGAAAAACCATCAGTTTCAATTATGGATCATGGCAGAAGTTCCTAGTATACTGTTTCTATTACCCGAATATATTAAAGCTGGTGTGATGGGTATTTCCATTGGCACAAATGATTTAACTCAATTATTATTAGGAGTAGATCGAGAACAGGGAAAATTTGCAACAATATTTGATGAAAGTCATCCAGTAGTGATGAAAGCAATATCTCAATTAATTCAAATGGCTAAAGATGGGGGTATTCCCTGTTCTATCTGTGGTCAAGCTCCCGTACTTTATCCAGAAATAATTGA
This sequence comes from Dolichospermum sp. FACHB-1091, assembly GCF_014697585.1. Lineage (GTDB taxonomy): Bacteria > Cyanobacteriota > Cyanobacteriia > Cyanobacteriales > Nostocaceae > Dolichospermum. Next base: position 77,691 of record NZ_JACJSB010000014.1, on the reverse strand, counting down.
TAAGTTAATAGCATGGGGAATTACTTCTATTTCTGTAGAACTGGAAGCTGTAGAAAAGACTTATAAAGCGATCGCTCGTGCTGAACAACGATTAATTTTAGCAGCAGCGAGGAAACAATTTATTGATTTATAAAGCATCAAGTACATTCCCAGTCAGAGACTAGGAACGAGGAAAATACGACTATCTCAATGTTTTATTTAGGATAACCAGTTATTACTGGGGGTTTCCAAATGCCACTGACTACCTCATCTTGTGGCAGGTAGAGACGCATGACAACAAACATCGATCCGTTCGGTGCTGGTAGCCAATTTGATTCTTTTTCCTCTCCGGGTGATTCGTTCTGTAGGTATAGAGTGATAGTTTCCTGATCCTCATTTGTTGTGAGTTTCATTGATGAATTAATTAAGTAACGATTCAGCGGCTCGTTTGCAACCAAAAATTTCGTGTCGGCATGGTACATGGTAACAGACCAGAATGCTTTTACAGGCATTTCTACTGGAAGCACTAACTCGTAATTGTGGTTACTAGCATCAAGTGGATGCCCTTGACTGTCCTTTAGGTAGGCAGGGTATAATGCCTCCGCGTCTGAGTTTCCATAAATACCCATGAACGCGCCCATTGCTCGCTTGAGATAACCATAACCTTCCTCTTCACCATCCACATTGGCCATGACGGCTTCTCGCGTTCCGAATATTCCCAGAGATGTGTTCATATTGTGTGCTGTTTCGACAATCTTTTTCATTCCGGCTTCTGAACCCTCGTTGAGCGCGTTCACCCATTCTGCACTAACACCTTCTGGCGGAAATGTTGGAAAATCCTCTCCAACTCCAATTGTCTTAAATTGCTCGCGTAATTCTACTTCGGTCGGATGCGTGGGGCAAAATTGAAGCAAGAAATTCACATATTGAAAGAAATTCGGGTCTAATTTCTCACCATTCTCAGGACCGCTATGAGGGATAAAAGGATACAAGATATTCGGTGCAGACTCCGGTGTAGTTCGTTGGATAAACTCACTCAAGGTTTCAACCTTATATTTCTTCTGAATTTCGTTCACCAGCTTTATATCACCTGTGACAGGGTCAGGATTGAAAAGCTGTGTACGGAATAGCGAGAAAACCAAATTTGTTTCCGATTTAATAATTTCATCTATTATTCCTTCGGGATTTGTCTCCGATTTCAAAATGCTAGTGATTTTTTCGGATTCTTCTTCGCTCCAGTCTGGACCTGCTATTATGTACTTACCGCCGCGATTTATTGGGTCACGCTGAGTATCTATATCAATCCGAGTACCGAGATAGCCAAAGTTGAAGGTATAGAGATCAACAAGTTGCAGGGAGTAGTAACGATCCTCTCCATTATCTCCAGCAAAAGAAGTAATGTCAGGCATTGTTACCACTAAAGGCTCGGTACGTAGATCCATAATTAAATATGAATAAGGGGTATCCGAGTTAGGAGTGATAATTACCTTATCATCCGGAGTAGCTACATTCTCTAATGAATGTATTTGGTTCATTGGTCCTTTGTAAGCACCAGGTTGGTCATTGCTGTCAATTGTCAACTTATAGATACTTCGGTAGTTTTCCACAATGGGGTAAGCCCAAATGGCAGCCTTTTTGGCAATGTCTTTTACTTGATCTAGATTTGTTTCCAGGGTCATAATTTTGGGTGTAAATCATTACGCTCTGATTTGTATCACATACTTCGTCTGATTGAAGACACGAAAATTCCCACTTTTTTAATAGTTAAAATCTGGCATAATCAGGAGAATTAGAGCTTTTTTTAGAAAAAAATCGCTGTTATCAATTGCATTGCTTTATTTTAAGCTAGTTTAAATTACCATCATGTTATTAGCTTGCTAAAAAATTCTCAAAACTATATTAAATGTTTTTATGTAGTTAATCACTATTTTGAAGATATTGATAAATTTTTGTAGATTTAACTTGTATAATTTTCACTGGTAATATATCTTGACAAATACTTATTAAATGCAAAATATAGAATTTGAAAAGGTGCGTTGTCTACTAAAGAAAACACACCACTAGAGATTAATATTAAATTAATATCGGCAAATAGCCGCTACTTTGACTCCGCTAGGCATTGCTTCCGGTTCAAGAGTATAAACTCTACCACCATTTAATATGGTGTGAATCGCGGCAAAATCTAACATATCTTCATCATCTGGCGCTGGTTCTGGGTGTAACTCAACTGTGGCATTTGGTAAATCAAATTTACCCCATATATGTTGTTTTAGAGGCACAAACAAGGTATCAACTCTTTGATAATATGCAGCCGGAATAATTGTTTTTATGTCATTGGTAATCTTGGTACTTTCTTCCCCTGCTAATTGCAGATAAACAGCCATTATATCTTCATATTCCTGTTGAAATAAAGGAGAAACAATTTCCCAAGCTGCACGATTTAATTCTTCGGTTTTCATCAATTCCACATTCCCGGTAATACCTGTTTCTAAAAAATGTGGATAAGTATTAGCCTTTTGGTAAATTGGTAATAAATAATCTACTCCTGCTAATATTAAAGGGGCTTTTTCATCTCGTAAAGTTTCATGTAATGCAGTATCAACAGCATAACAAAAATTTAAAATCTCTCGCTCATGTTTTTCCCGATCTGAACTACCCTGTCCATGGACAGAACCCGGTTGTTGAGCGGCATAACTTACACTTCTAGGTGTACCAATTCTGTGCTGTACACCTTTTTGAAATTCATCTTCTAGAAGTGTTTCTTCTAGATTTTGCGGCATATTTTCTACTGCTATTTCATCCAGCTTATAGCGCGTTCCTGCGTAAAATTTAACATGATTTTGACTCAAGGCCAAAATATAGAACTTTCCATCATTATTAATCAGTTCTAGTAAAGGTTTGATATGAAAATTCTTACCAACAATTGCCAATTGGGGAAAGGAAATTGGTAAACAATAGTAACGAAATAGATTGGGGGAACTAAAAATTACCAATCCCTGATTTTGATTTTCCCAAAAACCAATATTATCTAATTCCATCGCTGGTTTGAGCAAATTTACCGACTCCGTAGGACGTAAACCCATTTCATCTAAGCGTTTTTCCGCTTCCCGAATTAAATTTTTAAACCGAATGGGATTTTGTCGTGTTTCTCCTCCCAATCTTTCCATTGGTAGATACAGAGAAACGCAGGGATACTGAGGATTTTGGACTAAATTTTTGAGTTCATCAAGAGAAAATATAGTCATAGATTTTATCCACAGAGGATGACTAGAGAATATAAATTCTATTCAACTCTTGATATGGCAATTTTACATCTTTCTTTTGATAAGAAATTACCCGCTTTCTCTGCCTTTTTATCGCCAGAATCAGATACGGGTGTACAAATACATACAAATTGTGATTATTTCCAGCAGGAATTATTGCTTTTTCAAAATACTGGGAATTGTTGTTAGGATACGGGTGGCAATTTCTGCTGGTGTTTCGTCAGCAGTAATGGTAATATGTAAATCAGCTTGGGAATACTTATGTTGACGTTGTTCTAAAAGCAAGCTTAATTTACCATGAGGATCGGCATTTTGTAACAATGGTCTTGTATTATCTTCTGCCAAGCGCTCTAATATTATTTGTATTGGTACATCTAACCAAACTACCAAACCATGATGAAGATAACCCCAGTTTTGCTGCTGCATGACAATACCGCCACCAGTAGCTACAATTAACTTAGTATAGGCACAGACTTGAGCTAAAACATCACTTTCCAATTGACGAAAATCATCTTCACCATTTTCGGTAAATATTTCATTGATAGATTTACCCGCTGCTTTAACTATGATTTCATCTGTATCAACAAATCTATAACCGATTTCCTGTGCGAGTAACTTTCCTACCGTTGTTTTCCCAACTCCCATCATCCCAATTAAGTAGAGGTTAACACCTTTTAATAAATTAGTCACCAGTCTTTTTCTCCTGTTAAATTATTAATTATTATGGCTTTTTTTGATTAATTTTGGTAATTATAGCCGTAATCTACATCATAAATATAAGGATTAAATCAACCGCAAATACGCTTCATGGCATGAAGAAGGAAGAAAGGAAATCTCTTTTTAAGAGTCTTACAGTGATTTTTAGGTAAATAAACTACATTTTAAAGTCTCACGCAAAGGCGCAAAGGCGCAAAGGAAGAAAGGAATATAAAAACAAAAGTGTGGTATAAGTACATTAAAATTGCTGTAAATTAGCGTTTAGGCGGTTTATTTTCGTCCTTATCCTCAAAATCATCATCTTCAAAAAAATCCCAATCGTCATCATCTGCTTGATTTTTGCTCGGTTCTTTATAGGGAGGAATAATTACCCGATAATCAGCATCATAAATCGCCTCGGTTTTACCGACAGCAGTATTTTTAGGTTCTTGGGAACTGTAGGAATAAACGGAACTAGTTCGGGAATTACTTGTTGATTCTAAATTTTCACCATCATCCCAATCATCTTGATCTTGATTTGTATTCCAATCATCTTGATCATTAAATTGACTTGCGGGAGGTTGGGGGGGACTGCTGGGGGGTGGAGTATTTTGTTTAACACGCTGGGCAGTGGTCGGTGGCGATTTGGGTATAGATTGTTGTTCTTGTAAGTTCAAATCAGCAGCAAATTTTAATAACCTAGTAATTACTAAAGATGTAAAAACACCAGCGATTATACTCAATAAAACCCACAATCCTAATGGTAATGATTGACTTTGCATTCCCAAAAATACTAGGGGCAGCGATCGCCCAAAATTTTGAACTAATATGATTATTAGCCATAAGATTGTTGTCACCAAGATAATTAAGCGAATTACATCCATAAAAAATTTTAAAATTCAAGTAGGAGTTAAAAATACCTTAGGGGAAAATCGCAGAACATCAACCACTTCCACCTTAAAAATCATAGATTTGCGGAATTAGAGTCACAGCAAATAAATCATAAAGTTGATCAAATTCATCCATCTTGATCTGGGTTGATATGCCGTAGTTTACTAAAAACAGAATTAAAAATTAAAAATAGAATAACTCAATTTTTAATTTTTAATTTTTAATTTTTACTGACTACAAATGACCTTGCCATCGTTGTATAGGAATACAATCAATATCCAACTGATCTAAGGCACGAGCAACCACAAAATCGACCAAATCCTCAATAGTTTGAGGATTGTGATACCAAGCGGGAATAGCGGGAACAATTCTCACGCCTGTTTCTGCTAGGGTGGTTAAGTTACGCAGGTGAATTAAGCTAAAAGGAGTTTCTCTGGGGACAATTACCAGTTTACGTCCTTCCTTAATTTGTACGTCTGCGGCTCGTTCTAGTAAGTCGGAACTTAGTCCGACCGCAAGTTTGGCAACTGTACTCATACTACAAGGAATAATGATCATGCCCAAAGTGCGAAAAGAACCACTGGCGATACTGGCACCAACGTCACTCCAAGGATGACAACGGAGTTTACCTTTTTGGGGAACTTCCGCTTGTTCTCGCCAGAATTGCTCTTGTTTATCTGGTTCTCCTGGCATTCGGATTTCCTGTTCAGCTTGCCAAACTGTGTAAGTTGATTTAGAAGCCACTAATTCAATTTGATATTCTGCTGCTAAGAGGAATTTGAGGGATCGAACGGCGTAAATTAGACCAGATGCCCCTGTTACGCCCAGGATTAAAGGTTTGGTGTTATTGGTCATTAGTCAGTGGTCGGTGGTCATTGGTCATCTGTCAGTAGTCATTAGTTTACGGTAACGGACAACGGACTATTCCTGATCATCAAGTTCCGGGTCAAAGGATGCCGTTTGATTTGGTGGATCAATATCTGCTGCATCGTCATTGGTCGTATTTGCGCCCGTACTTTTGGGTAAACCATCAGCACCAACGGTAACTAAATCAATTTGTTGGCGGTAATAATCAACACTCTTGACTTGCACCATACAGCTATCGCCCAGTCGGTAGGAAGCGCGATTTTTCCGCCCAAATAAAGCCTGTTGTCTAGCGCGATATTCATACCAATCGTCTTTCAGGGAACTGACGTGAACCAGTCCTTCTACCCGTAAGGTATTAGCTAAGTTGTCTTCTTTGGGCGGTTCTGTTGGTACTTCAATTTCCACAAAAAAGCCGTAGGATTGAACACCAGTAATCACTCCGGGAAATATTTCCCCAATACGTTGTTTCATTAATGAGGCTTTTTGTAGTCCGGCTAAATCGGCTTCAGCTTCTTGAACTTCTTTTTCCCGGTCGTTAATCTGTACTAGAACTCTGGTTAAGTCACTTTGAAGTTCTTGTTGTAGTTCTGGAGGGAGAACATTCCAATTAATTTCTTCGTGACAATTAGAATGGCGCAGGTTAATCCGTTCTTTAACGCGGGTATTCCGACGATCGCGCCCATATTCCAGTAAGTTATGATACACCCGTTGCAGAAGAATATCTGGGTAACGACGCAAGGGGGCGGTAACGTGAACATATTGGGACAAAGCCAGTCCAAAGTGAGAACTTTTAGTAGTGCTGTAGACAGAGGGTTTGAGTGTGTCCTGTAATAAATAGGTGAGAACTTGCTCCGAAGGAGAATCAGCAAAAGCAGCCGTTAAGTGTTGATAATCTAGGGGTTGGATTTCCAATTCTGGATCTAGTCCTAATTCCACACCCAAATTAACCGCTAGTTTGAGCATTTCCTGTACATCTTCCGGGTCAGGTGTGCCTTGGACTCGCCAAAGACAAGGAACTCCCAGAGCGCTCAAGTGATCGGCCATCAGTTGATTAACTAATATTACCAACTCAGTTATTAGCGATCGCTCAGGTAAGTCATTAACTACAACAGATCCCAATGCCCCTTCATCATAGTAAGGATTATGAGCGGGTGGGAGATTCAACTGTAAGCTACCACGATTTAGACGCGCCTGTTTAATAGCAGCAGCCAAGGTTTGTAGGTCTTGTAATTGCTCTTGTGCTTGGGCGGATACTTTAGTAACTTTACCTGAGAGAATGTCATGTAATTCTATTTGATTAAGCTCGTAGTCTACGTTGATCACACTCTCGTGAATCTCCCATTCTACCACTGCTCCCGATTGGGGGTTAATGGTAATTATGAAAGTCATACTCAGGCGATCGCTACCAGGGACTAAAGAACACCGTTCCTTTACCACTGGTGGCAACATTGGTAGTAACAATTCTCCCAAATACACCGACTTACCGCGCTTGAGTGCTTCCCTGTCTAGGGCTTCATCTGGTTGAATATAGTGAGAAACATCCGTAATGTGAAATAGTAATCGCCAATGATCGGGGCTAGTTTTTTCCACACCGAAGGCATTTTCAAATACAGACTCATCACCGTTGACAGTTTTGATGGTGAAAGTAAAAACATAACGTAAATCTAGACGATTTTTCAGGTCTGCTTTCAGGAGTCTCTTGGGTAACTTGGATGCTGCATCAAGGACATGATCTGGGAAAGTGCGGGATAAATCATGTTTACAAGTTACCAAATCTATATCGGCTGCGGCTTCGGCATCACTACCCAGGATTTGCACCACTCTCCCCAAGGGGGGATATTGTGCTAGGGGATAGCGGAGGATTTCCACGTGAGCTAAGTGATCAATCGCTTCTTCTAACTTCATGCTATTGAGTTGTAGTTTCAATTCAAACAGCAATCTGTCGTCTAAAGGAACAGCCCGAAAACCGTCATCTACCTGCTTGATTCTGGCTAGTAAAGTGTGATTAGATCGTTCCATAATCAACTTGACCTCACCCTCTGGTGAGCGCCGACGACTACCTTCCTTGAGAACCCTAACTAAAACACGGTCGCCATTCCAGGCATTACTCAAATGACTTTCGCGGATGTAAATATCCTCCGAGCCTTCGCTATCTTGGATGGCAAAGCAAAAGCCTTTGCTGGAACAGCGTAGTTTTGCTTCAATTAAGCCTTCTTCGGTGATGCGGCGGTATTTCCCCCGTTCCTTAACCAACAACCCGATTTTTTCCAGGACATCCAAAGTAATTTGTAGTTTTTCTAGACTTTCTTCATCCTCACAACCTAGTTTCTTTTCTAGAACCTTACGAGCCACCAATTTATCATCTGTGAAATTGGCAAGAAGTGTAGCGATTGAAAATTCCATGCAGTGAACCGACCTTTGGTCAAAACATCATTTTTTGTCGAATTCAACATTTGGAGGGGAGTTCTTTACTGTCTCCCCTCACAGTGTAGGGGTAATTTGATGCCTGCCCGCCAAAGGCGGGATACGAATTACCCCCTAGCACTTAGTGTTTCATAGAGAAAGTAAGGCCGCCGATAGCACAGTATGGCCTTAACCATAGTTGCGGTTACGGTAGGAGAAATCCCCTGCTCTGACTTCTCACAGCACAACAATTTCAGAGTTTGTTTGTGTCAATTTGGCCTTGATCTCAACAATTTTTACCATGAACTTCTGAGTTAAATATCTCTTTAGTCCATGATTAACGACTCAGTAATTAAGTAACGGGTTTGTGAGAGACTTAGTTTGAAGAACTCTCCATATCACCCATAAACTATAGACTGTCTTAACCACAGATGTTAATTGTTGAGATCCTGGGCGTGATTTGTGGCTTTAAGCCCCTGTTTACCTACGGTAAGGTAATTTCACGCCATCGGTATCGGACAGCATAGGGTGGCAGCCATGTATTAACTAGTAGAAACTGCTGATAAACCCAATTCTCCCATCATGTAGAATCAGTAACAATCAGGTAAGCAGCAAAACACAAGCAATTAGGGCGAACCTTATCTTTCTTATTGTAGATTTAGATCACACTTCTTAAGAAAATACTTCTAGATACAGCATATTGCAAGTCAATGAGGTACAAGTTTGAATCACAAAGGCTTGTGGCTAAAGGGTTTTACTGCTAATGTCTGAAAGCGGCTGTATCTAGTTGGGTAATTAGTATAGCATTTAAAGGTTTGAAACTGTAGAGGGAAATTTATGTAGCTAGTCACTCAGGACTTACGCAAAATATCTCTCAAACCCTCTTTTCTTCGTTCTCTTCGTTCCTATCCCTGACGGGACGCTCCGCGAACGTGGTTCATTATTCCGTGACTTGTGCGTAAGTCCTATCACTATCTAGACAAGGTGTGTTATTTTTGGTAGTTAAGATAAAAATGGTTGAAAGTATGATGTTGGCGCAATTCCAGAACTTGTATCCCAACGGCAGTATTATCTCAGAACTAATAGAAATTTTCCAAGGGAAATATATCGTCCGTGTCAGTATACAACTCGAAGGTATTACCCGTGCAACGGGGATCGCAGGAGCAGAAACAGTAGAAGCAGCAGAAGACCAAGCCAGGAATCGAGCTTTAACGGTGTTGGGGATCAAAAATGTACCGGCAGAAGTCACAAAATCTATCTCATCATCGGTTGCTCCACCACAAATGAAATCGAGTTTAGATGAATCAAGCCCTGTTCATTCCTTCACTAACACACCTACACATACACCACCATTACCAGCAGAAAATATTGATACTAAAGTTGCAAAACCAGAAATATTTTCGACCCAAGAACCAGAGTATCAACCCTTGTCAGAAGTCTCCTTTGGTAATGTTACACCCTTTACTCCTCGTAATTATATCCCTGAGGAGGATACTAGTGTAGAGTCTGCAGTCGGTAAAAGGAAGAGACACAACGAACCGGTAAATTTATCTGATGTCATTGCCCAAACGGACGTAGAAATCGAGCGGTTAGGCTGGACACCCGAAAAGGGAAAAGATCATCTGGTGAAAACCTACGGTAAACGAGGACGTTCTCTGCTCAGTGAAGAAGAATTAAGGAGTTTTCTCACTTACCTCAAATCTCAACCAGATCCAATTGCGGGATTTTAGAGGATGTTTTAAAACATCTTCTGATTATTTTTGCAAAAAATAAGGGCAAAATTACCTTGCCCTTGCTTTTTATTATACGCCTTATGTGACTTAACAACTCTTGCTATTTTGTTAGGGTTTCCAGGGCTACCTAAAACAATAATTCAGTAATTATCAAGGTTTTAACACCTAATTCACACAAGCCGTATTATTCTTTATTTAACTGTATTAGAGTGATTTAGTAATATATCTTACCACCGCCCCATTTAATACCAACAACTTTTGGTTGTAAGAGAATATGTCCAGCAATTGCTTTCAAGTCTTCATCAGTGAGATTTCGCATGACTGGGAAAGTATCCGCACTCTTGATACTGGGGTGAATTTCAGAAATTTCCGTTACACCATCATAGGTGGTGGGATTTTTCATATAGTCCACCAAACCTTCAATATTATTACGGTTGGGTAAGGCACCTGCTAAAGCTTCTGGTTCAAGTCCCACGTTTTGATTAGTTTTAGTAACTCCACCCGCATGACATTGAGCGCAAGCGAAATTAAATAATCGTTTGCCTTCTTTGACCTGTTTTAAACTGAGGACAACGGTATCGCCTTGGGCATTTAATGGTACTGTGCGGGTAGCTTCATCTAGTTCTACCGCTGTTGCACTACCGACAAGCACCTGCAATGTCAGCAAAATAGTAACCACAACAACCCCAATTAGTCTTCTAAACATATTTCCCCTTCAAGATTTTGATCATTAACACAAGTTTTGATAGCGATACTAAATTTCTATACTGTTCATGACTGATGGGTGATTTGTCTTTGCTAATAGCTATTAGCATTAATTATTGTTGGCAAAATTTTGGCATCACCGAAAATAGTTGAAACATAATTACCTTCATACCGTCTAACTCCAGTGGAGTCGGATGCTATTCATAGGTAATTAAGAGTTGGTTAGACAAAAAACAATCCTTCTACAGGATGACTGTAGTAGGCTGCTATCTCTGCTATTAATAGCGTTGGACAACCCATAACATTTGTGAACTTATCATAGAAATTGAGTCACTGTAATACCAATATCATGTTAGGAGTCCAATTTGTTGCCAAAACTTGAGACTCTCATAATCTTGCGTTGAGTATATTTGCTGCAAATGACCTGGAGAAAAATCGGAGTACGTCTGTTATACCTACTGCACAGCAGTTATCAAGGTGGCAAAACTAAAATTGTTATTTTTATTGTTTTTGTGAAATATGGGACTTACGTTAGGCTAGATAAAACTGCAAAACAACGGATTGTTTCATCCGTATAAATCCCGATAAAATTTTCTGATGTTAAAACTGCAACATCTTCAAAGTGCTAATACAGGGTGGTCATTGGATCAACGAGATCCAAAGTTCATCGAGTCCATGATGCCCATATTGGGCTTGTTATACAACTTCTACTTTCGAGTCCAAACCAGCGGTTGGGAAAATGTCCCAGATGAAAAAATTCTCATTGTCGGTTCTCATAATGGCGGACTTGCATCTCCAGATACATCAATGATGTTATATGACTGGTTACGTCGCTTTGGTGTAGAAAGACAGATTTACGGTTTAATGCACCCCAAAGTTTGGGATGTATTTCCACCTGCGGCAGAAATGGCCATGAAAGCTGGTGCGGTCAGAGCGCATCCCAAAATGGCCTATAGGGCTTTGCGGTCCGGTGCTAGTGTCTTAGTTTATCCTGGTGGTGCTGAGGATGTCTTTCGACCCCATGTAATGCGAGATAAAATTTACTTTGCTGAACGTCGGGGGTTTATTAAATTGGCCCTGCGGGAAAATGTTCCTATTGTTCCGGCTATTTCTTGGGGGTCCCATGATACCCTGATTGTTTTGGCTGATATATATGATATCATGCAGAAAATCCATAACATGGGGATACCTTGGTTGTTTGGCGTTGATCCTTTAGTTTTCCCTATTTACCTGGGACTACCTTGGGGATTGGCTTTTGGTCCGTTACCTAATATTCCTTTACCCGTATCTATCCATACTAGGGTTTGTCCGCCTATAGTCTTTACACGCTATGGAAAAGAAGCAGCAAGTGATCGCACTTATGTTAATGAATGTTATGAGTTGGTCAAAACTAAAATGCAACAGTCATTAGATACTTTAATCCAACAAGCCACTCATTAACACTACCCTGGCAACTAGAAACTGCAAAGTATTTTTACTTAGGGCTGGCTGAAAAAGTTGTCTGTGAGGCTAGGGAACTCTTAACAGTTTCAGTTATCTGGATATCCTCGATTTCCCAGATCCGACAAGGAAAAATGTAACTGTTTTGAGATACCATAAGCCAAAACCTGGCACTTTTTCGTTCTAAAAATCCGTGAAACCCTTATTAATAAACGGTTTTAGCTTTATCCAGCCCTACTTAGGGCTGGCTGAACAATCCCTCTCCTTCTTGGCTTGAAAGTTAAAAATTGAGGAAATTCCACCTTAATTGTTCGGTTGTACGACTTTTTTCTTCACACTAATAATTATAACCTCATAACTATGGGGTGTCGGTAATATCTACCTTACTTAACCACTTTTAGCTAATCTGCAATCAAGGGGGTGAAAACCTGTGTACAAATGGATTTTACCAAGTCTGAATGAAGTTTTATCTGCAAGTCAGTCTTCTATGGCTGACTGTTCCACGGCTAAGGCCGAACAGCAATGGCGTGTCAGTCTCGCAGCCACGGAAAACCTGCTATTGGGTTTTTTCAAGTCCTTGGGGACGACTTTACCCTGTACTACTCCAGGTTTAGTATTGGCCGCACCAGCACCCTTATTTGGTCACGCAGAACTAACACAACAGTTACAAACCATAACTTTTACAGCAAAACCCTTTAACCCTTTGGCTTTGATGCCGTTCATCATACCTTCAGAAATCTCCCAGAATATAAATAATACAAATAATATAAATAATATAAATAATAATATAGAAACCATTACTCCCAATCTTCCCATTTTCCAAGAGTCTATTTTACCTTTATTGCCGGCTGATCCTCTGGCAGCAGAACAGTTTTGTTTAGTATTCACAGATAAATTTAGATTGGCACTGGTTTTGTCCGACCATGAAAATGGTCAAAAAGAGTTTTTATTTTCCTTTGAACCCGAAGTAGTGCAACAGGCTTGGCAATCTTTAGGCGCTAGGGTAGTTTTAACTAATCCAGAATTGTTTGCTGATTTAGATACTAAAGTGCAAAATTATCCCTTAGTTGCACCGGACTATCACACTATCTTTCAATTTAGCAAGTTATTACTTCAGGAATTAACTATCCCAGGAAGTAATCCACAAATTACCCATACTTTATCGCCTGTTCCTTCACCTACTCCACCGACAAAAGATCCATCTCGTCCTGACGTAGAATTACTACAAGCCTTTGCCCATGAGGTTCGCACTCCGTTAACAACAATTCGGATGATGACGCGGTTGCTATTAAAACGCCAGGATTTACCTCTAAATGTTATCAGTCGCTTGGAAGTTATTGATCATGAATGTACTGATCAAATTGACCGCATGGAGTTATTATTTAAGGCGGCAGAATTAGAAGATTCATCACAACCGTTAGGTTCAAAATTTTCCAAGGCTGCTCATAGCCAACTAACACCGATGTGTTTGGATCAGGTGTTAAATCAAAGTATTCCCCGTTGGCAACAAGCGGCAAATCGCCGTAATTTAACTTTAAATGTAGTTTTACCCAAGCAACTGCCAACGGTGGTTAGTAATCCTGCTATGCTAGACCGGGTACTCACGGGTTTAATGGAGAATTTTACCCGCAGTCTACCCCCCGGTAGTTGTATTCACGTTCAAGTAATGACCGCTGGTGATCAACTAAAGTTACAATTATCGCCTCAGTTTAATTGTCAAGATCAAAGTTACACAATAACACCACCAATTCGTAAGTCCTTAGGTCAATTATTGATTTTCCAACCAGAAACAGGGACAATCAGTTTAAATATGACTGCAACTAAGCATTTATTTCAAGCAATTGGTGGTAAGTTAATTGTCCGTCAACGGCCTCAAAATGGCGAAGTGTTAACAATTTTCTTACCTTTGGAAGTTAGAGGATGAATTAAAGAGTCAAAATATATACTCAATACTTCTATCCTATTTAAGAGGAGAGGGAAAAGGAAAAGCTTTTATTATAAGAGAGGCTTTGAACCCACCATTTTTCTGTAACCAGGCTCAAAGTAGATTTGAGTAGGTTTTATAGAACGGTCTTTGTAAATCATAAGCTGTTACGCACCTAAGTTGTATAATCATAAAATGGCTAGATCTTGTGGGGTGGGCATCTTGCCTGCCATACTTATACAAATTAAATGCAGTACAGCTTAGTTCATTCCTTGTACTTAATTTCTGTCAAAGTATTGTAAAATTAGTAGATAAACTTAACTATACAAAATAGATATACTTGAATGTTGATACCTGTAAATGCTATCAGTGCGACGGAACTAAAGTCAGCTATTATTTATAACCCGTTAGTCGCAACTGCCGATACAACGGTTGGAGAAGCTGTAGTCCAAATTAGTGGAATAGGGGGAAACCCCCTGTTGATGACCGTACAAGCAGTTTGTTCTGTTCCCCAAACCACTGATAACCATCTAGAACATTTACAAATTCAAGCCCGTTCCAGTTGTGTCCTAATTGTGGAAAATAATCGTCCAGTAGGCATCTTTACGGAACAAGATGTGGTTGAAATCAGCGCCCAAAAACCCAACCTGGAAAATTTAGCCCTCCGTGAGGTTATGACTCATCCTGTAATCACCTTGCAGGAGTCAAAATTTACAGACCTGTTTTTTACCCTAAATCTCCTTCAACACCACCGCATTCGTCATTTACCACTAGTTGATGAGGAAAATCAACTGGTGGGACTCCTGACTTACGAAAGTTTACGGCAGATACTTCGGCCTGTAGACTTGTTGCGCTTGCGGTTGGTTCATGAGGTCATGACTACCAATGTCTTATGTGCGCCTGCTAATGTTTCTATATTAGCGATCGCTCGCTTAATGACAGAAAATCAAGTCAGTTCGGTGATGATTGTAGAAACACAAGCATCTTTAACAATTCCTCTGGGTATGGTGACAGAGCATGATATTGTACAGCTTAAAGCGTTAAACGTGAATTTTGACACCTGTTTAGCACAAACTGTCATGAGTACACCAGTTTTCTGCGTGACTGTTGATGAATCTCTGTGGAATGTGCAGCAAATAATGGAACAGCGATTTATTCAGCGTTTAGCAGTGACAGGAAGCCAAGGGGAACTAGTAGGTATCGTTACCCACAGCAGTATTTTAGAAGCCCTTAATCCTTGGGAATTATATAAACTAACAGCAGTGTTACAAGCAAAAGTATTACAACTAGAAACAGAGAAAATACAACTGCTAGGAAATCGTACTATTGAGTTAGAAAAGCAAATAGAAGAGCGCACTATTAAACTGAGAAGAAAAGCAGAACAGGAAAAATTAATTAATCAAATTGCTACCCAAATTCACTCATCTCTAGATTTACAAGAGATTCTCAATAAGACAGTTGTAGGAATGCGATCGCTATTAAACTGCGATCGCGTGATTGTTTACCAATTCACTACTGATCTTCGTGGTCAAGTTATCGCTGAAGCGATAATTACTGGAGAATCAGTCCTGAATCAAGAAGTACATGATCCCTGTATTAGTGCAGAATGGCTTGAACTGTACCGTCAAGGGCAAATTCGGGTAATTAATGACATTGACAGTGAATCCATAACTCAGTGTCATCAGCAGATGTTAAAAGACCTTGATATTCGCGCTAAAATATTAGCTCCGTTAGTTGTTGAAAATCAACTCTGGGGACTAATGTTAGCAAGTTACCGCGATATTCCCCACAATTGGGAACTTGAGGAAATCGAATTAGTACAACAAATATCTCTGCGAGTCGCAATTGCGATTCAACAAGCAAATATTTATCAACAGACACAAATTGAAATTCATCAACGACAACAAGCAGAAGAATTAATTAAACAACAGTTAGCAGAATTGAAAATATGGAAAAATCGCTATGAATTAGCAAGTACAGCTAGTGGACAAATTATGTATGAATATAATTTACTCAATGATGCTCCCGTTTGGGCTGCGAATATGGAAGAAGTTTTGGGTTACTCATATTCAGAATGTCCGAGAAATTTAGTTGAATTTATGGATATAGTTCATCCAGAAGATCGAGACAGACTATATTCTTTGATTCAAAAAAACCTAGCTCACAAAAGTTGTTTGTCCACAGAATATCGTCTGCGACGTAAAGATGGTAATTACATTTGGGTTGAAGATCGCAATCAAGTAGTTTTAGATGATCACGGTGAGATTGACGTTGTGATTGGAGCTATGGTTGATATTACTGTTCGCAAAAATTCAGAGGAAAAATTATCTAAATTATTCCAAAAATCAGAAAAACTGCAAGAACGATTATCTCTAGTTCTTAAAGGTTCAAATGATGCTTGGTGGGATTGGGATATTCTAGAAGATACTATTTATTATTCTGCTCGTTGGTTTTCCATGTTGGGTTATAAACATGAAGAAATTTATCTCAAATCTGAAAGCTTTTGGCATAATTTTATACATCATGAGGATATAGATGCTATATATCAAAGATTAAATCAAGCATTAAAAGATAAAAATATAGAGTTGATTGAGCTAAAGTTTCGACTGCAACATAAACAAGGATATTGTATTTTCATCAACTGTAAAAGTTATATTCTCCGGGACGAAACTGGAAAAGCTCTGCGAGTATCTGGTGCAAATACTGATATCACTCAACTAGTGCGAAAAGAAGAGGAATTACAAGCAACTTTAAATCAGTTGTCTCAATTTAATCAAAAACTAGAGACCATAGTACAGAAACGCACAAGCCAACTACAAAATCTCTCCAGTCGTTTAGAATTAGCAATCAAAGCTGCAAAAATTGCTATTTGGGAATGGGATATCCACAATAATCATACAATTTGGGACAAGAAGATGTATGAACTCTATGGAGTCAAACCATCGGAGTATGGGGATTGTATGGAAATTTGGCACAGATCAATACATCCAGAGGATGCAATTAGAGTTAATCAAATTATTAAAAATAAGCTCAAAGATGGTGAGGAATTTGAGATGGATTTTAGAATAGTTTTACCAGATGGTAAAATTCGTGTTCTGCAATCTTACGGCATTATTAAGCGTGATTCCCAAGGAAAAGCAGAACGAGTAATTGGGGTGAATAGAGATATTACGAATTTGAAAGAAGCAGAACAAAAAATTAAGCAGCAAGCAGAAAGAGAATATTTACTGAGAGAGACAACCCAACGCATTCGTCAGTCCCTCGATTTACGTACTATTTTTAATACGGCTGCGGAAGAAATACGACAATTAATTAATGCTGATAGAGTGGGAATTTTTAAATTTGATACAGACAGTAATTTTAATTATGGTGAATTTGTCTCAGAATCTGTAGTTTCTGGGTTTATATCTGCTCTAGAAAATAAAGTGCATGATCAATGTTTTGGTGAAAGATTTTCTCCCGACTATGCAGCAGGGAGAATGCAAATAGTAGATGATATTGACAATGCGGGACTCGCAGATTGTCATCGGGATATTTTAGCACGATTTCAGGTGAGAGCAAATTTAGTTGTACCATTAATCCAGGGAAAAACTTTATGGGGGTTGTTGTGTATTCATCAATGTTCCCAACCTCGTCACTGGCAAGATTTTGAAATTGAACTTGTCCAACAAATAGCGAACCAATTAGCGATCGCCATTCAACAATCTATGCTATATGAACAAGTACATTCAGAATTAATAATTAGAAAGCAAGCTGAAGTTGAAATTTACCTGCAACTACAAAGACAAAAAGCCATTCAAGAGATCACTGAAGAAATTCGCTCTAGCCTAAATTTAGATAATATTTTAACTACTATTACTGCTAAAGTGCAAGAATTAATTCAGGCTGATCGGGTGATTGTCTTCCGTCTATTTCCTGATGGTAAAAGTCAAATTGTGGAAGAATCTGTTGCTAACGGTTATATGACTTTTAAAGATAGTTATTGGGAAGATGAAAAATGGTCACAAGATATTTTAGAATACTATTGGCAAGGAAAACCACGCATTGTTATCGATGTGATGGAAGATATTTGGACAGATTGCTTGAGAGAATATTCTCTACAGGGAAATATTCAATCTAAAATTGTCGCTCCCATTTTGCAGGATTTGGTAGAAAATGAAAACGGGCGCTGGGTAAATCATCCTCATAATAAACTTTGGGGAGTGCTGGTTGTTCATGCTTGTAGTGAAAAACGTATTTGGGAAGAATCCGAAGCTGAATTATTGCAACAAATAGCCAATCAATTATCAATAGCTATTCAACAAGCAGATTTATTTGAGAAATTACAAAAGTCTCTCGCACAAGAAAAAGAAATCAGCGCAATGCGATCACGTTTTATTTCCATGGCCTCCCATGAATTTCGCACTCCATTAGCTATTATTTCCTCGTCTACAGGGATTTTACAAACTTTTAGCGATCGTCTGAGCGCGGAAAAAAAACAGGGACACCTAGAAACAATCCAAAAAACTATCAAATATACTGTTCAACTACTAGATGATGTTCTGATGATCAATAGCGTTGAAACTGAGAAAATAGAATTTAAACCAGAAACATTAGATATTATTGCTTTTTGTCGTCGTCTCATAAGAGAAATACAAGGAACTAGCTACAGTCACATAATAGAGTTTGCTTTAAATAGCAGCCAGCCAGTTTTAGATGATACCTTATTGACGGAATTTGATCCAAAAATTATCCGTCAAATTCTCACAAATCTGCTCACCAATGCAATGAAATATTCTCCTGAAAATAGTCAAGTTAATTTTAGTTTGAATATCACCGATAAACAGGTAATCTTTATAATTCAAGATTATGGTATTGGTATTCCTAAAGAAGATCAAGTTAATTTATTTGCTTCTTTTTATCGTGGTTCTAATGTTGGTAGTATTTCTGGTACGGGCTTAGGTTTAGCAATAGTCAAAAAATGCGTTGAACAACATCAAGGGGAAATTACCCTAGAAAGCAAACTAAACAAGGGAACAATATTTAAAGTTAGTATTCCCCGATATATATAATTGAATGATTTCATGTACAAAACTTTTACTTACTTGCAGGATAGTCAATAATGAGAGAACCCATTAAAAATTTCAACCCTCTATTTACTCCCACAGAAGTAGAAAAAATGGGGTTAACTTGGTTAGTCGCAGCGGGTATAGTCACAGTCTTTTTGTGGCAAATACCTATGGGTAATTATATTTTATACCCATTTTCTATTTTAGCAACTTGGTTTCATGAAATGGGTCACGGTTTAATGGCCTTGATTTTAGGGGGACAGTTTCAAAAATTAGAAATCTTTGGCAACGGTTCTGGTGTAGCTCATTATACTCTAGGTAATAGATGGGGATATCTTGGTATCGGCTTGGTCGCTGCTGCTGGTCCAATGGGTCCACCTCTTGCTGGTGCAGGTCTAATTTTCGCCTCTGGTAGTTTGAAAACCACTTCTTTGAGTTTAAAAATTTTAGGCGGGTTTTTACTCCTGTCTACATTAATTTGGGTGCGTTCTTGGTTTGGCTTTGTCGCAATTCCCTTATTAGGTTTTATGATTTTAGGAATCGCCTTAAAAACACCTCTTTGGGTACAAGGGTTTGCGATTCAATTTCTAGGTGTGCAAGCTTGTGTAAGTACCTATCATCAACTTGATTATTTATTCAGTTATACCGCAGGACCGTTAGGATTATCAGATACAGGACAAATGCAGCAGTATTTGTTTTTACCTTATTGGTTTTGGGGGCTATTAATGGCGATCGCTTCTTTAATGATCTTAATCCAAAGTCTCCGCGTTGTCCATACTCAAAAATCAGCAAAATAACAGCATCTATGTTCAGTATTCCCACAAACCTCCTCAATTGCACCCAAACCCCCCACAGCGGCTATCATTGGGACGGTAGTAATCGACGCTTTTTTGAAGGCTGGTATTACCGCGTCACAATACCCGAAATTAGGCAAACTATCGCCTTCATGTACTCCATCGAAGACCCCCAGGGTAATCAGCCCTACAGTGGCGGTGCAGCCCAAATTCTGGGCATAAATGATGAGTACCTCTGTCGCACTTTTCCCGATGTGAATAAATTTTGGGCGAGTCGGGATGTATTAGGATTAGGACATTGGGGAAAAACTAACTTACAAGTTTCCCCTCTTTATCTTATTCCCAGTGAATTTACACAGCATATTTCCCAAGGCTATCAAGCCACAGCTACTTTAAATCAAGGCATAATTACAGATCCTGCCACTGACAATTATTGCAAATGGGAGTATACAATTAAACCTATATATGGCTGGGGGAATCAAAATAGTTTTCAGCAATCAACAGCGGGTTGGTTATCATTTTCGCAGATATTTGAACCTGGATGGCAAATTTTAATGGCTCATGGTTTAGCTAGTGGTTGGATAGACTGGCATGGTAAAATATATGAATTTACAAATGCGCCAGCATACGCAGAAAAGAACTGGGGTGGTGCTTTTCCCCAAAAATGGTTTTGGCTAAATTGCAATTCTTTCATTAATCAACCCGATTTAGCTTTAACTGCTGGTGGGGGCAAACGCGGTGTATTATGGTGGATGGAATCAGTTGCTATGATTGGTATTCACTACCAGGGTAAATTTTATGAATTTGTCCCCTGGAATTCAGAGGTAAAATGGCAAATTCAGCCCTGGGGTAGATGGCAAATGCAAGCCAAAAATCTAAATTATGAGGTGACACTGACCGGAACTACCCAGTTACCAGGTACTCCCCTCCGCGCTCCGACAACCAATGGTTTAACTTTCTGTTGTCGAGATACCATGCAGGGAGAGCTAAACTTAGAATTGCGAGAAGTTAATGGCCGCAAATCTCAGGTTATCCTGAATGCAAGTAGTAATCTGTGCGGTTTAGAAATTGGTGGCGATGATTGGGATAATTATTGGCAGTCTCAATGAAAATACTGCTATGATAATATTTGGTTCACTCTTGGGGTTGTAGCTCAGTTGGATAGAGCGAGCGCCTCCTAAGCGCTAGGCCGTGCGTTCGATCCGCACCAATCCCGTATTAATATACAATATATCAGATGCCAGGCTTAATCCTTTCGTGTTAAAGCCAGTTTGTTAAGACTAAATTATAACTACTATACTATCTGCCATCTATAGCAAGATAATTCTTCCTTATCGAAATGATAATAACAGATTTAAAATCAAATGTCAACCCCTTTCTACCTCTAAAAACGGAAAAATACAAAAATATTTTTTTATTCGAGATTTTGAGTTCATAGGTATTATCTTGACAAAAACACTCTAAAAACCTAACCCCTAACCCCTTCCCTCTTTATTCCCTCTTTCCTCCTCCCTAAAACTAAAGAATTTTGTACCTCACGAGCATGGGAACTGTTATCTATCTATCATAGATAAATACATATATT
Source organism: Dolichospermum sp. FACHB-1091 (assembly GCF_014697585.1). Classification (GTDB taxonomy): domain Bacteria; phylum Cyanobacteriota; class Cyanobacteriia; order Cyanobacteriales; family Nostocaceae; genus Dolichospermum. Next base: position 56,363 of record NZ_JACJSB010000014.1, on the reverse strand, counting down.
ACAGTTAAAAATCTCATTACCTTCCATGACTAACCCCCGACAAGTTGCATTTATCGCTCTCAAAGAAGTACATAAAGGAGCTTATACTGATGTGGCTCTAGACCGGGTATTACAAAAGTTTAAGTTACCGGACAACGATCGCCGGTTAATGACAGAATTAGTTTATGGTAGTGTGAGAAGACAACGCACTTTAGATGCTATCATTGACCAACTTGCTACCAAGAAAAACCAACAACAACCAAAAGACCTCCGCACAATTTTACATCTGGGTTTTTATCAACTGCGGTATCAGGAAAGAATCCCTGTTTCTGCGGCTGTAAATACCACTGTTGAATTAGCCAAGGAAAATGGTTTTCCTGGTTTAACTGGTTTTGTGAATGGTTTATTACGTCAATATCTTCGACTTTTAGAAAAATCTTTAGAACCTTTAATTTTACCAGAAAATCCGGTAGAAAAATTGGGAATTTTACACAGTTTTCCCAATTGGATAATTGAAGTGTGGTTATCACAATTGGGTTTTGAAGAAACAGAAAAACTGTGTATCTGGATGAATCAAACCCCGACAATTGATTTAAGAATAAATATCCTGCGTAGTTCCTTAAAAGAGGTAAAATCAGCTTTTGAAGCTGCTGGTATTTTAGTTAAATCTATTCCTAATTTACCCCAAGCTTTACGATTAATTGGTAATAATGGCCCAATTCAAAATTTACCCGGTTTCTGTGCAGGTTGGTGGACTGTCCAAGATAGTAGCGCCCAGTTAGTTGGTTATTTGCTTGACCCTACACCTGGTGATGTGGTAATTGATGCCTGTGCAGCACCGGGGGGAAAAACCACCCATATTGCGGAATTAATGGGAGACAAGGGCAAAATTTGGGCTTGTGATCAAACTGCTTCCCGCTTACGGAAGTTAAAGGAAAATACCCAACGTCTGTATTTACAATCTATTCATACTTGTATAGGAGATAGCCGCAATTTACCACAGTTCTATCAAGCTGCTGACTGTGTATTACTTGATGCTCCTTGTTCCGGTTTGGGAACTATGCACAGACACGCAGATGCGCGTTGGCGACAAACTCCTGGTTCGGTACAAGAACTTTGCCAATTACAGAAACAATTATTATCACATAATGCAACTTTTGTCAAGGCTGGAGGCGTTTTAGTTTATGCAACTTGTACATTACACCCAGAGGAGAATGAGCAGGTAATTTCGGAATTTTTAGCGGTAAACCCCCATTGGCAAATAGAGCCGCACCCTTTTGAGTTATTTAATAGCGGTACTTCTGGTTGGTTGAAAGTCTGGCCTCACCAACAGGATATGGATGGTTTTTTCATGGTGCGCTTAAGAAAATCTAAGGATTCTCGGTGAATATCAACAGTGATTGTAATATCTAATCAAGGCCGGAATCTACCAGAGGAGGCAGCAATGGTTAATAATTCCCATGTCAAAAACCTAGTAAAAATCCTGATTGGAGCAGCTTGGATTGATGGTAAAATCCAGCCGGAAGAACGGCAATATTTGCGGGAAATAGCTCAAGCTAAAGGTTTAGCTAGTGATCCCGAAATAAAGCCTTGGTTGTATGAATTAGTGCCAGTGAAGCCGAAGGACTGTTATAAATGGGTAAAAGAGTATTTAGGCGATCGCCCAACGACGGAAGATTATGAGAATTTAATTGAAGCCATTAGTGGCTTGATTTATAGTGATGGTGATATAGCTATTGAAGAAGCAAGACTCCTCACCCAATTGACAGAGTTAAGTAAGTCTAGTGGTGCTAACCAAGCAGCACACACTACACTGCTGAAGCAAATTCAAAAGCTCTACCGTCGTTGTGTTGACGTACAGAATTAGGTAATGGGTAATGGGTAATGGGTAATATATTCTTTTCCCATTACGGATCACCTACTACTTAATTTATTCAGGACTTACGCAACTGGCATAATATTCTCAATGGTAGTGAGGACTAGCTCTCTTTGAGACGCTACGCGAACAAAATAAGGGCTAAAGCCCTGAAGTCCTATGATTCCTTCTCAACCTTGGGGACAATGTTAGGACGTTCTTTACTCTCCCAACCTGGGGGACGTTTGGAGTTGTACCAGGCAATTGAACCAATGGTGACAGCAGCGATAAAACCGACTACATACACCAAAGTGAAGGCTAAGGGAAAGTGATTTCCCGTCGCTTCGGCTTGAACTTGGAGCAATAAATAACTCATGGGGATATTCGCTTAATGTAGGTTACACTTCTTCATAAAGTATAAACTGAGCGGATCACCTACATCTGCCCCAGGAAAAATCTTTTCTGTATTAAAAGACATAACATTAACTTAATTTTCTGGTGAAGAATTGGGTTTAAGTCTTTCTCTCCAGGAAGATTGTGGTGATGAAGATTCTCCAGAATTATTCTCTGTTGAGGAAGATGAATTTTCAGAGCGTGATTTTTTCCTACGATATCGTCTTTCTCGGCGAGAGGAGGCAGATGTCTTGTTTTCTTCCTGAGAATAGCGTCGTCTGCGTCTGGGGGTGTTTTCTGTTGTATCTTCCGACTGGGAATAGCGTCGTCTGCGTCTCCTTCTTGTTGATGAATCAGAATTTTCAGTATTATCCCGATCTGATTTTTGATTATTATCATTAATCACTCTACGGATAAATTTTTTAGGTTTGATAGGTTCGGCTTTAATACTACCTTTGCGGTTTTCTAGTTTGGGCAGGGTGGGAAACTTTTCTACAGGCATTCCCTCTACTGCTTTTTTCATAAATTCATGCCAGGCATAAGCGGCGCTACCACTACTACCATAGGTAGGGGTATTATTATCATTCCCTAACCACACTCCAGTGACAACTTGGGGAATATAACCAATAAACCATAAATCACGGGCTTCATCGGAAGTTCCTGTTTTTCCGGCCACTTGTCTATCATCTAATTGAGCCGCTGCCCCAGTTCCCTCCCTGACGACATTTCGTAACATCCAAGTCATAATGGTGCTACTATCAGTGTCTAAAACTTGCTTAGGTTCATATTTGGCAGACCAGATGACATTACCTTCGCGGTTGAGGATGCGACGAATACCGTGAGCTTCTATATAATTTCCTTGGGTAGCAAATGTACCATAAGCATTAGTTAGTTCTAATAGGTTGACTTCATTAGAACCAAGAGCTAAAGAATAGGTAGGTTTTAGTTCTGATTTAATTCCCATATCATGGGCAAGTTTAAGGGTTGGCTGAAAACCTGTATCTATTAATACTTTTACGGCAATTGTATTGATGGATTTGGTGAGAGCATCCCTCATATTTAACCAGCCGGAGAATTTGTCATGGTAGTTTTTTGGCTCATAACCATCTATTGATAAAGGTTCATCTAGGTAGCTATCATAGGGACTTTTACCCGTGGCGATCGCTGTAGCATAGACAAATCCTTTAAAGGTTGATCCTGGTTGTCTTTGTGCCTGAGTAACGCGATTAAATTGGTTTTTACCGAAGTCTTTTCCACCCACCATGGCCTGAATTTCCCCATTTCGAGGATCTATGGCCACCATAGCTGCTTCTTTAAAGTTTTGCCACCGTCCTTCATTTTTCAAGATTTTTGTGACTGCGGCTTCTGCGGCTTTTTGCCAAGTTGGGTTTAAACTGGTTTCTACTACCAAACCACCACTAGCTAAGATATCAGGAGAAACGTGCTTTGGTAATTCCTTTTGAATATAGCTAGTAAAGTAGGGAGAATCTACCTGCCACCGTTTGGGTAAGTTGCTGTTAACTATTAATGGTTCTTGAATAGCGGCTTGTTTTTGTATTGGTGTAATTATGCCATCTTCTGCCATCCGCGCCAACACCAAATTTCGCCGTTCTGTGGCTGCTTTTAGGTTTTTGTCTGGTGCATAGAGGTTAGGTGCAGGAGCTAAACCAGCCAAGGTGGCCATTTCTGATAAGGTAAGTTGATCTATGGATTTACTAAAGTAAACCCAAGCTGCATCACCCACACCATAAGCACCAGAGCCTAAATATACAAGATTTAGATAACGTTCGAGAATTTGATCTTTAGTTAATTGTCGCTCTATTTTTTGGGCTAACCGGACTTCTTTCAGTTTACGCCAGAAGGTTTTTTCTTGTTTGAGAAAGAGAATGCGGGCTACCTGTTGGGTAATTGTACTACCACCTTCTACCACATCTTGCGATCGCAAATTATTGATTACCGCCCTAAAAATCCCCTGGATATCAACCCCATTGTGTTGATTAAATCTTCGGTCTTCCGCAGCAATAAAAGCCTTTTTGACATTATCTGGTATTTGTTCCAGTTGCAACTGCTCTCTAGTGGCTTCACCTTGCTGTTGTAACACAGTACCATCAGCAGCTTTAATCGTTAGTGTTTGCTCCCGAATTACTGCTTTAAGTGCGGACTGATCTGGTAAATTTCTATCTATTTCTAAGATTGTGTAATGTAAAGCGATGATCCCACCACCTATACTTAAACCCGCCCAAAACCAAACACGACGATAAAATGGTTTATCGCTGCTCAAGATTCTAGATGATAGGGTTCTCACCTGGTTTAATAACTGCTTCGCCTTCACCTGCATTCTCGGTAGTAAGTTTTCATCATGCGGACTCTTCATTTTGTTCATGATTACCAAGTAGCAATAGCAGTTTCTCCTGTTTGATCTAAGCGCAATATCTTGGTGCTAATATAATACCCCATAAGTTATTCAGTTAATTCAGTTCTAAAGTACGTTTTCTATCAAACCCTTTATGACTATGATAAATAATAAAATTATGCATTTTTTGCATAATATTGCGGAACATTAAGATTCTGTGGTAAACTTAATAACTCCCAAGCAATTTTAAATGTGTTAGTCCCTCTAGCGGAAATTGCTTCAAATTAGATACACATTTGAACAGTAATTCAAGATTTGCTACTGGGGGTAGACATTTCTGGTGTACATTTATGGTGCGGGGTGAAAAAATTACCATTTTTGCCACCAAAAAAGAACTGAGGACAAAACAAAGCCTTGTATAAGTTCTTTGTATTAACAACTGATAGAATTTGACTATGCCATTAGGTAGAGAATTACCACAGTTACTGAAGCAACGCTTATTTTATAAAGGGCGCAAATTTAACTTTGAAGTTAATCGCTTGCGTTTACCGAACAAATCAGAAGGAGAATGGGAATGTGTTCGTCATCCTGGCGGTGCTTTGGCTATACCCATAACCGCAGATGGTAAGCTTGTACTTGTGCGTCAATATCGGTTTGCAGTGCAGGGAAGATTGTTAGAATTTCCTGCTGGTACTGTGGAACCCAATGAAAGTCCTTTAGAAACTGTTAAAAGGGAAATTGAAGAAGAAACTGGCTATCATGCTCATCAGTGGGATAAACTGGGAGAGTTTTTTCTTGCTCCTGGTTATTCCGATGAAATCATCTATGCTTTTATCGCTAGAGATTTAGAAAAGCTGGAAACACCACCAGAAAAAGATGAAGATGAAGATATTGAAATTGTATTACTCACTCCTCAAGAATTAGAAAAAGCCATTTTGGCGGGAGAATCTGTAGATGCTAAATCTATTGCCAGTTTTTTCTTGCTGCGTTCATTTTTAGCTTCTTAGAGGATGTTTTAAAAGTATTGGGCGAATATAATATGGCTTAGGCACGCCAAAGGCTAACGCTACTATACAAACTAATTCTAGATGGTGCGTGGACTAACACAAAATTAAGGTTCCTAACCCATGAAGGTGGGTTTTGTCTATGTAGACGCGTTCCGGTAGCGTGCTGGAAGCATCTTTCTAATCGCCGGGTTAGGTATTAATTTAGACTTTAGAAACATCCTCTTAGAGGATGAATGCACACCAACCCCCCAATATCAAAAGTTTATCCTTTTCTTCCCCCCATTGCGGGGGTGAGATGGGGTGGTGAGATGAGAGCGGGCTACAATTTACCTCATATAATTAGAAACCGCCGTATTACCTTGAATAGCTGGCAACATAATCATGGACTCGATAATCTATATATTGAGTTAAGATTTTTTTAGTCGGTGCAAAATCTCTTAATTGTCCAACATGATTTTTATTGTATTGAAACAGGGCTGTAAAATCTGCGAGGCGAGAGACTTGCTGCATATTATGAGAGATAAATATAATTGTCAGTTTAGAACGTAAACACTCAATTAGTTCTTCAATTTTCATGGTATTGATGGTATCAAGTCTAACGCAAAGTTCATCCATGAGAATAACTTGGGGTTTGACGGCTAAAGCGCGAGCAATACACAGACGTTGTTGTTGTCCATAACCTAGTTCTAAAGCAGATTTATGGAGCTTATTTTTGACTTCTTCCCAAATATCAGCAGCTTTGAGAGCTAACTCAACAATATCATCTAATTCTTGTTTTGGTTGCCATCCTGTTAATTTTACACCGTAAGCAATATTATCATAAATGCTAATAGGGAAAAGATTAGGGGTAGAGTAGATTGTAGTAATTTGACGACGGAGACGACTGAGATTAATTCGTCGTTCGTAAATATTTTGCCCAAAAAATTCTATTCTTCCTTCGGTTTGAACTTCTCCCTCTAAGTCACTCATGCGATTAAGAGATTTTAAAAATGTAGACTTACCACAACCACTAGGTCCAATAATGGCAATGATTTTATTTTGCGGAATATCCATGGATATATTGTCAATAATTTTTTGGTTGTCGTAGTAAAAACTAAAGTTTTTGACACTAATGGCAGGAATTATTTTAATCATGCTAATAAAAAAAGGAATCAGGAGTCAAGAGTCACCGAGTCAGAATAGTTGTAAAACGTGGCATTTGCCTGTAATCTATAGGAATCTTGCTTGATTCCTGAATTTATTTGTGTGGGAAGGGAACTCTTAAAATAGAAAAAGGGTATAGACTTGTACTGAATTAATCATTAATTGGTAACATCAGTAATACTAGACTTAAATTAATACAAGAGAGATAAATTTAGTATGTTACAACGTTTTATTTTGATCATTACCACTATTATTATCTGGCATTTGTGTATTCTTGGCACACTAGCAAGGGATAAGAAAGTTGAAAATTTAGATAAATTTCCTCCTAGTCCTCTAGAAAGAACTATACCGGACCCGTTGTTACCGAATTTGACAAATAAACGGGAATTAACACCAGTGGAATTACAAAACTTGAAGATAGATTTAGATAAGTTAAATCAAGAAGCGCGGACAATAGTACAAGGAGAAGATAAGAAGAAAGCCTTTGAGATTTGGAACCGTGAATTAAGGTTAAGACGATTTTTAGGTACATTTGCCGAAGTGGAAGCCTTATCACGGGTAGGAGAAATCGCTGTTAATGAAAATGAAAGGGAAGAGGTGCAATATATTAGTCAGCGGTTGCAAGTAATTCAAAGCGATATGGTCAAACAAAAAAGCACAGATTTACAATTGTGGAAATCTCTTGGTAATGCTTATCAAAAACTTCGTCTTTATAAATTAGGAATATCGGCATATCAACAAGTTTTAATATTAGTAAAAGAGCAAAAAGATTCATTAGCAGAAATAGACACTTTAAAGAATATTGGTGAATTACATTTAAGTTGGTTTGATTATACACAAGCTGCTAATGTTTACCAAAAGTTATTAAGTTTGGCAATTAATCAGGGTGATAAAACTAATGAATTAGAATATTTAAAACAGTTAGCCTATATCTACACTCAAGGAAAACAAAACCAAGCAGCAATAGATATATTGAATAAATTAGTAGAAATTTCCACTAATGAACAGAATTTAACTCAAATTCCAACTTTGAAATTAGCCATAGCTGCAAATTATGAATTTCTAGCTAAAGAAAACCCTAATTTCAGGCAAAAGGCTTTTGATAATTATCAAGAAGCTTATACTATTGCATGGAAATTAGAACAGTACGCTAGGGCTGGAGAAGCATTAAATAAATTAATTGCTTTTTACCGTTCACAAAAACAAATCACCGCAGCTTTAGAAACTAGCTTAATTCTGATTGAAACAGAAACATTAGCTAACAATTTTTATGGTTTAATGTTGGCTTATGATCAAATTGGTGACATATATTTAGAACAGCGAGAATACGCAAAAGCATTAACAGCATTTGAGAAAGGATTAGAAATAGCCCAACAACTTAAATACCAGGAATTATACTTTACTAAACAAATTGAGAAGTTAAAAAATGACACAAGAATGTAGAGGATATCCAGATAAATAAAAAAGTCCGACTGAGCGGACTTTGGACATTGGATAAGGTTAAGTTGTCACCAAGAGAGCCTACAAGATGTTAGACTTATTTATATTTTTACTAATTAATTTTAGATAATCAAGTGGTTCAATCTAATAGTTAGGACATAATTAATGTATTTATGTCTCGAAAAAAAGGAATTTATTGATAATTATTGTTACAGGTACATAGTTCTCGCTTAATTAACAATAAAAAATCGAAGAAATTGCGGACATAATTAAGATAGTTTTGTCTGAGATTTTTTATTCCTATGATAATAACCAATAACTAATGACCAAAATAACAAAAACCCCAGAAGTGGGAACTTCTGGGGTATAAAGAGTTTTAGGTAAGATTGAGGATAATACAAATCTTGTGATCAATTGAAGTAGGCAATCTTGAGAATGATCACAAGATAGATTGATTAATATCTCAAGCTAAGAACCTAAAAGCCCACAGGTCAACTACTTAAACAGTCTAGCAGAGGTATTTCTATTTCAGTAGCCAAATTGGCGTTTTTTTGAGGTTGATTTAGATATCTACCTCTCGGCGGATATTCACTAATTCATAAAGCTTATTTTCAAACTTTTGGGTACAAGCTGACCAATCAAATTCCAGAATGGAAGGACGTGCTTGTGCGGTTAATTGGTCTTTGAGGTCAGGATTTTCGAGAATTGTAATTACTTTTTGGGCGAAATCTCTAGGGTCATTGGGTGCTGCTAGAAAACCATTAACCCCAGAAATAACCTGTTCAGCAGTTGAAGGGGCGACAACAGCCACTACAGGTGTTCCAGAAGCTAAAGCTTCGTTAGTTGTCGTGCAGAAATTTTCGGTGATAGAAGGGTTAACAAATATATCTGCTTTTGCAAACCAACCTAAAAGTTCCTTACCATGAGATTCACCCCAAATAGTGACACCATGGGGGAAATTTTGAGCGCGACGACGAATTTCTGCATCCAAAGGACCGCTACCAACAATTACTAGATGAACATCAGGAATTTTAGCAGCAATGAGAGGATAAATATCTAAAAGTTGATTAACATTTTTTTCTGGAGTAATACGCCCTACAAATAAAATAGTTGGACGTTGATCATCAGGAATTGGATCATAAGAAATATTGCGGGGATGAAATTTTTGGCAATCAATTCCTTGATAGGGAAGATATTCGGCGCGTTGAGCTTTTAATTTTTGGTATTTAGCCAGTTGTTCACGGGAAGAAAATAAACTTAAATCATAAGTTTCACTAAATTGTTTAACCAAGATTGGCAGAAAAGGACGCACTAAATTAAAGACTGTATTACCGAAATAATATTGAATATAGGCAATGATATCTGTGTGGAAAACTGAAACAATAGGTGTGTTTGTTTTTCTGGCATATTCTACTCCCACAGAACGGCCATAACCTTGTAAAAAACCAGAATATAAACCTCTCATTTGTGGGGCTTCTTCGACAATAATAATATCAGGTTGAAAGTGAGTGAGTAATTTTGTATCACTCCAATGACGATGACTTAATGGTTGGGGTAAAGATTTATAAAAAATCAGTGGTTCTGTGGGAAATGAATAAGCAGAAAAATTAATAAATGTTTCTAGTTCTTCAATTCCTGACATGGGACGTTTACCAACTTGTGGAGGGTATTGATCATTAATTTCTGGGTGAATTAAAAAAACTTCATGCCCTTGTTTTAATAACCAGTGAACTCGCTGGTGTACAGCAACAGAAACTCCTGTTAAAAATGGAGCGTATAATCCTGTAAATAAGGCGATTCTAAGGGGTTTCTTGTTCATGATCATGAGGTAATTTTTCCTGATAAAATATATTACTGATGCTTTCCAATAATTATTGGATTGGGGGATTTTAGATATTGAAGCGAAAATAAAAAATCTAAAATTTTACCCATTCTCTAGAGAGAGGCTTTTGGATCAATTGGTTGATCTAACCATTGGTAAGGACGGTATTCAATTAACCGAATATTTTCACGTCCTTGGATTCGATAAGTAATTCCCCGCCAAGTAATACTTGATGTCCACAAAGAAGATAGTATTATTAAACCATAAATCCACTGTGTTAAAGGGATAGACATTAACATTTTGAGGATAATTAAAGGCGATAATTTGGGTATTTTTCTACCTTGATTATGCAGGATATGATGTATTGATACTTCCATCAATAGCATGAGTAAAACTAAACCAATGGTATAGGAAATGTAAGAGAAAAATAATAAAAATCCAGCGTACCATTGAGACTGAAGCAAGAGATAGAAAATGATGATAATGACTAGATTTGGTACGAGAATACTAGAATATGCTTCACTAATTATGGCTAACCAACCAGGGTGATAAAGTTTAGAACTAATTATTAATCGTTTTAATGATTCTAGTAAGTTACTTAAACTACTTTCTTCCTGATTTAGCATTAATAAAGAAGGGATAAACTTAATTTGTAACTTTTGTTGTTTGATAAGTTTATGCAGAAGCATATCATCTGTTAAAACTTCTCCCCACTTATCCAAAAGTTTGATGCGGTTTAAGACTTCTGTTTTGATAGCTAAAGTTCCACCCCAAGGAATTTGAAAGAGAAACATTTGCACAACTGTAGAAACATTACCGGAGTAGCGAACTAATGAACCCCAATAATTACCAGTGGGAACATACCAACGGTTTCCTGTTGTTAGACCAACTTTTTCATCAAGAAGAGGAGTAACTAATTCTCGTAACCAATTAGGATGAACTACAGTATCAGCATCAATAAAAGCGATGACTGGATAAGCGTTATCTAAGTCAGAAACAGCTTGTATTAGAGAACTACATTTAAGACTACAATTATGACGAACTGCTCTTAAAATGCTAATTTGAACATTAGTTGAACCTAGTTCATTGATTGTTTCAGTGACAATTTTAAAAGCTGGATCTTCTTGACTATCAATGATCAATTTTAGATCATATTTTGGGTAATTTTGTTGTAAGAGCGATCGCAAACAATTATGTAAAAATGGATCAGCACCTCGTAAACAAAGAATTACTGCCGTTTTTGGTAATTTTTCATCTGGTAATGATTGTGGTTTATATGAACGTAAATACCATAAAAATATTAACGTTAAACAACTCTGAATTACCAGCCAACCCAACAAAGACTTAGATAGAAATATCATCAAATCTGGCATTATCTCTATAGTCTCAGATATAACTTAGAAGTCACGGAAAAAAGTTAGAATATATATCTAACTCCCGATTGGAAATTATCAATCAATACAGTTCAGTTAAGAATAGAATTTTAGACTTAACTAAACCGTATTAAATTCCAAATTAAGGATCAAGAGAATACTTCAAAAAAATATTAATTGTAGTATTCTGATCAACTTTAAAACTGGCATTTCTGAACTTAGGTGTGCCAGTGCTGATAGAAACAATGGGATTTCTAGAAATACCAAAACCCTCTTCAGGAATGCCGAAAAAGTCTTTATTGAGTTGGCGATCGCCATTTTGATCATCAACTACAGCCACAGCATAATTACCAGGTTTTAACCCAGAAAATACCTGTTTAATAGAATTTCCAGTAATTTTAGTACAACCACTTTTAACTTCACTTTTAGCATTATTTGGAAATCCTTTTTCAGAGTTATAAACTCTCATGCAAATTTCCCCAGTTTGATTACGAATACCATTAACAACTACAGTTAATGATGTTGTTGATTCAGCCTGAGCTATTTCGTTGAAGCTAATAGTTAGCAAAGTGGCAATGAACAGGTTTACAATTTTAAACATTAGTCAAAACTTCCTAATTGTGAAAATTTACCCTTGGAGAATTTTATCTATTTCATCAGTTTTTGAATGTCAGTTTTTTGCAACCATTCACGAGTACGACCCATTCCTTCTGCTAAATCAACTTTAGCTTGATAATTTAAAATATTTTGTGCCTTTGCAATAGAATAGGCATAAGGACGACTCATAAAATCAACTGATTCCGGGAGAATATCAGCTTTTTTACGAAATAGTTTTTGTCCCTGAAGACGCACACGCAAAAATAACTTCATTTCCTCTTTAGGTAAAGACATTGGCGCTGGTAAACCTTCCAGTGAAGCGAGATGAATAAAATAATCTTTCCAGGAAGTTTCTTGACCATCAGTAATGTTAAAAATTTCCCCATAGGCTGATTTTTCTATGGCTAAAAAGATAGCATCAATTAAGTTATCTACATATAGATGATTCATCACACCTTTACCATCATTAGCATAGGCAAATAATTTTTGTCGCATCATCTGAATTGGCCGGACAATCCAAGGAATACTTCCCGGTCCATAGACATCACCAGCCCGAATTACAATTACTCCAAATTCAGGGGCATTGTTCAGTTTTAAAACTTCGATTTCAGCTTCAATTTTTGTCTGACAATAAGGATTATTTTCACCGGAAAGTACACCTAATTCTGTAACTTTCTCAGGGTAATCAAACCCATATACTAAAGTGCTAGAAAGATGGACAAATGTTTTTACACCTGCTTGTTTAGCAGCTTTGGCGATATTAATAGTACCATTAACATTTATTTCTCGAAAATGCTTAATGTCTCCAGCTTCTTCGGCAATTTGAGCAGTATGTAAAACTATATCTATTCCTTGACAAGCTTTTGAGCAAATTCCAGGATCAGTGATATTACCAACTAGAACTTCAATACCTAAATTTTGCGCTGTTTTATCTTTAATTTGGGAACTTTGTATAGCTCTAACTTTCATCCCTTGACCTATGGCTAATTCGGCTGCACGTAAACCAATAAATTCGTCAATTCCGGTAATCAGGAGAGTTTTGTTTTGCAAGTTCATGTTGAAATATAGATAAGTGTTTTGTAGTAGTGATAAGGTTGAATAAGCAATACAATCTTATTTCATAATTGGGGCAAACCACAATTAAGAACTGTTGCACTGACAAGAAAATTTTACTGTTGCTAATAACATTAAACTTCTATCTTTGGTTAGTTCTAATTTAGAGAATATTGAGTAAAATTTGCTGAATTTACAGAACAATAAATCCCTAAAAACTATCAGCCGGATCAGCAGAACGGAGTTTATTAATAGCTAATGCTCCAGATGTGATACAAATTAAGACTGTAGATACTAAGACAAGTAAGGCATTATTACTTGTCATCATGATAGGTAATTTAGTTGCTTTCATGGCAAAATCATATAAACCAATGGAAACAATAAAGCCAGGAATATAACCTAACAATGCTAAGATTAATGCTTGTTGAAAAACAACATTTAATAAATATCCATTAGCATAACCAATAGCTTTTAGAGTTGCATAGGCAATAAATTGAGTGGCAATGTTGCTATACAAAATTTGGTAAACAATTACTACACCAACAACAGAAGCCATAATCAGCATTAAGTTCAGAATAAAACCAATAGGAGTTCTTACAGACCAATATTGTTTCTCAAAATCAATAAATTCTTGACGAGTGAATATTTTTACATCCTGTGGGAGCTTGTTCTTTAAACTATTTAAAACTCGTTTTATATCAGCACCGGACTTGAGTTTAATCACTCCCATATCTATTTTTTCCACTGGACGACTATTAGGATTAATTCTTAAAAAAGTTGAATCACTAACAATTAAATTACCATCAACACCAAAGGACGGTCCTAAACCGAATAAACCCCCAACTCGCACCCGATAGCCCTTAATTGCATCGAAAGGAAAGATTTCAATTGGTTGTTGAATATTTCCCTGATTAAATAGTTCTGCTATTGGTCCAAATTCTGAACGGGCATCTTTGTCAAATAACATGACATCAGGAATTTTGAGTTTATCTAAATTTTGCTCAACTTCTGGAATATCTAGCACGGATTTTCCAGGATCAAAACCAATGACATAAATTGAATATTTCTCACCACTAATGGGATTTTTTAATTTCGCAAATTGCAAATAAATTGAACTAACAGAATCAACACCATCAAATCCTAGTGTTTGATATAATCGAGTGCGAGAAAAACTTTGAATTGCTGTCAAAGATTTATATTGAGAACTAACTAAAAACAAATCACCGTTCAATCGTTGATGTAATGCTGTTGCACTAGAATATAGTGCATCTTGAAAACCTAGCTGGATAAACATTAGCAGCACAATAAAGCCAATTCCGGCTACAGCTATCACAAAGCGAAGTTTCTGCTGGACAAGCTGTAGCCACGCTAAAGGAATTTTGATATTCATATTAGTTGTTAGTTATTAGTTGTTAGTTATTAGTTAATATTTGTTATTTGCGGAAAATAACAAATAACAAATAAATAGTAATTAATAACTAAATTTGGATGGCAACGTCAACTTGTAAGTTAGTTAAGCGAGATATCTTTTGACTATCTGCGGGATTATCAATAGATATTTTGACCTCAATTACTCTCCGGTCTGCGTCAGAATTGGGATTAATACTAAAGATACCTTGTTGATTAACTTGCCAGCCAATTTCTCGTACAGTTCCCTGTAATGCACCAGGAAATGTAGTGCTAGTGATCTTAGCTTTTTGACCAACTCGAATATTTTGAATATCCGTTTGATAGACTTCTGCTAAGACTTGCATTTGTGATGTATTACCAATTTCTGTAAAGCCAGCAGTAGAAATTATTTCTCCATTTCTAGCATTAATTCGTAAAATTGTCCCATCTATAGTGGAAGAAATGTAAGTTAAATCATGATCGGCTTTCGCTTGTTTAATTGCTGTTTCTGCACTTTTAACTTCACTTTCTGCTAATTCTACATCTACAGGCCTAACTTCTTTAATGCTATTAAGTTTAGATTTTGCTTCTTTGAGTTGATCTTCAAGTGTATTTTCAGTTCTTTTAAGAGTAGCCTGAGCCTCTTTTAGCTGCTGTTGTGTAGTTTTTAGGGTTAAATTTTTACTATCAACAATGGAAGCAGAAATAGCACCATCTTTAAATAATTGCTGATAGCGATTACTCTCTTTTTGAGCATTTTCAACTTCAGCCCGAATGCGATTAATTGTTGCTACTTGCGCGGCAATATCTCCTTGTAATTGGGAATTTAACCGAGTAATTGTGGCTTTTTGAGCATTAATATCTCCAGTTTTTGCTCCAGCTTTTACCTGTGCTAGTTTAGCTCTAGCAATTAACAATTTATCAAATGCTTGTTGTATGGCTGCTTGGGAACGAGCATAGTTTTCTAGATAAGCTAATACTTGTCCTTTTTTTACATTATCCCCTTCCTTAATCAACAGTTTTTCTACTCTGACACCATTGATAGAATTAGGGGCAGATAAATAAGTAATTTTATCTTTTGGTTGTAACCTTCCTAATGCAGTTACAGCAATTTTAATAGGAGTAGGTTGAGATTTACTAGTTGTTGTCACCGCAGGAGATAGAATCTGAGAATTGATCTTCAATTGATAGAAAATATATAAAGATACTAACCCCGTAGCTAAAGTTAGAGAAGTTGCCAAAATTATTTTCCACTTTAGCGCAGTCAATTTGAATAATTGGCTTGGTTTATTTAGTGCCATATTTTTATTCCCATGGTGTTATTTCAGAAAATACTCGTAATGGTTATAGACTTATCCTCTGTTGCCTTTATAGAGGCGATATGTCTAATTATTTATGTATGAATTGTTGTCAGCATTTCTCGCTGTTATAAATACCCAAATTAACCTAGAATCAAGGTAGATTTTACTGCAAATAATTGATGATTAATGCCACGTTATGCTATCAATTTTATCTTGGATGGGCATTTAATTAAGTAACCTAAAATACGATAGTCCTGATCAGAAATAAAAATCTTCAATTCCTAAGCATTAATGATGCTCATAACTTAGAGAAATGAATAAACTTACCTGCAAGTATCTCAAATAAATTTGATATTGTCAACTAAATTTCTTTGTTTTCATCAAAATCTTTGATTAATCATAAATTAATAGAAAAATTTGTATTTATTTTAGCAAACTTTACTAAATATATGCAGAATTTTCCTATTTAATGTTAGAACTTATTGATCTGGTATTGTTATCAATTATTGACATGATCAAAGACAAAAATTAATCTTTGGTTTATAAATAACCAATTGTCTATAAAAGGTGAGTTATCTTATAAATTCATCAAAAATTAGAGATTAATTATGATAGTTTGCTCAAAAAAACCCGGATATGTTCAAATATTTCCCTTGTATATTTATGGATTAGTTACTTATGAAACAATTTAGATATAATTCTTGAATTATCAAGAAAACATTGATGTTAAAACCGTAATTACCAAGAATTTGTTATCAAAAATGCGGTTTTCAATTATACTCAAGTAATTAATTTGTATGTACAAGGAGGTAAATTAATAAATATTTTTCTCCAAAAATTAGCAAAAATGAACTATTCATTTTCTCTAAACTATGTTAGTCTTTTTATTAATTCAACATTTATAGATGAAAAATAAACTGTTGATTTGATGTCAAGAAACAGAATAAATACTAAAATTCATTCAGTTTTTTAGAGCAGAATTACCTAAAGAAACAAAACCTATTCCTTAATAAATCGGGGTTTTGTATTTCTCCAAGTTACAAACTGCTAGATTCTTAAAAAACTGTTTAAGTATTTTTTCACTATTTAGAGAATTTGCCACAGAGTGCTGATTATTTTTGTAACGATTTTGGCAGCTTTTATGAGTCTAATCATCTAAAATAGGTTATCCTGGACTTTAAAAACTGGTCAAGGCATTTATCAATATACAGAATGTGATTATCAACTGGGTAAAACATTCAATGATTAAGAAATAGAAGCCCTTCTGTTTTCATACCTGTAATTTAAGGAGTCAGCATAGCATTCAGGTCTCATACTTCTGGTAAGAAATCATAATTTATTCACAGGATTAAATAAAGAAGTCGGGGATTTTCTATCTTCACTTTCTCAATATCAAAAATCCAGTATTGTCTAGTATTTATTCATGAACAAAAGGTTCTAAAACTGGTTCAAAAATCCAACAGTCGCAAAAAAATGGCGTATATATTCTGTAGTATTAATCTCAAGTCAAGCCTTTAAACTTACCTGGGATAAATGCACTAATATAGATAGAATAAATACCTGTTAATAGCGTATTGTGCTGCACAATTTACGGTACTCAAGATTAGTCTATGCCATGATGTCTTACCCCCCAAAAAAGATAGACACAATAAATACTTCCTTGACGGAATTAGAAGCCGAAATTAATAGTTGTGAACAGGCTTTACTTAGGTTTATAAAGGAAAAAAAAATGAACATGAATAACGGCACATTATCAGAAAATTCCATGTCAAATAAAGAAATTAACAGAAAACTACAAGCAAATCCAATAGCTATTATTGGTATGGCTTCTTTAATGCCTCAAGCGAGAAATTTAAGAGATTACTGGCAAAATATTGTTAATAAAGCTGACTGTATCACTGATGTTCCTTCAAGTCATTGGAGTGTGGAAGATTACTATGATCCTAATCCAAGAACACCAGAAGATAAAACCTATTGTAAACGTGGTGGTTTCATTCCCGAAGTTGATTTTAACCCCATGGAATTTGGCATTCCCCCCAGCATTTTAGAAGTTACAGATGTTTCTCAACTATTAAGTTTAGTAGTTGCAAAAGAAGCAATGGAAGATGCAGGTTATGGTGATTCTCGTGAATTTAACCGCGAGAATATTGGAGTTATTTTAGGTGTAGCAATGGGCAAACAATTAGCAATGCCCTTAGCTGCTAGATTAGAATATCCAATTTGGGAAAAAGTTCTCAAAAGCAGTGGTTTATCTGACGAAGATACTAAGAAAATCGTTGATAAAATCAAATCTGCCTATGTCAAATGGGATGAAAATGCTTTCCCTGGAATGTTAGCAAATGTTGTGGCTGGAAGAATTGCTAACCGATTTAATTTTGGCGGTACAAATTGTGTAGTTGATGCTGCTTGTGCTAGTTCTTTCGGGGCATTAAAAATGGCCATTAGTGAATTAGTTGAACATCGTAGCGATATGATGTTAACGGGTGGAGTAGACACCGATAATACCATCATGGCCTACATTTCTTTTAGCAAAACTCCGGCTGTTAGTCCTAGCGATAATGTTAAACCATTTGATGCTAAATCTGACGGAATGATGTTAGGTGAAGGTATTGGCATGATTCTCTTAAAACGCTTAGAAGATGCCCAAAAAGATGGCGATAAAATCTATGCGGTAATTAAGGGAATTGGTACTTCTAGCGATGGTCGCTATAAGAGTATTTATGCCCCTAGAAAAGAAGGACAAGTTAAGGCTTTAGAACGGGCTTATGATGATGCTGGTTTTTCTCCAGCAACTGTGGGTTTAATGGAAGCCCATGGTACGGGAACAATGGCTGGAGATCCTACGGAATTTGGTTCTTTAAAAGATTATTTTGGGAAGCATGATACCCAAAAACAACACATTGCTTTAGGAAGTGTAAAATCGCAAATTGGACATACAAAAGCCGCCGCAGGTGCAGCTAGTTTAATTAAAACTGCCCTAGCATTGCATCACAAAATATTACCAGCGACAATCAATATTAATGAACCAAATCCGAAATTAGATATTGAAAATTCCTCCTTTTATCTAAATACTCAAACTAGACCCTGGATTAAGGCAGAAGGTGAAACTCCCAGACGTGCAGGGGTGAGTTCTTTCGGTTTTGGCGGCACAAATTATCATGTTGTTTTAGAAGAGTATGAACCAGAACAACGAAATGCCTATCGTTTACATAATAACTCTAGTGAAATGCTATTATTTGGTGCTAGTCAAGCTGAATTAATTAGTAAGTTAGAGGCAACTTTTAATAATTTGCAAGCTAATGATGGAGAAAGATATTATTCTCAATTATTGCAAGAGTGTCAATCGCTAACTATTCCCAAAACAGCGGTAAGAATTGGGTTTATAGCCGAGAATTTACAAGAAGCTTGTAAGTTGCTGCAAATTAGTATTGAGTTACTAAAAAATAAGCCTGACGCAACATCTTGGGAACATCCTCAAGGTATTTATTACCGTTCCTCTGGTATGGAATTGTCTGGAAAAGTTGTCGCTTTATTCTCTGGACAAGGTTCTCAATATTTGGAAATGGGAAGAGAAGCGGTAATGAATTTCCCCAGCTTGCGGCAGTTATATGGCAAGATGGATAATTTGTTAAAACAAAGTAATTTGCAACCGATTTCTGAAGTTGTTTTTCCTCATTCTACCTTTGATGAAACTGAGAAAAAAGCGCAAATTGCAGCTTTACAAAGAACCGAATATGCCCAACCTGCCATTGGTGTATTCAGTGCCGGGTTGTATGGAATTTTGCAGCAAGCTGGCTTTAAAGCAGATTTCACCGCAGGCCATAGTTTTGGTGAATTAACGGCTTTGTGGGCTGCTGGAGTATTGAGTGAGGCTGATTATTTGTTCTTGGTGAAGTCTAGAGGACAAGCCATGGCCGCACCAAAGGACCCAGATCATGACCCTGGTAGTATGTTAGCGGTGAAGGAAGATATCAGCAAAATTGAACCGCTACTGAAGCAATTTCCTAAAGTGAGTATTGCTAATTTCAATTCTCCCACCCAAATTGTTTTAGCAGGTCCAAAGTTAGAAATTGATAAAATTCATCATGCTTGCCAAAAATTGGGATATGGTGCGGTTTTATTACCTGTGTCTGCGGCTTTTCATACTCCATTAATAGCATTCGCACAAAAATCCTTTGCTATTGCTACTAAATCAGTAACTTTTAAAAATCCGCAAATTCCCGTTTTTAGTAATGTCACTGGTAAACATTATCCCCAAGATGCCACAGCAATTCAAAAGAATTTGGAAAGCCATTTGGCTAGTTCAGTGCTGTTTAAACAAGAAATTGAAAATATCTATGGTGCCGGTGGTTATTGCTTTGTAGAATTTGGACCAAAACGAGTTTTAAGTAATTTGGTGAAAGAGATATTAGGAGATCGTCCTCATATTACTATATCTCTGAATCCTAGTCCACAAAAAAATAGCGATCGCTCCTTGCGAGAAGCTGTAGTTGAGTTGCGCGTTATCGGCATGAATCTCGGCAATCTTGACCCTTATCAACTTCCTCCCGTATTACCTACTATTGCGGCTAAAAAGACTCTTAATGTCAAATTAACTGGCATTAACTACATTTCCGATAAAACCAAAAATGCCTTTATTGAAAGCTTGCAGAATGGAGATAAAATTTCAGGAGTTCAGGAGGTTAAAAGTCCAGAAATTCCAGAATTGAAAAGTCTAGAAATTGATAATTCAGAAATTATCAAAATTCCTTCAACGAATGGACATAACGGCAACGGTAATGGACATAAAAAACAACCTGTCATGGCAACTCAGTTACAACCACAGATGAATACTGCAACTCTCATTAAAGAACCAGAGAAAAGATCCATTGCAGAATTGTTCGCACAGCAATCTAGAGATAAAATGCAAACACCAGATCAACTTGTAAATTGCCAACAAATTCTCACCAGTTTGGAACAACTTCTCAGCCAGTTTCAATATAACCAAAGCGAGAATTTAGAAGTTCACAGCACATATCTTAACCATCAAATAGAATACACCAAAACATTCTTTCAATTAATGCAGCAGCAAAATAAATTATTTGCTAATGTTAGATCTTCTGCTGAAGCTGCTCAAATTAAGCAGGTAATCATGGAAAGCTTAGAACGCAGTATGATGCAGTTTCATTCTCAACAAGGTGAAACCCTCCGCATTCATGAACAGTATTTGCGGGAACAAATAGAATATACCAAACACTTTTTCCAACTCATTCAAGAAGAATATTCTCAACTGATTTCTCAAACTCAAGAAACGGCGGCTTTTATTCCCCTATCTACCCCTGAAGAAGCACCTGTTGCTGCTAATGTTACTATTATTCCCCCCCAACCAGTACCAGTAATTGAGTCAAAAGTTGAGCCAAAAGTTGAATTAGAAATACCTATTTCAACTGTCAATAAAGTTATCGAACCTGTAATTAACGAGATAATTGAATCTGAACCTGAACCAATTGCATTAATTCCTGAAACTGTACCCGTAGTTAATAACATTAATCTAGATGATTTAGCCAACAATTTATTAACTATAACCAGCGAAAAAACAGGTTATCCTATCGAAATGTTAGAACTCGATATGGATATGGAAGCAGACTTAGGAATTGACTCTATTAAAAAAGTAGAAATTTTAGGAGGATTGCAAGAATTATATCCTAATTTGCCCAAACCAAACCTTGAAGAACTAGCAGAAAAGCGCACCATTGGTCAAGTTGTCGAATATCTGCAAAAACAGAATCCATTAACAACAGAAATCCCAGCCGAATCAATTATTATTCCTCAAATTCCCACAGAGATAATAGAGGAATTAGCAGCAGAACCAATTATTATTCCCCAATTTTCAATTCCCAGTTCTCAACCTGACGAAAACAGTAACGAATATGCTGATTTAGCCCAAACTCTGTTAAACATTACCAGCGAAAAAACGGGTTATCCGGTGGAAATGTTGGAACTGGATATGGACATGGAAGCCGATTTAGGTATAGATTCCATTAAACGAGTAGAAATACTAGGGGCAATGCAGGAAGCATATCCGAATTTACCCAAACCTAATATAGAAGAACTGGGAGATTTACGGACAATTGGGCAAATCGTTAACTACCTCCAATCACTGGTGGGAGGTGAAAAAAAAAAGCCGCAGTTTGATATTAACCCGGTAACTCCCCTTAATCGCTGCGCGGGGGTGGAGTCCACTATAACAGTGGATTTAACCCCACCACCTATGGTAGACCCTAATCTTCCCCGTCGTCCAGTTCAACTAAGAACCTTACCCAGACCAGATTTTTTGGAAGCACAACTACCAGCAGGACACATTGGTTTAATTACGGACGATGGTTCTTTAACTACCACAAAATTAGTTGATGCACTAGTAGCACAAAGTTGGAAAATTGTAGTTTTGAGTTTCCCCCAATCCTTAATTCCTACACAATTACCATTACCAGCAGGTGTTACTCGCATTACATTGGCAAACATGAGTGAACAACATCTGCAATTATTATTGCAAAGTGTGATTACTAAACATGGATCAATTGGGGCATTTATTCACCTACATCCTCAATTTCAACCTGAAAAACCTGGTCATATTTCCTATCCAGAAGCAGAAAAAGCAATTATTAAACAAGTGTTTTTAATGGCAAAACATTTGAAAGTAACTTTGAATAATGCAGCATCATTAGCAGGAAGAACAAGCTTCTGCACAGTCGCTCATCTTGATGGTAAATTTGGGTTAGGACATGAAACTAATTTCAGTGCAATTGCTGCCGGTTTATTTGGTTTAACAAAGAGTTTGCGGTGGGAATGGCCACAGGTATTTTTTAGAGCAATTGACCTAAAGCCCACTTTAGATCATCAGGAATCTGCTCAATATATTGTCGCTGAATTACACGATTCTAATCGCTATATTGGCGAAGTTGGTTATGGTAATCAAGGACGAGTAACACTGGTTGCTAAGGCTGAATAATTTGTAGGGTGGGCATTGCCCACCATGAGATGACTTTTTTCACCCAGAGTCGCACAAAGTAAGAGTTTGATATTTTGATTTGATTTTTTACGTGAGGATTTATGACTGCAATTGTTGAAATTACTCCATCTTCTGTTTTTGTTGTCAGTGGTGGAGCAAAGGGAATCACTGCTCAATGTACTGTTAAATTAGCTCAACAAAAACGTTGTAAATTTATTCTTTTAGGTCGTTCAGAAATCACTACAGAACCAGAATATGCGCGGGATTGTTTGGAAGATTCTGCCTTGAAAAAGCGCATTATGGAAAATTTGATTTCTCAGGGTGAAAAACCAACTCCCATGATGGTACAAAAGATATTTAATCAAATTAATTCTAGTCGAGAAATTAAGAAGACATTAGCGGCTATTGCAGCTACAGGAGGAACGGCTGAATATATTAGTGTTGATGTGACTGACACTGTAAATTTGAAAGTAAAATTGCAAGAAATTTCTCAGAAAGTAGGTCAAATTACCGGAATTATTCACGGTGCCGGTAACTTAGCAGATAAATTAATTGAAAAAAAGACAGAAGATGATTTTGAGAAAGTTTATACAGCTAAAGTTCAGGGTTTAGAAAATCTGCTCAGTTGTATTAATTCCCAACAATTAGAACATTTAGTATTGTTTTCTTCCGTGAGTGGTTTTTATGGAAATATTGGTCAAACTGATTATGCTATAGCCAATGAAATTCTGAATAAATCGGCGCATTTAATCAAACAACATCACCCTAATTGTCATGTAGTCGCAATTAATTGGGGAGGGTGGGATAGTGGGATGGTAACACCACAATTAAAAAAAGCATTTGCAGAAAGAGGAATTGATATTATTCCTGTGGAAGTTGGTACACAAATGTTAGTTAATGAACTACATCCAGCCTATCAAGATCATACACAAGTTGTCATTGGTAGTCCGATGAAACTATCACCTAGTCCTTTAGGTTCAGAACTTCGCAGCTATCGCATTCGCAGACGAATGACATTAGCAGAAAATCCATTTTTACATGATCATACAATAGCAGGTTCACCAGTCTTACCAGCTACCTGTGCCAAATCATGGATGGTTAATGGCTGTGAAGAAATTTATCCAGGTTATAGATATTTTAGTTGTCAAGACTTCAAAGTTTTAAAAGGAATTACCTTTAATTCTACTTTGGCTGAGGAACATATTTTAGAAATCCAAGAAGTTGCCAAAGTTGATGGTGATTTTGTAGAATTTCAAACCAAAATATTGAGCAAAACCCCTGAAGGAAAAACTCATTATCACTTTAGTTCTCTAATTAAACTGGTAAAAAATCTGCCAGAAGCCCCCATTTATGAAGCAATGGATCTTAGAGAAGATCATATAGTCACTAGCACTGGTAAAGAATTCTATCAAAATGGTGATTTATCCCTATTTCACGGACCAGCATTCCAAGAAATTACCAGAGTTTTAAATATTAGTCCAGAAAAACTCACAGCCGAATGTTGTTGGCAAGAAATCACAGCCAAAGAACAAGGACAATTTCCAGTTAAATGGCACAATCCTTATATCATTGATATAAGTACCCAAACATTATGGTTATGGTTAAATCATATCCATCAAGAAGTTTGTTTACCAGGACAATTAACATACTGTGAACAGTTTTTAGCAGTACCATTCAACATCCCCTTTTATGTTTCCTGTGAAATCATAGCAAAAACCGACACAGGTGTAACTGTCAACTTCATTATTCACAATCATCAAGGAAAAATCTACTCCCGAATCTTAAAAGCAAAAGCCGTAATTTGGCCAATGAAAATGTTAAATAAAAAGTAAAAACCTAAATCTCGTAGATGGGGTTAAGCGACAGTGAAACCCAACAAATTCACCAAAATCTTAGGTTTCCTGATACCATTTCTTTCTGAGGCAGCACCGAACTTTTAACCTTTTTTCTCTCTGTGTCCTCTGTGCCTCCGTGGTTCGTTTATCTTTAAATTGGGTGCATCTTTACACAGAATTGGTATTACATCAACCCAAACCACAATTTTCTATCTTCCTTCCATTCTTCCTAGTTCATTTCTCTTAATTATCTTCCTGCGTCCATAAATCCGTAAACATTGGGGAATCGCGTAAATCCTAAATAACGTAGGGAAAAGATTAAATAATATCTCTTTCCCTCATTCCCCAAGGAGGATTTCAAAAGTGGAAAAAATAGCTATCATCGGGTTATCTTGCCTATTTCCCGATGCTAATAATCCCGAAGAATTTTGGCAGAATCTTACACAAGAAAAAGATTCCACATCATCTATAACTGTAGCGGATTTGGGAATAGATCCCGCTATATTTTACGACAATAAAAAAGGAACACCAGAAAAATTCTACTTCCTTAAAGGCGGTTTTATCCGCAATTTTGAATTTGATCCTAGTGAGTACAATTTACCAGCATCATTTGTTGAAAGTCTGGACAATAGTTTTAAATGGTCACTATATGCCGCTAAACAGGCAATTATTGATAGTGGTTACTTAGAAAATCAAACTGCACTCTCAAAATGTGGCGTAATTTTAGGAACTTTGGGATTTCCAACCAAAGCTTCTAATAGTTTATTTTCTCCTATTTATCAGCAAAATATTGAACCTGCAATTAGTGAACTTTTGCAGAATCAGGATTTTCATTTACCAGGAACAAATAATGGCATCAAAAAATCGCCATATAATGCTATGGTTTCTGGTTTACCTGCTGCTATAGTTTCTAAAGCATTTTCTTTATCTGCAACTCATTTCTGTATAGATGCTGCTTGTTCATCATCTTTTTATGCCATTAAATTAGCATCCCATTATCTGCAATCTGGCAAAGCTGATTTAATGTTAGCTGGTGCGATTAGTTGTGCAGATCCATTGTTTGTCAGAATGTTATTTTCTGGTATTCAAGGATATCCAGATAATGGCATTAGTCGTCCTTTAGATAAGTCATCACGTGGGTTAATTACCTCCGAAGGCATAGGAATGGTAATGCTTAAAAGACACAGTGATGCTATTAGAGATGGTGACAATATCTTAGCCACAATTTGTGGTAATGGGTTATCTAATGATGGTAAAGGTAAACATCTTCTTAGTCCTAATTCTCAAGGTCAAACTCTAGCATATCAAAGAGCTTATTCTGAAGCTAAACTTAACCCCCAAACTATTGATTATTTAGAGTGCCATGCTACAGGTACTTTATTAGGAGATACCACCGAATTTAACTCAATTGAAAGCTTTTTTAGTCCATATAAAGCAACTCCATTAGTAGGTTCAACCAAAACAAATGTTGGTCATTTACTTGTTGCTGCGGGTATGGTAGGCATAACCAAGACAATTTTAAGTATGTCCCATGGTGTGATTCCTCCTACTATTAATGTGACCCAACCTATAGGTTCTGAAAATAATGTTATCTCTTCACAAAACATTGTCAGAACTCCTACTAAATGGCCAAGTCAAGGAACTAAAAAAGCAGCTTTAAGCGCCTTTGGTTTTGGTGGTACAAACTCTCATATCATTCTAGAAGCAGGGAAGTAAGCAGATGAATATTCAGCAACAGAAGACCGCAAAAATGGCAATTGTTGGTATGGATGCCTTTTTTGGTGAATGTCAAGAATTAGATGCCTTCGAGAGCAGTATTTATGACGGAAAACAGCATTTTATTCCTCTACCAGAATCAAGATGGCATGGTATTAATCAACAAGAAACTTTACTACAAGCGTATGGTTTAGAAGTTGGAAAAGTACCACAAGGAGCTTATATTGATAATTTTGAAGTTGATACTTTCGCTTACAAAATTCCTCCCAATGAGGTTGAAAATATCAACCCTCAACAACTCTTATTATTAAGAGTTGCTGACCGCGCTCTCAAAGATGCGAAAATTTCACCTAATAGTAATGTAGCCGTGATTATTGCAGCAGATACAGAATTATCTGTTCACCAATTACAGCAAAGATGGAATTCATCCTGGCAAATTAAGGATGGTTTAAATGGCGCAGAAATCACTTTATCACCTGAAAAAATTCAGCAATTAGAAAGTATTGTTCAAGATAGTATTCACAATCAAGTTGAACTTAGTGAATATCTCAGTTACGTTACCAATATTATGGCTAGTCGCATTTCCTCTCTATGGAATTTCTCAGGTCCATCTTTTACAATTAGTGCCGTAGAAACCGCTGCTTTTAAAGCTTTAGAATTAGCGCAAATGCTGCTAGATACTAATGAAGTAGATGCTGTAATTGTGGGTGCTGTTGACTTAGCAGGTGGGGTAGAAAACGTCTTATTGCGAAGTCAATTTGGCAAAATTAATACAGGAGTCAATACTTTAAGTTTTGACGAAAAAGCCGACGGTTGGAATGTGGGAGAAGGTGCGGGTGCGGTAGTTCTTAAACGTCATGATGTCGCATTGCAAAATCAGGAACGCATCTATGCAGTTATTGATGCTGTTAGTATTGGTCAATCTGCATCTATGGCTATAGATGATACCACCATTACTCAAGTCTGCAAACAAGCGTTTCAACAAGCAGGTATCCAACCTCAAGAAGTCAACTATTTAGAAGTCTGCGCTAGTGGTATTCCTGCCGAAGACGAGGCCGAAATTAATGGTATTCTCCAAGCTTATCCCTCCGTTGGAGATGGTTTACACTGCGCTATAGGTAGCGTTAAATCTAATATTGGTCATACCTTCCTTGCGTCTGGAATTGCCAGTTTAATTAAAACTGCACTGAGTATTTACCACAGATATATTCCCGGAACTCCCAATTGGTCTGGAGTGAAAACACCGCAAGTATGGAAAGGTAGTCCTTTTTATGTTGCTACAGAGTCTAGACCTTGGTTTTTGCAAAAAGAGGTCAAATCTCGAATTTCAGCCATTAATAGTATTGGTTGTGACGGCTCTTTTGCCCATATCATTTTATCAGAAGAAACCCAACAACCAGAGCGCAGTAGCACATATTTAGAATCAAGACCTTTGCATTTATTACCCATTGCAGCAGATGATCAATCTAGCTTATTAGCAGCATTGGATCATTTGCAAGCAAGAATTGAAAATGCTGATTCTCTCAAAGAGATTGCTAGTCAAACCTTTGTTGAATTTCAACAACATTCTCAAAGCAAATACACTTTATCTCTAACTGGACGCAACCAAAAAGAATTAATTAAAGAAATTAATTCTGCCAAAAAAGGTGTAACTAGTGCCTTTGCAAATGGTAAAGATTGGCAAACTCCCATAGGTAGTTATTTCACACCAAAACCACTGGGTAAAAATGGAGAAATAGCCTATATTTATCCTGCTGCTGTTAATACTTATCTTGGCATTGGTCGTAGTCTTTTCCGGTTATTTCCTAAAGTTTTTGATGATGTGATTATCAAAAGTCTTTACGAACGAGCCGCAGATGTTGAAAAACTGGTATTTCCTAGAAGTTTGAGTAAATTGTCAACTCGACAATTGGAAACTCTAGAAAAAAAATTGCTGGATGATTCTTTGGCAATGTTTGAAGCAGAAGTGCTTTTTACCAGATTAATCTCGACAATTATTACCGAAGATTTTCAAATTAAACCTAAATATATTTTTGGATATAGTTTAGGTGAAACTAGTATGATGGTTGCTCAAGGAGTATGGAGCAATTTTTATGAAGTCAGTCACACATTTAACTCCTCAGCTTTATTTGGAGATAGATTATCTGGGGCAAAAAATGCTGTGCGTGAGTATTGGGGACTACCAAAAAATCTCACAACTCCAGAAAATAATTTGTGGAATAACTACGTTCTTATGGCTACTCCAGCCCAGGTTAGAGAATGTTTAAAAAATGAAACTCGCGTTTATTTAACACAAATTAATACAGCAGAAGAAGTATTAATTGCTGGTGAACCAGCAGCTTGTAACCGAGTGATTAAAACCCTGGGTTGTCATGCTTTTCCCGCTCCTTTCGATCATGTGATTCATTGTCAAGCAATGCAATCAGAATCTCAAGAACTGGAAAAATTATACACTTTACCAGCACAAAAAATACCGGGAATTAAGTTTTATTCTGCTGCTAAATATCAATCAATTGAACTTGAGAGTCAACAAATTGCTCACAATATTGCCACAGGATTATGTCAACAACTCGACTTTCCGCGCTTAGTCAATCGTGTTTATGCAGACGGAGCAAAAATCTTTATTGAAGCTGGTGCTGGTGGTATTTGTTCGCGTTGGATAAGTAAAAATCTTGGTAATCAAGAACATATTACCGTATCCCTAAACCGACGTGGTACAGATGATCATAGTTCCCTAATTAAAGCCTTAGCTAAACTATTAAGTCATCAAGTAAAATTAAATCTAGCTCCTTTATATGACTTATCCTCAGAGAATAATAAACAGAATAAATTAACACTGAGGAAAGTTACATTAGGTGGTAATTCCATGACTTCTGCAATTTTGAATGCAGAAAATAGTCAAATTTTTGCTAATAACCAAAAGCAAAAAATTTCTCCTCATCAAGAGTATAAAATCATCAATTCCCTACAGACAGCGGAGAAAATAGCACCCACAGAGATTTACCCTAAACCTAAACACAAACCAGAAAAAAAATCCATGAAAACTATCATGGAGAACGGTTTAGAATTGTCAAAGAAACTAAAATTCTTTGAGTCAACAAAAATCTTAAAGCCAAACATAAACCAAGAACCTACTGAAAAAATTAGCATGAATGATTTAAAGATTTCTCAGTATCAAGCCCTGAGTAACAACACTGCCAAATTAACTAAAACGCACACAAGTTTCTTAGCAGCTAGACAAGATTTTAGTCAGCAAATGAGCGAAATTATCCAATTACAATTAGCTTGCGCTCAAAACCTACTCAACGAAGAGAAATAATCCACTTAGTGTTAAGTGTAAAGCTCTTTTTTTAACAAACCAGAGAGGCACAGAGGACACAGAGGGAATAAAAAAATGCTTAACTGAACTGTATTCAGAAATAGCCTGAAAATTACACCTAGAGGTAAAAAGATTAATGCTCTTTCTCTGTGCCTCTGCGTCTCTGGGTGAACTAAATTCTTCATTTCAAATCCTTTGCTTATACATTGAGGAACAACTACCGTGAAAACAATCGAGACGGTACGAAATCAACATGATAATGGACTTGGTTTTTTCGGCTGGAATCATCATCAAAACCAAATTTGGAAAGGTTCATTAGATTGTATTAGCTTTGAAAAAAATGCCATCAAAGATAAACTATTAACATTAGATCAACCTTGTCATATTATCAAAATAGCAGGGAGAATTGGTGTTACTAATGATGGTTATTTAGCACCTAATGATAATGGTTCATCTGGACAACCTGAACTTTTAATCTCACTGCCACCTCTACGTTTACAACAACTTGGTGATTCTAGTTTTCTTACTGCTTATGGTGTAAAATATGCCTATATGACAGGAGCAATGGCTGGTGGTATTGCTTCTGAAAAGATGGTAATTGCATTAGGAAAAGAAAAGATTTTAAGCTCTTTTGGTGCCGGTGGCTTACTTCCAGAACGTTTAGAATCTGCCATTAATTCTATTCAACAAGCCTTACCAAATGGACCTTATGCTTTCAATTTAATTCACAGTCCCAATGAACCAGCTATTGAACGTCGCGCTGTAGATTTATATCTAAAATATGGTGTCAGAACGGTAGAAGCATCTGCATTTTTAGACTTAACTCCTAATATTGTTTATTATCGAGTTGCTGGGTTAAGATTGAATGCAGCCAATCAAATTGATATCAGAAATAAGGTCATTGCTAAAATTTCCCGTCGAGAAGTTGCAACTAAATTTTTGCAACCAGCACCCGCGAGAATTATCAAAGAATTACTTCAGCAAGGATTAATTACCGAACTACAGGCAAATTTGGCCAGCCAAGTACCAATGGCTGATGATATTACCGTTGAAGCTGATTCTGGAGGTCACACTGATAATCGTCCTTTAGTATGTTTATTACCTTCAATTATTGCTCTCAGAGATGAAATTCAAGCGCAATATAATTACTCAGTTCCTATTAGAATTGGAGTCGCTGGAGGCATTGGCACACCAGAATCAGCATTAGCTGGTTTTATAATGGGTGCGGCTTATATAGTGACTGGTTCAATTAATCAATCTTGTGTTGAATCTGGTGCTTGTGAACATACTAAAAAGTTATTAGCACAAGCAGAAATGGCAGATATGATCATGGCTCCCGCAGCCGATATGTTTGAAATGGGAGTGAAATTACAAGTTCTCAAACGGGGGACAATGTTCCCCATGCGAGCGCAAAAACTTTATGAATTATACCGCAATTATGACTCTATTGAACATATTCCCAAAGCCGAAAAAGAAAAGTTAGAAAAACAAATTTTTCGGAAAAGTATCGCCGAAGTTTGGGAAGGTACAGCCGCTTATTTATCCCAAAAAAATCCTGAAAAATTGGGTAAAGCTGTTAATAATCCTAAACTGAAAATGGCCTTAATTTTTAGATGGTATTTAGGGTTATCTTCCCGCTGGTCTAGCACTGGGGAAAAAGGTCGAGAAGTTGATTATCAAATTTGGTGCGGACCAGCTATGGGTGGCTTTAATGACTGGGTGCGTG
Organism: Dolichospermum sp. FACHB-1091; assembly: GCF_014697585.1. Lineage (GTDB taxonomy): Bacteria > Cyanobacteriota > Cyanobacteriia > Cyanobacteriales > Nostocaceae > Dolichospermum. Next base: position 25,074 of record NZ_JACJSB010000014.1, on the reverse strand, counting down.
GTTCATATTTATCAGAACCTAATCAACGTCATGTTGTTGATGTTGCTAACCAAATTATGAAGGGAACTGGATTTTTATATCGTACCCACAGTTTAAAAATTCAGGGTTTGCAAATGCCTCCTTATTACAGTCAATATCAACCAATTTCCTCTACATTGGAGAAGTAAAAATGAATTTAAAACAGTCTTATACTGCTGAAAGTATTCAAGCATTTCTAGTTTCTCATCTTGCGGAAGTTATTGGAGTTACAACCGCAGAAATTGATGTTCACGAAAACTTAGAAAATTATGGTTTAGATTCTGCTCAAGCCATGATTATTATTAGTAAATTAGAAGAATTACTAGGTTTTAAACCCTCTCCTATTTTACTTTGGCATTATCCCAACATTGCCGCCCTTTCTCAGCGGTTGTCAGAGGAATCAAGTGATGATTCTTCAGGAAAAGATCCAGATTCAGGTACAAATTCTGCTGTTAATTTTGCTCCCCCTTTCCTAGATTTAGCTGCGGAAGCTGTCCTAGACCCCAGCATTCAACCCGTAGGTAATACGGTTTTTGTTTCTCACCCCAAAAATATCTTTTTAACCGGAGGAACAGGTTATTTAGGTGCTTTCCTTATCAAGGAATTACTAGAAGTTAGTGAAGCAATTCTTTATTGTTTAGTGCGTGCTAGTAATGTGGAAGAGGGGAAAAGCAAATTAGAAAATAATTTGCAACAATATGGAATTTGGCAGGATAAATATACTCACCGCATTATCCCCATTATTGGTGATTTATCACAGCCACATTTGGGTATTAACCCAGAACAATTTCAACATCTAGCTGCTAATATTGATACTATTTATCATAGTGCAGCTTTACTGAATTATGTTTATCCTTACTCAGCACTAAAAACAGCGAATGTTTTAGGTACACAGGAAGTTTTGCGTTTAGCTTGTCAAACCAAAGTTAAACCATTTCATTATGTTTCTAGTGTTGCTGTTTTTGAGTCTAGTGCTTATGCTGGTAAGATAGTTAAAGAAGAAGATAATTTTGATGATTGGGAAGGTATTTTTCTCGGTTATTCCCAAACTAAATGGGTGGCAGAAAAGTTAGTAAAAATTGCTGGTAGTCGAGGATTACCTATTACTATTCACAGACCTCCTTTAATTTCTGGGGATAGCAAAACCGGAATTTGTAATACCCATGATTTCATCAATTTAATGATTAAAGGTTGTCTGCAAATGGGTTCTTTCCCCGATGTAGATTATATGTTAGATATGTCTCCTGTTGATTATGTCAGCAAATCTGTTGTTTATCTTTCTCGACAAGAAACATCTGTAGGTAAAGCTTTCCATTTACAACATCCTCAACCCGCTTCTTTAAAATCTTTGGTTGATTGGGTGCGTTCTTTTGGGTTTTCATTAAAGATGATTCCATACCAAGAATGGCAAGCAGAATTAATTAATAATGTCACATCTCCAGACAATCCTTTATATACTTTGCGGCCATTTTTGTTAGAACGTTGGTCAGATGAACAAATCACTATTCCCGATTTGTATTTACAAGCTAGAAGACCAATTATTAGTTGTAAAAAAACTCTAGAAGCATTAAAAGGCAGTTCTATTGTTTGTCCTCCTATTGATTCTCAATTGTTGATGACTTACACATCTTACCTAGTGCAAACTGGCTTTTTAAGTCTTGTCTAATTCCCTTGGCACAGTTGAACTGTGCCTATTTTATTAATGTAATTCACTTTTTAAAAATGAACATAAAATGTCGGGAAACTGTTTTAATTACTGGTTCAGCTAGTGGTATTGGCTATCAGTTAGCCCGAATTTTTGCTCATGAAAATTACAATCTTGTCTTGGTAGATAGGATGGGAGAAAGACTTAAAATAATAGCTGTTGAATTTGCAGAAGAGTTTGGGATTTTTGTTAAACCCATTACCAAAGATTTATCTATATCCACATCTCCCGAAGAAATTTTTACAGAATTACAACAAGTTGGTATTAAAGTTGATATATTAGTCAATAATGCAGGTTTTGGTAATCATGGATTATTTTATGAAACCAATCTCAATACTGAACTAGAAATGTTGCAGGTAAATTTGGTTTGTCTTACCCATTTAACCAAATTATTTCTTAGAGAAATGGTTAAACAACGTCATGGTAAAATTCTTAATGTTGCTTCTGCGGCTGCATTTCAACCAGGTCCATTAATGGCGGTTTATTTTGCGACAAAAGCTTATATTTTATCTTTTTCAGAAGCTATTGCTAATGAGTTAGAAGGTACAGGTATAACTGTAACTGTTCTTTGTCCAGGTTCAACTGCATCTGCATTTCATGAAAGAACCGGAATGGCAGATTCTAAACTACTAAAACGCAAAAAAATGATGGATGCGGAAACTGTCGCCCAAATTGGTTATGATGGTTTAATTCAGGGAAAAACAATTATTATTCCTGGTTTTGTTAATAAATTAATGGCGAAATGTATTCGCTTTATCCCCAGGAAAATGGTAACAAAAATTGTCAGAAGTATGCAGGAAGATAGGTAGGTTGGGGTTAAAAATTGTCGTTATGGACAGGGAACAGGAATCTTGGTAATAGACCTGATAATAACGGTACATATAGCGGTATGCACTTGAATGAGATACTTCATTTGCCCCCTCCTCGCACCCCCTCAATCCCCCCGCTGCGGGGGGAAGAAAAGGATAAACTTTTGATATTGGAGGGGGTTGGGGGTGGGGTTCTTGTACCTCATAACATCGGGAAGTGCTGTATCTAAAGGGGCGACGAGACTTCTGCTATGAGAACAAACCCATTTCCTGTAAACCCTGATGAAGTCGTTGTGCTTCATCAGGGTTATGCAATTCATGGAGAGAAATAGCATATTCAAAAGCTTCTAAACTAGCGGGAACATGACCAATTTTCAACAACACAACCCCCAAATTTTGATAAGCTTCCGCATAATCAGGATTGAGATTAATAGCATGATTATAGCAATCAATAGCCAGGGAAAATAATCCCATAGCTTTACATACCATCCCCAAATTATAATAACCAATTACGAAATTAGGATCAATTTTGATAGCTGTTTCATAGGCAATTTTTGCTGCTGGTAAATCTCCCAGATTTTTTAATAAATTTCCCAAATTATTATATCCTCCTAATTTTAGAAGTGGATAAATAGGTAATTTTACCGCAGCTTGATAATGATGAATAGCTGAGGATAAATCTTGTAAATGTGTATAACCAATTCCCAAATGATAATGTAATTCATACAAAATATCATAATTTATATCTTCATTAACTTGATTAGCAATTAATTGATTTAACCCTCGATTTAATAAATCCATACCTTGATTAATTTTGTGATTATGCACATACAAAGCCCCCAATTTACTACAAACATAAGCATCATGGGGATGATTTGCAAAAAATTCCTCCATTGCGGCGGAGGCCTTAGCATATTTATCCACTGCATTAATCACAGATTTTTGATAACCAGTATGGAGAATTGCTACCCCTGGTAAATAACCAACTTCCCAAGATGGTTCTTGAGTTAAAATTGTCGTCACACTATCATCAATTAAAGCATGATAAGGACGATCAAAATATATATTTGGATGATTACGAAATAGTCGAGAAACCAGAGAATAAGGTGATTGTGTAGAACCGACTTCTTGACGCACCAAATTAATAACAAGATATTCTTCCTTAACCATAACTAATTTCAGTAAAGGAATAATTTCTGAGGTTAAAGTTTCATCAGCATCTAAAACCAAAATCCAATCACCGGTCACATATTTTAAAGCCTGATTTCGAGCCGAACTAAAATTATTATTCCAAGTAAAATAATAAACCTTAGCTCCAAATTGTTCAGCAATTTGAGGAGTTTTATCAGTTGAACCCGTATCCAGAACCACAATTTCATCAACAAAACCTTTTACACTTCCTAAACACCTTGGTAGAGTAGTTTCTTCGTTTTTGACAATCATACACAGGCTAATTTTCATCTCTTAAAACCATAGTATTTACAAAGTTAACCAATAATACAAAACTAACTATCATCCAAGACAATTCACTTGTAAGTTCTCCTGATTCTCTAGTTTGTATTTCCTAAAAAAGATATTTAAACAGGATGGAAATAATCATAAATATCTTGCGCTAACCGGGAACCAATTCCGGGAACTTCGGTTAATTGTGTAAATGTCGCTTGACGAATATAATCAACGGAGCGAAAATGAGCTAATAGTAACTTTTGTCTATGTTGTCCTAAACCTGGAATTTCATCTAAACGAGATCGTTTTAATTGATCACTTCTTTGTTGACGATGAAAACTCACAGCAAATCTATGGGCTTCGTCTCGTAATCTTCTTAATAATTGTACTCCTGGTTGTTCTGGATTAGTTTTTAAAGGTTGAGATGAATTTGGTAAAAAGATTTCTTCTTGCTTTTTAGCTAAACTAATAACCTGCAAATCTGCTAATAAATTCATTTCTGTTAGAATACCCACAACAGCAGATAATTGACCCTTACCACCATCAATCATAATTAAATCAGGCCAGTCAGAATTACCTAATCTTGTTAATTGGGGATTTGCGATATATTTACGAAATCTTCTCTGAATAACTTCGGCTAAACTAGCGAAATCATCTGAATGTCCAATTGTAATATTAGGGTTTTTAATTTTGTAATGTCGGTAATGTTGTTTGGCTGGTAAACCATCAATAAATACCACTTGAGAAGCGACAGTATTAGTACCTTGAATATGGGAAATATCATAACCTTCAATACGTTTTGGTAAATCTGGTAAATCGAGAATCGTAGCTAGATCTTGAGTCGCTTGTAGATTACTACTTGCCAATTTTTGCATTCTTTGTAATTCATATTGGGCATTTTTTTCCACCATTTCAATTAATTCGGCTTTAGTTTGTCGCAAAGGGGCTAAAATTGTCACTTTTTTGCCTTTACGTTCTGTCAAAATATCGGACAGAATTTCACTATCTGGTAAATCATGTTGTACCAAAATTTCGCTAGGAATTTCTATATTTTCCGCTGTTTGGTAATGTTCTTCTAAAACTCGTTGTAAAATTTCTCCAGGTTCAGGGTGAGAGTCAGCAACAAAGGCCAACCGACCAACTAATTGACCAGCGCGAATTTGAAATAATTGAATATAGGCGTGTTGATTATCTGCGGCTAAGGCCACTGCATCTCGTGATACTGTATCATCAGGTAAGGATACTTTTTGGTCTGCATTTAGGGATTTTAAAGCAACTATTTGATCACGGATTTTCGCCGCATTTTCAAAATCCAATTCTTCCGCAGCCCTTTCCATTTGTTCTGTTAAAATATCAATTAATTCCTGAGTTCTTCCTTGAAAAACCATCGCCACTTTTTGGACAATTTTTCTATATTCTTCTGGAGAAACTAATTTTTGACAAACTCCAGGACAACGACCTATATTATAATTTAAACAAGGACGATCTTTAAACAAGGGTTGTGGTCTTTGTCGCAGGGGGAAAATGCGTTTACATAAATGCACAATTTCCCGTAATAAACCGGAATCTGTATAAGGTCCGTAGTATTTATCTTTTTTGTGTTTTGCTAATTGACGTTTACGAGTTATAAAAATACGCGGATATTCATCTGACCAGGTAATACAAAGATAGGGATATTTTTTATCATCTTTGAGTAAAACGTTAAAATATGGCTGATGTTGTTTAATTAAATTCGCTTCTAGTGCTAATGCTTCGGCTTCGCTATCAGTGACGATAAATTCAATTTCTGTCACTAATTTGACCATCGTGTTGATACGTTCCGTTTTATTGCTGGAGTCGCGGAAATAGGAACGGACACGAGAACGCAATTTACGAGATTTACCTATATATATTAGGCGATCGCTGCCATCTTTCATTAAATAAACCCCCGGTTCTGGAGGAATTTCCCCTAGACGATTTTCTAGTTTTTCGGGATTTTTAACTAGTGGTAGTGTTTGCGAATTTATGGTCATAATTGTCATAAATTTAATTTATGTAATTTTAGATAACAAATATTAAGATTTTTTTAAATGGCTCAGTTCATAGCATACTTCTAGACAAGTAAATACACTCCATAGAGAGATGCAAAAAAAGAGAAATAGATTTACATTGATCCTGGTGTGTCGAATAACTGCTTTTTATGAGGTTTAGCTTCACGCTAGACCTTTTTCTTTATGTGAGAAAAAATCCCAAAAGTATAATATTATATATTATTAGTTCTTTCTCATCACCCCATCACAGATTTCGTGAATATTGATATACATACTTTAGACTTGAGATAGATGACTATCAGCATCAATTAATGTACATTCAGTAGTTATGATAAACAATTGGTATATATGTAGGCTTGGTAAATCACTAAGCCTTTTTTTATTGTAACTTCTTACTCACCAAAAGCACAAATATTTTCTTTAATTCTACTTTAGGTAGTAGAAATATTTATGAAAATTGAGTAATGTTAACTTTGATTAATGCCTGAAAAACGTATACGGACTCTGAAAATAATTTCAGGGTCTTTTTTTTATTTCAGATCAAGTAACAGGGAAACAGCTAAAAACACTATAGTTTCGTTAATTATCATATTTTGTCGATTTTGTAAACATCTTAAAGAATGATGAATAGCAATAACATCCGGTTTAAAGTAGTTATATATGGTAAACACCTGGTATATATAGAGGCTTGGCTAACACCCAAGCCTTTTTTATGTTTAATTTACGTGGTAGAATTTTATATACTTTACCCTTTGTATTGTCAATATCTGTGATGACAATGCTATATCATTTCTAGGACAATTTGGACACACCCCATAGGAAGATGATCTATCAGGAAAGTAGGACTAAATTAATTAAGTACGTTGTTAAGCACAGCAATTATGGAGGTTTGGTTGAAAGCGCCAAACCTTTTTTCTCGTTGTAACTACATGAAGCTATATCAATATTAATTTTTTGCAGGTTTAACTACAACCTCCAGGAAGAGGAGATAGGGTGAAAGTTGAAAATCACCAAAAAATCTGCCATGATGACCAGTCGAAAGTTACAGCAGTTTTCGGGTAAATGAACCACATTTTATATCTCACGCAAAGGCGCAAAGACGCAAAGGAAGAAAGGAATAGAAAAATTAGCCTGTGGTACAAATACATGAAAACTGCTGTAAATAAATAGCAACTTGGGGTAATAAAATAGTTATAGGGCGGGCAAGATGCCCACCCCACAAGAGTTTGATAAAATATTAATATGTAAACATAAGGGTTTGGGATGATTCCCAGCAGAATTATGCTCATAGAGGAGAAAAAGTTAACCTGGGAAGAGTTGAGCAAAACCAAGGGAGTAGGGGACGAAGAGGAGGAGAGGGAGAAGATGTTTCGCAAGAGCCAAGGACTAAAGACTGGCACCACTAAGTATTTATTTATGAAAATAGGGTGTTTTAACTACAAAAAACAGGTAAAAAACACAAAAAATCCTGAAATCTATATAAATTAATAGTTTCACCTATCCACTTCGGGCTACAACACCTTAGAATGATTCATTGAAAAGTCGAGTCAATGGGATTTACGGCGGTTTTGAGTGTAAATACTCTCCAGGAACGATTTTTGTATTTGTACAAGCAGAGATTTACGTAAAGATGCGAAAGGGTGCATCTTGAAAGAATATCTGGTAAAACTTTAGGAGTTTGATATGAACAAAGGCGAATTAATTGATGCAGTGGCGGAAAAAGCTAACGTTACGAAGAAACAGGCTGATGCTGTTTTAACTGCTGCTATAGAAACCATTGTGGAAGCGGTTTCTTCTGGTGATAAAGTGACATTAGTGGGATTTGGTTCTTTTGAATCACGGGAACGCAAAGCTCGTGAGGGACGTAACCCCAAAACGAACGAAAAAATGGAAATTCCCGCTACCAGAGTTCCCGCTTTTTCCGCTGGGAAACAGTTTAGAGAAAGAGTAGCACCCCCAAAAGAGTAAGTTTTGTTCTAGGGAGAGTATTTTTGATGCCACAACCAGCACACGGGGGAAATTTAGCCTGGGCGGCGGCGTTAGCTGACTGTTCCCCGGATGCTATTGTGGATTTTTCCGCCAGCATCAGCCCGTTGGGACCGCCTAGCAGCGTCATTGCAGCAATTATGTCCCAACTGGATAATCTCAGGCATTATCCTGACCCGGAATATAGTGAACTCAGACTGGCTCTGGGTCACTTTCATCAAATAGCTGCTGATTGGATTTTGCCAGGTAATGGTTCAGCAGAATTATTAACTCTGGTTGGTAGAGAATTAGCGCAATTAGCAGCAACCGTTATACTCACTCCGGCTTTTGGGGATTATTACCGCACTCTGGCGGCTTATAATGCTAAATTGCTGGAGTTTCCTCTGGATTTGGGAACGGGGACAAAGGCTATACCGTCAAAGGAGAATATTTCTCTGTTTCCAGATTTCAGATTTCTGACTTCGGAATATGGGTTACTCCTGAATAATCCTCATAACCCGACGGGAAAGTTGTTTTCACGGGACTCTATCCTACCTTATTTAAAACGGTTTGCTTTGGTGGTGGTGGATGAGGCTTTTATGGACTTTTTACCCCCTGATGAGGAACAAAGTCTGATTGAATTGGTGCAAGAATATGATAATTTAGTGATTTTACGATCGCTTACTAAATTCTACAGTCTAGCAGGTTTAAGATTAGGTTATGCTATCGCTCACCCCCAGCGTCTAGCAAAATGGCAATCATGGCGAGATCCCTGGCCTGTAAATATTTTAGCAGCCAAGGCAGCGATCGCGGCTCTCGAAGATACAGAATTTCAAAATCGCACCTGGAAATGGCTACCAGAGGCGAGAAATCAACTATTCCAAGGGTTAGCCTCAATTCCTGGTTTCACCCCCCTAGAAGGCTCTGCTAACTACCTATTGGTAGAATGTCAGCAGTCTACTTCTCAGTTACAAAAAAAATTACTTCAGCAACACCAGATTTTAATTCGTGATTGTTTAAGTTTTCAAGAATTGGGTGATCGTTTTTTCCGCGTCGCTGTCCGTACTGAATCTGATCACCAACGCTTATTAACAGCCCTGAAAAGATTGGACAATTAACTAATGACCAATATTGATTATGATATAGTTATTCTTGGTGACACTATTGCTGCATACCAAGCCGCTTTAAATGCTACTGGATTAAATGCAAAAGTGGCTTTAATTGTCAGCGATAATTTTTCCCATAACTACTATTTTAATCATCAATATGTACTGAGTGAAATTAGTAAAATTATCCAACAATCTCGTAATTTAGTAAGTCTAGGAATTGACGAAAATACAATATCTCTGAACTGGAAAAAGTCCTTATTCTATGCTATTTCTGTTTCAAAAAATCTCACTCAAATCAATTCCCTTGCTAATTTAGCAGCCCAAGGAGTTGATATTATTGTTGGTAATGGTCAATTTCAATCTTCTCCTTTGAGTTTCATAGTTAATGAAAGACGGTTGTATAGTCGCACTTACTTACTCGCTAATGGTTCACGTCCTTTAATTCCTAATATTCCTGGATTAGATACTATTGAATATCTGACTTTAACCAATATTTGGGACTATTTAGAAAAAACAACATTACCTAAAAATTGGGTAATTCTTGGTGGTATTCCCGAAAGTATAGAAATTGCCCAAATTTTAGCCCAGTTTGGTTGTAATATTACCTTAATAGTTAAAAAATCCAGTATTATTCCTCATCTTGACCCAGAAATAAATCAATTACTAATAGCACAATTAGAAGTTAATGGTGTGCGTGTTTTAACACAAACAAAAGTAACCCAAGTTCGACATATAGATAATCAAAAATGGGTACAAGCAGGAAATCAAGCCATGGAAACTGATGAAATTTTCATTGCTACCGGACAACAACCAAACTTAGAATATCTCAACCTGTCCGCAGTGGGAATAAAATATCATCAACACCGCTTAGTTGTCAATGAAAAATTACAAACGACAAATCATCGTATTTATGCTTGTGGTGATGTAATTGGGGGTTATAATATTCAGAATCTTAGTAATTATGAGGCTAATATTGCCATAAAAAATGCCTTATTTTTTCCGACAGTAAAAGTTAATTATCACTGTATTCCTTGGGGAATCTATACCTATCCGAGAGTAGCACAAATTGGTTTAACAGAAATTCAAGCAAAAAGTCAATATCCTCAAAATCAAGTTTTAGTTTTTAAACAATATTTTAAAACAGCTACAAGCGCACAAATTCAAGGACAAATTACAGGAATTTGTAAATTAATAGTTTTTAAAAATGGTAAAATATTGGGATGTTCTATTTTAGGAATAGCAGCAGGAGAATTGATTAATATAATTAGTTTAGCAATAAACCAAAATATCAAAGTTCAGCATTTAGCAAAATTATCACCCATTTATCCCAGTTTATCAGAAATTCTCATCGCCACAGCACGAGAATGGCATAAACAGAGAATTAATAAAAACCATGCTGTTCAAGAATTATTAGCAAGTTTCTTTAATTTTCGTCGTGATTGGAATTTATAAGCTTTTACACAACTAAATTGTACAATCGTAATATGTATAAATCTTGTGGTGCGGGCATCCTGCCCGCTACTATTGTTATTAATATAATTATATAAACTAGCTTTAATTATACAAATTAAATGTGGTGCGGGCATCCTACCCGCTATTATTATTAATATAATTATAATTATATAAACTAGCTTTAATTATACAAATAAAATGCAGTACAGCTTATTTTTCACCCTATTCTCTATTTTTCCGTTGTCCTTTTTCTGTCAAAGACACACTACCAATTCCTTGTAAAATACCCCTTCCAACCAAACCTAAACCCCGGCCAATAACTTGGGTTAGTACAAAAACAATTCCAGTTCCTAAAAACCCTAATAATGATTGTAAACGGGGAGTAATAGCATCTCGAAATTCTAGCATTAATGTCACTCCTAGGGGAATACCAGAAAGTTCCGCTAATTCTTGGTTGCGAGGAGCATAAATTGATATTTTAGCAATACCACGAGGTGCAAAAACAAATAATTCATAACGACTTTCAAAAATTGTTTGGGCTTCATTTATATATTGATTTAATCGGTATTTCCAAGATAAGTTATTTCTAAATCTTTCAATTTCTCTAGTCGAAATCATTTGTCTGTGATAAAAGTTTTGTTTGATTGTTTCAACGTCTGCTAAGTTATTTAATAATGGTTGAATTACATTATTAGCTATATGAATCAATAAATTTTCTAAAATTAATAATGCTTGAGCTTGAGCTTCTTTACTACCAAAGGGACAAGAAACATTATCAATATATAAATCTGTGAATAGTAGCAGATAAGATAAAAAATCTCCAAATAATGGAACTTTTTTAATGATCTCTTTTTGTAAGTCTGTGTTTTTATCTAATAGGAATTTAACTAGGTTTATCTCTTGTTTATCCAAACTAATACGGGAGTAATTACTAAAGAAATCTGTAATACTAAATTGCCATAAATCTACTAAAATCTGCTCTTTTAAATTCAATATTTGATTTTTATTAAAATTAAAATTCCGAATTTCATCCAACTGCTGAAAAAATTTATGAAGGATAATATCAAGTAATTCTCGCTTTTTATCTTCTCGGAGAATATCAATTTCTAAAGGTGTATCTGTGAGATTTTCTAAAGGAAATTTCAGTTTATTTAAACATAATGTTAATAATTCAGATTGTAATTGTTGAGAACTCACTCCAGATGGTATATCTATTAAAGGTTGTGTCTCTGATTTAATAATTACTTGATTAATAGGTTCTTCTGGTGGTAAATTCTGCCTTTTGTGTGGTAATTTTAATAAATTGCTAACAAACCAACGAGCCGCTAAAAGTTCCCGTCTTTGTCCTGCTAAAATTGCTTTATTTAATAGCGTTATTCCCGGTAATTTTAATTGTTCTGTAACTTGATATAAAGTATCATCAATGTAGTTAATTCCTGAATTTTGTAACTGATTTCGCAACTTACCTGCTAGAGAAAATGAGGTAAAATTAGATATTTTTCCATCTTCAAACCAATAATAACCTCCATTGGCTACCTGCTCAAGAATCGGGACTAATTGAGAAATTGAAACCCCTTTAGGACAATAGCCATTTATTCCTATCGCTTTGGCGGATATAATTAGTTCCGGTTGAGATGTGCTAGTTAAAACTAATATAGGTATATAAGGGTATAAAGTTTTTAGTTGTCTACAGAATTGCGTTCCTAACTGTTGATTATCTAATGCTAAAATTATTAAGTGAATTTGCTGAGAATTAACAGCCAATATTTCCGCTATAACCTTTAAGGCAGAGGTATCTGTGGGAACATCTGCTATGACTTGTAAATTGGGAATAGTTTCCAATGTTACCTTTAGTCCGAGACGAAAAATTGGATCGGGATCAATTAATAACAATTGTAAAAGGCGATCGCTCATTGGCCATATAATATCAAAGTTGGCAAGATCTTTGGCGTGATTATTGTTCTCCTGACAATTTGCGGAGAAAATTCCTGTAAATGTCCATCTCAAGGGGGTAAAAAGCTGCTAATCTGGATTTTCACCACTGTTGAGCCAGAAAATAAACGGTTATGACCATCACAATCATCCTCAACAACGACTCCATTTATAATTTGGATCTGTCATCTGCTTTAATGGTGATTGAACCATTACTCCAAGAGGGAAAAATTTCCTCCTATGAACAGCAATTGCGTTTAGACATTAATTATGAACGAGTCGCAAATGATCCACGAGAACTATCGGAAATTCCAGAGGTCAGACTGTGGTTTGTCCGTCTCGATGCTAAATATCCGTGGTTGCCATTTTTACTAGACTGGAAAGCAGGAGAATTAGCTCGTTATGCGGCCATGTTAGTACCTCATCAGTTTAGCTCCAAAGAAGGTATCCAATACAACCCAGAAGCCTTAGAAATATTCTTGATGCAGAAGATATTTATTTTAAGTGATTGGTTGCACAAACAAGATATTGTTAGTCCATCTCGACTGAAATCTTTAGCACAAGTTTTGGGTTATGAATTAGATGATGCTTTCTTTGAAATGATTGAAAAAGGTAACTCCTAAAGACAAAATCAAAAAGACAAAATCAAAATCTCAAACTTTGCTCCTTTGCTATTTGGTGCGAAATATAATTCCTACTCCCATTATGCAGCACTGATAACACTTATTAGACATCTCCTTGATAAAATTGGTGATTTGGGATTTGAGATTCAAAATCCCAAATCCAAAACCCACAGTTGATAATATTCAACCTCCCCAAATTTTTTCTAATACTATTTGGGGTGAAATATCCGCTACTTTCCCAGTATGTGAGGTCATAGTCAAGACTTTTTCACTGGTGGGTAATAATTTTAATGATTCCGTAGAATTAAGCAAGGCAATTGTATATGTTTCTACTGCTACGCCCAGTTGCAGGTAGCTATTTTCTACAGACAACATTAAACTAGCACCAGCAATTATAGCAGTTAATTTGCCAATATCTTCGGGGGAAGTAACTTGAATATTGTCACAACTTTGTAAAAGTGATTTGACTAAAGGCTCATTATTGGCTTCTTTAATGACCACAATAGGTAAATCCGGTTGTTTTTGTTGACAAGCTTCAATAATTTGTTGCCAATTTTCTTCAGGATAAGTTGTATCTAAACTAGCTCCACCACCATTAATGAGGATAAAACCTGTTTCGCTTACTCCTAAGCGTTTTTGTTCACCTCGCGCCCATTCAATATCTATTTTAGGCACATTTACAGATAATCCTGGACAATCAGTATCAATCTTCAAAGCCTTTAGTAAATCATGATACGTCTTTGCTACATACTGGGATAGATTTGGCACGATTCGATCAGTCAGAAAAACCGCACCTTGGCCTTGGTAGCCAATGCGCGTCGTAATTCCTGTTAACCACATCAAGAAACCTACAAACCAACTTTGTCCGACGATAATAGCAACATCATACTCTCTATCGCGTATCATACCAACGAAGTTACCCCAATCAGCTAGACTATTACGATCTTTGTAATCAAAAGTTAATACATCGTGAACAGACTTGCTTACCCGATAAGCAGCCTTTGACTTAGGTTCTACAACAACATCTATCTGTGCGTGAGGATAATAACGCTTCAGATCATCAAGAGTGGCAAAGAAAAGAATTTGGTTATCAATTGAACCAGGTACAAGAGCTACTACACGCATAATATTTATTAACGCTTATCGTTTTATATTTTAGGAGAATATAGGTTAGGTAATGAAAATTAACAGTCAGAAGTAAAAGATAGCTTTTTAACAACCTGAGACTTATGTTAACATTTTTGTATCAGCAAATAGCCATATTGAATAAACTTTCTTAGGTTGTCTTATGTTAACTAACATTCCTGAAAACCAGACTCCCCCAGTAGAAATTGTTCCTGATTGGCAACCCACTCCACCCCCAACTGATTTAATATTTGATGATGGAGTTCCCTTGGAAAGTAACCGTCACCGCATAGCCATGAATGTTTGAATTGATTCCCTAGAACAAGCATGGTCAGACCGCAATGATTTCTTTACTGGTGGTAATATGTTTATTTATTACAGCAGTAAGCAAGCTAAAAACAACGATTTTCGAGGTCCTGATTTTTTCGCAGTCCTGAATGTTGATGGTAATAGATCCCGTCAAGGTTGGGTAGTATGGGAAGAAGAAGGACGCTATCCAGATGTGATCATTGAATTAATGTCTCCTTCCACTAAAAATGTAGACTTAGGACCCAAAAAGAATCTTTATCAAAACACATTTAAAACTAGAGACTATTTCGTTTATGATCCTTTTAATCCCGACTCATTACAAGGTTGGAGTTTAAATAGTAATTCAATAGATTATGAACGGAAAAAAGAGCGAATAATAGTAAAAGTTTCGCTCTTTCTTCTGCTAGAATTTAGAAAATGAAAACCCCCTGCTTACCAAGGGATGGTTAGGGAGGGATCAAAAATATTTGATACATCAATCATGACTTTTCAAACACCCTCTAAATCACTTTTCCGCAATTCCTTTCACCAGATGTCTATTAATCACAGTACAACCCATGCAATTATACTTTAACCTAAAAAATGGGTCGCCCGGGATTCGAACCCGGAACTAATCGGTTAAAAGCCGAGTACTCTACCGTTGAGTTAGCGACCCTTTTGCTGTTTTTCCAACTTTATAAATATACCATAAACAGCCATGGTTTTGTCAAGGGGTTTTTAGAAAAAATTTGCTGTTAATTGGAAAGCCGCAGTACAACTAGCTCCTGGCGCTAAAACAGTCAAGTTATCACCAGTGTTAAAAGCATTGCGGGTGGCGCTCCAAGGCTCTAGACAATAGAAATCTTTGCCCTTTACAGTCCAAAATACCAACCAGGTGGTAAAATCATCATAATTGAGGGTGAGCTTGAATTTGCGACTATTATCTGTGACAGCGGCAGATTTAGCAGTTAGTCCACCAAAAGCAAAATCAATTTCATCTTGACTAAAGTTAAATTTGCCATTAAAGGCGTGAAATTCCTTGGTTTTGTTGTCTTGATATTCTCCAGAGGGAAGTTCCACCTCTAGCTGATTTTTATCCCCACAGAGAAAATAAGGGTGGAAACCAGCGGAAAATGGCATGGGTGTAGATGACAGATTTTTATATTCCTGACGGACTGCTAAAGTATTACCTTGGAGTTCGTAAGTAAAAGCCAATTGAAAATCAAAAGGATAAACGGCCTTTGTTTCTTCATTGCTATTGAGAACTACGGTAACACTGGCTTTGTTTTCTGTATTTTGCTCCGTTGCTGTCCAAGGCAATTCCCGCGCAAAACCATGTTGTTTAATGGTATACGGTTTACCATCAACATTATAAGTATTATCAGGTAAATTACCGCAAAGAGGAAACAAAATGGGATTACCACCTCTAACGCTCAAATCAGGATGAGTAAAGCGTTCAGCGTCCATATAGAAAATTTCTTGACCTTGAACCAGCCAACTAGTAATGATACCGCCTCTTTCTGGAACTACTTCTATTTGTGTACCAGCGGTTTTATCCGACAAGATGTAGGTTTTGTATTGTCTTTGTTGAATGTCAATGGTAAACATGATTTTATTTGGTTAGTTGACAGTTGATAGTTCCAATTACCCATTACCCATTACCCATTACCTAATCCCTAGTTCCCAGTCCCTAATTTATTCGTCTTCGGCAAAAATGAAGCGATATAACTCGCTAGGGTCAGGTTCAGGGCTACTTTCAGCAAATTTAACAGCTTCCTCAATAATACCCTGAATTTTCCTCTCAATATCTTTGAGTTCTGCTTCCGTGGCTAGATTTTGTTCCAGCAAATAACCAGCTAACTTTTTAATGGGGTCACGAGCAAACCAAAATTCTTTTTCTTCCTTACTGCGGAGTTCGTCGGGGTCCGCCAGAGAGTGACCCCGGAAGCGATAGGTCATAGCTTCAATTAAAGTTGGACCTTCACCAGCACGAGCGCGGGCTACAGCTTCTTGAGCAACTTGACGGACTGCTAAAACGTCCATTCCGTCCACTTCCACACCCACCATGTTAAACACACTGGCTTTCTTGTAAATTTCTGGTTGGGAAGTTGCTCGTTCGTGAGCCATACCAATTGCCCACTTATTATTTTCTACCACAAAGAGAATTGGCAATTTCCATAAAGCTGCCATATTCAAGGTTTCAAAAAATTGACCATTGTTAGCAGCACCGTCACCAAAAAAGCAAGCAGTTACTTGGTCTGCGGTTTTGTCTCCCAGAACTTCCCGACGGTATTTGGACTGGAAAGCCGCACCAGCAGCCACAGGAATACCTTCAGCGACGAAAGCATAACCCCCTAATAACCGGTGTTGGGCAGAAAACATATGCATAGAACCACCGCGCCCTTTACTGCAACCTGTGGCTTTACCAAATAATTCCGCCATAACTTCCCGTGCGGGTACTCCAGCACTTAAAGCATGAACGTGGTCACGGTAGGTACTGGAAACGAAATCTTCACCAGGACGCATTGCTCCTTTGATGATGCCACTACAAACCGCCTCTTGTCCATTGTATAGGTGGACAAAACCAAACATCTTTCCTCTATAATACATTTCGGCACATTTATCTTCAAATAAACGACCTAGTGTCATATCTTCGTATAAGCCCAATCCTTCTTCTTTCCTAATTTGGACTGTGGCGTTATTAAATGTGGGTAATACGCGCTCTTGAATCATGCTTGTGAAATATTCCTATTGTAAAAGTTAAGGTTAAGTTGATCTTTTATCACGTTAGCGATAAATTAGCCGTCGTTAACAAAACTAATTCATCAGTCCTCATTCTATAGGTTAGCAATTGGGATAATTGGCTTTCAGTTTACCAATTTCTTGTTACTAGGAGTTACGCATTGACAGAGTAACAAAATAGTGCGTTGATAAATATGGGTAATCTAGTCATAAGTATAGGTATCAGACAATTAGAGAAATCACTAAACCATCCACAACGCAATGCAATCTAGACCTCTACACCTTATTTTTTGCTGTCAGAGCCAAAGTTTGCAGGGTGCTGTAGGTTAGCAGAGATATTGGGAGACGTTTCAGATGATAGTGTGAATCGCTTTTTATAATCGTGGTAATTTTACCCAGGGGGTAGGAAGACAATATATCTGGGCAAGAAATCAACAGGCAACTAACCAAATATCAACTATCCTTGTTAACTGGTAAAGGCGCTGGTTTCACTAAAACTTGAAAAATTTTGCCATTGCGCTCAACTTGCACTTGTAAAGGAATACCAATTTTACTATTTTCTACTAATTTTTGAACTTCATCAACTTTCAAAACTGGTTGATTATTAATACTTTTAATGACATCTCCCGGACGGAGTCCAGCAATAGCAGCAGGTGAGTTAGGAACAATTCTAACCAATAAAATTCCTTGATTTGCGGCTAAATTTATTTTATCACCAAATCTAGTAATTATTTTTTCCTTGACTTCCGGTGTGAGTGTTACCATTTGTATTCCCAAATAAGGATGATCAACTCTACCCTTAGCAATTAATTCTTCGGCAATTTTTTGGGCAGTATTAATAGGAATGGCAAATCCTAAACCCTGAGCGCCTTGAATAATTGCTGTATTCATGCCAATAACTTCACCACGGGCATTTAATAATGGTCCACCGGAGTTTCCGGGGTTAATTGCTGCATCTGTTTGTAGATAATCAACGCGCTTATCACTCGCACCAATATCACTACTAGAACGATCTGTGGCGCTAATAATTCCAGAGGTAACAGTATTATTTAAACCCAGAGGATTACCAATAGCAATCACAGCTTCTCCTGGTTGTAAAGTGTCAGATTTACCTAAAGCTAGGGCGGGTAATTTATTCGCATCAATTTGAATAACTGCGACATCTGTTATCGCGTCTTCTCCTAATACTTTACCCTTAAAAGTTCGGCCATCTTTAAGAGTAACTGTAACTAAATCAGCACCGTCTACAACATGAGAATTAGTGAGAATTTGTCCAGATGAATTAATTATAAACCCAGAACCGCTACCTCTTTCTACTCTTTCTCTGGGTTGTGATGGGATTCTATCACCAAAAAAGCCGCGAAAAAAGGGATCAGAAAATTGGTCGGGAACTTGAGTAGTGACGGTTCTAGTTGAATCAATGCGAACTACAGCATTGCCGGTTTTTTGTACTACTTTAACGACAAAGTTAGGATCTCCAGAGGAGGATAGGATAGGAGGAGGAGCAATTTCTGTTGCGGGTGCAGTGTTTTTTTGCGTTTGAGCATTATCGGGTTGAATTTGTGAGGATGTTTGCTTCAAACTGGTGCAACCACCCAGCATTAAAACGATTATACCACAGGCTGCAACCCATTCTTTACCCTTATTGCCCAAGTTTTGCTCTAAAAACCTGGTATTAATATTTTTAGCCGCTAATTTATGATTATTGATTTTCATCATCTGATTATTGTTCCGTATCAGTAAGTGTTAGGACGTAGGAAAAATTAGTTTTCTACGGGGAAGCATCTCAAGCAGTTATTTTTTCTTCAGGAGAATTGACAAATGGACGAATTTATGCAAGCTGCAATTGCTGAAGCTAAACAAGGTAGACAAGAAGGAGGAATTCCCATTGGTTCTGTCCTTGTCAAAGATGGCAAAATTATCGGTCAAGGACACAATAAAAGGGTACAAGATAGTGATCCTATCACTCATGCTGAAATTGATTGTCTCCGTAATGCCGGGAGAATTGGTAGCTATATAGGTACAACACTCTATTCAACACTCATGCCCTGTTATTTATGTGCTGGCGCTGTGGTACAATTCGGGATCAAAAAGGTAATTGCTGGAGAATCAAAAACTTTTCCTGGTGCTAAGGAGTTCATGGTATCTCATGGTGTGGAAGTAGTTGATTTAAGTTTAGACGAATGCGAACAAATGATGATTAATTTTATTGAAACTAAT
This sequence comes from Dolichospermum sp. FACHB-1091, assembly GCF_014697585.1. GTDB lineage: Bacteria > Cyanobacteriota > Cyanobacteriia > Cyanobacteriales > Nostocaceae > Dolichospermum. Next base: position 5,610 of record NZ_JACJSB010000014.1, on the reverse strand, counting down.
CCTCAGCTTTGGTATGAAGATATTGGTAAATCAGAAAGAATTAGCCAAAATATATCCGACTTATCACCAATATACAGAGATTAACAACCATAAGTTAAGGATCTTTCCACCAAAACATTTATCCCACAAGTAAAATTCAAAAATTCCTGTCATAGTTATCATAACTGCGTTATGATAACTATGACAGGACTAAAAACCTTTTTTAAGGCTGGCTGGATATAATTATCACTACTGTTTGGCATCAATGGCTTTTAGTGGTGGTGATTACCGTACAAAACCGAATTCTCAAGCAATTTACTATCATTAGTTATGGTATACTGGAAAAGTTAAGACTAGCTTTGCCAAACCATCAATTGCTCCACGCACAGGTAATAATTGCTAACGGAAAGCTGTTTTAATCAAGCATTTACACACAAAAATCTGAAATACACCGAGGTTATGATTCAGCAAGTAATTCACCCAATGGTGAAATTGCAACGTAACGTGCAATCACTCGTAGAATCCAATATTATCAAACCCAATGATAGAATTTGGAAGATTGCCTTACTCTATGGCGATGAGTGGCAACACTGGAAACAAGAGTTGTTAGACTTTGGATTTAGCACCCAAGATCCAATTGGGGATTTACTGGCGGTAGAAACATGGGACGACGACTAAAAATTTATTGTATACTAGCTATCTCTATATAGTACAGATTGGCGCAAATGCCCCTACCGTTAACATGGCAATGGGTTTTTGCCTGATTGTCATTGTTTTAATGGTGGGTGAAATTCTGCCATAATTCTATTATAGATTTAGCACAATAAAAATAGATCATTCAGTATCGTAACATACTCAGGCATCTTGATAAAGGCAGATAAATTATGGTTCAAGCCTTACCGAAAGCCAAATTAGTAACCCTTATGGGAGAAAGAGTCAACTGTTGTCCAAAGTGATTCCGTACCATTACTTATTGAAGTTGTCAGTACAAATTGGCGAGTTGATTACTATAGAAAATATAGTGATTATGAAGAAATGGGGATTAAAGAATACTGGATTGTTGATTATCAACCTTTTGGCGCTTCTAAATTCGTTCGTGAACCAAAAAAAACCGACCGTATCGGTTTTTTCTTTAACGGGTGATGAATATCAAATAAAGCATTTTAGAGACAATGAGCAAGTAATTTCACTAATTTTCCCCGAATTGAACCTCACCGCTCATCAAGTTCTTCTATCTGCTGACTGATTTTAATGCCTGAGCTAACTCTTGTGCGGTACGATAGCGATCTCGTGGTAAAGGTTCAGTAACGCATTCAATCACCTGTCTTAATTGATTAGTAATGGTGGGTATACCTTTAACATCAAAGCGAAAATTTCGCCCCTTTTGACGATAAAATTTTAAAGGATTTTCCCCAGTCAATAAAAAAATTAGCGTTGGACCGATAGCATATAAATCAGATTGGGTAAGAGGTTGTCCGCGTTCCTGTTCAGGAGCGCAATAACCTTCAGCACCAATTCTTGTTCCCGGTTTTGTACCAATTTCCTTGACAGCGCCAAAATCCAAAACCACAATAGTATTATTGCCACTCCGCACCATTAAATTAGCTGGTTTAATATCCCGGTGAATTAGTGGCGGTTCTTGGCCATGAAGATAATCCAGAATATCACAAGTTTGTACCATCCAGGCGATCGCTTGTTGAGGTATCACAGGTCCAGTTAACAAAATCCGTTTTTCTAAATCTTGTCCGTGAATTAATTCCATGGCCAAGTATTTTTTACCGTCTTCCACAAAGAAGTCATAATACTTAGGAACTCCCTCATGGGTAAGGTACTTGAGAATACTTGCCTCTCGTTCAAATAACTCTCGTGCTTTGGGAATTTTTGCCATATCAGCATTCATTTGTTTTAATACTAGTAATTGTGGTATATTGGTAGTCTCACCTGTGGAATCCCAAGCTAAATAGGTAGTACCCATCCCGCCTTTTCCCAAAGTGCGTAATACTTGATAATGGCGAATAGTATTTTGTACCAAAATTGGTTGGCCACAATGAACACAAAAGACATTTCCCGGATCATTTCCCTCATGGGTACAACGAGAACCGGAAAACACTGGTTTTATACCCTGATTAATTTTCCCAGCAGAGGAGGATAAAGGGGGAGCAAATGTCGGGGATAATTTCAAAATTTGTACCTGGATTAAAGGGCCACCTGTCGCCAATTGCAGGAGAGAATTATTAGTTATTATAGATTTAGTGATTAAACAACCATTCAGGAAAGTTCCATTAGTACCTTGACTAATGATCTCCCAATTTTCCTCCTTAGTGCTGGTAACTAATTTCAGTTCCAAATGATACCGAGAAACTAAATTATCAGTCAAAACAACGTGATTATCCACCGCCCGACCAATGCGAATGACGGTAGAATCCTCAAAGTACCACTGCTGGAGCGGCGTTTTTGTGATTTTTTCTAATAGGGTCAAAGTAATCACAATACAACCTAAAGCCTGAGAACAAAAAACTAAATTGAGGACAAAGCGGACTAAGATGGGTAGACTTTTACTCGTAAAAGTATAGCCGTAATGTTATCATGACCATTGTATTCATTGCCCAACTCAATTAAATCTTGAATACCCATTTCTAAGTCACTATCATAACTCAATAAAGGTTGAAGATGAGTTTGCCAATGAGTTTCTAAGCATTCATTATCTGATAAACCATCTGATACCAACAGCAGAAGCATATCTTCATGAATATCAAAAACAGATACATCGGGATGGAGGTAATCTTGATCACGTGGACCAAGAGCCTGGGTGAGTTGGTAAGCATCGGCACGGCCATAAGCTATAGTTGGTTCTACACCCCTGGAAATTTCCCTTTGACCGACTTCATGATCTATAGTTAGTTGTACTAGTCCTTCCCTGTGAGTTAGGCAATAAATACGACTATCTCCCACATGAGCGATCGCTGCTTGCTGATCCTGAAGTAACAACATTACCAAAGTAGTACCCATGCGCCCCATTCCCGAACGGGCTTGTTGTTGATTCAGGTCATAAATGGCTTGGTTAGCTAAATAAACCGCCTCTTTAATACTTTCCTGGTTAGGTAATTCCGCGCTAGTCCAGGTTTCTTGAAAGTATTTACGGATAGTATTCACAGCCAATTTACTGGCCACTTCACCTCCCGCATGACCCCCCATACCATCACAGAGAATATATAAACCCGTCTTTGTGAGAATAGCACCTTCTGGTAATTCTTGTTTGTGAACTTTGCTATCAATAGCAAAATAGTCTTCGTTATGATTTCTTTGACGACCAGTATCAGTATATGCCGCATATTCCCAACTAATTAACGGAGGGGATGACGGTATATTTGTAATCTCATCACTGACAATTCTGTCTTCCGTTTGATTGTCAAATTGCAAGATAGTCAGTGAAGAATCAGGATTTTCTCCAGACGATACTTCCACCGTATCCGTATATATTTCTGACACAGACAACAGAGAATAAGTAGTTTCTGATTGTGTCAGAGTTTGCATATGTTGAGACTGAATATCTCTTAACGGTATATTGCCATCGTAAAAACGATTTGTATCTGATACAATATCGTTATTAGCATCAAGGCGGATTTTATCAGTTAGGGAAGTGCCACAATTTTGACAGAATTTATTATGATCAGAGTTGGGAAATGTACACTGGGGGCAAATCAGCATCATAGAAGTTCCTTGATTTTCCTGTTTCAGGAATCAATTGGCATTGATAATATATGAGATAATACTGGTATTTTACCTAAGGGCAAAATTCACAAAAGCTTGATTCCTAGATTGGGTTTAAGTATGTTAACGTAGTGTGCTATAGGCACAAACCCTTGGATTTTACTGCGCTCAACCCAACTTATAAAAAAATAGCGAAGGTATTGAGTATGACAGTAGATTAATTTACTTTTCCGGTGCATAATTAAGCCTAGTGAGTTCTGTGGGAGTAAGTTCTCGCCATTGTCCTGGTGCTAAATCATGTAATTGAATATTAGCAATACTCACCCGAATTAACCGTAAAGTTGGAAAACCCACAGCGGCCGTCATACGACGAACTTGGCGGTTTTTGCCTTCAGTGAGGGTAATTTCCAGCCAAGCCGTGGGAACACTTTTACGAAATCTAATGGGGGGAATGCGTTGTGTCACCGATGGTTCTTCTAACAATAACCTAACTTGGGCGGGGGCAGTGCGATAATCTTGAATTTTTACGCCAGTTTGTAACTGATTAATTGCATCCAAGGTAGGAATGCGTTCCACCTGCGCCCAATAGGTACGTTGATGACCAAATCGGGGATGAGCAAGACGATGCTGGAACTGTCCATCATTTGTTAACAATAGCAATCCTTCACTATCCCAGTCCAAACGCCCCACAGGATAAACGTCAGGAATATCTATATACTGTTTGAGAGTGATATGTTGAGGACTTTCTTGAGTAAATTGGCTCAGGACTCCATAGGGCTTGTGAAAAATGATATAGCAATTATTCATAAAATATAGGAGTCAGGAGTCAGAAACAAAAAGAAAGAAGAAATCAGAGTTAATAAAAATCAATTATGCCAATTAATAAAATCAGCCGTAGATCCTTTTTATTTCTGAGTGGAGCAACCTTAGCACAGGGATTAACAATCACATTACCCAGTTACGGACAAGTTGTACAGGTCAGCAAAAGTCAAATTAATGGTATCCCTTTTTATCAGACCATAGTTGACCTCACAGATCCAAAAAACTTAATTACAATGGGTTTAGCCAAAAATGCCAGCTTTGCTAATACAATTCAAAAAACCAGTGGTGATGAAGAATTTGATAAATTAGTGCTGCGTTGTGCAGCTACAGTAGTGGCCAATGGCACATTTTCCGCCAAAAATCCCCAAAAAACAGTTATAGGTAACATGGTAGCAGGGGGAAAATTTCTGAAATACCGTCCTTGGGAAAACTTTGGTACTACCTTGGGCTTAGGAATTGGTAACAGTCCGGAAATGGTGACAGCAAGAGTAGAAGGTAGACCAGAATGGAATAAACATTGGTTTTCCCTAACTGGTGGACCGAGATTACTGCGACAGGGGGAAATTTGGCTCAACCCCAAAATTGAAGGTTTTAAAGATCCCTCTGTGTTGGGTAATAGCACCCGAACGGCCATTGGTTTCACTCAAGACCGGAAAAACTTGATTTTAGCTAACTTTGAAATCGCCCTCTCTTTGCAGGAAGAAGCGGAGGCCATGAAAGCAATAGGCTGTTACGAAGCTATGAATTTAGATGGTGGGGCTTCTAGAGCCTTAGCCACCAAAAATACTATTTTAGTTCCTCCCAGCAGACCTTTAACTAATGTAATTGTCATTTATGATGCCACTAATCCTGCTCCTGCTTATCTACAACAGGCATGGCTGAAATTTCAGAAAGGATAAAAGGATAAGGTAAGGTCTTCCGTAATATCTTCCCAATCCTTTGCGCCTGCTATTGCCGCGAATAAGGAAATAGTGATAATATCGGTGAGCTTGTCCTAAGTTGACAATTTAATAGACAAACCTGTACACTCATAGACACACCTATGAGTGACTTTATGTTTAAACCTCATGAATTTGCTAAAAAAATCGGAGTTTCAGT
>NZ_JACJSB010000013.1 GCF_014697585.1 Dolichospermum sp. FACHB-1091 | reverse complement strand
TCTTCAGGCAGCAAGCCTTTCACCTCTCGGCACATCCGGTATTAGCCACCGTTTCCAGTGGTTGTCCCCGACCTGAAGGTAGATTCTTACGCGTTACTCACCCGTCCGCCACTGTCTCCGAAAAGACCGTTCGACTTGCATGTGTTAAGCATACCGCCAGCGTTCATCCTGAGCCAGGATCAAACTCTCCATTTTGGTTCGTTCTTTTTAGCTCTTTCGACCGTTTTTACAACCACGGTCAGGTTATTTTTTTCTGACGCAGGGTACTTGTCGTATTCTGGCTTTCAAACTATAATATTTTCAAGGTTCGGTGCGCTGTTCGGCGTTGCCTCTCTTGGCTTCGCTGTCCGGCACTTATTCAATATATCTAATCTATTTGGGTTTGTCAACTACTTTTTCCATCTTTTTGGAAAAAAATTTTTTATTGCCCTGAAACCTGCCCACAGTGCTGGGTTTAGTCCACAATGGGTTAGAAATTGTTGACTAAAGGAAGAGTAGATAGTGAATTTCCAGTCCGTAATAGCGATATTGCATGAGTTTTGGGGACAGCGTGGCTGTTTAATTGCCCAACCCTACGATATGGAGAAGGGTGCGGGGACTAAGAATCCCCATACGTTTTTAAGGGCTTTGGGACCTGAACCTTGGGCTGTTGCCTATGTTGAGCCTTGTCGTCGGCCTACAGATGGTCGTTATGGCGAAAATCCGAATCGCTTTCAGCATTATTATCAATATCAAGTGTTAATTAAGCCGTCACCGGATGATATCCAGGAGATTTATCTTGATTCTTTGCGAGCTTTGGGGATTTGTCCTGAAGATCACGATGTTCGCTTTGTGGAGGATAATTGGGAGGATGCGACAGTGGGCGCTTGGGGTACTGGTTGGGAAGTGTGGTTAGATGGGATGGAAATTACCCAATTTACATATTTCCAGCAATGTGGTGGCATTGATTGTCGTCCTGTGTCCATTGAGATTACTTATGGCTTAGAGCGCTTGGTGATGTACCTTCAGCAAGTGGAGGCTATTACTAAGATTCAATGGACTGATAACATTAGTTATGGTGATGTTCATCTTCAAGGTGAGATTGAACAGTGTACTTATAATTTTGAAGCGTCTAATCCTGAAATGTTGCTGACGCTGTTTGGTTTATATGAGCAGGAAGCTACTCAATTAACAGAACGAGGATTGGTTTTACCTAGTTTAGACTATGTAATTAAGTGTTCTCATGCTTTTAATTTACTGGATGCTAGAGGGGTAATTTCGGTGACGGAACGAACTCGTTACATTACTAGGATACGGCATTTGGCAAGGAAAGTGGCTCATTTGTATGTTGAACAAAGGGAAAAATTAGGTTTTCCACTTTTGATGAACACTATGGGTACGAGATAGGAGTCCGAGTTAGCGTTGCCAGGTTTAAACTGGTAACGTATCTATTCTTAAATTATCTTCCGTTTTTTCAATACCTTAGCTAAAAAAAGAGTATGAAGAGAGGGCTGATGTAGTAGAGTTATAGTCTTCTAAAACAACAACTCAAAACCTACACATAGCACATATTCGATACAGCGGTTTCCGATCTTATGAGGTACATCTTAGCCTCCTCATCGCACCCCCTCAATCCCCCCGCTGCGGAGAAAAGGATAAACTTTTGATATTGGAGGGGGTTGGGGGTGGGGTTCTTGTACCTCATAACACCGGGAAGTGCTGTATACTATTTTAGTTACAGTTACAAACGGAGTTTTTCCCAGGGTCGAATGTATACCAGTTACCATCCCATTTCAAACCGACTGAGTTACTGCCATTACACTTTCAAGAAGTTGAGTATATTATGACTCCTGTAATTAATTCGTAGTAAAAACATCGGCATCAGCAGCATATATATAGTATAATTCGCAATCGCCTATTGATATTGAAAAGATTTTGACCATGATAACTTGGTATTCTCTGTTAATGCAACGGTGGGGTAGGATGACAAAGTTTCTATCCTTATTCTGTTTATGTCTACTATTGGTGATTAGTTGTACTCCTAGACAACAAACAAATACACCATCATCTAGTATTGTTAATACTCCTGGAGGTGATGGTCGAATCACCATAGGAACAACAGAAAAGCCAAGAACTCTTGATCCTGCTGATGCGTATGAATTGGGATCTTTGAGTTTAGTATTTAATATGAGCGATCGCTTATATACTTATGAACCAGGTAGTACAGAAATTAAACCACAATTGGCAACAGAATTACCAAAAGTGAGTGCAGATGGTTTAACTTATACTATTCCCATTCGCAAAGGGGTAGTATTTCATGATGATACTCCTTTCAATGCCAAAACAATGGAGTTTAGTCTAAAACGCTTTATCGAAAACAAAGGTAAACCATCCTTCCTACTTTCTGATACCGTAGCTTCAGTTAAAGCCACAGGAGAGTATGAATTAACAATTAAATTAAAAAAACCCTTTGCAGCTTTTCCTTCATTGTTAGCATTTTCTGGAGTTTGTGCAGTTTCACCAAAATCCTATGAAATTGGGGCTGGAAAATTTCAACCGAATATTTTTGTCGGGACTGGTGCTTACAAATTAGCTAAATATGGAACTGATTCCTTAAAGTTTGATGTATTTGATAAATATTGGGGAACAAAACCGGAAAATAAAGGTGTAAATGTCCAAATTCAAACGAGTGCAGTCAACTTATTTAATGCCTTTAAAACTGGTACGATAGATGTAGCTTATCTATCCTTACAATCGGATCAAATTCAGAGTTTAGAAGCAAGTGCGAAAAAGGGAGATTGGCAAGCAATTACCGACCAAGGTAGTGTAGTTACTTATATGACCTTAAATCGCAATCAAAAACCTTTAGATAAATTAGAGGTGAGACAAGCGATCGCATCATTAGTTGATCGTAAATTATTAAATGATCGGGTATTATTGTCACAGGCTGATCCTCTTTACAGCATGATTCCTACAACCTTCAATGTATCCCAACCATTATTTAAAGATAAATATGGTGATGGTAAATTTGCAGAAGCTAAAAAATCCTTAGTTGCGGCTGGCTTTTCTAAAGAAAATCCGGCAAAAGTGCAAATCTGGTATCCTGCAAGTTCCATGACTCGCAGTTTAGTTGCCCAAACCTTAAAATCCCTCGCAGATACTAAAATGGATGGTATGTTGCAATTTGAGGTTAAAACCGTAGAGGGTGCAACTTTCTATAAAGAAATTTCCAAAGGTTTATATCCCAGCACGTTAACTAATTGGTATCCAGACTTTTTAGATCCAGATAACTACGTTCAGCCATTTTTAGCTTGTGCCAAAGGTTCAGTTGCTAAAGGTTGTGAAGAAGGAGGCAGTCAATCTCAGGGTTCATTCTATTATAGTGAAGCTATGAATAAACTCATAGATGAACAACGCAAAGAACAAAATCCTGAAGCCCGGAAAAAAATATTTGCAGAAATTCAAAACCAAGTATTAACTGATGTTCCCTACATCCCTTTATGGCAAACCAAAGATTATGTATTTGCTCAAAAAGGCATAACCAACGTTAATCTTGACCCCACTCAAAACCTACCTTACAAAACAATTAAAAAGTAAGTTTCCCTCGTTCCCAGACTCCGGCTGGGAATGAAATCAAGAGGCAGAGCCTCTTATTAATTTAGATGAGGCAGAGCCTCAAAACTACATTCCTTGTCTCTGACAAGGAACGAGGTTAATCATTCTTTTTTCTTTTTCCTTTTTTCTTTCTGACTCCTATAAAAAATATGTCTCGTTCTAAAGCATTGCAGTATTACATTGTTTCCCGGTTGCTATTTGCGCCACTGCAACTATTAACTGTCATCACCATTGTTTTTCTTTTAATCAGAGTCTTGCCAGGAGATATCGCAGATTCAGTTCTGGGAGGAAGAGCGCCAGAAAGTGCAAAAGAAGAATATAGAAGAGAGCAGGGTTTAGACTCACCAATTTGGTTACAATATCTCAAATATCTAGGTGGTTTACTTCACTTTGATTTAGGAACTTCTGGAATCAGTCGGGGACAAAGTGTTAAAGAAATCATTGGTCAATATTTTCCAGCCACAGTAGAATTAGCATTTGCGAGTATGGCTGTGGCGTTGATTGTAGGCGTTTTAGTCGGGACTATTTCCGCTTCTCGTCCCGGAACTGCTTTTGATATTGGTGGGCGTTTATTCGGGATTATTACCTATGCACTACCCATGTTTTGGGCGGGGATGTTATTGCAATTAGTTTTCTCAGTTCAATTAGGTTGGTTTCCCAATTCTAATCGTTTTCCACCTAATCTTCCCGCACCTACAAATATCACTGGTTTATATACAATTGATAGTTTATTGAGTGGGAATTTAAGTCAATTTTTCACATCTTTACACCATTTAGCATTACCAAGTTTAACCTTGGGAATTTTACTCAGTGGCATTTTTGAACGCATTGTCAGAGTTAACTTAAAACAAACCTTAAAAGCTGATTATGTAGAAGCGGCTAGAGCGCGGGGAATCTCTGAAAATAAGATTTTAGTCTCCCACGCCTTAAAAAATGCCTTAATTCCGGTAATAACCGTCTTAGGATTAACATTTGCTTCCTTGTTAGGTGGAGCGATTTTAACAGAAGTGACATTTTCCTGGCCAGGTTTAGCAAATCGTTTATATCAAGCTATTTCTGACCGCGATTATCCCACAGTTCAAGGTGTGTTAGTATTTTTTGGGGCAATTGTTGTCACTGCGAGTATTTTAATTGATATTCTCAATGCTTATGTAGATCCGAGAATTAGGTATTAAATATAGAACTCGTATTTGATTTTTGAAAAAAATTAGGTATTGTAGGGTGTTTTACTACTGCATAAATTCTATCAATAAACAGATTTGTAATATCTGACGCACCAACCGTATCTTTTCATAAATCAAATATTATTCCTATATAATATTTATAATATTTGCCAAATTCTGCCAATATTTCGATTTATTATTGATTTAACCCGGAACGGTAGTTTTTCCTGTACCACCTTAGATGTAGGTTGGGTTAAGCGACAGCGCAACCCAACAAAATGATTAATACTGTTGGGTAACATACGTCAACCCAACCTACCTAATTAGGAAATCCAAATACCGTGGAATCCGTAGGGTACACGTTGAGGAATCATTATCTGAGCAACAGGTTCGCTTGTAACATCTTGGGCATTAATAACTACGAGTTCCGACGTTTGGGAATTTTCGTCATAAACAAATGTTACTAACCATCCTTCATCCTCCGTAGTAGAACGAGGATGAGGTGCAAATACTGTTTCTCCCCCATAACGATTTTTGCCAAATTCATGGGTTTGGGATTTACCGATTTCAAAGTCGTATTTTATTACACCACAAAATAATGGATGTTGACTATCTGCCATTTTTCCCACATAGCCATATTGAGTTTTTCTCCCTAACAGGTTTTCATTGACACGGGGAAATTCTCCCGGTACATCATCTAGTTTTTCTTCTGTAACTACACCTGTGCTAAGGTTAAAACGCCAACGGTGGAGAAGGGGAGTGTCTCCTTTATTGTCACAGTATGTATCTTGTGAAACAAGGACATTAGTAGAATTCCTGCGACAAGCGATAAGTATAACTTCCTCTCCGGACTCGTAAGCGTTGAGGGTATGGAAGACGTAGCAAGGAGGACATTCAAACCAGCGAATATTGCTGTTGTCACCATGACGAGGCATTATACCAAAACGACTGGGACGATCTTTTTCAAACATCATCATCGGTTCTCCCCGCTGCATTCGTTCCATACTAAATGTCAGAGGTAAATCCATGAAAATGGTATAATTTTCCGTAATGGCGAAATCGTGCATCATTACCGCTGTGGGTATTTCTATAGGTATCGTTCGTAATAACTCCCCTTGGGCAGAAACTACGCCATATTGTAGATAAGGTGGTGTAATAGCATAACCAAAAAACATCATTTCCCCGGTGACAGGATCTACCTTAGGATGGGCAGTAAACGCCGAAACTAGTTTATTATTATAAGTATGTTCCCCAATAGTTGCTAAATCAGTAACGCTGATGTGATGGGGCGCACCTCCTTCCCACAGTGCTAAAAGCTGTTGATTGTGCCACACGAGGGCTGTATTAGCGCGATTTTTGAACATTCCGTGAGGGTTGTCCATTTGGGGTGGTTCTAAAATTCCACTCCACACAGCCTTACCCGCTTCATGTTCAATATTCCATCCCCTAGTTCTCACATAGCGATTGTGATAAGTGGCTTTACCGTCCTTAATTTGTACACCATGTAACATTCCATCACCATCAAACCAGTGATATTGACCAATGGGACTCCATCGAGGGTTGGGACCATTACGGACAAACATCCCTGATAATTCTGGAGGGATTTCTCCGATTACTTCCAAGGTGTCAGTGCTGATTTCTGTGTTTATCGGGGCAAAGTTACCTGCTAAATAAGGATTTACCGCTGTTGATGCCATGGTCATAGTCAGCGAACTAAATAAAGAAACTGTATTTAATATAATTTATGGTTTACTATTAATGCTAGAAAGACAGCAAAATTCTGCTTTATCCTTGTTTATCGCTTCCATAAATATGCGATAATTAATTTAGCTTTAATTTAGGCATTAGTAAATTGAAGTATAAAAATAGAAAATTTACTATTTCTAACTTTGCGTCTTAGCACGAAACATGATTTAGTATCTCATACAATGCCCGAAATCGCAAGAGAATTTCCATCAAAGTCAAAATAATCTCTTAATTATAACTGTAAACAATGCAAGTAGAATCACAAGTCTCTAATATTGATCATAATATTTTTACTGATTTCGGTGGGGTAATGATTCCCCAAGCACCTGCGGGATTTAAATCAGGTTTTATTGGTATTATCGGCCGTCCTAATGTCGGTAAATCCACTTTAATGAATGAATTAGTTGGACAAAAAATAGCCATTACTTCCCCCGTATCCCAAACTACTCGCAATCGCTTAAAGGGGATTCTAACTACAGAAACAGCCCAGTTAATTTTTGTAGATACACCAGGTATTCATAAACCCCATCATCAATTAGGAGAAGTGCTGGTAAAAAATGCGAAAATTGCCATTGAATCCGTAGATGTGATATTATTTGTCGTTGATGGCACTGTAGCTTGTGGACCAGGCGATCGCTATGTTGCGGAATTACTAATTAATAGTCAAACACCCGTAATTTTGGGGATTAACAAAATTGATCAACAACCAGAAGATGCTCAAAAAATCGCCGAGAGTTATATTCAACTAGCTAACAGCTATCAATGGGAAAGTGTGAAATTTTCCGCTAAAACCGGCGCGGAATTATTACAACTCCAGGACTTATTAATTAGTCACCTTGAACCGGGTCCATTTTACTATCCACCAGATTTAGTAACAGACCAGCCAGAACGGTTTATCATGGGTGAATTGATTCGAGAACAGATATTATTATTAACCCGTCAAGAAGTTCCCCATTCCGTAGCGATCGCCATTGATTTAGTTGAAGAAAGCCCAAAAATTACCCGTGTTATTGCCACCATCCATGTTGAGAGAGATTCTCAAAAAGGGATTCTCATTGGCAAAGGGGGAACAATGCTCAAATCAATTGGTAGTGAGGCTAGACAACAAATTCAAAAGCTAATTGCTGGGAAAGTTTATCTAGAATTATTTGTTAAAGTCCAACCCAAATGGCGACATTCACGAGTACGGTTAGCAGAACTAGGTTATCGTGTCGAGGAATAGGTGATAAACTGCTTATGGTATTGTAATATCATTGCGTCAGACTTCTTTAAAAGTCAGTACCAAGGCAATTATGATTAAATCTTGGATGATAATTGGGATTATAGCATTCTTAGTCGCTTTCGCTGGTAATTGGATGACACCCAAGCAGAGTCAATGGTTTCGACAATTACAAAGGCCTAAATGGTTAACATTTGAATCAGCAATTCCCCTGATTTGGACTGTAATATTTATCTGTGGTTCTTGGTCGGCTTACATTATTTGGGAACATAGCCCAAATAGCTATACAAGCCGCTTAATGATGGGTTTATATTTACTCCTAGAAGTATTTACCATAGCTTACACCCCTGTGATGTTACATTTTCGCAGTCTCATAGTTGGGACAATTATCGGTGGTACAGGATTACTGATTTGTTTGTTAATCACATTAGCGGTTTTAGCAGTATCCCATTGGGCGGCGTTACTATTATTACCATATTTGCTATGGAGTCCCATAGGTACATATACCACATGGGAAATGAGTCGTCTTAATCCTCAAGATGTTTAAAGTCAGAAAGTTGAAAGTCTTGATGATATTTGACTTTCAACTTTTTATCCCACATTCTGCACTTCAATATTTAATTCAAAATCATTTTCTCATTTTTGCTTCTGAATTTTCTGAATTTATTGTCAATCCCATATAAGTAGATGAACGGAAAAAACCGACACAAGTAACGAAAAGTAAAGTTGTCCAAAACCTCTTCCCAGTCAAGAGTTCCCAGTTAAAAGTTCCCTTGTCATAACGACAATTTTCAACGACAACCTACTTAATACTTTTGAAACATTTTCTGAGAGAGCATACATAGTCCGATAGTATTGGGAAACCCCTAGAGCATTGAGATCCCCAACTTCGTCAAGAGTGGGGGATCTCAATAGCTGATTTAAGAATAACAGAAATTAACCGAAATGTTTGATGATTGCGTCAGCAAATTCAGAACACTTTAAAGGTTGTACAGGTGGTTCCATTAACCGCGCTAAGTCATAAGTAACTTGACCATTGGCGATCGCATCACCTAATCCTTTTTTAATCAAATCTGCGGCAGCTTGCCAACCCATATATTCTAGCATCATCACACCGGAAAGAATCACAGAACCGGGGTTAATTTTATCTAACCCAGCGTGTTTTGGTGCTGTACCATGAGTGGCTTCAAAAATCGCGCAGGAGTCGCCAATATTTGCCCCTGGACCCATGCCTAAACCGCCAACAATAGCGGCAGCAGCATCAGATAAATAATCACCGTTTAGGTTCATTGTAGCCAGAATAGAATACTCATCTGGACGAGTTTGAATTTGTTGAAAGATACTATCAGCAATGCGGTCATTGACCATGATTTTCTCTTGCCATTTGCCATTTCCGTGGCTGTCCCAAATTGTATTGAGAACTGTTTCTACTTCTTTGACAATTTGGGCTTTTTTCTCTGGTGTTAAAGCATCAAAACCAGGATCAATTTGACGGGCGTTTTCTTCTGAGGAAATATTGGGATTTTTCTCTTTATTTCCTAATATCCAAGATTCCCGTTCTGTAACAGTTTCTTGACGAAATTCCGTAGTGGCCAGTTCATAACCCCAGTCACGAAAAGCACCTTCGGTATATTTCATAATATTACCCTTATGTACCAAGGTGACTTGTTGCTTATCTTTGGGCAATAACAAAGCGTGTTTAATCGCCCGTCTAACTAAACGCTGAGAACCAGTTTTACTGATGGGTTTGATGCCTATACCAGCATCTAAGGGAATTTGCTTTTTACCGTGTTCAGATGTAGCAGGTATTAACTCTTCGTTAAGGATCTTGATGAGGCGATTCCCTATTTCACTACCTTGTTTCCACTCAATTCCCAAATAAATATCTTCCGTATTTTCCCGATAAACAATTACATCCAACTTTTCAGGAGTTTTGTGGGGAGAAGGAGTACCCGCGTAATAACGACAAGGACGCACGCAAGTATAAAGATCAAAGATTTGGCGTAAGGCGACATTTAAAGACCGAATCCCTCCACCAACGGGAGTAGTCAAAGGTCCTTTAATCGCTACGCCATATTCTTTAATAGCCGTCAATGTATCCTGGGGTAAATATTGATATGTACCATATAAATCACAAGCTTCATCACCAGCATAAACCTTAAACCAGCTAATTTTTCTTGTGCCATTATATGCTTTTGCGACTGCGGCATCCAGCACTTTTTCCGTTGCAGGCCAAATATCTATACCCGTACCATCACCGCGAATAAATGGGATAATGGGATTTTCAGGAACAACCGGTTCACCGTTTTTGAAGGTAATTTTTGCGCCGGTGGTAGGAGGAGTAATCTTTTCGTACATAGTTAACACATTCCAAATAGAAGAAATTCACCAACTTAGAAGTCAGGAGTATTTATTCTGTAACTCCTGGATCATGTAACTCCTTAGCTGATAAAGTATTGTGGGCTAGGATTTCGCTAAAGCCACTGGGAGTGATTTTTTCAAATACACACTCCGGGGCTTTCCAACTTTCCCCAAGATTTGAAGTAAACTACTTTTCGCTATTTGTGCTTCATTTTGTAGAATAACCGATAGCAATAGATAGTTTATTCACGCTCACGCTAACACGAGTAATGGCATGACAGACCCAATGATTGTATCAGGCACTACAAATGATCTTGACTCCCTCCGCCAAAAGTTAATCGCTGGGTCCGAAAAAGTCCAACAACAAATCATCCCGCAGTTAGCTGACTTGGGTAATGAGGGGTTAGAGGTATTGAAGGAATTTTTGCTGAAACGTCGTGACCACCCAGCAACTTGGATTGATGGTAAACTCTACCAAGTCATCTACAATACTGATGCACCGACAAGTCGGGAATTTCTACAAACTAACTTTCCTGAAGGAATTGTACCTCTAAAATCGGACTGTGGGATCAGTTACAATTCTTTGCAAAAGCTACTTGTAAATCAAGATTTTCAAGCAGCAGACCTCTTGACAATTCAGAAGATGTGTGAAGCAGCAGGTTCTCAAGCAGTAAAAAGAAAATGGCTATACTTCACAGAAGTCGAAAGTTTACCAATTCAAGACCTACGCACTATTAATCAACTCTGGGTAGTTCACTCAGAAGGTAAATTCGGCTTTTCTGTACAACGAGAAATTTGGTTAGGTTTAAATAAAAATTGGGTTAACCTCTGGCCGAAAATTGGCTGGAAAAATGGCAATAACTGGACAAGATACCCCCACGGGTTCACCTGGGATTTAAGCGCCCCTAGAGGTCATCTACCCCTCTCTAATCAACTGCGTGGAGTCCGGGTAATGTATTCTTTATTATGTCATCCCGTTTGGAATAAGACTGAATAATTTTCTCGCGCAAAGGCGCAAAAGGAAGAAGGGTCTATAAATTAATTGAACAATTACAATTACCCTCAACTTTTAGTTAGTTGGGGGTAATTGTTTAATTACTGAGTTCCAATGTCACAAATTTTTGGCATTTCTGCCAAAAATTTCATTTAAAAACTGAAGGTAACAAGTTGGGGGCTAACCATAAAGCATAACCAATGAAGGCAAATAGTAAAGTAATCAAAAGAGTCACTACATAGCTAATGCTCATTAGCAAACCATCGGATTCAATAGTAGCAACTGCCAAAAGTAAAATTCCCACGGTTGGGATAGGATTGGTAAAGGGAACAGGAGAAATCAATAATATTGTCAACCAAGAGATACATAACCCATTAAATCGCCAAATTAAAGGATGATTAGCGACTTTTTGAAATCGGGGCTGGGCAATTTTTTCTAAAATTTTAGTTACTCGACGCAGATTTTGTAAGATAATTTGGGCGAAAGCGTTGGGAAATTGATAGTTAGCGATTTTTTTGGGTAGCCAGGGTGTTCTTCTACCTAAAACCATTTGTAATGATAATATTAAACAAGCTATGCCTAGAGGACCGCTTAATCCCGGTGGCATGGGAAATAAAAAGGGTAATACTAATAATGTGATGACTAAGCTAAAACCCCGTTCTGACGTTTCTAAGAGAATATCACCTAAAGTCAAAGGTTTTTCGGTTAACCGTTGCAGTAAAGATTTGATTTCTTGGGAAAAGCGTAAATTCATTTTTGTACTAGTTAAAAAAATTGTCATTTTGGCGAAAAAATATAGGAATTACGCATTGAGAAAAAATCTCATTCATGGGTTTCCCCTGTAGTTGGTACTGAATTCCCATACACATCACTGTAATACAGTGTGATTAAATTTATTCCTGTGATGCTCTTATGATATTTCCCAGCTTAAAAATAAGCGATTAATTCTGCATTTTTTGGATCAATTTCTGTGATTGTCCGATGTCTGGTAAATAGACGACACTTTTTATAAATACACTATTTTGCCCCTTTGTCAATGCGTAAGTCTCAGAAATAACCGACAAATAAATCATTTTAAAATTTGATTCCTCCATGATCTCTATCTCTGTATCCTGAAGTGGTTAGTTTTTCCATTGCGGGAATTTTCGGAAGAAGGAAAGTCAAATTAGCCTTTTTAGCAATTCAGGAATTTGAGATGGACTATTGGCCAGAGGGATTTTTAGCGCCTCAAAAGCAGCCAATTTACTTTCTACCGTGCCAAAATTAGCAGAACGTCCAATTACAGTGGCTAAAGTTCCTGTTTGTTGCCAATTTTGTGTGGGAGGTGCGTGTCTACCGGCAATATAGGCAATTACGGGTTTATCAATTGTTTCAGCAATATATTTTGCTGCTGCTTCTTCACTTCCCCCACCAGGTTGGCCGATTAAAACAATGGCTGCTGTGGTGTCATCTTCATCGAGAATTTGTAACCATTGAAGAAATGAAGAACCAACAATAGTATCACTGCCAATACTAACACTAATTGACTGTCCCAAACCCACTTTTGTTAATTCCCAAGCTACTTCATAAGTGAGGGTACTACTGCGACTGACAATTCCTACAGGACCTGGGATATAAAATTCATGTTCGTGAGTACCCAGGAGAATTTTTCCAGGGACGATAATTCCGGGACTATTTGGACCGATAATTAAGGTTTCACCTGCTTCTGTTTTGCGAAGTAATTGCACCATATCCAGAGGTGGGACACCAGCAGTGATAATAATAATTTGGGGGATATTAGACGCTATTGCTTCTAATGCTGCATCCAAAACTTGATCCGGTGGAACACAAATAATTGTTGTGTCAATCTGTCCAAATTTGGCAATAACCTCCTCAACTAAATCAAATACTGGTAGATTATATATTTGCTGTCCACCATGTCCAGGATTGACACCAGCTACCAAATTTGTACCATAAGTTTGCATTTGAGCAATATGAGTTGCTGAGATAAATTCACAAAATCCTTGGATTAAAACTTTACTTTCTGGTGTTAAGTTCATAATTTGTTAGTGGGTAATGCAATTTTCATTTCTCAATAATTACCTATTACCTTTTTTATTCCCAGGTGATTTAACTAAATGAACCGCTTCTCTAACTGCTTCATCTAAATTTTCTACAATAACAAGTGATTGATTAGCAGTTTTTAATGTAGCTAAATATTTTCTGACATCCTTAAATTCAGAACCAGCTAAACGGATCACTAAATGGGGGAGATTAACCTGAACTTGACACTTATTACCATTGGAAACCGATAGTTCAGATGTGATTTCACTTGTATCTGATTGGAGAAATTTGGTAATAATTTCTGGAAGTTTGTCAACTTGAGGGATAGTTCCTAAAAAGTTGATTAAAATAACTTGAATACTTTGATATTCAGCTAAAGTTTTCAAGCTACTTACCAAGCGATCGCTAAAAGTCGTCGATTTAGTATCACTCGTAAATGAATGACGCAAATTGACACATTTACCAGGTTTACCACCTGCATAAACAACCGCATCCAATGTTGTGAATATAGAACCTTTGCCATTCCCTAAGATACCGATTTTACCGGGCATTTCTAAACTATTCCAACTACCCAAAAAGTCGTTATTTTCGCGCTCATCATCACGACGGCTGACCATTTTTGCGGCCATGTCAGCTATTTCGGGATGACGGTTAATAGCTCGTTCATTAACCCTGATTTTACCATTCAGAGCCATGACTTGACCCATTGAGTTCACACCCAAAGGATTAATTTCTACTAAGTCCAAATCTTTTTGGATGAATAACTGGTACAGTTTCTCGACAATATTGCTCACAGACTGCATCAAAGTACCCTGCAAACCCATTTTCAAAGCCAGTCGTCGAGCGTAAAATGGAGAAAATTCTTGTTGGACAACTACGTGCTGGAATTTTTCTCCTGCTGTTTCCCAGTCAATATTTGCTTTTGTACAACCCAATAAAACGGGACGACACAGCGCAGTATCCAAAACTACAGCAAGATAAAACTCCTCTTGAGCATCATACTTTGATTCTGCCAATAAGACCTCTGGGAATTGTCCCCAAATTGGTAGATTAAATATATTTTGTGCCGCAGCTATGGCATCAATTGTCGTTTCTACGATTCTCACCCCACCCGCTTTTTCCCTTTCCCCCCCTTGTACCTGGGATTTCAGCACAATCGGGTAAGGAATTTTTAAGCGTTTTAAATCTGTGGGATGATCTATTTTTTGGGATGGTAGGACGGGAATCCCGATTTTACCAAACCATTCTTTAACTTGATACTCCAATAAATCCATTGAGACACACCTTGTATTGATAACTCCAACGCTATATATTCCTGATAATATCCAATATTCTGCACAATCCTGAAGATTATAGAATTTGGCTTTGGTTAACTCAAAAATTTCTTGTGCCATTGTCTAATTTATAATCTGGTTGTGTAAAAAAGTATAAGACATCACGCGAAACTCTTGGCTGTATTTTTCGTGAATAATTCAACATTGGTTAGAAAATGATTGTCTTGGCTTTGAAATCTGGGTCTGCATCTGGCTACGAATTTTCCTCATCCCTGTGCCAATTCCCGTTCTCTTGGATCATCAAAACTATACATCAAAAGTGACGGTAACGCTTCATGAAAACAACAGTCGAACAAGAAGAACTACAACTTTTAGGCGATATTTTGCGGACAAGATTAAAAGCAAAAGTACCTGCTAGTCAGGATTTTCAGGTGAAATGCGCCATCAAAAATGATTTATTGATGATTTTAACTCAACACCCTCCTGGAGTGACAGTTGACACTGAGCAAGTTTTTGATGTCTTGGCACAAACATTACAATCCCAATTCAACTACAAAACTCAACATATCCAATTTTTCTTGAGAGTTTTTGGGGACAAGCTTCCCTATGCTAAATATTTCCTAGATTCTCCCATGCCGACAGTGGAGACAGAAGGGGAAACGGAAAGCACCAACCAGAAGGAAAAAGAAACTTCCTTAACTGAAACCATTCCCGATTCATTTGTCTCCACTCCCGAAGCACTTTTATTAGACTATTCCTCACCGGATTCAATTTTACACAATCTATCTCTGGATCAAGATCAATCCCAGGAAATTGGGGAAGAGTCTTATCCTTTTGTTCATATCCCAGCTAAACCCAAAAAAAGACACTTATTGCGATCATTTCGTCCTGGTCCTATAATTAGTACTACTGTATTTATCGTCTTCCTTTACCTGAGTGGTACTTTTGTTCTCCATCGTGGTTGTGTAATTTTGGAGTGTAAAGAATTGCAAACAGCCAAAAAATTTAAAGGTGAATATCAGCAACAGATCAAAAGTACCAAAACCGATTTAGAGTTATTAGCAATACAACAAAAATTAGACAAGGTGGTAGCAGATTTACAAAAAATACCTCAATGGTCTTCTCGTTATCAAGAATCTCAGGAATTAGCTAATAGTTTTTCTCAAGAGTCGTTAAAAATTAACCAGGTGCTACAGGCTTTACGGGCGGCAACATCTGTAAAAAAAACAACTTTATATCCAGCTAAAAGTTGGGCTGAATTACGTAATAGACAAAATTTGTTGAGACAGGCAATCACTCGACTAAATAACATTAAACCTGAAAGTGAATTTTATCAATTAGTACAAGGAAATTTACCAAGGTATGAAAATAGTTTAAAGACTATTACCCAGCAGTTAATTAGAGAAGAAACATGGCTGAAAAAAATTGCCAGGGCTAAAACCCTACGAGAAGCAGCTATCAAACGTCAAGCCACTGCTAAATCTGCTGCTGATTGGCAACAGGTAAAATATAATTTAGGGGCAGCAATCAATATCTTAAAAACTATTCCTCAAGATAGTTTTGGTTTTCAAGACGCAGGTAAGCTATTAGTATATTATCAATCAGAAGTCATTGTAGCATATGAAAACGCCGAAAAAGAACAATTATCAACAATGTCCTCTCAACAACTTCTCGCAATCATTAATCAAGTCAAAACCGATCTCAATAAAACTTGCACTAGTAAAATTAAGATTTGTACTTTTACCATCGAGAACCATCAAATTAATATTCGCTTAAGTAGTGAATATGACAGCTTATTAAAAGTTAATAATCGAACAATGCAGCTTCACTTCCAAAGTTTGCAAAATGCTCTCAAAGTCATTGGTCAAAAATATCAACTTCCTGTATTTATTTATAATTCCCAAGGACAATAACACTAGAAGGGGCAGGGAAAGAGGGGGTCAAATCTCAAATCTAAGATTGTGTGATTCCTTAAATTCCCAAGTGATTTTGTAATGCTTGACGCATTTGCGTCACGGGAACTGTTTCTTCTTGTAACCAGATTTTTAAGGCTGCTGCACCTTGTTGTACAAGCATTTCTAAACCATCAATAGTTACTATCCCTTGTTTTTGGGCTAGGTGCAAAAATTTTGTTGGTTTAGGGATATATATTAAATCATAGGCGATGGCATCACCAGGTAAATAACCCATTTCTTGACTACTCAATGGTGATTGTTCAACATGGGGATACATTCCTATGGGGGTTGTATTTACTAACAGGTTAGCTTGGTGAAGTAAATTTGGTAACTCTGTCCATTCATGAACCTGGAATTTATCTGCAAAGGGTGAATTTTGCCAACTTTGCTCAAATACTTGTAATTTCTGTAAATTCCGCCCCACAACGTGAATTTCGGCTAAACCAAGTTGAATACAACCAGCAACAACAGCCCTCGCAGCACCACCATTCCCTAAAATTACCGCTTTTTTCTGACTCCAATCTTGATGATATGTTGTTTGTAAAGGAGCGATAAATCCTTCTACATCTGTATTTGTACCTAACCATTTATTACCTTTATTCACAACTGTATTTACAGCACCAATAGCTTGGGCAATAGGGGAAATTTCTGATAATAAAGGTAATATTGCTTGCTTATGAGGAATTGTGATACTAAAGCCTACAACACCAATACTAGCAAAACCTGCGATCGCCGTTGCTAAATTTTCTGGGGCAACGGGAAAAGGTAAATATACATAATCTAATCCCAGTTTAGTCAAAGCGGCATTGTGCATCAATGGTGACAGAGAATGTTCTATAGGGTGTCCAATTACTCCCAAAATTTTAGTTTTTCCGGTAATCATTTGTATTAGTTGTTGGTTGTACATTTAAAAGGCGGTTAGAAACCGCATCTACACAGGCAAAACCCACCTGTGTGGGTGATAATTAATTTAATTTACATAATTTAATTTACATAATTTACAATTGTTCACAGTAACTTAATATTTCTTGGCAATATGCAAACAAGAATCGCTCCTTTGACAAATCCGATTCCTGGTCAATACTGGCAATGGCGTGGACACAAAGTGTATTATGTACAGGCAGGAGAACCGCAAGTGCAACGTCCACCCTTACTATTAGTACATGGTTTTGGTGCGTCCACAGACCATTGGCGTAAGAATATCACAGAATTGAGTGCAGACTTCCAAGTATTTGCCATTGACCTATTAGGATTCGGACGTTCAGCAAAACCTAAATTGCAGTATAGCGCCGATTTGTGGCGGGATCAACTCCATGATTTTATCAGTGAAGTTATTGGTCAAAAAACAATTTTAGCGGGTAACTCCTTGGGAGGATATGCTTGTTTATGCGTTGCTTCTCAACGTTGTGATAGTGCTGCTGGTGTAGTATTACTTAATAGTGCAGGTCCTTTTTCCCCAGCAGAAAATCAAATTCAACCTGCTGCAAATCCCCTCAAAAAACTTTTAGGAAACGCTATTAAATGGTGTTTTAAACAACGGTTAGCACAGTCTTTGTTATTTGAATATACGCGGCAAAAATGGGTAATTCGGCGCACCTTAGAAAAAGTTTATCTTGACAAAAATGCAGTTACAGATCAATTAGTCGCAGAAATTCAACGTCCTGCTTATGATCAAGGGGCTTTAGATGTATTCATTTCTGTTTTTAGCACTCCTCAAGGGGAGAAAGTTGATGTTCTACTCAAACAATTAAATTGTCCTTTATTGTTATTATGGGGAGAAGCAGATCCTTGGATGAAAGCGAGAGAACGTTCTCAGAAATTCCATGAATATTATCCCCAATTAACAGAATATTTTCTCATAGCTGGTCATTGTCCCCATGATGAAATCCCTGAACAAGTAAATTCATATTTACGTGATTGGGTAATTAGTTTGCATTAAATTTGCATTAAAATTAGGATGGGTGGGCATCTTGTCCACCCCACAATATTTTTAATATATTAAAATATTTTTATTTTTACTTTAATTTTAAAAATTGACATCTTCTTGAAGATATATTTCCTTAGTTATAAATTGGTAATAGCAAGTTTTAATTTTAATTTGAATTAAAATTTTAATAATTACCTCTTTAGACTCAGGTATATAAATTGAAAAACCTTAACACTAAGAATATCACTTCATCATCTTTATAAAATTAAAATTCTAGATATAATGACACAATCTGTACAGACAAAACCACAAATTCAGGAATTGCGTAAACTACTAGAAGGTATTGAATGTGGAATGTTAACCACAATTGATGATCATGGTAGTTTACATAGTCGCCCCATGTCAATATGGAATGAAATTGATCATAATGGTACACTTTGGTTTTTCACTTTAGCTAATTCCCATAAAGTCGTAGAAATTGAACATCATCAACAAGTAAACGTCAGTTTTTCTGCACCTAATCAACAGCGATATGTTTCTATACTAGGTTCAGCACAATTAATAAGAGACCGCGATAAACTTGAAGAAAAATGGCAGCCAGGATTAGAAATTTGGTTTCCCCAAGGGATAGATGAACCTGATATTGCTTTACTAAAAGTAAAAGTTAATAAAGTAGATTATTGGGAAAGTTCCTCTAGTTTTAGTCCGCAAACAATTAGTTTTTTATAGTTTTTTAGAACAATCACACCGTTAAATTCTCATCTCTAATAGCCAAAATACCTATCTCCCCAATTTCCTCAAGCAGTTGGGGAGATAGGTTTAGATATAGACTAAATCATCCTAAAAATAACTTATATGCAGGATTATCACTTTCATGCAAATAGCTATAACCAAGAGTATCTAAAAATGATTGCCATTCTGTCATTTCATGGGGAGGAACTTGCATTCCTACTAAAATGCGTCCATAATCTGCGCCATTATTGCGATAATGAAATAAGCTAATATTCCAATCAGGAGACATGGAAGTTACAAATTGCATTAAAGCACCAGGACGTTCAGGAAATTCAAAGCGGTAAAGTAGTTCATTTTCTGCTAGGGGAGAATGTCCTCCTACCATGTGACGTAAATGCAGTTTTGTTAATTCATCATCTGTTAGATCTATGGTTTTTAAATCGTGAGATTCAAAATTTTCAACCATTTTTGCTGCGTCGGCACGATTTTCTATTTGCACACCCACAAAAATATGCGCTTCTTTTTCGTTAGCAATACGATAATTAAATTCAGTTAAATTCCGCTTACCAATACATTCACAAAACTTTCTTAAACTGCCTCTTTCTTCGGGAATTTTAACTGCAAAAATAGCTTCTCGACGTTCTCCAAATTCTGCCCGTTCAGCCACAAAACGCAACCGATCAAAATTCATGTTAGCGCCACAAGCAACAGCAACCAGGGTTTGATTGGCAATTTTTTCTCTTTCTGCATAAACTTTTGCCGCAGCGATCGCTAATGCCCCCGCAGGTTCTAAAATAGAACGAGTATCCTCAAAAACATCTTTAATGGCCGCACAGGTGGCATCTGTATCCACTAAAATAATTTCATCTACGTATTGTTGACATAAACGGAAGGTTTCTTCTCCTACTTCCCGCACCGCTACCCCGTCAGCAAATAAACCGACCTGAGACAACCGCACTCTTTCACCAGCTTGCAGTGATTGATACATAGCGTTAGCGTCCACAGGTTCAACACCAATAATTTTAATATCGGGACGCAAGCGTTTAACATAAGCAGCAATACCGGAAATCAAACCACCACCACCAATGGCCACAAAAATGGCGTGAATAGGTTGTTGATATTGTCGGAGTATTTCCATACCAATTGTTCCCTGGCCAGCAATGACATCAGGATCATCAAAGGGATGTATAAAAGTTAATCCCTTTTCCGCTTCTAATTGGCGAGCGTAAGCGTAAGCATCGTCATAATTATTACCATATAGTATTACTTCCCCTCCCCTAGCTTTGACCGCATTAATTTTTACTTGGGGTGTAATCACTGGCATGACAATAATTGCCTTTGTTCCCAAGCGACTAGCAGCTAAAGCGACACCTTGGGCGTGATTTCCCGCTGAAGCCGCTATGACACCCTGCTTCAGTAAATCTGGTGTCAGATTGACCATTTTATTATAAGCGCCCCGTAATTTGAAGGAGAAGACTGACTGCATATCTTCCCGTTTCAGTAGGAGTTTGTTATTAATACGCTGGGAGAGATTGGGTGCATATTCGAGGGGTGTTTCCTGAGCTACATCATAGACACGGGCGGTAAGGATTTGTACTAAATAGTCGCAATACATATCAAGGGGTGCATTTCGGGTTGGTTGTTAATTGTACCGCTTGTTGGGTCTTTTGGTGGCAGGTTTTGAGAAAAAAATTTCGCTTCTGCATCCCGTGGTGCGGGCATCTTGCCCGCTATAATCATAAAAATCCCGTGGTGCGGGCATCTTGCCGGCTAAAAGTGTCCCTCACTCTTATAGTAATCCGCTGTCAAATATATCCATAGTGATTGTGTTTAAGAATACCCTGGGGCAATCACAGATTGATATTGGCAATTACAATCAATAGTAAATCCAATCTCTGCGATCGCTTTTCCCATATATCTAAGTATAAATTCTTATACTATACTGTTATTTAATGACATCCCACACTAATATTAGGTAAAGTTGATTTAGGGTTAGTAGTTAATTTTACCCCTTGTTGTCCAGATGGTGCATTTAATTTGATGGAGTTTTGAGTTCTGAGGATGAAATTTTGGCTTCTGAGAATCAGGTTACGAGTTCTCAGCAGAGAGTTTTGAGTTCTGAGTACAGGGTTGGAAGTTCTGACTACAGGATTTTGAGTTTTGAGGACGGAGTTTTGATTTCTAAGTGCGTAGTTGTGAGTTTTGAGCATAAAGTAAAGTTTTGACTTATTGATCATTCCTGTTTTTCAGAGGATATCATCATATCAATCTTTTGCTCCCTATATTAGTCAAGGCGAAAATTTTGAGATTTTAACTTTTCATGCCCTTCTACTCCAATATAGAATAGTAAATAGACTTGATATAAGTAGGTGATCGAAAAAAAAAACGACACAAGTAACGAAAAGTAAAGTTGCCCAAATCCTCTTCCCTGTTCCCTGTTCCCTTGTCATAACGACAATTTTTAACCCCAACCTACTTACATTACTAATTAAGCGTAATTCCCAATGACCACTAAACGACATTACCACATTATTACCTTCGGTTGCCAAATGAATAAGGCCGACTCCGAGCGCATGGCTGGTATTTTAGAAGACATGAACTTTGAGTGGTCAGAAGACCCAAATCAAGCAGATGTAATCCTTTACAACACTTGCACCATTCGGGATAATGCGGAACAAAAGGTATATTCTTATTTGGGTAGACAGGCTAAACGCAAGCATGATCAACCAGATTTAACCTTGATTGTTGCTGGTTGTGTCGCTCAACAGGAAGGAGAAGCTTTATTGCGACGAGTACCCGAATTAGATTTAGTTATGGGACCGCAACACGCTAACCGTCTCAAAGATTTGCTAGAGTCTGTCTTTGAGGGTAATCAAATTGTCGCTACGGAAGAAGTTCACATTTTTGAAGATATCACCCAACCCCGTCGGGATAGTCAGGTAACAGCTTGGGTAAATATTATTTATGGCTGTAACGAACGTTGTACTTATTGCGTAGTTCCGAACGTGCGCGGTGTGGAACAGTCCCGTACACCGGAGGCAATTAAGTATGAAATCGAACAGTTAGGAAAACAAGGTTACAAAGAAATTACACTGCTGGGTCAAAATATTGACGCTTATGGTCGAGATTTACCCGGTTCTACTCCTGAAGGTCGTCATCTGCATACATTAACAGATTTACTTTATTATGTACATGATGTGCCGGGAATAGAAAGAATAAGATTCGCTACTAGTCATCCTCGTTATTTTACAGAAAGATTAATTAAAGCTTGTGCTGAATTACCGAAAGTGTGTGAACATTTCCATATTCCCTTTCAATCTGGAGATAATGAGCTTTTAAAAGCAATGTCACGGGGCTATACTCATGAAAAATATCGCCGAATTATTGATACTATTAGAGAGTATATGCCGGATGCGTCAATAAGTGCTGATGCCATTGTGGGTTTTCCGGGTGAAACAGAAGCACAATTTGAAAATACTTTGAAATTAGTAGAAGATATCGGTTTTGATTTATTGAATACCGCTGCTTATTCACCCCGTCCCGGTACACCAGCGGCTTTGTGGGATAATCAAATCAGTGAAGAAGTAAAAAGCGACAGATTGCAAAGATTAAATCATTTAGTTAATATTAAAGCAGCCGAGCGATCGCAACGTTACTTTGGACGCATTGAAGAAGTATTAGTAGAAGCTGAAAACAGTAAAGACAAAACCCAGGTTATGGGAAGAACCGGGGGAAATCGTCTCACATTCTTTACTGGTGATATTAATTGTCTAAAAGGGAAAATAGTCAAAGTCAAAATTACCGAAGTTCGTCCTTTTAGTTTGACAGGAGAAGCGATAGAAGTTCGTCAAGCCGCAACAGTTTAATAGAAATACTTAATAGGAATACAAGAGTATGGTTTAAGAGGGTGTTTGAAAAGTGATGATTTATGTATTTTTACCCCTCCCTAACCCTCCCCTTGTTAATGGGAGGGAACTAGATTTCCTTGTTTCCCCCTTTCCAAGGGATTAAGGGGGGGTAAGAGGGGATACTAGTTTTCAAACAACCTCTTACATGAAACGTCTCCTTTTCCACAAAAATATCAGAATTCAGTGATGAAAGTGAATACCTATGAAAATATCATAGACAAATTCAAAAAAGTCCTTTTTCTGCAATAACCCGGAAGTTTGGGGACTGCCTTTTTCATCCAATAACGGCTTCATTAAATAATAAGCCGGTTGATAATTATACCAAGGAATCGAAGGCCACAGATGATGAATTAAATGGTAATTCTGCCCTAAAATCAGGATATTGAGAACTTTACCAGGATAAACCCGGGCATTTTTCCAGCGATTTCTTTCTACAAACGGACGGTGGGGTAAATAATCAAAAAATAACCCCAAAGTTATTCCTACTAAAAAAGCCGGAATAAACCAAAAGTTAAGAATATAGCCCAAAAAATGATATTGGACAGAAATATAAACAATAGTAATGATGATTAAGCGACTAATAAACCATTCTAGTAGTTCATAATTACGCCATAATCGTCTTTGGAAGAAAAATACCTCATGGTACAAAAATCTCACCGCAATTAACCACAGGGGTCCGCCTGTCGAAACATAATGATCTGGGTCATCATTAGGGTGGTTAACATTACCATGATGCTGCAAATGTACTCGTGTAAATACTGGAAAAGCAAAGGCGAGAATTAAGGCACTACAATGGCCTAAGATAGCATTAACAATTCGATTCCGATGGGCTGACTGGTGACAAGCATCATGAATGATTGTTCCTGAACAATGGAGTGCTAGTGTATTGATACTAAAACACAACCAATGAGGCCATTCCCACAACCAATACCCAAAATTAGATAAAACCAACATCATCACTACGACTAAAAACATCAGTAGCGTGGGGTTAAAATCACCAGGAGGTGATAAAAGTTCTTTGGGGGGAATTGTCAGTGGCTTTTGTGCCTCCGACGTGAGCATTATTAACTCCTTTAATTAATAATCAATCTTTACGGATCATACTATTAATCTTAGTTAAGAGTAAAGTTATGTAAAGCAAGATTTATTTACAGTTCTGTGGAAGGGTCAATAAATGAGGCTATGATTCTTGGCTAAACCAGTGCTTTTAGATAAAAAACTCTCTGAGAGGACTGTTGCCAATGTACGATATCAAATTTATACCATAATTACCTCCCTAACTGCCTGTAACATTGATTTAGCAGTTAATAAAAAAGACAGTTCGTTTAATTCATACCAATTTGCAAAATGATGGTGATCAATGGAAAAATGAATTGCTGATACTGTCAGTTTTTCATCATCCAAAATCTTAGATCTCAAATGGTATCAGCAAAGATGACGATAAATTCCCCGGTAGACTCCAAAAATCTTCAACCCAGCCCATGACGCAATTAAGAGATTCTCAGCGCCGAACTAAAATTGTTGCTACTATTGGACCTGCTACCAGTAGTCCAGAAATGCTGAAAGCAATTATTGAAGCGGGTGCTACAACCCTTAGACTCAACTTCTCCCACGGAACTCATGCTGATCATCAGCGTAGTATTCGGTTAATTCGGCAAACTGCTTTTGAATTAAATAGACCAGTAGCAATTCTACAAGATTTACAGGGTCCCAAAATCCGTTTGGGACGGTTTGAAAATGGTTCTATAATCTTAGCCAAGGGCGATCGCTTCACCTTGACAAATCGCCCCATAGAAGGAACTCAAGAAATAAGTTGTGTCACTTACGATTACTTAGCGGAGGAAGTTCCCACAGGTGCAAAAATCCTCCTCGATGATGGTAAAGTCGAAATGGTGGTAGAGGACATCAACCGCGAAAAAGGTGATTTACACTGTCGTGTCACAGTTCCAGGTAAACTTTCTAACAACAAAGGTGTTAATTTTCCGGGAGTTTACTTATCCATTAAAGCCATGACCGACAAAGACCGGGAGGATCTCATGTTTGGTCTAGATCAAGGTGTTGATTGGGTAGCACTTTCCTTTGTCCGTAATCCCCAGGATATCATTGAAATTAAAGAACTAATTTCCAGCACCGGTAAAAGTGTCCCTGTAGTTGCTAAAATCGAAAAACACGAAGCCATTGAACAAATGGAAGCAGTTTTATCTTTGTGTGACGGTGTCATGGTCGCTAGAGGTGATTTAGGGGTGGAATTACCAGCAGAAGATGTACCCGTACTACAAAAACGGCTAATTGCTACGGCTAACCGCTTGGGTATTCCCATCATTACCGCTACCCAAATGCTAGATAGCATGGTCAGTAACCCCCGTCCTACCCGCGCAGAAGTATCCGATGTTGCCAACGCGATTTTAGACGGTACAGACGCTGTCATGCTTTCCAATGAAACCGCCGTCGGTAGTTTTCCTGTGGAGGCTGTAGCGACCATGGCCAGGATAGCAGAACGCATGGAACAGGAGTACGCACAAAACCCCAACTCCCGTCAGTCACGAGATAATAAACCCTCTATTCCCAATGCTATTAGTCAAGCAGTTGGTCAAATTGCAGAAAATTTGGGTGCAGCGGCGATTATGACTTTAACACAAACTGGAGCTACAGCCCGCAACGTTTCTAAATTCCGCCCGAAAACACCAATTTTAGCAATTACACCCCATGTTAACGTAGCGAGACAGTTACAGATGGTCTGGGGCGTAAGACCGCTTCTAGTGTTAGAATTACCTTCCACAGGTCAGACGTTCCAAGCAGCTATCAATGTAGCCCAGGAAAAAAACCTCTTAACGGAAGGTGATTTAGTAGTCATGACTGCTGGTACACTTCAGGGGGTTTCTGGGTCAACAGACTTGATTAAGGTGGAAGTGGTGACTGCTATACTCGGCCAGGGAGTTGGACTGGGACAAGGTTCAATTACTGGACGCGCTAAGGTAGTTCATAATGCTATGGATGCCAGTAATTTTAATTCCGGTGATATTCTAGTAGCATCCCGCACAGGTGTGGATTTTGTAGAAGCAATTCGCAAAGCTGGGGGGATTATTACTGAGGAAGATAGTCTCACTAGTCACGCCGCAGTTATCGGTTTACGCTTAGGTGTACCAGTAATTCTGGGTGTGAAGGAAGCAACACAGGTAATTAAAGACGGTGCGATTTTAACTTTAGATATACAGCGAGGTTTGATTTACTCCGGCGCTGTGGGAACTTAAACAATTAAAAATTCAAAAAAATAATTTTGGATTTTTAATTTTTGGGTTTTAAAAACATTTCACGCAGAGACGCAAAAGGCGCGAAAGGCGTTTTCTGCGTCTTGATTTTATGATAAATAAAAATAAACTACGAAGAAGGGAAGCATACGAAGCAAGAAGAAGGTTATTTATTCTGCAAATATTTCCGCTAAGATATCCAAAACTGCTTTTTGTTCTTCTGTGGTAATTTGACCGAGAAGTTTTACTAATCGGATTTTATCTATTGTGCGAATTTTCTCAAGTACGATTTGTCCTTCTTTTCCTTGAAATTGACAGGTTACTCTTGTGGGGTATGGTTGTCCTTTTGTTGTCATTGGTGCAACTATTACGGTGGAAATATAATGGTTTATTTCATTGGGTGAAATTATTAAGCAAGGGCGTATTTTTTTAATTTCATTGCTAATGGTAGGGTCAAGATTAACTAGGAAAACATCAAATCTGTTAACTACCATTGCCATTCATTTTCATCCCATTCTGTTGTGTTGATATCATTTAATAAGATATCATCGCGGTTTTCTGCCATTTCTATAAATGCTTTTTCCCAACCTTTTCTGACTTTTTCAACTGGGCGAATAATGAGATGATTTCCTTGAACTTCTATTTCTACTTCTGAGTTAATTCCACTTTGTTCTAATAGGGTTTTGGGGATACGTAACCCTTGAGGGTTGCCGATTTTGACTATTCGGGTTTTGATTGCTTTACCCATTTTATGTTTTGGGGGATAGGGCAGTATCTACATTGTAATTACAAAGATAAAAATAGTCAAGTAGAGGAAGATATGTTTATTTAGTGAGGGATGTTAATCGCAGTTTAGATGCTGCACAGAAAAAATTACAAATTATTGCGACGAGATATGTAAACAGGTTTTTGAGTATAATGAAGTAATGAATCACAAATATTGTTCTATAATGAGTAAATTTGCGAGTTCGATTAATTTACAATTATCACCTGATTCTTTAAGTCAGGGTGAGTCGGCTATTCGTCAGGAATTAGCTTTACAGTTATACGCACAGAATATTTTTACTTTTGGTCAAGCACGACGTTTGGCTAATTTATCTGTTTGGGAATTTCAGCAGCTTTTAGGAGAAAGGAAAATTGAACGACATTATAATGAAGTTGATTTATTGGAAGATGTTAAGACTATTCAAGAAGGTTTTTAATAATTGTGACTGTTATTTGCAATGCTACACCTCTAATTAACTTTGCTGCTATCAATCGTCTAGATATTTTAAAGGAGGTATTTGGACAAGTTATAATTCCTCAAGCTGTTTATCTTGTAAACTAGAGAAAAAGAATTAAATAGAGCTTATATGCTGAAGTCTTTTCAAATACGCAACTTCAGACTTTTTAATCGTCTTGAAGTGAAAAAATTAAGTAATGTTAACCTTATTGTCGGTATGAATAATGCTGGTAAGAGTACATTTCTCGAAGCAGTAGAACTTTATGCCAGTAATATCTCCCCTATGACTCTACTTGATATTGTAGAATCAAGGCAAGGATCTTGGATTAGTGAAGCACAACAGCATCCTCCAAATTTTCTTAGTAATCCCATACGTCATCTATTTTTTAGTCATAAATTACCCGATATAGGAGAACAAGGTATCATTCTTGGAGAAATTTCTTCAACCTCAAAAATTCACATCGGCGTTGCTGTATATCAGATTAAATCTGATGATGAAGGGACAATGAAAAGAATTCGCATTTCTGGTGAGCAACTATATGAAGACTTATCAAATATTGAAGTTATTCTCATAGCAGAAGAAGGCGAAAAAACTCGAAGAATCTTGAGATTAGATAAGGATTTTAGAGAAATTAGACGTGGTTCTAGAGTTGTTTATGAACGACAAGATTCTGAATTAAAATACAAATGGCAATTTGTCTCAACAGAGAATATGCCTAACCGAAAATTAGCTGCTCTATGGGATTTGACAAGTTTAACCAGTTTGGAATCAGAGGTAATTTCTGCTCTTAAACTTATTGAACCTAAGATATCAGGAGTCGCTTTTGTAGAAGATATTAGTAAAGGCCGTAGTAGTGACAATCGTATTCCTCTAGTAAAAGTTGAAGGTATAGATGAACCATTACCTCTTAAAAGTATGGGTGATGGTTTAAATCGTTTATTTCATATCATGGTAGCTCTGGTGAATGCGAAAGATGGAATTTTGTTAATTGATGAATTTGAAAATGGCTTGCATTGGACAGTACAACCTAAAGTTTGGGAGATTCTTTTTCATTTTTCCGAAAAGCTCAATGTTCAAGTATTTGCAACCACACATAGCCGTGATTGTGTAAATGGTTTTGATAGTGCGTGGCATAAGTATCCTTTACTTGGTGCTTTCTTTAGACTAGAAGTTAAAAATAATCTGATTAGAGTAAAAGAATATTCTTCTGAAACATTGGCAGATTCTATTGAAATGGACGTTGAAACAAGATAAAGAGAAATAGTATGAAAGATATCTGTAAACAAGATACCGATAAAGTATTACTTTTGGAAGGTAAAAATGATTGTCATGTGCGTAAGTCCTAAAGATAAAAAGAAATAATCATGACAGAAAATATTGATATAAAAGCCAGTTGTAGCAAGGTATTTATACTATTGCTAAAACCAGCCTTTTTATTAAATATTAGTACAGTGTCTATAATGATACTTCTTGCCTTTAAGTCAATTCAATTTGCGAATCATCACCAATTAAAAAACGTAATGCTTTAGGACGACGAGGGGCTATACTTAATTGGGCGCGTTGTCCAATTAAACTATCAATAATCCGCTGCTGAATACCCGTAATTTTAGCACCTTCTAAAACTACACTATGTTCTAAATCCGTTTCTATCAGGGTTGAATTATCCGCAATGCTACTATAAGGACCAATAAAACAGTTTTCTAAATAACAATTATTGCCAATTATCACAGGTCCGCGAATTGTACAGTTGATAATTTTAGATTCAGCACCAATTTCTACCCTACCAATAATCTGAGTTTTACTATCAATGTCGCCTAAAATTGATTTTGTTAAATAGGTATCAAGAATCAGCCTGTTAGCTTCTAATAAATCATCTTTTTTCCCTGTATCTAACCACCAACCATCAAGATTATAAGCTAAAACTTCTTTTCTTTGATCTATTAAACATTGAATAGCATCCGTAATTTCTAATTCTCCCCTCGCTGAAGGTTTGATTTGAGAAATTGCGTCATGGATAGTGGACAAAAAGAAATAAACTCCTACCAATGCTAAATTTGACGGGGGAACTTTTGGCTTTTCAATTAATTGTAATACCTTACCTTTTTCATCTACCTTCGCTACACCAAAGGCACTAGGATTTGGGACTTTACGCAACAGAATTAAAGCATCTGGTTCTTGTTGGCTAAATTTATCCAAAAATGAACTTAAGTCCCCTTGTTGAATCAAATTATCTCCCAAATACATCATAAATGGAGAATCTTTTAAAAAAGGACGCGCCACCTGGACAGCGTGGGCTAAACCGGCTGGTTGTTCTTGCAAAATATAGGTAATATTCACACCGAATTTTTCCCCATTTCCGGTTTTATTTTTGACTTCTTCTCCTGTTTCTGGACTGATAATAATACCAATATCTCTAATTCCCGCCCCAGCCATTTCTTCAATTCCGTACCATAAAATTGGTTTATTAGCAACGGGGACAAGTTGTTTTGCTCCGGTATAAGTTAAGGGACGTAATCTTGTGCCTTTTCCACCGGATAAAATTAATCCTTTCATAAAGATGTTCCTTGTAATTCTTTTAACATTAATCTTAGTCTTTGTCGCCAATGGGGAGGATAAGTTCCCAAGATTCTAGATATCTTATCACAAGCTAAAATGGAGTAAGCGGGACGTTTTGCTGGTGTGGGATATTCGGGAGTGGTAATAGGAATGATCTTTTCAATTTTCAGGGGAAAGCCCAGTTTTTCTGCTTCTTCAAAAATTGCTATAGCAAAGTCATACCAACTCGCAACACCACTATTTGTATAGTGATAAATTCCAGTAATTTCTGCTGTTAATTGGGGGATAATTTGCTGAATTGTAAAAGCTATATCTTGCGACCAAGTAGGACTTCCAATTTGATCTGTAACTACCCGAATTTCTGGCTTTTCTTGACCAAGTCGTAACATCGTTTTCACAAAATTGCTTTTTCCATAAGTTCCATAAACCCAAGCTGTACGGATAATTATATGATGATTGGGACAAGTTTTTTGAATTGCTACTTCTCCCGCTAATTTTGTCTTTCCATAGACACTTAATGGATTGGTAATATCTGTTTCTTGGTAGGGATAATTGTGATTACCATTAAATACGTAATCTGTGGAAAGATGAATTAAGAAACTTCCTAGTTTTTGGCTTTCTTCGGCGATAATTTGCGGGGCTATAGCATTCACGGTATGAGCTATTTCTGGTTCGCTTTCGGCTTTGTCTACGGCGGTGTAAGCAGCAGCATTGATAATTATTTCTGGGTTGGTTTCTCTGATAATTTGACGCAGGTTATCAGGTTGATTTAAGTCTATTTCGGGACGTGCATAAGCAATAACTTTATAGTTGCTAGAGTTGGATGAAAGGGTATTTTTTATTTCTGTTCCAACTTGTCCGTTACTACCTATTAGTAATATTGATTTATTCATAAACTTCGGCTTTTTTAAAAGTTGGAGCATTATTATCTTTAGCTGATAAAATCGGCGGTGTGGTGAGAGGCCAATTTATAGCTAAATCTGGATCATTCCAAATTATAGCGCGATCGCCTCCTGGTGCATAATAATCTGTAGTTTTGTATATCACCTCTGCCATTTCTGAAAGTACGAGAAAGCCATGAGCAAACCCAGGTGGTATCCACATTTGGCGTTTATTTTCAGCACTGAGTTCGTAACCCACCCATTGTCCAAAGGTTGGAGATTTTTTTCTAATATCCACAGCCACATCAAATATCTTACCAAGAATAACGCGAACTAATTTACCTTGGGGCTGGATAATTTGATAATGTAATCCTCGCAGCACATTGTATTCCGATTTTGAGTGATTATCTTGAACAAATTTGGCTGTAATTCCCAGTTTTTCTGTGAATATTTTTTGGTTATAGGATTCCAAAAAAAAGCCCCGTGAGTCTTGGAAGATTTGGGGTTCTATCAGGATAATGTCAGGTATTTCCGTTGGAATAAGTTTCATGGTTTTTGATTTTATTAGTTTACTATTCAATCTTGCAGATAATCAAAACTGGGCAAGTATTTGGAAGTGCATATTCCAAGGATGTTTTAGAAGTTTTTAATGTATAAATAAACCCCTCTGGAAACCTCTCAAGTATTAAATGTTATTCCTTTTCCCTCTCCTAAGAGGAGAGGGTTAGGGAGAGGTGCGGAGAGAGGCTTTTAAATCGCCATTCCAGCTTAAAAAAGTTTTTCTGCTTCCTTTTCCTAAGAGGAGGTAGGGAAGGGGGGTTAGGTTTCTGGACATTATCCGTTTCATTTAATACTTTTAAAACATCCTCTTAGACAATAGCACAAAATGTTAATTTCACAGTCAATAATTAAGTAACTGAGCAAAATTAATTCAACATTTTTAAAATAAACACACATTTCCGTATTTCTTGTCTGTTTCCTGTTACCTCACTTCAATAAAAATACTTATAAAAAGTTGATTATGGTTGAATTTCCAGAATATTTAACACATAGAAAATGGATGAATCACGCCCTGGAATTAGCACGAGCAGCGGGTAATGCTGGTGAAGTTCCCGTAGGTGCTGTGATTGTTGACAGAGATGATCACCTGATTGCTGTAGGTGAAAACAGGAAAGAACGTGATCAAGATCCTACCGCACACGCGGAAATTATTGCTATTCGCGCTGCTAGTCAAGCTTTACAAAGTTGGCGCTTGCATAAGTGTACATTATATGTAACTCTAGAACCTTGTCCAATGTGTGCTGGTGCTATAGTTCATGCCCGATTGGGGAAATTGATCTATGGAGTGGACGATAGTAAAACTGGTGCGATTCGGACTGTTCTCAACATCCCTGATCACCCAGCGTCTAATCACCGTCTAAAAGTGCTAGGAGGTATTCTGGAATCAGACTGTCGAGAACAATTACAAAATTGGTTTGCTAGCCAACGTCAGCAAAAATAACAGACACAGATAAAACTGTCCAGATGGAAAAACAAAAATTACTCAATAAAATCTACGGTGGACATAATCAAGTTTGTGTCATTATTTACTTTTAAAAACTAGCCCCCGTTATGATTAAATCAGACTCTGCTTCTACTAAGGGCCATTCACAAACCACAAGTACCTATGTAAATTCTCAGGTGGAATCTCCCCAGCGACCGTTAATGGCTGTGAGGACTTCGCGGGTTTCCCCTTGGTTAATGCCTGTGGCCTATTTTCTAGGACGTTACTTAATTCTGCCATCTTTCTTTGGACAGATTAAAGTTACTGGGCGAGAAAATATCCCTACCAGTGGTCCGGTAATTCTTGCTCCTACCCATCGTTCTCGTTGGGATTCATTGGTTTTACCCTACGCTGCTGGTCGTCATCTCACAGGTAGAGATATGCGATTTATGGTGACAAGTGATGAATGTCGGGGGTTACAAGGTTGGTTTATTCTCAGAATGGGCGGTTTCCCGGTCGATACTCAACGTCCGGCCATCGCTAGTCTCCGTCATGTGGTCAAGTTAATGCAGCGGGGAGAAATGTTAGTTATTTATCCTGAAGGTGATATCCATCGTGATGGTCAAGTTCATCTTCTGAAGCCGGGAATAGCTCGTTTAGCCTTAAATGCTGAATCTAAATACTCAGGTCTGGGGATTAAAGTTATACCTGTTAGTATCCAATACAGCGAATCCTATCCTCACTGGGGTGCAGATGTCAACATTCACATTGATGAACCTATCCAAGCTAGAGATTATATGAATGGAAATTTAAAACTGGAAGCTAAAAGGCTCACAACAGATTTAACCCATAAATTAAAACAATCAAGTCAGGAGTCAGGAGTCAGGAGGAAGATAGAACCAGAAAATTCCTCCCCTGCTTCCCCTTGCTATACATCAACTACTGTCCCTGTCCAATTACCAATTCCCAGTGATTAAGTTTGCCCACATCTAGGGCAGCGTAGTCGATAACTTGTAATTGCCAGTTACCTTGTGCGGGTAGAGAAAGTAATTGTTTCAGGGCAGGATGCGATCGCACTGTGTAAGTATTTTGTAATTGGTTACGACGGCCTAATGTGCGACTTTGCAATAAAATCCGTTGATTGTTAGGAGCAATTAAATAAATTTCTAGATCTCCTAAAAAATCATGGGTGATATTAACTGTAACTTGGATATCACCAATATTAATAACTTCATTAATAGCGATCGCACTTTTAATTCCCTGTTGATCATTATCAGGAATATTCACAACTTGAGTATTTTTTACCTGTATTTGTTCATTAGTAATTTGGGCGACGACACCCATCTGTTTTGCTAGTCTCACAGCCTTAGCTGCATTAACTTTCCCATAACCAAACCATTGACTGTAACCATTACTATCATAAGTACCTCCATCAATATTCAATTGAGGATCAGGGTTATTATCAACAATTTTATCAGCAGTATCTTGAAGAATCTGTTTAACTTGTTGAGCCGTTAAATCAGGATTAGCTGATAATACTAAAGCTGCTACTCCTGCGACTATGGGAGTAGCACTAGAAGTACCACCAAAGTTATTAGTAAAGTTTCCAGAATCATAACCTGCTGCTCCTATTTGATCTGTGGTTAAGATTCCCAACCCAAACAGAGAAGAAACAATTGCTGGTTGTGTATAAACAAAACCAGTTTCTTGAAACCACATTCCTGGGGGAGCATTATTACTAGGAGCGCAAACAGAAATATTATCTCCCCAATTACTATAAGCAGCTTTTTTATTCAAACTGGTGGAAGCAGATACAGTAATTACATCGGGATGAACTGCAAAACCGCTTAACCATTTTGTGTTACCTTTCACAATATTTTTCGGCCAGTTTTGTTCATTTACAGTCCCATTAATCGGACGGTTAGTATTTCCGGCTGCAAAGACAATTACACATCCTTTCCCATTACGTCCATTGGTAGCAGCATAACTAATAGCTGCCCTTTGACGAATAGAAAGGGGGAAATAAACAGCAGAAGCTCCCCAACTACAAGAAATTACACTTGCTCCCTTTTCCATCGCCCAATTAAAAACATCCTCAATTGATTTATCATCTAAAAAACCAGTAGTCCGAATGGGCATTATTGCACAACCAGGGGCAACTCCGACAATTCCCGCACCATTTTCTTCTGCTACGGCTAGTCCCGCGCAAGCAGTACCATGACTGGTTTCTTTTTCTCCTGGTAAGGGTAAAAAATCATTTTCTTTTAAATCTCTAGGAGCAACAATTTTACCATCACCTTGAAAATCTGGGTGATTCAAGTCAAAGGAATCATCTATTACAGCGACGACAATAGAACGAAGACCGCGAGTAGTATCCCAAGCTTGTTCTACAGAAATGTGAGAACCAGCTATCAATTGATTGCCACCATTATGATTAAGATACCATTGTTGGGAATAAAGGGAATCTTTGGGTTTATAATGGGGTTCTTGTTGAATGATAATATTTGGTTCAGCAGCTAAAACTTCCGATAGTTGTTGTAACTGATTCGTGATTTTAATTGGGTTTTGCGTGGCTTCTTTACTAACAAGAAAAACAAAAGTATTTGGCATTCCTGGAATTGGTTTATCTTTAACTAAATTAAATCTACTGACAATAGTATTAATTTTATTAATGTCTACCCAAGTAGCAAATTGAATTGTAATTTCGTCACTGAGGTAAACAAAAGTACCAGGATTATTTTCAAACATATAAACGTGACTAACAAAGTCTATATTTTTATCAGCACGTACTTGAGACATTACTGTTTCTAGCTGCTCAGGAAAAACTGTATATAGTTCTAACTTTGCCTGGGATATACTGCGCCGCCATACACATCCATGTATCTGTGATAGTTGATCACGTGGAAAGTTAGCATTAGGACGAATAGTGAAGCGATATAATGCCTTTTCTAACATTAACTCCTCGCCACTGCGTTGTAAAATTAATGCTTTGTCGCTATTTGTGACATCTGGTTCAACAAAATCTGGAGAATTCATATTATCACTCATAAAAAATTGGGATTAGTTTAAAATTAATTTACCTCTTGGTTCTTGCCTGTTTAGTCCTTTGCCAGAGAAATTTTTTCAGTCACTTGAGTTTATTATCGGTACAAAGAGAGTTAAAATACATCAAGCTTTTCAAATTTTTGCCATATTTTACTAGTTAACCTCATGAATGTTGCTACGGATCTATTAATTCGCTTTACCTGCTTATCATTTATAGCATTTGTAGGCATATTATCACCTGCTGAAGCTCAGGTACAAAAGCCCTCAAGTCCTGTTAATCCTGCTAGTGAAACCAAACCGACGACCGGGGATAAAACTAACACCCTCAGTCCCACTGGACAGGGTAATAATATCTTGAGTATAGCGGCAGGCGATCGCCTAGTCAAAGAAGCAAATCAAGCGATATCTAGTCAAAATTATGCCCTAGCTGCCCAAAAGCTGCAAGAAGCACGCCAGGTTTATAATCAGTTATCGAGCTTTTATCAAGAGTTAAATTCTAGCTTTACAGGTATTGACATTTCTGTATCTGACTCCCAACGCCAAAAAGCCCTAGCAACTGCCCAAAAGCGAGATGAAGCCAGCTACCAGTTAGCCCTAGTATATCGAGCGCGAAATCAGCCAGAACTAGCCATACCTTTGCTAGTGCAAATCATTAAAAGTCAAAACCCAACCAGAGAATTAGGGACAAAAGCTTATCAACAATTATTTGAATTAGGTTTTGTGGATGCACCCTATTCTCCTGCAAACAAGAAATAATCAGCATAAGTTAATTAGCAACAACCAAGAGTTAGATATCTGTTAATAATAGAGAAGTAAAGTTTTTTAGGAATTGCAATGATGAGTCCGCAGCAAGTGGAGGGAATGATTAAGGCACAACTACCAGATGCCCAAGTGCAAGTACAAGACTTGAC
Organism: Dolichospermum sp. FACHB-1091; assembly: GCF_014697585.1. GTDB lineage: Bacteria > Cyanobacteriota > Cyanobacteriia > Cyanobacteriales > Nostocaceae > Dolichospermum. Next base: position 87,942 of record NZ_JACJSB010000013.1, on the reverse strand, counting down.
GGGTGGTGGTGATCACTATCAGGTGACAGTAGTTTCATCCCAGTTTGCAAACAAGGGACTAGTACAACAACACCAGCTAGTTTATGGGGCATTGAAACAAGCCATGTCCAGCGAAGCTATTCATGCCTTAGCCCTGAAAACCTACACTCCCGAAGCTTGGCAAGTAGTAAACTAATTTGAGATTTAGGATTTTGCCTTCAACAAAATCTAAAATTGTCTTGAATTTTGACTTTCGACCTTTAAAAACGCAGGAAATAACTAATCATGACCCCAGAAATTAAAGAAAGAATTGATACTTTGGTAGAAGAAAATAAAATTATGGTTTTCATGAAGGGCAACAAATTGATGCCCCAATGTGGTTTCTCTAACAATGTTGTGCAAATTCTCAATACATTAGGAGTTCCCTTTGAAACTCTTGACGTACTTGCAGATCAAGACATTCGTCAAGGAATCAAAGAATATTCCAACTGGCCAACAATTCCCCAAGTATATATTAATGGTCAATTCGTTGGTGGTTCTGATATTTTGATTGAACTCTACAACAAAGGTGAATTAGAACAGTTGGTAGAAGTAGCCCTAGCTTCTTAATATCAACTATAAGGTGTAGGTTGGGTTAAGGAACGCAACCCAACACCTGATATCTATTGGCGACAATTTCCAATTTATTTTTAAATAATACATTATTTATTACTGACGATTTTTTACCAAAACGATGAATAATAAAACAAAGATAGAAGACTGTGGTTATACATTCATAAGTACAGCGGTTGATAATTTAATTCGCCATTTTGAAGGTCAATCATCTCTACAATTATATCCTGATTTTCGAGAACGGCGAGAACGTGCAAATGAATTATTATTTGATTTAGTTGGTAAACAACCTGGTTGTTTTTATATTCGTCGTCAAGGGACTGGAAAAGAAACGGGAGAAGAAATTTGGGAATTAATTCTAGCCACAGACCAAGATAATTTTCAATTACCAAAAAGACTGAAAAAATTAGGAAAGACTTTAGGATTTAAAGCTGCCGTTCGTCAAAACGGATCTGGTGGGTTTAAAATTTTATCAGCTTATTTATTACCAGAATTGCGGGGAATTGTTGACGGTTATGCTGTACTTTATTGGTTATGTTTAATTCCTCATTATCAAGAGCGTCTTGATATTCCCACACCATTATTGGCAAAAATTAAAAATATGCCAATTTGCGGAAATCATGTTCCTACAGAAGATCAACTTCAAGCCTGGAAAGCTTTTTTAAAGGTTGAAGAAAATATTGCCAAATCTCGTCAATTTTGCGTCTTATTTATCAATATTAATAATCACCGCTCAAATTCTCGACTAATTACTTTAGAAATTAAAATTAATTCGGCTAGTTTAGATGGTTCTGAAGAACATTTTTTGAGTGTAGAAAACTTTTGGGAACGGGTCAAAAAAGCCAAAAATCAGGAAGTTAAATTTTTAGATTCTGTCCCCACAGAAAAAAATCGCCGTAACAGTCGTCAACTAGGAACTATTGAAAAAATTGATCAAAAACATAATCTTATTGATATTCGACTAGAGAGAGAATTAATTGAATATATAGCCAAAGGTAATTATCAACTTCCCAATAATGGTTACTTATTTTTTGATGCTGCTGGAGATATCAAACAAATCGAACGTAAAGAAAAAGCTTTAGAACAATTAAGACAAGGAAGGACTCAAAACCCCTATTTAGGTAATTTTTTATTTGACGCTTCCCAAGCGAGAACTATTACAAAAACAGTGAAACTAAAATCACAAGATTTATTATTATCTTCTGCTAATGCAGGACAAAAAACCGCAGTGGAAAAGGTACTTTCCGCAGAAGATTTAGTTTTAATTCAAGGACCACCCGGTACAGGAAAAACCACCGTCATTGCAGAAATTTGCTATCAAGTAGCATTACGCGGAGGACGGACATTAATTACCTCTCAAGCGAATTTAGCTGTTGATAACGCCCTCAGTCGCTTAGTTCATAATCCCCTTATTCGTGCTATTAGAAAGGGAAGAGCCGAAAAAGTTGGAGAAGAAGGACAACCATTTTTAGAAGATCAAGTCATTAGTACATGGTTACAAAATACCGCTACTGACTGCGAAAATAATCTCAGTCAACGTCAGGAAAATATTACAATTTTAACTCAATTATTACCATTATTACCAAGATTTATAAACTATTATATATTTGAAGAACAGTTTAATCAGCAACAAAATGAACTGAAAACAGAAAAAGAGAATTTAGAGACAATTTATCAAAACCAAGAAATTAAATATGATCAAATTTTAGTAAATAAAAATGAAATTGCGTCCTTAATTACTGGTTTAGAGAATATACTGAAAAATCCCCAAAATATAGACTGGGAATCTCCAGAAATCAAGAATTTCTTACCCCATATTCAACCCTATACAGAGAATAACAAACAAGTAGATATTTTTCGAGAAAATGTAATTCAAGCTATTAAATGTATTGAGGAACTTGGTTTTGTCCGTCCTGATTTTGGTGTATTTGGTTTAGCAGTTTGGTTACAGGAAACTATTATAACTCAACTTTCTGAATTTAAAGCCGGATTAAAAGATATTAATAATCTATCTTTAGCTATTTCGGAAGTAGCGGAATTAGTTGATATTTTTCAACAACATTCTGTATCTTTACAGAAATTAGAAACAGATTTGCAAAAATTTAGTATTCACAATAATATACAACCAACAATCCAAATTTGGGAAAATCGTCAACGGGAAATTGATTATATTGTTGAAGCAGTTGTAGAATGGAAATCTACAGGATATAATAACCTATATCAAGTTTTGAAAGAATGTCAACAATCTGATTTACTTTTAACAGAAAATATGGTAAATTTACCATTAGGTTTATTGATGTTTGCTCAAAACTTAAAATTACCTATTGTTCCCAAAAATTATAAAATCAGTTTACCAGCTTGGGGAGTATTAACAAAAGCCATAGCTTATGAAATAGAAGGAAATTTCACTGATAGAAAAGGTAAACAGCATAATTTTAGTTATTTTTTACAACAAAGTTTTAATCAAATTCCCATAGTATTATCAAAAAGTGATCAGACCCAGTGGCAAAAAACCTATCAAGAGTTAAAAAATTATCAAATTCTTACTCCTAAACAGCGGAAATTGCTAATTGAAAATATTCAAGTTTTTTTGATTAGATTGGAAAAAACTTATGGTAAGTCCTTTGAATGGAATAATATTGAAGCTACTCTTAACCGCATTACCCAAGAATTACTAGAAGTTATCTTAATTAATGCGCGTCAATGTGTTTTGAAAGTTAAAACCGAAGCTCAACAACAATTGCAAATTTTAAAACAGCAATTTCAGGAACTTCCAGAAAATGTAATTTCTTCCCAACAAATAGCTGAAGCTAAAACTCAGTTAGAAAACAGTAAACAAGCTGCTAATTTAAAACTTGCAGCAGTTATTAATAATTTACAAGCAATTCATAAACAGCAAAATATACCTCATGAATTACGGAATTTAACAGAAAAGTATCTAACTAAACAAGCAAATATTTGGGAACAACCACAGGAATTTTCTCAACAAGTTAAGTTTTGGGAAAATCGCATTTATGAGTTAGAAACTCTGATTTCCTCATTAGCACCTTTTACCATTTTAGAAACAATTAAAGACGCTTTAAATCAACAATTTACAAATTTACAAGAACAAACTGATGTTTATCAAGAGGAACTTGAACTATTACAAATAGAAATATCTGATTTAGAAGACAAATTAGAATTACAATTATCAGATAATTTAATTATAGAACGGAATTGGTGGGAGTCAACTTGGCAAATTATACCAGATAAATTTAAGCCAGAATTATCTGACGGAGATTTATTTAATTTAGAGTTTTTAACCAAGGTCAGAAATAAATTGAAATCATGGAAACAACAACTGCAAAATGAAGAAAATTATTTAGATAAATATCAAAATTTTGTTCAAGATTGGATTACAAAATTACGTCAACCTTCCGAACAAGATAGTAATGATTTAAGACGAATTTATTTAGATAATGCTAACGTTGTCGGTATTACTTGTGTTCAAGCTGCAAATTATAGTTTCTCCGAAGAATTTCAATCTTTTGATGTTGTAATTATAGATGAAGTTAGTAAATGCACTCCCCCAGAGTTACTAATTCCCGCTTTGAAAGGTAAAAAATTAGTCATGGTAGGAGATCATCGGCAATTACCTCCTATGCTTGATACTAGCACAGTGGCAGAAGTGGCGCAAGCCATGGGTAATTCTAGAGAAGAATTGCAATTTTTAGAAGAATCATTATTTAAAAGTCAGTTTGAAATTGCTGATAAAAGTATCAAGAAAATGCTCAATACTCAATATCGAATGCACCCCATGATCATGGGAGCAATTAATCAATTTTATCATGGTAAATTAGAATGTGGCATTTTAGAACCTGATAGGAAACGCGCTCATAATTTAGCAGGGAAAATCATTCAATCTGATCATCATTTATGTTGGGTAAAAATGCCTAGAGAAAATGAATTTCAAGAAGAACGCAATGGTACTTCATTTGTGAATACTAAAGAAATTGATGTAATTGAAAATATTTGTCACCAATTTGAGCAGGTTTGGTTTCATAAAGTTGCGAATGGAGAACCAAAAAAAGAAATAGCTGTAATTACATTTTATGGCGCTCAATTAAGAAAAATTGATGAACGTTTACAATCTGAACTTTTCCCTTCTTTACAAATTAGAACGGGTACAGTTGATAGATTTCAAGGTATGGAAAGACCAGTGGTAATTGTGAGTATGGTCAGAAATAATCCTCAAGGAGATGTGGGATTTGCAAATAAACCAGAACGGGTAAATGTGGCTTTTTCTCGCGCTCAAGAATTGTTAATTATTGTCGGTTGTCACGATTTATTTACAGGTAAATCTGGTACAGTAGGTAATATGTATTCTGAGGTTGCAAACACTGTTAATCATCATGGAGGTTTTATTGATGTTTCCTGCTTCTGTAGTTAAAATAATTGATAATAATTTGAAATATTTAGTTGATAAAATTGAATCTGAAAATGATTATTCATCGGTTTTATTAGCACGTCAATTTTATTATCATGTAACGCAAAATTTCCTAGAATTAACTATTAAAGAACCTCGGAAATTTAATGTTTTAGAAGAGTTTATTATTCGCGCTGGTATGGAATTTAATCCCCCCCCTACAGCTAATGAATTAGCATCTATTTTAGGACTTGATTCTGTATTTGTGAAAAGTACCATTGCTAATCTTCAATCTTTACAAACTCTAGCAAATACACCGCAAATTACTGTCACCCCAGAAGGGAGTTTATTTTATAAACAAGGTTCTGTTCCTAAACCTCCATATTCTGTCCAAATTTATGCTATTACTGATAATTTACTAGGAACAATTACATTTCAATATGAACAATTAGATCATATAATAATTAACCAAAACCAATTAGATTTAATTAAGTTGATCAATATTCAACAAGAAACTCCAGCACTTTCTAGTTTACAACTTGCGGATATTCAGGAAATTATTCAATCTTCCGATTTAGGTCTTCACGTCCCCACAGCAGGTAAATTTATCACTGATTTTAAATTGCGAGGTAGTAAACAAACTATTGCCAGAAATATATCACTATTTGTGATTTTTGATCAAAATCAAAATAAATTAGATATTCAAATCAGAAGGGGAAAGGAGATTTTAGAACCTGCGACAAAAAAGATTCAAGAACTATATGATCAAGAAAAAATATCTCTAGAAGAATTAAGTAGGTTGGGGTGAAAAATTGTCGTTATGACAAGGGAACAGGGAACAGGGAACAGGTTTTGGACAACTTTACTTTTCGTTACTTATGTTGTTTTTTTTCCGTTCACCTACTTATGTCAATATCCCAATTAATTGCCATTTATATATAAAATATAATCACTTATAACCAACAACAGCAAAATTCCCCTCAGCAGCATCAAACTGAGGGGAGTATCAAAAATTGTACTACAGTCGCTATAGTCAGATGGTAGCTACTCGATAAAATCAAAATCTACCTTTAGTAGTAGCGATGTTGTCTTTCGGGTTCTGGTTGAACCATTGTAAAATTCGATACATCATGCAAATAGCGGCTGGCTTCCTCTTCTAAGCGATGAATCCAGTAGGGTTCAATGATATTACTATGTCTGAGTGCGGCTAGGTATCCATCCAAATACATCCGCATATCATCCATACGATAACCGCGATTCCATAATTCGACGAAGGCGTCGGTAAGTCTTTGGTAGTAGCGGATGGTTTGTGTGTCTTGGAGCATAACTGCTGTATTAGTCTCTTGGGAATGAGAATTGTAGATGATGATTCACGCTCAATGAAGTATCACTTCCTGCTTATGTATGAACTCATAAGTAATATTTGGACTTTAGATGAGACCCCTCAGCAGCTAAAAACTTAATTAAATCCTAGTCCAAAAAACTGGACATAAGGTGATTTTGTAGTGTATTTTTACGATTCTTTGTCAAAAGTTAGATTTAGCAATCTAGCATGGTGTTAACTTGGTGTTGATCATCACAGGTGCTAATTGATATTGATCCAATTTTTGTCCGGTTTTCTTGAGGAATACAAATTTAGCCATAGTCCAAACCTGTATAATCAAGTTTTATAACTTCTTAGCCACCTCATGGATAGAAAACAAGTCTTGTTTAACTAAGAGTCATAATCAGGTGTGAATTGTATCCTACTCCCTTTGATAAATGATTGTTATATGAGTTTATCATATCTCTTTAGGAGTAGGACAAATGATTCAAATTAAAGTTTAATCATAAGTAGGGCTTGGCAAGTAAACAATTTTATACCAATTACCAGAAATTACTAAACCACCCTAGACAAATAGCAATTTGAGTTTAGAGAATGTAAATGTAATAATAATTTAATAAAGTCACCTGCTTGATTGCAAATAAAGTGAAAAATAAATTTTTTGCAAGGTTTTCTTGAGGGAAATGTGAAGAATATCTTCATTGAGGTAACAAAAACTACAAAACCTTGACCACGAGATTGTTAATTTGAGATTCATCAACGCTAAGGGGTTTTGCCACTGTGGGTTCGGTTTGTATTGAAATTGTTGAGGGGAATCCCCATCTGAGATCGTTATTGGGTTGGCACTTGCAACAACTAGAATACCGAGTTCATCAAGCTGCCAGTATTTATCAAGCAAAAGAAGTATTTCAAAGCCATCAACCAACTCTAATTATTTTAGATGCGGATTTATCCGATGGCGATGGTATGGATTTGTGCCGCTGGTTACATCGTCAACAACAGCCTTTAATTTTGATGTTATCTGCTCGTACCAATGAAGCCGATATTGTTGCGGGTTTAAAAGCAGGAGCAGATGATTATTTAAGCAAACCCTTTGGAATGCAGGAATTTTTGGCTAGGGTTGAGGCCATTCTTCGTCGTCACCGCACACCTAATGCACCAGCTTATTTAGATTATGGCAGTTTGCAAATTGATTTAGTCCAGCGTCGGGTTCGTTTCCAAGGGGAATTTATTGATTTGACTCCCCAGGAATTTAGTTTATTGTATGTCTTAGCACAAGCTGGAGGAGTGCCTTTAAGTAGATCGGAATTATTGCGTCGTGCTTGGCCTGACGCTATTGATAACCCGCGCACCATTGATACTCATGTTTTATCGCTGCGGAAGAAGGTGGAACTTGATCCTCGTCAACCCAGTTTAATCCAAACTATTCGTAATGTTGGATACCGATTTAACATGGAAATTTTGAATGCTAATATCGCTCAACAACAAGGGAAATTACCAAGAGAAAGATTTACTAATCAACTTCCCGTATTAACCGCTCAAAGTTCTTGATTTCAGGAAACTCTTAACAGATACAGCACTTCCCGATGTTATGAGGTACAAGAACCCCACCCCCAACCCCCTCCCCGCAAGCGAGGAGGGGGCTTAAGATGTACCTCATAAGAGCGGAAACCCCTGTAAAATGACCACTAACTAATAATTAATTGTCCATTCTTCTAATTCTTGGTTTTCTGCTGCTGTCAGGGTGACTGCTAAGTTTTCCCAGTCTACTTCAGCCGCAGGTTGATTAACCACTAATTGACCTTGGTGAAGATGTAAAACATGGGTACAAAACTCCTGCACTAAATCCCTTTGCCGATTTACCATCAAAATCGCCGAAGAATGGGCTTGATTTGATTGAGTGAGGATATTGATTAAATTAGTAATTGCAGGGGTATCTAACGCCGACGTAGGCTCATCTAATAGTAAAATTTGCGGTTCGGTAACTAAAGCGCGAGCAATCGCAATTAACTGTTTTTGCCCTCCAGAAAGTTGTACTTCTGTCCGTCCTAACCATTGTTCAGGAATTTGCAGTTTTTCCCGCCAATAACTGACTTTTTCCTGAATAGTTGGTTTAGGTAAACCACGCAAAGTTAAAGGATAAGCTAAATTTTCTTCTACTGTCATCCCCAACAGTTTAGATTCTTGTTGCACAAGCATTATCTGTTGACGTAATTGAATTACAGGAATTTTGTGATATTCCTGATTTTTAAAATATATTTTCCCGCTAGTAGGTTCATTTAGCCGATTAATCAGACGTAATAGGGAAGTTTTACCAGCACCAGATACACCTACAATAGCAAAGCGATCGCCTGGTGATACTCTAAAAGAAATATTCTGTAAAATCGGGTATTGATGTTGATTCTGTAAACGTCCACATAAACTCACGGATTCTAATACAAGCATAGTAATAAACTACATTTTTAATGTAAACTATTAAAATCTTATTGTAACTTAATACATTCTTAATGTAAGCCAATACATTCTTAATGTAAAAAGTTACAATTTATGTTGTAACCTTTCTTGGTTAAATGGAGATGATTACAGAGTTAAATTATTGGCATTGCTAAATTAAAGCATCAAATCAGATATGCAATGCCAAATAATTTATCGAAATTTAATCACCCAAATACTTATTACCCATGACCCATAACTAATGCAGCTTGAATAGTCCAAATATCTACTAATAGCAATAATAAAGTCAAACCTAACAAAATTAAATACATCCAAGGCTGTGATAAAGGACGAACATCTTGAGTATCAATACCAGTTTTTGCGGCGACAATATTGATAAACTTAGAAAATCCAGACATTCGCATAGGTAATAAATAAGCCTTACCATCCTGAGTAATAAAATAATATACTAAACCACCTTGTCCAGTCGTTCGTGGCTTTAACTCTTTCACTTCCGACCATGATAAACTCCAACCGCGACGAAAAAACTGAGAAAACCAACCTGAGTAAGTAACCTTAATTCCTTCCTCATCTAAAATCACCCTTTCAGTCAAAACAGCATACAACAAAATAAAACCGCAACCAATTCCTATCCATAATAACCAGGGAGGAATAGTTGCGGCTGTTAACTGAGCTAAAAACGGTAAAGGAACCGTCAACGCTAAATATAAACTTAACAAAGTGATCCGAATCAGAGGAGAAAGACGAAAAACAGAGGTCAAACCATTAGTTAAATTAGCCGTCATGGTGTTACAATCATTAACGATATATTTATCGTAACGATAAAACCACCAAAATTTGACAAAACCATCAACATAAAACTCTCTGCTTCTAAAGCGTCTTTGCGTGAGAAAAAAAGTCCTGATGTAGCCTAAGATTTTTGTAAAATTCCCAAAACAGGAGTTAACTCAGTATGATTAACTTGGGGATTCAACAAACCACCAGCATAAACACGAGGATTAGTTTGGGAGATGATAGTATAAGATTGACGAACATGACTATTCACAGCCACAGTTGTTGCATCATACATTTGCATGGCAATTTTAGGATAAAAACCTATGCCAATAATTAACACTAGAAAAGAAGCAGCAATGAAAATTTCTCGTGGCCTAGCATCAGTATAGATAGTTTCCGTTGGTAAAAGACAATCTGTACCAAAACAAGCAGTTCCTTCATCTTCTTGATTTTGAATACCTGCATTGTTAATATCACAGATCAGGTCTGCACCAGAACCGTAAAATACTTGACGTAGCATAGAAAGGAGATAAATGGGTGTGAGGATAACCCCTACAGCAGCGAGAAAAACCGTAACAGTGCAAAAAGTGGTAGTGTAAACATCACTAGTAGTGATACCCACAAATACAGAAAGTTCACCGACAAAACCACTCATTCCTGGTAAAGCTAAAGAAGCCATAGCTCCCATTGTAAATAGAGCAAATACCTTTGGCATTGCTTGACCAATACCACCCATTTCTGCCATCATCATAGTATGAGAGCGATCGTAGGTGACACCTGCGAGGAAGAATAAAACAGAAGCAATTAAACCATGGGATATCATTTGTAACATTGCGCCATTGATACCCAAATCGGTAAAAGATGCAATTCCTATAAGGACAAAACCCATGTGAGAGATTGAGGAATAGGCCAAACGACGTTTCATGTTCGTTTGAGCGAAGGAATTTAAAGCACCATAGATAATATTGACAACACCGAGAATAACGAGAATAGGAGCAAAGTAAACATGAGCGTCGGAAAGTAGGTCAATATTCAGGCGAATTAGTCCATATCCGCCCATTTTTAGGAGTACACCGGCTAAAATCATAGATACTGGGGAAGACGCTTCACCGTGAGCATCAGGTAGCCAAGTATGTAGGGGAAAAATTGCCAATTTTACGCCAAAGGCAATTAATAAACCAGCGTATAGTAGTAGTTGGAAGGTGAGGGGATATTCTTTGTGTGCGAGTTGAGCGATATCAAATGTGACATCTCCACCGCCATATAAACCCAGTGCGAGCGCTGCTACCAAGATAAATATAGAAGCTGCTGCGGTGTAAATGAGAAATTTAGTAGCTGCGTAGCGTCGTCTTTGTCCACCCCAAATACAGACTAATAGATATACGGGAATCAGTTCCACTTCCCACATAATGAAAAATAATAGCAAGTCTTGGGCGACAAATACTCCAACTTGTGCAGAATATAACACAAGCATGAGAAAGTAAAAGAGCTTTGGTCTGCGATCGACTTGCCAAGCGGAAAAAATGGCAAGGGTGGTAACAAAACCTGCTAAAAGCACCAAGGGAGCGGAAATACCATCAACAGAAACGGTCCAATTTAAGCCTAATTGAGGCATCCAAACATAATTTTCTACGAGTTGAAAACTAGCACTACTGGCATCATAATGCTGCCAAAAAGCTAAACACATCAAAACGAAGTCTGCTATACCTACACCTAGCGCGTACCAACGTACAACCTTACCGTCCTTATCAGGGAATAGGGGGATAAGAAAGGAGGCCAGGAGTGGAAATAGGACAATTGCGGTAAGCCAAGGAAATTGATCCGCTATCATGTCAATAGGAAAAAATACTTATTTGTCTAATCAGATTATTGTACTAAACTTTTTAACAATTTCTTTATAAGTTTTTACCCAAGTTAGGTATAAGAAAATATTTACTTAAAAATATCTTATGATGAGGATTGAATAGTTTAAAAAATTGGTTTGTCTAGATAATCGTTTAAAATTACACCATTTGTGTGTAATGATGATCCAATCCTGTGGGATGGGCATCCAGCAATCCTTGTATTATTAGCGGGCTTTTCGGCCCGCACCACAAGAAATTTTTCGGTATTTTTTTAATTGGAAGTCTCTTATGTTTATCTGTGTCCTATGATACTTTTAAAACATCCTCCAAGAAACTATACTGGGAAATGCCCACCCTACTAAGTATATTTATTTTGTTCTCGCGTCTAACTTTTCCCACATTAATAACTTCAATAACTTCTATGCAAATTCCCAAGGTAAGAAATAGCTTTTTGCTACTAACCTCATTAGCGATCGCTTCTGTTTATGGCGGACTTATAACAGCCTGCTCCGTAACCACTCCCGAAAGTAAAACACCAAATACTGATACTAGTAAAACTGATGCTCTTAATCATAAACAAATGAAGCACGATGGTGATATGATGAATCATGGAGGTGGTATTAAGCACAAAATGGAAATAAATTTAGGTCCAGCCGATACTAATTATGATTTGCGCTTTATTGATGCAATGATTCCCCATCATCAAGGAGGCGTAAAAATGGCAAAACAGGCCCTAGAGAAATCAAAACGCCCTGAAGTCAAAAAGCTGGCCGCAGAAATTATCAAAGCTCAAGATCAAGAAATTGCCGAGCTAAAACAGTGGCGTAAAACATGGTATGCTTCAGCAAGCATAACTCCGATGACCTATGACCCTAAAACGGGTAAAACAATCCCCATGTCTGACCAGCAAAGACAAGGTATGATGATGGATGAAGACCTGGGATCATCTGATGCTGATGATTTGCAGTTTATAAATGCGATGATTCCCCATCACGAAGGTGCTATTAAAATGGCTGAAGACGCATTGAACAAGTCTAAACGTCCTGAAATTAAAAAACTGGCGACTAGTATTATTAATTCACAGCAAGCAGAGATTAACCAAATGAAGCAACTTACGTTATCTAGACAAGTTAGGAGTTACCAATATAACTGTTAACAACCCTACCAGCACCGCGTAATTGTTGATAATAGGCTAGACTAACCTTATCTCCCTGTTCCGAAAGTTGGTCAATACCAATACCATTGCGTCCTTGGTCTTTTCCTGAACTGTGAATGTAATAACCATCACCTAAATATAAACCTACGTGAGTGGCCTTGTGAGGAGTACCAAAAAATATCAAATCTCCCAGTTGTAGTTCAGTAATATCAATGGGTTGGGTAAAGGCCTCCTGTTGATAAGCGTCTCTGGGTAGCCAAATATGGACAGATTTAAAAGCTGCTTGCATTAAACCAGAACAATCATAATTAGGTGCAACTGTACCACCCCAAAGGTAATAATTATTTTGTGCTTTTGCTGCGTGGGTAAAAGCGATAACAGCGGGTATGTGTTGTTGAATTTCTGCGGTTGAGATAAATTGGGGTTGATATACGGTTTCTGCGGGTTGAAGAAACTGTAAATCTTCAAGTGATAACCATCCGGGATAATCATCTTCACATAAACATACTGTAACTGCGGTATTTTGATGATTTGATGTTATTTTTAAATGTCGTCCTGTAGCAGCTTGGGTGGCTAAACTGACGCATTCGGGAGAATTATAGAGATTGAGGTCGCGTAAACATTGATATTCTGTTGTGGGAGAATGGGGAATTAATAAGTTTAAAGACATGAGTAATATGTAATATTTTCTAAATCAGAATTTACAAGATTTAAGGATGTACAGAATGGTAATTTTATCACCTTTCTGTTAGAGGGTGTTGGAAAAGTTATGATTGATGTATCAAATATTTTTAACCCCACCCTAACCCTCCCCTTGTTAAGGGGAGGTAACTGGATTTTCCGGTTTCCCCCATTTCCAAGGGGGGACTAAGGGGGGTAATTTAATTAGCTTTCCTATCATTGAAAAAATCCCTACTTCCTATTAAAAATTATTTCCTGTTAATCCTTTAATCCTGGATATCCTGATTCAGACAACTTCAAATATCATCACATAATCGGCGCTCTTGGTCACTCAATTTAACCCCCGGATTGTGTAAATAATCCTTTACCCAAGCACAACCATCTTTAAGTACCCGGTCTAAATTCCGTACAGGCCACAACCGCGCTGTGTTGTCCGCAGAAGCAGTAGCAATGGTTTTACCGTCGGGACTGAAACTTACACTATTGACAGAATCCTGATGTCCGCTCTATAAAACTTACCCAAAACTACCCAAGTCTAGACACATCTGGACAGCGATCATCTTAGTATTTATTTCCTGCTTCACTGTAGTCTCAAGATGACTCTTGAGAGGTTTATCTACTCCACAGGCTGACACGGTAGAGCTTACCGCCATATCTGACCTTTCAGGGATAAAAATATCCATAAACCATCGGTCAATATTTTTAGCCGCGTTTAAATCTCTATCCTCTGTATATCCACAATTAGGACAGACATAAACGCGGTTTTTTAATGGCATTTTATGACGATGATTACCGCAGTTAGAGCATATTTGAGAACTGGGAAAAAATCTATCCACAAGGATTAATTGACTTCCAAATTTCTCAGTTTTGTACTCTAGTTGTCGTTTGAACTCATACATCCCACAATCCGCGATAGCACCCGCTAATTTGTGGTTCTTTAAAAATGCCTTAACGTGCAAATCCTCTATCTTTATCACGCTGTGGTTTTTAGCTAGATAGTAGGTTAACTTATGAATGGAATCCTGGCGAATATTGGAAACTTTGGCGTGTATTTTACCTAGTTTCTTGACAGCTTTGATTCTATTTTTAGACCCCTTTACCTTGCGGCTAACACTACGCTGTAAACGTTTCATGCGTTTACTTTTACGTCGGTATGCTTGAGGATTCTCAAATATTTTACCATGGCTGCAAACTGCTAACTCTTTGATACCAATGTCAACCCCAACAGTCGGTCTAGGAGCAACTAAAACAGGTCTTTCAACTTCATGTTTAATGGCTATAAACCACCTATCGGCTTGTCTAGAAATTACACAATTATGAATGGCTGTAACTGGTAATGGTTCAGCTAATCTAACCCAACCTATAGAAGGTAATTTAATTCTTTTACCATCATTTTTAATTAATGGTTTAGCTTTAGTTCCTGACTCCAAATAGAAAGAATCACGTTGTCCTTTCTTCTTAAATCGGGGTTGTTTTGATACTTTTTTAAAGCATCTATCCCAAGCTTGACGTAAATCAGCTAATGCTTTTTGTGGTACATTTTTGTTAACTTCGTAATACCAATCATGTTCATATTTAACCTCAGCAACTAACCTTTTATGGAGGTCAATCGCTGATGGGAGTTTAAGTTTTTCGCCTTCTTTTTGGGCGGCTAAAATATCCTTAATTTGAGCATTTGCCCAGTTGTAGGCGTGTCTAGCTACTCCAGAAGCTTTGCGAAAAGCTGTAACTTGTTGGTTGTTTGGGATAAGCGCAGTCTTGAAACTAAGTAACATTGTTCGACCTCCAATGTTTTGATGACTATTTGATCTAAAATAGTACATTTCGGCAAGTTTATCTACATCTGGCTAGAATTTAAGTTACAGGTTCAAAGCCTGTAAATTCCACACTGTAGCTTTTAGTTCTTTTATGTAGCCCCTCAGAGTGTTGATGTTCTTATCATAAGCAGAAGAGTCACCCAATGGCAATTTTCCTGCACTCTTTGGTACATAAAACACAAATATCAGATCCCTCCTAGTGAAAAAGCTCAGGAATGGGTCTTTGAGGTTATCCTTCTGTGGACTAATTGGCCAACCGTTCTTTTTGTAATTTTCAAGATTAGCAATCTGCTTTTTGCATTCTTCAATCTCCCGGTCAATAATTGATTTAATATACGTATTTAACGTAGTGATATTCTTATCATAAGCAGAAGAGTCACCCAGTGGAATACTTTTTACATAAAACGCAAATTGCAGATTCCTCCTGTTAAAGAACTGGAGAAATGCGTCCGGTTCGAGTTTATCTCCCGTTAGGCCAATTGGCCAACCCATTTTTTTGTGCTTCTCAAGTTCTCCGATTATTCCTTTAGTATCTTTGATTATTGCTTTAGGTTTTACTGAAATGTAGGACTGATAAATTTGTGCTTTTTTTAATGAATTTTGGGACTTTTCCAGATCAGCATTAGCATTTCTAATTAGGGAATTTAGTTTTTCTAATTGAGTTTGAGCAGTTTGAGCTTTTTTAAAATTAATTCCAGCATAATAGGAAGCCATACCTGCAATTACGATAAAACCCGCAGCTAAACCAGAACTTAATTTTAATCTTTTTTCTCCTTGAATTCTGGCTTTTTCTATTATCTGTTTAGCTTCCTTTTCCTGTTTTAATTCTGCTTGAGCTTGAGCTAATTTTGCTAATAATTCATTTCCCTGCTGTTGACGAATAAACTCAACTAAATAATCATGTACTAACTGATATCTATCTGCTGGAGATTCTGGTAAGAGTAAGACTAAACCGGACGCAACGAAGATATTTAAAATTAAATCCAGATTTTCACTTTCTGGTAATTTTACTACTAATTCATCTTTAGTTTTTAAAGGTCTGGTATTATTTTCATCAGTGAGTAAATATAATACTAGTCGTGCTGCTTGTTCATGTTCTGAACCACAGTCTTTAATCACATCTTTTAAAAACTTTTCTACTAACTTTTCCTTATTGCCAAATTCTCGATATTTTGCTAAGGTTGTAATTTGTTCAGTTTGTAATTGTGTTCCCACAATTTGTAATTCTATGGGTCGAACTTCTCCCATATCTCCCGCTAATTCTTTGACCAATTCAGTAATTAATTCTGTTTGTAAATAAAACTGAGTTTTTTCCGTGAGACTTTGAATCACTGTTTGAGCGTCTGCGGGAGAAAAGTTACCTAAATAATAGCGAATATCTTTATCAAGAATATTATTATTAGTGACTGTCAAATCAACTAAACGATCTAATTCTAATAAATAATGTAAATAATCTTCCCGTAAGGAAAGAACTATTTTTACAAAAGGAATATCTAAACAGATGCGGAAAAAGTCATAAAATGGTTTTCTCTGGATTTTATCAGTATAAACAAAGAAAAATTCCTCAAATTGGTCAAATATCAAAACCGTTAATAAATATTTATCAGCATTTTTTCGCAATTGTTGAATAATTGTCTCTGTAGAATGTAGGGATAATTGATCATTGGTTGATTTTGTTGATTTTAAATGCTCTCCTAAAAGTTCTATCCAATTTGTATAAACTCGTAAATATATAGGTACAGCGTTCCGTTCTCCAATGGGTTCTTGTTGAAGAGCGGGAATTAAACCACCTTGTAAAATCGAACTTTTACCAACTCCAGACTGACCATGAATTACAGTTAATTTATGTTGAGTTCCTGCGATTCTTTCCCGCAACCGTTTAACATCTTGTTCTCTTCCTGAAGCAGAAATTTCTCTAGCAATTGTACCGATATTTTCCAAGTTTTCGAGTCCCCTCTGTTCACCGGGTAAGGGAGTATTGATAATTTGACGTTGGGGGTTTAGATAAGAAGCACCCACAAAAGCCCGAAAACCATATTGTTGTTCAATTTGTAATTTTTCTTGTTTGAGATTAAATGCTTTTAAATATTGTTTTTCTTGGAAATAGAGAGAACTTAATTTTTCTAAAATCGCAATATAAAGTTTAGGATTATATTGATGATAACTTTGATTTTTAGCAGTTTCTAAGGTTTGAATAGCTGCGGATATTTCCCCTAAACCCACTTGAGAATGGGACATAAATAAACGATATTGGCTATATGCTTGGGAGGGTAAATTGGGAATTTTAGTTAAAATATCTATTGCTTGTTGTGCGTATTGATTTGCTTTTGGATAGTCTTGATTTTCTAAAGCTACTTCTGCGAGAAAACCGTAATTTTGACCTAACCACATTATTTGTGAAGGTTGTAGAGATGTTCCATGGAACGTCTCTAGATTTTCAGATAATTTCAACGATTTTTGAGCTAGATTTTCTAAATCATTCCACGCTTTTAAATGTCCGAATATTTTCCCTAAATCGTTGATATATTGAATTACTAGATCTAATCTTTGCGCTTTTTCAAAAATCTCTACAGCTTGCTGTAAATAATTTCTAGAATTTTGCCAATTTTCTAAATCTTCACCATTGTTAATTTCCGCTTTGCGGGTATAAACCAAAGATATTTTTACCAATATTATCCCATAACGTTCTAAATTATTATTTAGATTATTTAGCCAAAATTCTTGACTTTTTTGAAAATAACTTAAAGCCTGATCTAGATGATCTTGTTGATATTCCCGTAAACCAAAGGCCAAATTTAAACCAGCTTGTATTTCTGGGTTTATTACTGCTTTTCTATTTTGTAAATCCTGAGTTGCAAATTCTATTTCTTGATAAACTTGAGGACTGGGAATATGATCATTAATAAATATTTCTTCTGTTTTTTCTCGAAGGAGATTAATTAAATCCTCCCCATCATTTTCAAAATCCAGAATACTCCCCCAACTTTCTAAATCTGGTGCGACGCGGATAATTTTTTTAAGAATTTGATCATCTATCCAAATCAAAATCGGAAAGGGGAAGTTTTTTCTAAATTCCTCTCGAATTTGATTAGACAGATTCAAAATTACATCAATGTTTTTTACAGAGTCTAAACCAGAAATCATTAAGGCTGGTGGTTGTTCATTTCCCAATTCTTGAGATATTTGATTGTACAAACTTTTTGTAGATGCTGTTAAAGTTATTTCTTTAATAGGAATAGAGGAAACTTGATGAATTTGTGCTGATATTTGCTGACGTAATTTTGCATAATTACAACGCAGAAAAATCAACGATAATTGACCTTGAGAAAAATTAATTGCTCTCAATACCGTTCGCAAAGAATTTTGATTATTATCGGGGGAGATTTCTGGATGATTCATGATATGGTTTCCTCATTTCAGTTAAGATATTTAGGTTTTTAGAGGCTTGCAAAAAATCAAAATGGTGCGTTACGCTGTCGCTAACACACCCTACATTTCTAACACACCCTAGGTTTCTATTAAAATTGGATTAATATCAAACCAAGATCCATTTTCATCTCGATATTCAAAGACAAACATACTGCGAAGTAGGATATCATATTTTTCATTTCCTCGATAGTTTTTTGTCTTTTGTACTTCCTGTAATAACTCCCATTCGTCAGGTGTAATTGCTAAATTTAACTCATTACAACGTTTTTTGATCACTGTTTCCAGACATTTTCGAGAAATTGGTGTGTCTTCCATTTGTAAACAACGAAATAATAACATTAACAAGTTACGCAAATGACCACCGCTAACTTTACAAAGTCGTTCTAATGTCTCAGGACTATCAAATATTTCTGTAATTAAATTTTGACTTTCCTCTCCACTGGCTCCGGGAAAAGCTCTTTTCATAATCATTTCTTGTAATAGCGTAATTCCTGCGGGATAATCTGTACCATTCCTTTGTTTAACTGCTACCATTGGTAAAACTTTAGGATCTACTCCAAAGCGATTTGTTAATCTACCTAAAGCATTAGAAAATATCAAAACTAGAGGAATTGTATAAACAACATGACATTTTAATTTATTTAATTGTTCACCCCTTTCTACAAATAGATATTCTGGTTGATATTGACCATTTGGTTTAACAGCATTATCTATCCTATCTAGATTATCAATGATCACAACTAAACCTGTTTTACCGCGTTTTTTTAGTTTTTCTGTTGCGGGGATAAGCAATTCTTGATTAATTGATTCTAAAATTCCATTGGTACGAGGTTCTAAATATTGTCGGAGTTGACTCCGCAATTTAGGACTATCCTTTGTTTTAGCAGTAATTTTGCCAATACCTACAGATAATTCCGCTTCAAAACCAATATCTAAGGGTGTTTGTAAAAGTTCCGCTATTTCTGTGAATAGTTTTTGAAAGTATCCTGGTTTGAGTTTAATTTCTGCTGCTTCTAAACTTTGACTAACTTCACGAGCGATCGCTAGTAAAATATCTGTAATATCAATATCGGCTAAATCTAAACTTTGGCTAGACTCAAAATAAACTACATGAAATTCTGAGTTTTCCAATTCTGCTTTTAACCGCAGTAATTCAGTAGATTTACCACAACCAATATGTCCCGTAAATAATTGACAAGTGGGAATTTCAGGAGAAAGTAAAGCAATAGTTCTTCTAAATTCCCTAATAATTTCTGCACCCCGTACCTCGGAAAAATCAATATAATATTGTCTATCTTCAGCTTTACTTTGATCAAGAGTTTTGTTAGGGTTACAAGCTTGATAAAATCTTGTTAAATCAAATTTCATAGTAAATTATCGCCAACTATTTTCATCATAGTTATTACTTGAGTAAGTATACAGGCAATTACCTAATTATTCAATGACTTCCGACAAAAAAATACCCTTTGTAGGGTGTGTTAATTGTCTTTGCGACTTTGCGTCTTGGCGTGAAACATCATTCAATTACTTTCGCCGCTCATGTAATTTACGATACACAGCCCTTAAATCAACTTGATGATATGCCAAAGCTACCAGAGTATGATAAAATAAATCCGCGACTTCACCAGCGATCGCATCACTATCATCATCTTTACAAGCCATAACCACCTCCGCGCTTTCCTCACCAATCTTTTTCAAAATCTTATTATCACCACCTGCCAATAATTTACAGGTATAAGAAGTTTCATTAGGATCATCCCGGCGATCGCAGATGACATCAAACAATTGTGATAAACTATCCCCTGGTGGTGGTGTCACCGTCCCACTCACCTGGTGAAAACAACTACGCTCCCCTGTATGACAAGCAACATCACCCAGTTGCTCCACAACCACCAACAGAGCATCACTATCGCAATCATAACGAATACTTTGCACCTTTTGAATATGGCCAGAAGTTGCTCCTTTGTGCCAAAATTCCTGACGGGAACGACTCCAAAACCAAGTTTCCCCAGTTTCTAAAGTCTTTTGTAAAGATTCTTGATTCATCCAAGCCATCATTAGCACCGTACCATCTAGATAGTCTTGGATAATAGCCGGAACTAAACCCTTGTCATCATAGCGAATTTTGTCCACAGGGATAGCAGATGAGAGTGATAACAGTTGGGGAGAGGACATAGCAGTTAATTTAGAATAATCTTTGACTTAACATACCATTTTCAGTTAATTCTAGATCATAGAAATTCTGAGTAACTTTTCGACCTATCCTAAGATAGAGCATAAATTATTTATTTCCCCAGTTTAGGGAGGAAACCTTGGTAAATACCTCAATTAGAACCACAAAATCACAAGAAATCTTTGCTGCTGCTCAAAAACTTATGCCCGGAGGGGTTAGTTCTCCCGTGCGTGCGTTTAAATCCGTAGGTGGACAACCAATAGTATTTGATCGTGTTAATGGCGCATATATTTGGGATGTAGACGGTAACAAATACATTGACTATGTTGGTACTTGGGGACCAGCCATTTGTGGTCATGCTCACCCGGAAGTCATTTCCGCACTACACACAGCCCTAGACAAAGGGACTAGTTTTGGCGCTCCTTGCGTCCTGGAAAATATTTTAGCGGAAATGGTCATTGATGCTGTTCCTAGCGTCGAAATGGTCAGATTTGTCAACTCTGGTACAGAAGCTTGTATGGCTGTATTACGACTCATGCGAGCCTTCACTAACAGAGAAAAAGTGATCAAGTTTGAAGGCTGCTATCACGGACACGCTGATATGTTCTTGGTCAAAGCCGGTTCTGGAGTCGCTACCCTGGGTTTACCTGACTCACCCGGAGTACCCAAAGCTACCACAGCCAGCACTTTAACCGCCCCTTTCAATGATTTAGAAGCGGTAAAAGCCCTATTTGAACAAAACCCTGGGGAAATCGCTGGTATCATTCTTGAACCCATAGTTGGTAACGCCGGTTTTATTACCCCTGATGCTGGGTTCTTAGAAGGACTCAGGGAACTTACCCATGAATATGGTGCATTATTAGTATTTGATGAAGTCATGACAGGCTTTCGGATTGCTTACGGTGGCGCTCAGGAAAAATTTGGTATTACTCCCGACTTAACAACTTTAGGTAAAGTCATTGGTGGCGGTTTACCCGTGGGCGCGTACGGTGGTCGCCGCGAAATCATGTCTATGATTGCTCCCGCAGGTCCTGTGTATCAAGCAGGAACTCTTTCCGGTAATCCTTTAGCTATGACAGCGGGGATTAAAACCCTAGAATTATTGAGCAAGCCTGGTAATTATGAATACCTAGAACAAATTACTAAACAGTTAGCTGATGGATTGTTAAAAATCTGCAATGATACAGGTCATGCTGCTTGTGGTGGTAATATAAGCGCGATGTTTGGGTTGTTTTTCACCTCTGGACCAGTACATAATTATGAAGACGCTAAAAAGGCTGATACAGCTAAATTTGGTCGTTTTCATCGCGGAATGTTAGAACATGGTATTTACCTAGCACCATCTCAATTTGAAGCTGGTTTCACTTCTTTAGCACACACCAAAGAAGACATAGAACAGACCTTAGCCGCAGCAAAAGATGTTTTGTCTAGTCTATAAAACCTATAAATAGGTCAAAGATAAGGGGTAAGAGACATAGGACATCAAAAGCTGTTGTCTCTTACTTATTATAAGAGGAACTTTATAACCCACCGAAAATCAGCAACGCCTAAAATTGTAGGTTGGGTTGACGTATGTTACCCAACATCAAGGAGTAATAATAAATGTGTTGGGTTGCATTTCATTTAACCCAATCTACAAAATTCTTTATTCTTCCTGTCCTTCGTGTCTTCGTGGTTCAATAACTCCGTAGGTTGGGTTGACGTATGTTACCCAACATCAAGCAGTAATAATAAATGTGTTGGGTTACGAAAAATTTTATTTTGGTGCTTTACGCCAACCATTAGCCAAGGCTTCTGACTCTTGACAAAACCATTTCTCTCCCTTGCTTGGATCAATGACTGTTGATTCATAATCTTCAGAGCCAGGAATGTGATAAAACTTACGACCAGTGTTTATAGAAATATTACCTTTGATTTTACATCCTGGTTTAGTGAACGATGTGATTGGAGTTGGAGAACGGCTACCTCTAAATTCCGTTGCCAAAATAACACAACCAACAGCAACAGTAATCCCGATCAGTTTTTTCATAAGACTACCTTTTTTTACCTTTTGGTATTTTCTGACAGGTAGAGATGGAACTCCATCAATTGATGCTGTAGTGGCGCGAAGTTTTCCATCTGAGGCTGTTGTTAATTCGTACAGGATTGTATCACCGACTTTTGGACGACGACTTGCCCCCTTTATTTCACTGATATGAAGGAAAATTTCTTTACCTCCATCACTAGGTTGTATAAATCCAAAACCCCTGTTATCTTTCCATTGTGTAATCACACCTTTACGCATAACATCTTCTCACATACCTCTAAGATCAAGATTGGGTTGACGTATGTTACCCAACATTAATCAATAATAATACATAAGTTGGGTTTAGTTTTTGAACCCAACCGACAAACTAAAACCATAAATAATATTGTTAATTCAAGTTATAAATTAACTATTATCAAAATCTTCTGAAAGAGATTCTAGCTCATCTGAAGCCTTTAAAAGATCATCCCAACTATCTGGAGGATTACCACTTGCAAGCATTTTAGTAAAAATGTTGTATGGATCTGTTTTTGCTCCCTCTTTCCGAAGCGAATTTTCATCATTTATCCAAGCATAAATAATAACTTTTTCCGTACTACTATAACGAAAAAATAAACGAAATCTTTTAAAGAATTTAGCTCGAAACCAATGCTTTTTATCTGTTCCTAATGTTTTACCCTACCTAAATTCTGGTGCGCTCGGATCTTCAGGTATTCTCCTAGAAATAAGCTCATTAATGTTGTTGAGAAACTGTGTAGCTGGATGTTGCTGATATCCTTCGGGATTTTTTTCTTTAAGTTCCTCAACCTGAATAATTAATTTTTTATATTTTTCACCAAAGGCAGGATGAATTTTTAATGTCCACCCATTAACATTCATACAAATATGAAATCCTCTGGTAATTCTTCATCAAGATCAACTTCCATGCCTTCTGTAAGCAATGAGGCACGACGATAAGTATCTTCTGTAAGTGGTTCAATATTGCTAGGATTTTTCTGGATATCTCTAGCAAGGAAATCTAAGAACGCCTTTACAAAAGAATGCTTTTCCATAGTTGGAGACAATATTCTATTCATTCCTAGTGTTTCTCCTTTTTTCTGATTAATAATTATGTATTTACTGGAAAGACTTACACCAGTACGAGAAGCGCGTGCATTTTTGCGAACTCTCAGTTTCATGATTCTAACTCATTTGTGTTGAGATAATGATACTTATACATATATTCTCAATATACAAGGTTGGGTAGAACGAAGTGAAACCCCTCCAATGATGTGGTATTAGATTTGTGACTTATAGTCCGTGGACTCATAATCTACATTCACAGACAATAAATTTTGGTTCATTATTTTCTATTCATGAAACAGGAATGCTGATTATAAATGAAAAAAACACTCGTTACTGCCGTAGCTTCAACGGTTAAGCATTTTCGTAAGATAAACAGTATGAGTCAAGAGGAGCTTGCCGATATTGCAGGTCTAGACAGAACCTATATTTCAGGCGTTGAAAGAGGTGTTCGCAATATTACACTTGATTCATTAGAGCAGATAATTAATGCTCTTGGGATAGATATTGTGGCATTTTTTACCAAATTATTTGAGTATTTAGGTGATACAAAAAATGAAATCTAAGGCAAAAAAAAGCGGCATATCTCGCTGTCCTAAATTACTTGATACGAAAATTTACAAAACAGGGCAAACCAGGGGTGCCGATGATGATGTTATATACCAAAATCGTGTTTCAAGAACTAGCACAGTATTGATTCCATATGTTCTTTGGCCTAGTTGCGCTAATCCTCCTAATGGTGAATTAAACTTTGAAAATGGATTTATTGTTCTGATTAGTCCAGAAACTTACTTCTGCAACGATAACATCGATCAAGACCTTAAATCATATGGGCTTCATCTCGGTATAAATACTCTGGTATTTTATGAAACTCGAACTGATTGGAATAAGTATAATCCTGAAATAATGGGCTGGACTGCCGCACAATCCAGACGACAACGACTAGGTGGACAATATGTAGCAAGAGTACCTGCAACAACTTCTGTAGAAAATGGAGGAAAGATTATACGTGGATTTAATACAACATCTTCAAAAGGTGCAGGTATTAGGTTATATGAATATGCAAGCTCAGAAATGATTTCAAATTGTCGTCTTCAGCTTGAGTTTTTTTACTGGTGTTGTTTCGACTCAGAAAATACCTCTATAGAAAATGGCATGAGTGCTGATGATATTAGGCAAAGGAAGGAATATATTCAATCAGAGTGCCAAAAGTTTGATCTATTGGATAGACATAAATTAATAGAGGCACGTATTATCAATCAAGATGGATTAACTATTTGCCCACTTTGCTTAGAGAAGCTTTCAAGTCGAGGATTCTTTAGTCGCCTAGAGCAAGCAGAAGGACGAAAAGTTCCAGATTTAACAGTCACTCAGATCAATCTTTTTCATATTGAAGAGTTGAAGTATGGAGCTTACAATCATAGACCATACAATCTTGGCTGGGGTCATCATCACTGTAATGTAGTGGTAAAAGATTCAGGCATTACCGAAACTATCGAGTGGATGTATAGAGTTGTGAAGGTAAACATTGATAATGGCTATTTCACTCCTGAAAACAAATCAAGTTGATGAACAAAAGTTGATCTTTTATTTTCTTGTGGTTGGTAGCTGTACTCTTTTCCATTCCGGTTGATAGATTCTACTTCTAGGCGTGTAGCGATAGCTTCTACCCATTTTTTGTCAATCTCAAGCGAAATAGTGCGCCTACCAAGATTAAGAGATGCTAAAGCAGTATTGCCTGAACCGGCAAAACAATCTAAGACTATATCTCCTGGATAAGTTGTTGCCTCAATTGCGTGTTCAAGCATCGCTAAGGGCTTCTCTGCTGGATGTTTACCTTTATAAGGTCGAACAGAAGGAAACGTCCAGATATCAGTAAATTCTTTAGAACCATCAACGGCAAAGACTCGGATAACATCTTCGTATGGTGGCATATATGTTATTTTGCCCGTTCCAAGTATTGCAGAGCATACTTTTTCATACTGTTCTCTACTTGGAGTGTTGCGACCAGCTTCCCAATTAGAAACTGCACCACCATGATTGACTTTTCCATAAGCACCAATCATAGCAGTAAGTTCTTTTAGTGATAATCCTGCGGCTTGACGCATATCACGAAGAAACTGGGCAAAAGTTGAGCGGAAAAGATTCCCTTCAACTGCTGGTTCAGCAAAAATAATTCTTTCAGAATGAGGATACCATTGTCGAAGTGCCTCTTTTTTCATTTTTCCTTTCCAACCATCAAATCCTGGTTCGTTTGGTTTAGTCCAAACAATATGAGAAAGTACATTAAATTTTTTTGAAAATAGGACTTCAAGTCGGGCAGACATTGAAGAATCACAGAAACAAAATAGTGATCCATTTGGTCGCAGCACTCGATACCATTCAGAAGAATAGGACTCCATCCAGTCAAGATAATGCTCGTCTTCTTGAAATTGGGTATCTCCATAAATATTGTGCTTTTTTGTCGAGTGATAAGGTGGATCTGTCAAAATCAGTGATATTGTGTTACTCGGTATCTTACGGATTAAATCTAATGAATCACCTTCTGCGAGAATTCCATGAGGGGTAGAAACTCGAATACTATCTGATAAGGTAAGGGTAATTTGTTCAAAATCCTGCGCTCTAGTAGACATCTGTTAGTAATTATTTATGATAAAGTGACTTATAGTCTACAGCTTTAATTCAAAAAAATCAACCCCCCAGATTCTCTACCACTTCTTCTAACATACCCCTAAGATACAAGGTTGGGTTAAGGTACTTCAACCCAACCTACAAAAATATTAACCCAAAACGAAATTCACCAACTTACCAGGAACAACAATCACCTTTTTAACATCCTTCCCTTCCAGATAACGCTGTGCCACCTCAGACTCCCGCGCATACTTCTCCAAATCCGCTTTATCAGCTTTTGCAGGAACTTGAATAGAACCGCGAGTTTTACCCATAATTTGAATTACCAAAGTAATTTCATCAACTATCAAAGCCCCAGGATCAAAACTTGGCCAAGGTTGGGTATGGACAGAATTTTTATTCCCTAGTAATTGCCATAATTCATCACCAATATGGGGGGCAAAAGGTGCTAACATAATCACCAAAGTTTGAATACCTTCCGCATAAACTGGCGAATTATGACAATCAGCATCAGTCAACGCATTACTTAACTTCATCAATTCCGAAATTGCAGTATTAAATTGATAATCATCCTGCACATCTTCGGTAATTGCTTGAATAGCAATATGAATGAAGCGACGTAAATCTTTTTCGGCTTTTGTCAGTTGTCCGTTGTCATTTGTCAGTTGTTTTTTAGTTGTAGCGTAATCTGTAACCAACCGCCAAACACGGTTTAAAAAGCGGAATTGTCCCTCAACATCTGCCTCATCCCATTCTAAATCTTTTTCTGGAGGTGCTTTAAATAAAATGAACATTCGCGCTGTATCAATGCCATATTTATTAATCACATCTTCCGGTGCAACACCATTTCCTTTTGATTTGGACATGGTAGCATAGAGACGTTGTAAAGGTTCGCCAGTTTGTGGATCTACAGGATTATTAGCATCAACTAAATGAGAAGGAATCCATTTATCTTTACCACCTTTTTTCGGGTTCATGTAAGTTAAACCCTGTACCATGCCCTGAGTTAATAACTTTTGAAATGGTTCATCAAAGTTAAATAAACCTCTATCTCTCAATACTTTAGTGAAGAAACGCGAATACAATAAATGTAAAATTGCGTGTTCAATTCCCCCTACATATTGATCTACAGGCATCCAATCATTTACTTTACCAGAATCAAAAATCTTTTCTTCATTTTTGGCATCAGAATAACGCAAGAAATACCAAGAAGAATCAATAAAAGTATCCATTGTATCGGTTTCCCGTTTCGCAGGAGTACCGCAACTTGGACAGGGGACATTTACCCAACTTTCTAATTGTGCTAAAGGTGAACCACCACGGCCACTTAATTCAATATCTTCTGGTAATTGTACAGGTAAATCTTTTTCTGGTACGGGGACAATTCCACATTCAGGACAGTGAATAACAGGGATAGGTGCGCCCCAATAACGTTGTCGAGAAATTAACCAATCTCTGAGGCGATATTGTATTCTTAATTTACCAAAGTTTTGTTTTTCGGCAAATTCAATAATGGCTTTTTTTGCATCTATAGAATTTATCCCATTAAAGTCACCAGAATTAACTAAAATTCCCGCTTCTGTATAAGCTGATTTTAAAGTTTCTTCTGCACCAATTTCGGGAACAATCACCACTTTAATTGCTAAATTCTGTTCTTTTGCAAATTTGAAATCTCGCACATCATGGGCTGGTACACCCATTACCGCACCTGTACCATATTCATAAAGTACATAATCTGCAATCCAAATCGGTACTTCTTCCCCGGTAAAGGGGTTAATAACTTGACCCCCCGTAGGAATACCCCGTTTAGGTTTATCTTCCGCAGTCCGTTCTAACTCGCTTTGGTTGCTGACTTCCTTAATAAAGGCTGCTACCGCTGCTTTTTGGTCTGAAGTTGTCACCACTTGAGTTAAAGGGTGTTCTGGGGCTAATACGACGTAACTCACGCCATAAACGGTGTCGGGACGGGTGGTATAAACGGCGATTTTTTCATCTAAGCCCACAATCGGAAATTCTAAATAAGCACCGGTGGATTTTCCTATCCAGTTGGCTTGCATTAATTTAACTCGTTCTGGCCAACCTGTGAGTTTATCTAAGTCATTTAATAATTCTTCGGCGTAGTCGGTAATCTTGAAAAACCATTGACGCAATAATTTACGTTCTACTATTGCTCCACTACGCCAAGAACGTCCTTCATTATCAACTTGTTCGTTTGCTAATACAGTTTGATCTATGGGGTCCCAATTAACTGCTGCTTCTCTTTGATAAGCTAAACCCGCTTCTAAAAATTGCAGAAAAATCCATTGTGTCCATTTGTAGTAATCAGGAGAACAGGTAGCAACTTCACATTCCCAATCTAAGGATAAACCCAGACGTTGTAATTGTTGCCGCATTTGAGCAATATTTTGATATGTCCATTTCGCAGGGGGTACACCTCTATCAATGGCGGCGTTTTCTGCGGGTAGTCCGAAAGCATCCCAACCCATTGGATGTAATACTCGATACCCTTGCATCCGTTTGAGGCGAGCAATTACGTCTGTAATTGTGTAATTACGAACGTGACCCATGTGTAAGCTACCGGAGGGGTAGGGGAACATAGAAAGCGCGTAGAATTTGGGCTTGTTTTGGTCTTGATGTGTTTTATCTAAGCCAAGTTCTAACCATGTTTTTTGCCATTTTTCCTCTATTGCGGCTGGTTGGTATGATGTTTTTTGGGGGGACTCCACAACTAAAACTCCTAATGCTGTTATCTAATTTTGCTATTGTGGCATAATTTAGATATCATTTTTTTCTCACGCAGAGGCGCAGAGGCGCAGAGAGAAGGAGTTTTGGAAATTAATTTCAGCGAAGTTCGTCCCTCGATTTAGCAATCTTCCAACCAAGTTTCTAAATCTGTAACTGAAGTAAAATCTAACAAAGCTTCTCCTAATTCTTCAAGTTTCTCAACGGGTAATTCTTGGACTTTTTGAATTAATGAGGAATGAATTTCACCAACTCGACGATTTAAGAGACGGATAATTAGACGTTTTTCTTTTTGCAGTCCTTCTTGTAATCCTTCTTGTTTAGCCAGTTCTCTGTCTTGTTGGTAAAGTGGTGCTAATCGCATAATCAACTCCTGATCTTCTGTTTGTGAACTTTGATTGATTTTTAAATTGTTTAAATTTTTACTGCACAACTTCCTGAATATCAACTCCTTTAACAAAGGTTGGTATTTCAGGAGAAATCGGTGCTTCCTGAGCAATTTTACAAGCTAAAGACATCATATTCCCAACAGAGTGCAAACAATATTCAAGCGCATCTGGAGCGGAGTTATCATCTTGTTTAGAAGCTTCAATCCACTGAGATACAGTTTGAAACGGGGAGCCTTTCGAGCGAACTTGCTTTACTGAGAGTGGATTAGACGGAATTGGGAAATAGATTGAGGGCAGATTTCCTAAGCTGTTATCAGGCAAAAACCGTCTGAAAACAAACTCTCTTCGTGTTGCTTGTCCTAATGGTACATAATGAACAACTAAGTCTCGATAAGCAGATAATTTAGCTAACCAACCGCCATCGCTTTCATTAGTTATTTCACATAGCTCAGAGGCTAGGGAGTTATCTGTAATATTGACTTTAAGTATCTGTTTTCTCAAAGAATTCATTAATCGAATTCTATCGTTTGTGTTGAGAGAGCTTTTGAGTACAAAGTTTGCAACAAACTCTGCCAAATAATCCCGGAGAGTACATAACTCTCGAAGAAGATCATGAGTTTCTAAATAAATGGAAAATGAATTTAACGTTTCAATTTTGCCAGGAGAAAACTGTTGCTGTTCGCATAAAGACCAAAGTTCAACATTATAAGCTTCTGATAATTGCCGAAGTCTTAAGTTACAAGCTCTTACCTCAAAAGCAATTCGGCTACAAATATCCATTAATTCCATCTTTTCTGCTTTAAAAGCAGCGTAAGCTAACCGACTCCAATTTCTTTCTGCATGAAGACAGGAATTGTTGTTTGCCTGATCTGCATGGAAGGGATGCCACATGGGTGGATAGTATCCCTTTATTTGCTGAGATGTTTCATAGTAATCAATCCCAACTATCTTGAATCCTAATGAAATCAAATTCAACGGTAAATCATGATAGCGATCTATAGAAAATGTTGGCATAGGATCATTGCTACCAAGAGGAATAATGACTTCAGATCCCGTTTTATTAATAGCTTTCAGTCCACCTACTAGATGGACTATGCGAGTAACATTATGCCATTTTCCTTCAGTCATGAATTACCTCCTGCAAGGTCTATGTTGAAGATTTTTACTACCATCGTAGCTTCTCATTAACAAACGAAATTATACACTTTCGTTTAAAAAAAAAGGCAGAGAATTTTTTGATTTGGAAGTCTATTAAACAAACTCTCAATTCCCTGCTTTCAGCTTTCCATAAGCATAACGGGTTAAACTGCCTTCATTGAGATTATTCCAAGCATACATCCTATCTCTAAAGGGTTTCCACTGTTCATAAACGGCTTTAAAATCAGCATCTTTAGTCGCAAATTCATCATATAAAGCAAAAGAAGCTTTTTCCGCTGCTTCCAAAATTTCCTGACTATAAGCACGCACTTGAGTGCCTGTTTTTAATAGTTTTTCCAATGCTTCACCATTACGCGCATCATAACGAGCTAACATTGTTGTATTCGACTGATATGCAGCCGTTTCTAAAGCGGCTTGGTATTGAGGTGGCAGCTTTTTCCATTCGTCTAAATTAACTTGTACTTCTAAAGTTGGACCTTGTTCCCACCAACCCGGATAATAGTAAAATTTAGCGACTTTATTTAAACCCAATTTTTCATCGTCATAAGGTCCTACCCACTCAGCCGCGTCAATAGCCCCTGTTTGTAACCCTTGAAAGATTTCTCCACCGGGAAGGGTTTGTACTGTCACCCCTAATTTAGCCATAACTTGCCCCCCCAACCCGGGAATCCGCATTTTTAAGCCTTTGAGGTCATTAAGTGTTTTCACTTCACTGCGAAACCATCCTCCCATCTGTGTACCCGTATTTCCCGCAGGAAATTGAATAACGTTGAATTTACTTGCGTAAATTTCCTGAAGTTTCGCTAAACCACCACCTTCATATAACCAAGCATTTTGTTGTTGGGCATTGAGTCCAAATGGTACTGATGTACCAAAAGCCAGGGCGGGACTTTTACCGATGTAGTAATAAGCGGCAGTATGTCCTGCTTGTACCGCACCTTGAGAAACCACATTGAGAACTTCTAAACCCGGTGCTATTTCTCCGGCCGCGCGGGCTTCGATAATGAACTTACCGTTAGTTAAAACTTTGACACGCTCTGCTAATACCTGCGCTCCGCCAAAAATGGTATCTAAGGATGTTGGCCAACTTGTGGCCATTTGCCATTTAATTGTCGGCAGGTTACTGGTATCGGTTTTACCTTGATTTTGAGCTTTTTGACAACCACCAACGATGGCGATTCCTGTAGCAGCGATCGCACTTTGAGATAATCTGTTAACAATAGTCCGACGTTTCATAAAAGTTAATACTATGACTAACTGCAATACTTTACTACACTACCATAATGATGTAACATTTGAAGAATTCCTGTAAAATTTATTATTGCTGATGATTTGATCAATTTCTAATCATTTCAGATTAGTATAAAAATATTAAGTAATTTCTAACTAATATTTAACAGCTATGTTAGAAACTGTTTTGGCTTTATCCAGCGTTCAACTGCCACCCACCCAGGCAGAACTTCCTTGTGATGATGGTATCCCCATGGAAACACAAAGACATAAATTCCAAATGGATATTTTAATTGATACGATTCAGCCTTGGTTAGATCAAAGGGCTGATGGATATGTAGGGGGCAATATGTTTGTCTATTACAGTTTAGCACAATTAAAAAATCAAGATTTTCGAGGTCCAGATTTCTTTGCTGTTTTGGGTGTACCAAAAACAGAACGATTGTCTTGGGTAGTTTGGGAAGAGGGAAAACCACCAGATGTAGTAATTGAATTACTTTCAGAAAGTACAGCTAGTAATGATAAAAATGCGAAAAAATTAATTTATCAAAATCAGATGCGGGTTTCTGAATATTTTTGGTATGACCCTTTTAATCCAGATGATTTTGCAGGTTTTGATCTGAATAGTGGTACATATCAACAGATTGCTCTAAATGAGAAAAATCAACTGATAAGTAAGGTTTTAAATTTGTCTTTAGTGCGTTGGGAAGGTAATTATAGAGGTGTTGATGCCACTTGGTTGCGCTGGGCAACTTTGGATGGTGAGTTATTTCCCACTTCTCAGGAAATGGTAGGAATTGCACAACAAAAAGTAGATGAAGTCAAACAAATTGCAGAACAGGAAAAACAACGGGCAGAACAAGCTGAATTGCAATTAAGACAAGTTGCTATTAATTTGTTACAGAATAAAATGTCTGTAGAACAAGTGGCACAGTTAACAAATTTAGATATTTTGGAGGTAGAAAAACTGATTGATTAATAATCAAAACTCTCCCAATACTTGTCCTTAATTTATATATTGTATGCGTCAAACCAGAAGATTTTCCTTAATTAGTAAACTGTTGAAAATTTCGCAATTTATTGACAATTGTGCCGATAAATTGGGATGGTTATCCAATTGGTTAGTTTTATTGACAATTGGAGTCGGTTTTTTTAATGTTGTCGCCCGCTATATGGGAAGATTCAGTGGTGTACAATTGTCTTCTAATGCCTTATTAGAACTGCAATGGTATTTATTTTCTCTCACTTTTTTGTCGGGATTTGTTTATATTTTACGTCATGGAGAAAATGTGCGGGTTGATTTTTTCTATGCCAATTTTAGTGAAAAAAAACGGGCATTAGTTGATTTTTTTGGGACAATTTTGTTTTTAATTCCCTTTTGTTTAATTGGCATTTGGGTATTATTTAATCCTGTTTTACAATCCTGGGGAAGATTAAGTGATGGTAGTTGGGGGACTTGGGAAATATCCTCTGACGCTAATGGTTTACCCCGTGCCCCAATTAAAACAATGGTTCCCATAGCCTTATTACTGCTACTAATACAAAGTATTTCTCAAGCAATTAAATACCTAGCAGTCATTTTAGGCTATCAACAAGTAGCGGAACAAATTCGTTTAGAAACTTCAGAAAATATCAATATTGAATAGGAGAAAATATGGGTTTTGAATGGTTAGGAATTTTAATGTTTGTCGGCTTTTTCTTTATTCTCATGAGTGGCTATCCTGTCGCTTTTTCCTTTGCTGGCACTGCTATTGTTTTTGGACTTATTGGTACAGTAGTTGGGGCTTTTAATCCCGCTCGTCTTCTACTTTTACCTAATAGTTGGTTTGGCACAATGTCGAACTTTACCTTACTTGCTATTCCCTTTTTTGTTTTTTTGGGTGCAGTTTTAGAAAAGTCAGGATTAGCAGAAGAGTTATTAGAAACTATCGGCATTGTATTAAGTCGTGTCAGGGGAGGATTGGCTTTAGCAGTGGTTTTAGTGGGGACTGTTTTAGCAGCTACAACTGGAGTCGTAGCCGCTACAGTAATTGTGATGGGAATGTTATCATTACCGCTAATGCTACGCTATGGCTATGATAAAAAATTAGCTTCAGGAGTTATTATTGCTTCCGGTACTTTAGCCCAGTTAATTCCTCCCAGTTTAGTTTTAGTGATTCTGAGTGATCAAATTGGTGTTTCCGTTGGAGATTTATTTTTAGGGGCATTAATTCCCGGATTAATGTTATCTGGTGCTTATATTCTCTATATTTTAGGACTAGGTTTTTTTCAACCGGAAAAAGTTCCCCTTATCCCTGATGATGTCGTAATTCCTGAAGGTAATGAATTAATTAAAAAAGTTTTTAAAGCTGTTGTTCCGCCGATTATTTTAATTTTTGCAGTGTTAGGTAGTATTTT
The DNA here is from genome assembly GCF_014697585.1 of Dolichospermum sp. FACHB-1091. Lineage (GTDB taxonomy): Bacteria > Cyanobacteriota > Cyanobacteriia > Cyanobacteriales > Nostocaceae > Dolichospermum. The sequence goes on along the minus strand of NZ_JACJSB010000013.1, from coordinate 53,659 downwards.
CTTTGGTATTGCCACACCCACAGAAGCGGGGGCTGTAGGTGCTGTTGGGGCTTCTATTCTCGCAGCTTTTAATAAACGTCTCACACCACAATTAATTCGTGATGCTGCCCATTCTACCGCAGTGATTACAGCTTTAGTGGTGATGATTTTATTCTGTTCTTCGATGTTTAGTTTAGTATTTGATGCTTTAGGTGGAAAAACTTTTATAACTAATTTATTAATAGGTTTACCTGGAGGATATTGGGGGTTTTTAATTGTTAGTAATATCGTGATTTTTATTTTAGGAGCTTTTCTAGAATTTATTGAAATTTGCTTTATTGCTATGCCTTTATTAGTACCAGCAGCCCAAGCTTTAAATATTGATATGGTGTGGTTTGGTGTGGTAATGGCAGTGAATTTACAAACGGCGTTTATTTCTCCACCAGTGGGATTTTCTTTGTTTTATTTACAAAGTGTTGCCCCTAAAGAAGTGAGTACATTAGATATTCATAAAAGTGCGATTCCTTTTATGGTTTTACAGTTTATTGTGTTGTTAATTGTGATTATTTTCCCGCAAACAGTCCGCTGGTTAATTGATATTTCCGCAACCACTGGGGTTTAAGGCATTTTTGGGCGGTTAGAACCCATTTCTACACAGTAATAGCGTTAGACTGTTGAATCTATATCAAAATCGTGAACTAAGGAGATAAATAAAATGTCAGAAGAAGAGTTTCCACAAAAAATCTTAAATTCACTCGAAGAATTAAAAACTGATGTGGCAAAATCAAATGAGAAATTTGAGGTATACAGGCAAACTACGCAGTCACTGGTTAATTTGGCTTTCGGTTTGATTGCCAGTGCCACGATAATTACGGTGGTGTCATCAGTTTTTAAGAGATAATTTCTAAACGCGTTCTGAACACCAATTACGCTATAGAAGTTGATCAAATCGGCGGTTGGAAACCGCGTTTACAGATGAAAATAAAATTATTCCTAAGCTTCTGGTTTTTTTTGAATGCTACATCTGAAATAGATGACTTAATCAAAACGGCACTAACTAAAATGTTGAGTTAATCCCCTATTTTTCGCTTGTTCTTGCATTTCTTGGATAATGTTATGGCGGTTCTCGGTTGAGTGAGATACAAGGGGGCTGCTTGGGAAAGGAAAGAGTCCGCGATTTGCAGTGGAGTTACCTAATCATCAAAAAAGCCCCTTGTCAAAATACATCATGTATAATATAATTTATCTGTATACATACAAACTCTTCACCCATTCCCATTCCTGGGTTAAGCCATTTCTTAAAGATACTTGGGGTTGATAATTAAGGATTTTCCGGGCTTTGGATACGTCAGCAGCGGTGTGACGGGCATCTCCCATGGCTTTTTCGATATAATGGCGTTTGATGGGTTTAGCGACTATTTCCGCCATGGTATCTAAAACTTCTGATAAAATAACTCTACTGCCGCCGCCAATATTGAAAATTTGCCCTACTGCTTCTGGTACAATAGTAGCAGCTAAGTTAGCAGCGATCGCATCACTGACAAAAGTAAAATCTCTGGTCTGGTTTCCGTCACCATAAACGGGAATTGCTTCGTCCTGCAACACTGCTTTAAAAAACTTATGAAATGCCATATCTGGCCGTTGTCTTGGTCCATAGACCGTAAAATAACGTAAGGACACAAAGGGGACACCAAAGTTTTTATGATATAACATTCCCAACTGTTCAGCCGCTAATTTAGTAATACCATAAGGTGACACAGGTAAAGGTTTAATTTCTTCATGGGTTGGTAATGTTTCCGCGTCACCATATATGCTAGATGTAGATGCAAACACTAATCTTTTTAAATTTTCAGCATCTTTAACAGCTTCTAATAAAACTTGTGTAGCGTTAATATTCCGTTCAGTATAAGCTCGAAAACCCTTCCCCCAACTGGCTCTAACTCCAGCTTGGGCCGCTTGATGATAAACTAATTGGACATCTAAAAGCAGTTTTTGCCAATCTAAAAATTGTATATCCCCTTCTACTAAAGTAAAATTGGGGTAATGTTGAAAATTGGCGATATTTTTCCACTTCAACAGGGGATCATAATAATCATTAAATTCATCAATACCAATTACCTCTTCTCCCTGTTTTAATAATGTTTCAGCTAAGTGAGAACCAATAAAACCCGCAACTCCAGTGACAATGATCTTAGTCATTTTATATTTTGTGATTTGGCTGTAATTTTGTTTAACAGCCTAATATTAATTATTTATAACTTAGTCTAACTAAGGACATAATTTTTCCATAGATATTCAATAATTTACTGAAAAAATATAAATCTTTACAAAATCAACAAATAGGGAGATACCCAACTTCTGCAAGAAGTCGGGTATCTATTTTCTCCGTAGCTTCTATCTATAATCCTGTCTTTGAATATCCCGTAATCTAGCAGCATCACGCATATTATAATCACTACGAGTAAAGCGATTTAACTGCATTTCAAAAAATTCTCGATTTGCTTGTAAATGCTGGGGATTTTCATCATCTAAAGGATATAAAAGAGCAGTTCTTAAAGCTTGAATTACCGCAGATGTTACATTGTACATGGAACGTTGAAAAGTAATTCCCAATTGAATTAAAATATCTTCTTCTCCTCGACAATATTGTTGATAATAATCAACAAGATATTGAGGCAAAAAATGCAACATATCTTGCATTAATAATGTCGGAGGAATACCTGCTGTACCGACGGGAAATACATCAGCATACAGAATACCATAATGGAAGTCTTTTTGGTCTTCTGGAACTTCCCCTGCTTGAGCATTATATGACTTTGTGCCTCTAAATGGTGCGGTGCGATAAAAAACGGCTTCCACATAGGGTAAAGCGGCTTCATATAACCAGGTAAACGCTTTTGATTTGGGGATAATTTCATAACATTCACCGTCAATATAAACATGATGATAAATGGGGCGGCCGGCAATAGCAAATATACCATTGATGAGAAAGTTCATAGCATCAGGTACACTTTTGAAACCACCTTCATCATAAATATCTGACATTTCAAAAAACACCGGTGCCATGACTTCCCAGAAAAGTCCTAAATTAGAATAATAGGACATCATGCGGCACTGTTCCAAAAACATATCAGGAAACAGTTTATAAAGTCCCAACATTAGAGGATTTTTCCGAAAATAAGCCTTAATTGCTTTATCTGCATTGGCTTGATATTCGGCTGAATCTAAATAAGCATCAAATTGGTTTACTGGTGCATACATTTTACGGTGCCAAAGCATAGCCTGCATACAAGCTTCCGCAAATTCCATGTTGATTCTATCATGGAATAAATGATGGAATATTTTCGGCATTTTGATGGTTTCACCTTTTTCCATAAATGCCAAAAGTTCTGGGTGTGCAGTAGCTTCACCGCGCCAAATTCTTAAATCAGCATCATCACCTGCATAGTGATTATGCAGGTCTAAATATTCCTGTGGTAAGAAGTATTTAAAAGCTGGTAAAGGATTTAAAAATACCCTTTCAGCAATATATAATAAATCTCGCCAATAAAAATCCATCGGTACAGCATAAGCTTTATAAATACCGATAATTTGCATTAAATTTTCTGGGGTATCTGGTAACATTGAACCACCAGCTTCTAAACGATGAATAATTTCTGCAAATTCGTGTTTTGAAGGAGGAATTTTGGCTTTTGGTTTTTCTGAAGTTTGTACCATATTATTTTTGTTTTGGGTTTATTTGTTGGCTTCTACACGCGCCTGGAATTTAAGTTCCAGGCTACTAGCTAAAGTTTACTAAAGCAAACTAAGGATTTTCTTGTTCCCATACTCTGTGTGGGAATTAATTTTAGAAGGTTCTGCCTTCAATAATATTAGAATTAGAGGCACAGCCTCTGTGATAGCATTCCCAGTCGGAGACTGGGAACGAGATAACGAGATATTGATCATAATTACTTTAAGGCAATTACGGATTTTTCGGTGGGGGAAATTGCGGCTACCATAGCGGTAGTTGTGGTTTCACTCCAACGCACTAACCAGGTGGGTTGTACTCCCAAAAAGATAATTAACAATGCTAAAATTAGTGCCGGAATTTTTTCTGCCCAGACGACTCTAGGGTAGTAAGCTAAGTTATTTTGCAATTTACCAAAACAGGTACGGTTAAGAAGAATGACAAAATAAACTGCGGTTAAACCAGAGGCAACTACACATAAAATTGTGGGAACTGGAAAGGTAGAAAAACTGCCTTGAAAGGAAATAAATTCAGCAATGAAACCGGTTAAACCGGGAATACCAGAACTAGCCATACCACCTAAAACTAGCAAGGCACTAATTAATGGTAAACCGCGAATAGGACTCATTAAACCATTGAGTTTATCTAATTCTCTTGTACCAACTTTAGTTTCAATCACTCCCACTAAATGAAAGAGAATAGCGAGAATAATTCCATGACTAAACATTTGGGCTACTGCACCAACTAATGCTAAAGGTGTGGCTGCGGCTGCTGCTAGTAAAATATAGCCCATGTGGCCGATAGAACTATATGCTACCATGCGTTTGATGTCTTTTTGGGCAATGGCTACAACCGCCCCATAAATCGCGCTAATTGCTCCCCAAATTGCCAATGTTGGGGCGATAATATGCCAAGCTTGGGGAAACATTCCTAAACCAAATCTTAATAGGCCATAAGTTCCTAATTTGGCTAATATTCCACCTAATAAAATAGCGATAGGTGCGGAAGCTTCTACGTAAGCATCTGGTAGCCAGGTATGGAAGGGAATTAAGGGAATTTTGATCCCAAAACCTACAACTATTCCTGCTAATAATATTAATTGCATTCCCGCAGAAATCTTTTCAGTGGCAACAGCATCAAAAGCAAAACTGTGAGAACCTGTTAACCATACCATCCCTAAAAATGTGGCTAAAATTAAAGCCCCGGAAATGGCTGTATAAATCAGAAATTTCATGCCAGCATAAGCTCGTTTTTCCCCTCCCCAAATGGAAATTAGTAAATAAAAGGGGATTAATTCCAATTCATAAAACAGGAAAAACAGAAGCAAATTTTGTGATAAGAAAGCACCAGCCACCCCACCACTAACAAACAAAATCAGGGCATAAAATAACCGAGGACGTTCTGTATCTTTACTGCTGCTGTAAATAGCAATCCAACTGAGGAAGCTATTTAATACTAACATTAATATTGATAATCCATCTACTCCTAATTGATAACTCAACCCCAGGGTTTCATTCCAGGGTAAATATTCGGTAAATTGCGCCCCGGAATTGGTGAGATCAAATTTGAACAAAATCAAAATATTCCACAGCAACACTAACCCTGTAATGATTAACGATGCTAAACGAATTTGATTTGCGGGAATATCTTTTTTTGGATAAAAAGCGATGATTATAGCGGCTATAATTGGTAGCCAAATTAAAACACTCAACATATTTCTGATCTGGGAATTGGTAATTGGTAATGCTATAAGTTAGGTGCAAATTAAAAAATTAATTTCATAAACTGCACACCCCAAAAAGGCCATGACAACCAAGCGCCTAAAACACCTACTCCTAAAAGCACTGTCAGGGCATAGGTTTGAGTTTGTCCATTGTTACTATATTTTAACCCTTCACCACCTAAAAGAGAGAATAAACCCACAAAGTTGACAATACCATCTACTACGAATCTATCTAGGATATCGGCAAATTTAGAAAGTTGGGCAACGCCGAAAATAATGGTGATTTTGTACAGTTTCGGAGTGTAAAAATCGTAAGCAAATAAATTTTGTAAACCTTGCCAGGGTAAACGAATTGGTTTAGGAATGTTGCCTAAATAGATGATGCTGCTAATACTGCAACCGAATATACTTGACCAAATTAATAATAGGGCAACGTCTTTATTTAATGTTGCCCAGTCAGGAAGCAATGACAAGCTTTGTAATACTAAAGGCAGGTGTAAAACAAAGCCCGATAAAATCATCATTGGTAAAACCATTAACCAAATAGCTTCGGGGGAACGTTCACTCATTTGTTTGGGTTTACCAGCAAAAATTAAACCAAATTCCCTAGTTAAACTAAATGTGGTTAAGGCATTAACAACAATAACTATTCCTACTAAAGTCGGATGTGTTGCCCATAAACCATCGGCTAGTTTAAACAATGCCCAAAAACTACCTAAAGGGGGAAAACCTATTAAACCCAATGTACCAATAATAAATGCTAAACCGGACATGGGACGACGTGACCATAATCCACCTAATTGGGTAACATCTTGGGTGACACTATTCCAAACAATTCCTCCTGTACTCATGACTAGTAATGCAGAGGATAAAGCATGGGTGAGGACTAATAGCAGCGCGGCTTCATTTTGTTGTGTGCCTACGGCAATAAATACCAAGCCCATGTAAACACTAACACAATAGGATAAACAGCGTTTAATGTCAATTTGAGCGATCGCAATTAACGCCCCACCAATAGCTGTTACTGTACCAATAGCCACCATTACAGAAGCTGCGACGGGAGATAAACTAAATACAGGTTGTAATTTAATTAACACCCATGCCCCACTGGCGACGACCACCGAATTTCGTAAAATTGTACTAGGAACAGGTCCTTCCATTGCTTCATCTAACCACAAATGCAAGGGAAATTGGGCGCATTTACCCATCGGACCTGCAATTAAGCCCAAACATACTAAGGTAATAATTGTGGGGTCAACATTTGCAGTAGCCGCCCAAGCAGTCAACTCTGTATAATTCCAAGTCCCTGAAAGTGTCCAAAGTCCTAAAACACCCATTAACAAAAACAAGTCTCCTACCCGTTTGGTTAAAAAAGCATCTCGCGCCCCAGTCACTACCAAAGGCTGACTAAACCACAACCCTACTAATAGGTAAGTTCCCAAGGTGAGGACTTCCAGAATTACATAAGTGGAAAATAAATCGTTACACAAAACTAAGCCACAAAGACCTGCTTCAAATAATCCCAATAAGGAAAAGAAACGTCCCCAACCCCAGTCCATTTCCATGTAACCAATAGCGTATATCTGCGCCAGCAAGTTCAAGCCAGTAATAATAATTAACGCCCCCACGCTGACAGCAGAAATTTCTAAATTAATGGTGAGATTTAAACCTGCTGTCGACAACCAAGGAATAAATACTTCTTTAGCTGGATGATTCCAGGTAGCAAAGAAAGCAAGAACAGCATGAACAAATGAGCAAAAGGTCATAACTGCGTTTACGTATCCCGCTGGTCGAGGACCCGTTTTGCGAATTATTCCTGGTGACCAGGGTATGGCTAAAAGCCCACCTATCAAAGCATAAACCGGGACTAGCCAAATAGTATCTAGTAAATACTGACCCATTCAATTACCTCTACAATTTGCAGCAAAACTTAAAGAAAACACAGCAAATACCGTTGATCCCTATCAATCTAGTGATCATTGATAATCGCAATTTATTTTTATTTAATATTATTATGAATAGTGTACCCTTATCTGTAACAAAAATAAATTATTTAAGTAGATGAATTTGCAATGATTTCCGTAAGTGATTCTTATATTTCTGTACATTGGATTATTAAATAGTAACCATCAGGTTTAATCTATAGATTAACTTTTCAAGCAGTATCTATAATCTAGGGGCAGTATTTACCACCCCATTTTTTTATACTTTAACAAGTATCTGACATGGGGACTCATGTAAATTACTGATTGCAATAACTACTTGTGGGCTGAGTTGGCTAATAGGGGCTGGTTTCATATCCCGATAATCAATAATTTGGACAACAATGAGGTAAGCAATAGCCAGAAGTATAGAAATTACCCCTGTAATAATCGCAACTATCTGAGAACGGTTCATTAGTATTTCCTGCAAATCAAGTATGATTGTAGAGACGTTCCATGGAACATCTCTACAAGGATTCTAAAAGATAAATCTAGTTTAAGTAGATGAACAGAAAAATTTAAATGTATGTGAAGAAAAGTAAAATCACTCAAAACTCTCTTCCTGTTCCCTGTTCCCTGTTCCCTGTTCCCTTGCCCCAACGACAATTTTTAACGCCCACCTACTTAGGTGCAATATTAAGTATTTTCTATGATTTTTATTTCTTCTGCTGTTAATTCGTAAAGTTGATCTATTTCTGTTTCAATATTTTTAACATCTTTACCATTAGCATCAAGACATTTTTGCAGAAGCTTTTCTATAGTTTTACGCTGTGATTCCGTTCTAAAAGGGTTGATTTTCAGAAATGCTTTATTTAATGATTCCCTGGGTTGTAGTTTCTGTAAGTTCATTTATTTTTCATCCAAAAAATGTAATTCTCATATCCCCAAATTCTCAAAATTAATAATTTATAATTGGTGACGGGTGATAAGTAGAATAGTTAATTATTCCCTACACCCTACACCCTACATCCTACTACTTGTTACCTTGCGCCCAAATTCGGGTAGGTAATCCCCAAACGTAGATAAAACCTTCCGCAGCTTTGTGATCAAATTGATCATCTGCGCCATAAGTCGCTAAATCAGGAGTATATAGAGTATTATCGCTCCAACGCCCCACAATTATAGCATTACCTTTAAATAGCTTTAAACGCACCACACCAGAAACTCTTTCTTGTGTTTGTTGAATAAAAGCATCTAAAGCAGCTTTGAGAGGACTATACCAAAGTCCATTATATACAAGTTTAGTATAAGTTTCTTCTATACCTCGCTTGTATTGAGTGACATCTGCTGTTAAAGTGAGACTTTCTAAGTCACGGTGAGCATTAATTAAAACTACCATTGCTGGTGATTCGTAGATTTCCCGTGATTTAATCCCGACTAAGCGGTTCTCAATCATGTCAATGCGGCCAATACCATGATTTCCCACAATTTTATTGAGTTGTTCAATTAACTCAACCGGGTTTTTTGCTGTCCCGTTAATGGTGGTAGGAAGTCCTTTCTGGAAGCCAATTTCTAGATATTCTGGCTCCTTGGGAGTATCAGCTATGGCTTTGGTCATTTCATAGATTTCTTCCGGTGGTTCGTTTGCTGGGTCCTCTAATGTACCAGCTTCAATACTGCGACCAAGTAAGTTTTTATCTATACTGAAGGGAGAGGATTTTTTCACCGGTGCGGGAATACCAAACTTCTCACCATAAGCAATGGTTTGCTCTCGACTCATGCCCCATTCTCTGGCTGGTGCTAATATCTTCAAGTTAGGGTTGAGGGCTGCACAGGAAACGTCAAAGCGCACCTGGTCATTACCTTTACCTGTACAACCGTGAGCGATCGCATCTGCACCATATTTTGCAGCCGCCTCTACCAGTATCTTAGCAATTAAAGGCCGAGCCAGGGCTGTACCAAGAGGATAGCGATTTTCATAAAGGGCGTTAGCTTGAATTGACGGAAATGCGTAATCTTTAACAAATATATCCTTAACATCCGCTACTAAAGACTCACTTGCACCCGATTTCAGGGCTTTTTCTCGAACTGGCTCTAATTCATCTCCCTGGCCTAAATCTGCTGCTAGGGTAATTATCTCTTCTACTCCCCACTCTTGTTTTAAATAGGGAATACAAACGGAAGTATCAACTCCACCAGAATATGCTAAAATAACCTTTTTGGCGCGACCCATGAATTTCTCCACTCAGTAAAACAAAGAATGAGTCATCATTATATCTGACTTGCCTAGCGTATATTTTTTTGTGCAACAGTAACTTTGGCATATTTGTCTTATTCTAAAATATGAGCAACAGTATTTTGGGTGAAAATGTGTTTTTTAGTATTGTTATTCCCACATATAATCGCTTACCAATTTTAGAAAAGTGTCTCCGCGCTTTAGAGAACCAGGAGTTCAACAACAAAAAAGATATCAAAGATTATGAAGTTATATTAGTAGATGACGGTTCTACTGATGGTACTTTAAATTGGTTGGCAACGCATAAAGATGAATTTCCCCATGTCCACTGCTTTGAACAAGTCCATGCAGGACCGGCTGCGGCACGAAATTTAGGAGTAGAAAAGGCGCAAGGTGACACAATTATTTTTATTGATAGTGATTTAGTGGTTTTATCTAATTTCCTGCAAGCTCATACAAATGCTTTGATACAAGGAAAAGAGAAGTTAGGAAGCGACAGCTTTTTTACCTATGGTGCTGTAATTAATACCTCTAATTTCGCCAATCCTACTGCGGAACCTTATAAAATCACAGATTTTTCTGCTGCTTTCTTTGCTACGGGTAATGTCGCTATTCCTAAACATTGGTTAGTGAAAGCTGGGTTATTTGATAATAGTTTTCAACTCTATGGTTGGGAAGATTTAGAATTAGGTGTCAGGTTAAAAAACTTGGGTTTAAAATTAATTAAATGTCCTGAAGCTGTCGGTTATCATTGGCATCCACCATTTACTTTACAACAAATTCCTAAGTTAATTGATCAAGAAATTCAACGGGGAAGAATGGGAGTTTTATTTTATCAAAAACATTCCACCTGGGAAGTAAAAATGATGATTCAAATGACTTGGTTTCATCGTTTATTGTGGGGGATTCTGTCCTTAAATGGGTTCTTAAATGAAAAAACAATGTCTCCGTTTTTACAATGGTTGATTGATTTGGGAAAACCGCAACTAGCTTTAGAAGTGGCACGGATTTTCTTAAACTGGTATAATGTCAAGGGTGTTTATGCGGCCTATGCTGAAATGCGGAGTAAATAGACCTCCTTTATTTAATTTCTAGAGATGTCTAATGATTTTTTCACGCAGAGATGCAGAGACTGGGAGAGTTAGGGTAGATTTTAAACGCATATTTAATTTTTAATTTTTGGAGACGTTTAATCATAGAGACGCTGTATAAAACGTCTCTATAAGATTTCCCCGGTGAAAAGGTGGGATTAACCCATCAAAATCACAGTATCAATAACATGAATCACGCCATTATCTGCAACAATATCGGCGGCTAAAACTGTAGCATTTTTTACCTCAAAACCATGATCACAATTGATTTTAATAGGAGAACCTTCCACAGAAGTTACTGTACCCAGTTTTGCCAAATCATCCTTTGTTAATTTGCCAGGAACGACATGATAGGTTAAAATTCGTGCTAACTGGGGCAGGTTTTGTAATAAGGTTGTAATTGTACCGGGGGGTAATTTAGCAAAAGCATCATCAGTGGGTGCAAACACGGTGAATGGACCGGGACTTTTTAATGTTTCTACTAACCCAGCAGCGGACACAGCCGCTACCAAGGTTTTAAACGCATCATTACTAACTGCAATATCAACAATATCAGCCATTAATTTTACCTCACCTTATATCTAGCAAAGGTTCTAGAAAATAGTAAATCATGTTTAAGTTTAATTAGCTACAATTCTGGTAAAATCTGACCTGATGATTTTTCTATACATAATATGGTTAAACGCACTTATGCAATATTGGGAACTGGTGCATTAGGCGGATTTTATGGTGCAAAACTGCAAAAATCCGGTTTAGAAGTTCACTATTTACTCAAAAGTGATTATCAACAGGTAAGGGAAAACGGTTTAATCATTGAGTCTAAAGACGGTGACTTTACCCTCCCCCAAGTTAATGCTTATAACAATGTAGAAAAGATGCCACAGTGTGATGTGGTAATAGTATCATTAAAAACTACTCAAAATCAACTTTTACGCGATTTATTACCACCAATAGTTAAAGATAATGGAACGGTATTAGTATTACAAAATGGACTGGATATAGAGGCAGAAGTTGCGGAAATTGTCAGCAATGTTAGCATTATTGGCGGCTTATGTTTTCTCTGTTCTAATAAAGTTGCACCAGGGCATATTCATCATTTAGATTATGGACAAATTACTTTGGGGGAATATACATCTAATTATCAATTAACTGGCATTACTCAAAAAATGCGGGAAGTTACAGCAGATTTTGAAAATGCGGGCATATCCATAGAACTATTAGAAGATTTACTATTAGGACGGTGGAAAAAATTAGTCTGGAATATTCCCTACAATGGTTTATCTGTAATTCTTGATGCGAGAACTGATGAATTAATGGCAGATATTCATACTCGACAATTAGTAGAAAATTTGATGTGGGAAGTAGCAGCGGGGGCAAAAAGTACAGGGAGAATTATTCCTGAAAGTTTTATTCAAACCATGTTAGATTACACCGTAAAAATGAAACCCTATCGCACTAGTATGAAAATTGATTTTGATGAATTTCGTCCTTTAGAGATAGAAGCAATTTTTGGTAATCCATTTAGAAAAGCCGAAGCAGCGGGTGTAAATTTACAACAAATTCGCTGTTTATATCAACAATTGAAGTTTTTGGATATGAGAATGAGAAAATAAATTTTAAGTTTAACTAATTTAGGACTTAGGTACAAGTCACTGAATAATGAACCACGAAGGAAAGAGTTTTTCCAGATATTTTGCATAAGTCTTATAATTACTAAGCTAAATTGATCCCCTTTTGTAGTATAGTCGGCTGTAACAGTACCTTGGCGTGAGTTTTTCAGGAGTTAAAGAATGTCCATACCAGCAGACCCAGTTAAATTGATGAAGCAAGAAGTTGGCAAGGCCGCGGCCAATTTGGTAAAATCAGGTTCGATAGTCGGTTTGGGTACAGGTTCAACCACAGCCTACACAATTCAGTATTTAGGAGAACGGCTCAAATCTGGAGAACTTGAGGATATTGTCGGTATTCCCACCTCATTTCAGTCAGAAGTTTTAGCAAAAGAGTATGGCGTTCCCCTGACTACTTTGGACGCTGTGGACCATATTGATATTGCTATAGATGGTGCGGATGAAGTAGATCCTCATAAAAACTTAATTAAAGGTGGTGGTGCGGCACATACCCGCGAAAAAGTTGTAGATTACTTGGCAAAACAGTTTATTGTGGTGGTTGATAGTGGTAAACTGGTGGATAAACTGGGTTCTGTGTTTGCTGTACCCGTAGAAGTCATCCCTATGGCGCTTACTTCTGTCACTAATGCTATTAAAGCGCTCGGTGGTAAGCCAATACTGCGTATGGGTGTAAAAAAAGCAGGACCTGTGATCACTGACCAAGGTAATATGGTTTTAGATGTGACATTTGATAGCATTGATGACCCTGTAAATCTAGAAAAAACCCTGAATAATATTCCTGGTGTTCTGGAAAATGGTATTTTCGTCAATTGTGCAGATATCGTTCTTGTCGGTGAGGTTATTGACGGTAAACCTGTTGTTAGACAGCTTTAATTTTTTGATGTAATGGTGTAAGTTAATGGTTAGAAAAAAGGAAGAAAATGGTTTTTTAGTACCCTTTTTTCTAACTGAAACTTAATAAATTATCTATTGAGTCTGGTATCAGTGAACGGGATTTTTTTGTCTCACCCAGAGGCGCAAAGGTCGCAGAGGAAGGGAGAAATACCTGAACATATTTGATTATTTATATGTTATTTATATGGTTAATACAGCAGTTTCCGAAGTTAGGAGGTAAGCCCAGAAAGAATAGAAATAGATATCGTCATGAAAGCATATTTAACCTATCTCTGATATTTTTTTTCATAAAAACGGGAATTGCTGTGATTGTGGGAGTGTTTCGGAATCAGAAATACCCATGATACAAAAATGGGATTTTGCTGAAAAAGTCGTTTTTTACCTAACAAACAAACTAGCATCGACTTTTAAAAATTTCCCCAAAATATTAGCTTGTTCTTGCGTCACTCCCACCTCACCATTAATTATCTGAGAAACCAAATTACTTGAACCAAAAATAGAAATTAAATCATCTGTTTCCAAACCCTGCGCTTCCAGCAAATGCAAAATTCTTGAAGCAGGAGTAGAAATATTTAACTGATAATGCTGACTTTCAAAGTCTTCAATTAGCCTCATTAATAACTCCAATAAGGTATCTTCTTCTGAAGTTAGATGAGAACGAGAAAGTAAATCTTCCACAACTGCTAAAAACTGCTCATTTTCTTCCTCCGTTTTGATTACTCGTGGTTGATACTGGGACAGTAATTTGCTGTAAGCGTCTGAATTAAAAGTAAGGGTCATTTTTCCAGTAGTCTTTGTCATATTCTGCATGAGTTAAGACATATTTAATATAGATTACCTGTTTATCATAATTAATACTAGAAATCAAACGGTATTTATTGCCTTTAATATTGAAAACTGTGAAATTACCAACAGCTTCAGCTTTAGGATAAACAGATTGTACTTGTACTAAATTACGCCAATCAGCTTTACTAGCAGTAATATACCAGTCGTCAAGAATTTCACAACTGTTTGCGTGTTCCTGACAAAAATCTCTGAGCTTTTTCCGGCTGATAACGTGCATTAAACAAGAAAAATTAAAGACAATAAATAGATAATTTCTAGTTTATCACCAATTACCAATTACCAATTACCCATTACCAATTACCAATTACCAATTACCCATTACCCATTACCCATTACCCATTACCAATTACCCATTATTCATTCTCCTGGGTACAACTAATACTTTATCAACTCGATTTCCGTCCATATCCATAACTTCAAAGCGCATATTATCCCATTCAAAATGATCTGCTGCTGCGGGAATACGTCCTAAATGGGTAATCACAAAACCTCCTAATGTTTGATAATTTCCTCTTTCTTCAGTTTCTAATTCTTCGAGCTCAAATAGTTCTAAAAACTCTTCTATTCCTAACATTCCATCTACTAACCAAGAACCATCTTCCCTTTGTACTGCTTGGGGTTCTTCTTGTCCTGGTCCTGCAGGAACATCACCGACTATTTCACTCATGATATCATTTAGGGTAACTAATCCTTGTATGACTCCATATTCATCTACGACTAAGGCCATGTGAGTCGCGGTTTGCTTAAATAGTTCTAAAACTCTTAATCCCCGTGTACTTTCGGGAACAAATACGGGTTGACGTAATCCTAGGGTTAGATCTAAGGGTTCATTACGTAAACTTCTGGCTAGTAAATCGGTGACAGGAATTATACCCAGAACTGTATCCAATCCCCCTTGACAAACTGGATATCGAGAGTAGGCGCTTTCGGTCATTTTTTGGCGGTTTTCTTCAGCAGGATCTTCCAAGTCTAACCAGACTATATCAGGTCTGGGTGTCATAAAGGAGGTAACGGGGCGATCGCCTAATCGGAAAACCCTTTCTACCATGTCTTGTTCGGCTTCTTCAAAGGTCCCTGCTTCCGTACCTTGTTCGATTAAGATTTTAATTTCTTCTTCTGTGACTTGGGGTTCTTCTGAGGGTGTAATTCCTAAAATTCGCAATACTAGGTCTGTAGATGCACTTAAAAGATAAACTACAGGTGAGGCGATTCTTGCTAAAGCCCGCATAGGTATAGCTACAAAAGCGGCGATTTTTTCAGGGTTATTTAAAGCGAGACGTTTGGGTACGAGTTCACCGACAATTAGGGAAAAATAGGTAATGAGTAAAACAACTATCCCAAAGGCGATCGCATTACTATAATTGGCTAAAATGGGGACTAGCTTAATATAGTCTTCTAGTCTTTTCGCAATAGTAGCACCCCCGAACACACCATTAAGAATATTAATCAGTGTAATCCCCACCTGGACAATAGACAAAAAATGATTGGGAGATTCTGCTAATTTTAATGCAGCCCTAGCGTTAATATCCCCTTGGTTAACTAACTGCTGTAGTCTAACTTTCCGGGACGAGACTACGGCCATTTCCGACATGGAAAACACACCGTTAGCGAAAATTAGCACCAAAATTGTGAAAAGTTCAAAAGAGAGGGAAGACATTTTTAAAATTGCTGGTATAAAGAGTAAAATTATACAGAGTTCCCAAGTTTGGGCTAATGTTAATTAAATCTGACTTATTTTAGTATCCATTATTTTAGGTGATTCTCTCAAATACTTTGACTATAAACAAAGTAGTAGTCAGATTTCTTCTATCTATTAGCAGTTAAGAGTCTAATTATCAAGTGAATAGGACTTACGCACAAGTCACGGAATAATGAACCACGAAGGAACGAAGAGAACGAAGAAAAGAGGGTTTGAGAGATATTTTGCGTAAGTCCTGGTGAATATTCAGTAGGGTGTGTTACGCTGAAAGTAACACGCTTTAGTAAGATGTTACTAGAATTATACAAGTTAAATCCAGTCTGGTTGATCTAAGGTTGACTTGATAAATCATTTCTAGGCTAGATTTTTTGCCCCTTCACTGTCAAGAGAGCGATTAAAACTTTTAAAATAGTTGATATCAAGGGCTTCTAGATTTTCATATCGGTAACAACTGCCAATTTAGCGTAAAACTTATGCCATTTTCTTCTATTGTCCGTGCTTTGTCCCGATCTTTGCTGACCGCAGAACTAATCACTAAACTCAACAAACAACAGGAATTGCGGTTAAATGGGATTTCTCGTTTCCCCAAGGGACTGGTAGCTTCAGCATTAGCAAATTATGAAGATCAAAATTTGTGCGTGGTCTGTGCTACTCTGGAGGAAGCTGGGCGGGTTTTCGCCCAAATGGAAGCAATGGGCTGGAAAACTGTCCATTTTTACCCTACTTCGGAAGCTTCTCCCTACGAACCCTTTGACCCTGAAAATGAGTTAAGTTGGGGACAAATGCAGGTTTTAGCTGATTTGGTTAATTGTCAGTTGCAAAAGCAGAAAACGGCTATTATTGCTACTGTGGGGGCGTTACAGCCCCATTTACCACCACCGGAGGCGTTTAAGTCATTTTCTGTGACTTTGGAAAAAGGAATGGGTTTTGATTTGGATGAATTTGCTCTAAAAATCACTGTTTTGGGATATGAACGAGTTCCCCTGGTGGAAATTGAAGGACAATGGAGTAGACGGGGGGATATTGTGGATGTGTTTCCGGTGTCTTCGGAGTTACCTGTACGCTTGGAATGGTTTGGCGACGAAATTGAACAAATTCGGGAATTTGACCCTTCTACCCAGCGTTCAGCTTTGGATAAGGTAGAAAAAATCACTCTCACTCCCACAAGTTTCGCACCGATAATTTTAAACGGATTGAAAAATTTACCAAATGTAGAGACGTACCATGGAACGTCTCTACAAGAATTAGGAACATTAGAGGGGAGTCGGCGGTTTTTAGGGTTGGCTTTTACAAGACCCGCTTCATTACTTGACTATTTACCTAAAAATACTTTTGTGGTTATTGATGAGCCAGAACAATGTTATGCTCATAGCGATCGCTGGGTGGAAAATGCTCAAAGTCAGTGGTCAGTAGTCAGTGGTCAGTTATCTATTGAATTACCTAAAATTCATCGTAATTTTGATGAGTGTATAGCAGAAATTAGTAATTTTAAAAAGTTATATTTATCGGAATTATCAGAAGAAAATAGTGGTTTGAATTTGGGGAGTAGACCTTTACCCGTGACTCCTCACCAATTTGCTAAATTAGCGGAGACAATTAGAAAAGAACGCGATCGCAATTTTGGAATTTGGATACTTTCGGCTCAACCTTCCCGTTCAGTTTCGCTACTACAAGAACACGATTGTCCCGCGCAGTTTATTCCCAATCCCCGTGATTATCAAGCCATTGATAAACTACAAATTAATCATACACCAATTGCTCTAAAATATTCCGGTTTAGCAGAATTAGAAGGTTTTATTTTACCTTCTTATCGCTTAGTTATTGTCACCGATAGAGAATTTTATGGACAACATTCCCTAGCTAATTTTGGCTATGTCCGTAAACGTCGTCAAGCAACATCTAAACAAGTTGATCCTAATAAATTACGTCCAGGGGATTTTGTTGTTCATCGTAGTCATGGAATTGGCAAATTTGTGAAATTAGAAAGTCTGACAATTAACGAGGAAACCCGTGATTATTTAGTTGTGCAATATGCAGATGGTTTATTAAGAGTTGCTGCTGATCAAGTTGGTTCTTTATCTCGATTTAGAACTAATGCAGATAAACCTCCAGAACTGCATAAAATGACTGGAAAAGCTTGGGATAATACTAAGAATAAAGTCAGAAAAGCGATTAAGAAATTAGCAGTAGATTTGTTAAAATTGTATGCAGCGCGATCGCAACAACATGGTTTTTCCTATCCCCCAGATATGCCTTGGCAAGAAGAAATGGAAGATTCTTTCCCTTATCATCCTACCACAGATCAACTAAAAGCGGTACAAGACGTGAAACGGGATATGGAAAGTGAAAGACCCATGGACAGGTTAGTATGTGGAGATGTCGGTTTTGGTAAAACTGAAGTAGCAATTAGGGCAATTTTTAAAGCTGTCACCGCAGGAAAGCAAGTGGCACTTTTAGCACCAACGACAATTTTAACTCAACAACATTATCACACAATTAAAGAACGTTTTGCACCTTATCCAATTAATGTAGGTTTACTCAATCGCTTTCGTAGTGCGGAAGAAAAACGGAATATTCAAAAACGTCTCGCAACTGGAGAATTAGATATAGTTGTCGGTACACATCAATTATTAGGAAAAAGTGTACAATTTAAAGATTTAGGACTTTTAGTAATTGACGAAGAACAAAGATTTGGAGTTAATCAAAAAGAAAAAATCAAAAGCTTGAAAACTGAAGTTGATGTTTTAACTCTTTCCGCTACCCCTATTCCCAGAACCTTATATATGTCATTATCAGGAATTAGGGAAATGAGTTTAATTACCACTCCACCTCCAACGAGAAGACCAATTCAAACCCACCTCGCACCCCTAAAACCGGAAATTGTCAGAAGTGCAATTCGTCAAGAATTAGATCGAGGTGGCCAGGTATTTTATGTAGTTCCGCGAGTAGACGGAATTGAAGAAACCACTGCAAATTTGCGAGAAATGGTTCCCGGAGGAAGATTTGCGATCGCTCATGGTCAAATGGACGAAAGTGAGTTAGAATCAACCATGCTGACTTTCGGAAATAATGACGCGGATATTCTTGTTTGTACGACAATTATCGAATCTGGTTTAGATATTCCGCGAGTTAACACAATTTTAATTGAAGATGCTCACCGTTTTGGTTTATCTCAATTATATCAATTGCGGGGACGAGTGGGACGTGCGGGAATTCAAGCTCACGCATGGTTATTTTACCCCAAACAAAGAGAATTATCTGATGCCGCTAGACAAAGATTAAGAGCAATTCAAGAATTTACTCAACTCGGTTCTGGATATCAATTAGCAATGCGAGATATGGAAATTCGCGGGGTGGGAAACTTGCTAGGTGCAGAACAATCTGGTCAAATGGATGCAATTGGCTTTGATTTGTATATGGAAATGTTAGAGGAAGCGATTCGAGAAATTAGAGGTCAAGAAATACCCAAAGTTGAAGATACACAAATTGATCTTAACCTCACTGCATTTATTCCTTCCAATTACATTACTGATCTTGATCAAAAAATGAGTGCTTATCGCGCTGTAGCCACAGTAAAATCAAAATATGAATTAAAACAAATCGCTGCTGAATGGACTGATAGATATGGTACTATACCCGTACCAGCAAATCAATTATTGCGCGTGATGGAATTAAAACAATTAGCCAAAAATTTGGGATTTAGTCGCATTAAACCAGAGAATAAACAGCATATTGTTTTAGAAACACCCATGGAAGAACCGGCTTGGAATCTATTAGCAGAAAAGTTAACTTCAAATATGAAATCTCGGTTTGTTTATTCTCCTGGAAAAGTGACAGCAAGAGGTTTAGGAGTTTTTAAAGCAGATCAACAATTGCAGACTTTAATTGATACTTTTATGAAAATGCAAGGTGCAATTTCTGAAACTCCTTGAGTTTGATTTTGTAGATTTTGTAGGTTGGGTTAAGCGACAGCGCAACCCAACAACAGTATTAATTATCTTGGGTTTCCTTTAATCATATTGCTGATTTTCTGCACTTCATTTTGTTTGTAATAGGCGAATATTACCCTGATTTTATTTTTTGATATGTGTAAAAAACATATTTCATCAATTACTTCAAGTGCTAATACTACATTATGAAATGTGGATTAAGTTTAATTTTGGAGATTTTGTAGGTTGGGTTAAGCGACAGCGCAACCCAACAACAGTATTAATTGTCTTGGGTTTCCTTTAATCATATTGCTGATTTTCTGCACTTCATTTTGTTTGTAATAGGCGAATATTACCCTGATTTTATTTTTTGATATGTGTAAAAAACATATTTCATCAATTACTTCAAGTGCTAATACTACATTATGAAATGCGGAATGTGGGATGTTGGGTTTCCTTGCGTCAACCCAACCTACGAATACTAAAAAAGCCATTATCTATAATCGGATAAGTGATAGTATAGACTAATGGTTAATAGTTAAAGAAATAGGACAATGAAAATTAAAGTCAAAAATCTTGGTACTTTACGAGAAGCAGAATTTACTCTTGGTGACTTGACGATCATTTGTGGTTGTAATAATACGGGGAAAACCTACGCAACTTATGCTTTATTTGGATTTTTATACACTTGGAGGCAAATGCTTTCAATTCAAATCAACGATGATAAAATTGAGGAACTTCTTGCTGACGGTGTAATTCGTATTGATATCCAAGAGTATGTTAAAAAATCTGAGCAGATTATCATTAAAGCCTGTGAGAGATATACCCAGGAATTACCGAAAATTTTTGCAGCACCAATTGACAGATTTAAAAACACAAAATTTAACATCAGTCTAGAAATAAAAACTGAAGATATTAAATTAAAAAACAAATTTGATCGGAAAATGGGATCAGCTAATGCAGAAATTTTCTCTATTACTAAAAGTGAAGAAAGTACAGAATTAGTTGTGACTCTTCTTGTTGAAAAAGACAAGGTAAAAATACCACATGAATTCATTAAATTTCTAATTGCTAATGCCATAAAAGATATTATTTTTGCTCAGTTTTTCCCTCGTCCTTTTATTGCTAGTGCTGAACGAACTGGCGCGGCCATTTTTCGCAAAGAGTTGAATTTTGCTAAAAATCGTTTATTAGAAGAAATTGGTCAAGCTGACGAAAATATTGATACAATGGAACTTTTACTGAAAGAGTATGATGATTATGCTCTACCGATAAAAACGAATGTCGATTTTACTCGTAAACTTGAAACCATTGTTAAAAAAAATAGTTTCATTACCGATGAACATCCTGATCTATTAGCTGATTTTACTGATATTATTGGTGGTGAGTATACTGTCACCCGCAACGATGAGCTTTATTATGTACCTAAGGGTAAAAAAGTTAAGCTTTCTATGGATGAAAGTTCTAGTGCTGTGCGTTCTTTATTAGACATTGGCTTTTATCTGAAACACGAAGCACAACATGGTGATTTATTGATGGTAGATGAACCAGAATTAAATCTACACCCTGAAAATCAACGCCGAGTAGCCAGACTTTTTGCTCGACTGGTTAACGTGGGTATTAAGGTTTTTATCACTACCCACAGCGATTACATCGTTAAAGAACTGAATACTCTAATCATGCTTAATCATGATAAACCCCATCTCCAGCGAATTGCCCAACAAGAAGGTTATCAGCCAGAAGAACTGATTACTGCTGAAAAAATTAAAGTTTACATTGCGGAAGAAGCAAATATGAAACTAGAGGGAAATACAAAAAAAACTAAATGTCAAACTCTTATACCTGCGGATATTGACCCAGAATTGGGTATTGAAGCTCGGAGTTTTGATACAACAATTGAAACCATGAATCGGATTCAGGAAGCAATTTATTGGAGTGAAGAGTAATGTCTGATATTGCTATCTTGAAAGAAATGATTCAGGAAACCGCTACGGTATCATTAGAAATTGATCTCAACGGAGGAAATCAGGTAATACTTAAAGAACCTAAATACAATTACGATATAACTATTTATGGGATGCCTGATGGTGATAATGTTATAATTATTAATCCAGAGGAATTTAAGTCACTTGATACAATTTTCAAAGGAAAAAACGGTGAATGTAAACGTGCAGACTTTATTATCATTACCGATACTGGTAAGAAACAGACAATTATCTGTATTGAAATGAAAGCAGGAAAAGGAGGAACAATGAAAGATATTACTGCACAACTTCAAGGAGCAAAGTGTTTTGTTGCCTATTGTCGGGAAATTGGTCAATCATTTTGGGATCATCCGAATTTTCTTAAAGATTATAAATGGCGGTTTATCAGCATTAAAAACATCACGCAAAAAACAAAAACACGGTTTGACCCTAATCAAAAGTCCACTTCAAAATTACAAATACGCCATATTTCAGGTAAATCTTTTCAATTTAATGATTTAGTCCATTGCCAAAAATAATGCTAGTGATAGCTATATAGTCAAGTAAATTTTATCATCTGAATAAATTGCCGATTCTTACCAATCTCAATTAAAATCTAAATAGAGGTGACAATGATTTTACAAATAGTTAGACATCAATTTACAGTTAAACAATTTCACCAAATGGCTGAATCTGGTATTCTGTCAGAAAATGAGCGAGTAGAATTAATTCGGGGGGAAATGATTGATATGTCACCTATTGGAAGAAGACACGCTGGTTGTGTAAATAGATTAGTTAATCTGCTAATTCAGCTTTTAGGAAAACGGATCATTCTTGCACCTCAAAACCCTGTAGAATTAAATGAAACTTCTGAACCCCAACCAGACATAGCATTATTAAAACCACGTCCAGATTTTTATAGAAATTCACACCCCCAACCAGAAGATATATTTTTGTTAATAGAAGTGGCTGACACAACTGTAAAATATGATCGGGATGTGAAAATTCCTTTATATGCGGAAGCAAATATTCCTGAAGTTTGGTTAGTAGATGTTAATCAGGAAATTATCGAAGTATATCGAAATTCTCTTGAGGGAATTTATCAAGATGTACAAAGGTTAACAAAAAATCAAAGTTTATCAATTTTAGCTTTTCCTGATGTGAGTATTCATCTGAGTGAACTATTTTAGTTAAATTTTTAGTTAGATTTTATGCTCTCCTGGCGGTTAGAAACTGCTTCTACAACAGCCAAAACTGAAACTCCTTGAGTTTGATTTTGGAGGTTGGGTTAAGCGACAATGAATTTCCCAATTGGGATTAATTAGGTATCCCGCAAAAAAGAATGTAGAGACGTTCTATGAAACATCTCTACAACAATTTTAGAAACCGCACATTTAATCAATTGGATCAATACCCAGAGCGCGTAACTGTTCTGCTAACCTTTTAGCCCGTTGGCTTTCTTGTTCAGCCCGTTGGCTTTCTTGTTCAGCCCGTTGTCTTTCCTGTTCAGCCCGTTGACTTTCTTGTTCAGCCCGTTGACTTTCTTGTTCAGCCCGTTGACGTTCCTGTTCAGCCCGTTGACGTTCCTGTTCAGTTCGTTGCTGTTCTTTTTCTAGCTTTTCTACAGCCCAGGGTAACAAATTACCTGCTTGATCCCACCACCGTAGCCAGTAACCTATGCGACCTTCCTTTTCCCCTTCCCACAATCCCAAAAATAATCCCATATCTGTAATCCAGTAACGATTATTTTCGTCTTTTGGCTGTAATTTATACTGTCCTGACTCGATTTGATGAACTTCTAATACAGCAGTCAGGGGATCAAAAATTACATAAGTAGGAACTTGGAGAATTTGTTCATAAAAAAACCATTTTCCGGGGGGGAAAGTGCGTCTAGCTGAGTATTCTTTTCCGTCAGTATCTGAGCAAAATTCCATGACAATACTGGGAATTTCCCCTTCTAGGTGGGGTGTATAGCTGCGTCTATCTGTCACCCCAGATAGGGGTAAAACTGTCCGCACAAAAAACCAATCTGGTGCTTTGACAACAAGTTTACCATCCATGGTGGCACAGATGCCCAAATTTGCCGCTATCAGCATGGTGGGTTGAATATATCCACTTAATTCTAGACTTTCTCGTAATGCTCCAGCAATTAATGGTTGTGCGGTGTTTTCCACAGGTTCTTCTTCTAAGATAAAATCTTCGGGTAATGCTTCCCAAGAAATTGTCACTTTTGATAGTTCGGCAACGGTCGGTATTGGAGTAGCAACCATAACTCTAACTCCCTGGGTATTTTGGGTATTTTTGGTAATTTGATTTATTTTAAATTGTCTTATTATAGCTGAATACTTGATCCTGAATATATTTTTTAAATATGTTCATGTTGTGGCTTTCCCTGGGGAAAGATTGACCTTGAGTATTCGCTCAATACTTTGTTTGAGTTGTGATACTGAACAAGAAAGAGATGAAAATGCCACCAAAAACATAGAAATGGTCGGGATGGGACTGTAAGACTGTTTCGGCTGCGAGTTACCGTGAACTGTTAAGAATCACTGACCTTCTAGGTCGGTGAGTATGTCAATAACTAGCTTTTACTTGGGTGCTATTGCCGTTTTCGGAATTTCCATCACCGGGTTGTTTAAAGCCACCATTAAAGGTGAATCTGTGGCTGCTGGTTGTGTTGTCGCTGGAGTCAATTCTGTTGTTTTTGCCACTTGTAGTATTCTGGATGAGTCGCCAGGTAATAAACTGGAAACTGTACCCAGAATACAAGCTGCTAAGGCCGCCCCACCAAATACCCAGGCCAACTGGTAGCGGCGGTTAACACGCTTGAATAATTGCTCAATTGTGCTTTCTGACGACTGATTGGCTGCGGGGACAGGTATGTTCTGTAAGCCTTGTCTAAGATTTAACAGTCTTTTATATAAGCATTTGACGGAGGCATCAGTTGATAGCCATTCTTCAACTTGCCTACGTTCAGTAGCAGTTACTTCGCCATCTAGATAAGCACTTAACAACTCGAAACAATCGCGCTTCTGCATATTCATATTACTTGTTGATTCATTTTTGCTGCTCAATGACAGAAAATCAGAAAATATATATTTTCGTTGACAGTCGTTAATACTTCTTAAAGTTTGCCATAGAATCGAGGAAACATGATGTAGATTATATATCTAGATAGCTTTGCAACTGAGTTTGTAACCTAGATCTGGCTCTGGCTATTCTAGATTTCACAGTTCCTAGAGAAACTCCGGTAAGTTCGGCAATTTCTTCATAAGCCAGACCTTCTATTTCTCTAAGAACAATAGTAGTCCGAAAAGCCTCCGGTAAATCGGCGATCGCTTCTCGCAACTGCTCATAAAATTCTCTCGTCGTCATTTCCTCATCTGGACTTGGCGTATCACCGGCAATTTCCCAATCCATTTCACCGTCTTCTAGACTCCGAGGAGCATCTAGTGACAGGGGGCTGGCTACCCGTTTGCGTTTACGTAATTCATCATAAAACAAATTAGTGGCAATACGACTTAACCAACCTCGGAACTTGGTAGGGTCTTGTAATCGGCTAATATTCCTATATACACGAATCCAAACTTCCTGGGCTAAATCGGCTCTGTCAGACCAATCAGGGGCTAAATGATATAAAACTCGATCAACTTGGGTTTGATGGCGGCGTAGCAGTTCTGCAAAGGCAGCACGGTCTGGACGCAATCCGACTTGACAGCGTAAAATAAGATCGTGGTTTGAGAGTTTGTCAATTTGCACCGATGCTGCTGGATAGGTGGCACCAACTGTTGACCAGGATACACTAACGGATTGATTCATTGATTATCGATTAGCTTCAAATCACTCCTTTCTCTCAGACTTAGACTGGATAATTGATGAAAAGTTCCCCAGTAAGGTAACGGGTTTATAATCGAAATACCGAAATATGGTGATGGGTAATGAATGGGTAATTGGTGAAATTCACATTAGTTACCAGTTCCTAGTTGGAGATGTCAGGGATAAATAACAGGCGATAGTAATGGTAAGAAACAAATCTGTAGCGAGTATGGTCATGTTTCTCTGTTTTGGTACAGCAATTTTATCTCTAGCTGTCCATTTGCAAACTATGAGAAAAACAGGCCAGTTAAATCATTCTAGGTCAATAAATCTGTATCCCCAGGAGTCACAAGTGGCGATTGGGGAAAGTGCAATTGCAGCTTCTGCACCTACCTCTCCCCGAAAGGCTGGGACAATTAATTTAGATTTAGATTCTTCTCGGAAAAAACCCAAGTCAAGTTTGGCTAGTATTACAGATACAATTAACAATACAAAACCAGAAGTACCAGCACCAGACACAAACCAGGTGGTAGTAGATTTAAGCGATCGCCGTGTCTATGTTTTTCAGTATGATGAGGTAATAGCTAGTTACCCCATCGCTATTGGTAAAAAGGGCTGGGAAACACCAACCGGCAATTTTAAAGTTATCCACAAAGAACATCATCCCATTTGGCGACATCCCATTACAGGTGCTATCTTTGACGGTGGTACTAATAGTCCTTTAGGCGATAGATGGATTGGTTTTTGGTCAGATGGTCGCAATGAAATTGGCTTTCATGGTACACCAGATGTTGATTTAGTGGGAGCGGCTGTTTCTCATGGTTGTCTGAGAATGCGTAATCCTGATGTACGGATGTTGTATAGCCAAGTTTCTTTAAATACACCTGTATTAGTCCGTGATTGAATTAGGTTCATTTAATTTCCTGGGATTTCCACGGTAATGGGTCAACTGATTGTCCGTTTACATACAAGCCCCAGTGCAAGTGGGGTCCGGTAGATGCACCGGTTGAACCTACTGTACCAATTTTTTGACCAGCTTTGACAAAATCACCTTCTTGAACATTTATACGACTCAGGTGCATGAAAATACTGACTACTCCTTGACCGTGATCAATGCCGATAACATTACCATGAACTCGGAAACCTTGGGATACTGTCCCCACTAGGGCAACTCTTCCCGCTGCGGGGGCTGTTACAGATGATCCTGCTGCTCCTGCGTAATCCAGTCCACGATGGTAGTAATCATTGGCAAATACGCCATTGTAGTAGCGACGGACACCATATCTAGTAGATTTTCTCCCGGCGTTGGGGGTGAGAAAAACACCGTTCCAGTATTTTTCCGGTGTCTGGAGGGCTTTAAGTTCTGCTACTCGCTTTAGTTCTTCCTGGGTGGCTTTTACTCCAGCTTTACCCGGTGGTAAGGTGATGCGTTGAACTGGAAATTTGCGATCGCGCACTTGTATGGATAGTTTTTGTTCCTGTGCCTCCTGGGACACTCTAATTGTTCTCACTCCAGCTTTTTCTAAGGGAGTTGTGGGAATAAAGGAACGGTATTGACGAGGTGCAATTTCAAAAGCTGGATAGGTTTTTTCGCCAATTGTCACCGTAGGATTACTAAGACTTTTTTGAGCATCTGCCTCAATTAATACTGAAACTGTATCTCCCAATTGGGGATTTTTAGGCATTATCTGTACTTCTAAAGCCTTTGCGGGTAAGCCTAAAGCCATGGGAATGGCAGTAATTATGCCCAAGAGTATCTTAACACGGTTGCTCATTGTCAGAATCAAAATTAAAGGATTAACAGGGTAAAAACAGGATTTAAGGCTTTTCCTGAACGGGGAGAGGTTTATCGGAGAGGTTTTGTCATGTTTGTAACTCCAGAATGTGACTGGAATTTTTTCCCAGTCAAATATTAAATCATAAATTTAGCCAAACCAAATTAACCACAGAGGTAGAACTAAAAATAACCCAATAAAGGTTAAAGCAATGCTACTGGCTAATAAATTCCGATCTAAGTCGTAAACTTCCGCTAAAATTAGTACGGAAAGTCCTGTGGGTGTCCCTGACATAAGTACCAAGACTAAACGCTGTTCGTCAATTATACCTGCATAGGTCGCACCTAATCCCACTAATAAGGGGATAATCAAAACTTTCAGAATACTGGCTATTATGGCAATATGCAGATTTTGATATTCTTTTATTGTTCCTAGTCGCAAACCAACCAGGAACAAAGCGAGGGCAATTACCACCCAAACAGCCTGATTTAAACCTGATTCAATGACTGCGGGTAATTGCACAAATTGGGTATTTAAGCCAATGAAAAACGTCCACAGACTGGGAACCGTAGCTATATCTCGCAATTGTATCCACCAATGATTTTCCGTGGCTCTCTGTCCAAAATAACTAGCAATTAAGACAGCAATTCCATAAGTACCAACACCATTATTTGTGACGCTAAATAATAATGCTGAATCGTTATTTTCCGGTCCTGTTAGCACTTGTGTTAGTGTTAGTCCAACAAAACCAGTATTTCCTAAAATTGTTGCCAAAATAAAACTACCTAAACTGGCTTTTCTTAAAGATTCGGGTACTTCTACGCTTTTTTGCTCTGTCTTGATTTTATTAAACCATTGCCAAAACCACCAAGTCAATAGCGCTAAAGCTAAACTTAGTATTAATATTGCTACTGCTATGGACGGTATTAGTTCACTATTTGCCGCATTAGTATGACGTGCTAATACTAACAATTGTAGTGGCACTCCTACCCAGTATAGTGACTGTCCTAGCCACTTAGCAAATTTATCGGAGCTAAATCGAGATAATATTAGACCTAACCCTATCCAAGTAAATAGGGGAATATAAGCTTTAAATAGGGTTTCAATCATGATCAAGTGGTTAGTTTTTTTGCCCGCTTTATAAGTAATTATAGTTGCAAATCATGAGTTACAATACTTGTTACCAATTACCAATAATAATCAAAGTTAAAACTAATGATAGTATTACAGCAAATTGTCATCAAACCCGGAACAAGAACCCCACCCCCAACCCCTCCAATATCAAAAGTTTATCCTTTTCTTCCCCCCGCTGCGGATTGAGGGGGGTGCGAGGAGGGGGCTAAGATGTACCTTATATGATTGGAAATCGCTGTAATTAGCAGAATAGATCAATTATGGAAAAAACCTGCTCCTCAAAACCAGACAGAGAAACCTTGAGACAGTTGGCGACAGAGCAACTGGTAGAGATGGTCGTGGAGCAGGCGCTCGCTCTCGTTTTCTGTAGTAGTTGAAAAAACGAACTATGGAAAATAAAAAATCCATAATTCGCTTAAGAAGAGAGAGTCGGTAGTAAGCCGGGTTCTGTTCTCTTGCGAGGGCAGTTATCTATCTGGGATGCTTGTTACCAAACACCTCTAGCGGCTCTTTTTTAGCGGAACTGGTAAAAGACCAACCGTAGTTCCTCCGGCCTTGCTCCCAACCGGGGTTTACCGAGCCAACGTCTCTCGACGTTGCTGGTGCGCTCTTACCGCACCTTTGCACCCTTACCAACCAATAAATTGACTGGCGGTATCTTTCTGTGGCACTATCCTCACGATCGCTCGCACTGGACGTTATCCAGCAAGTTTGGTCTTTCGGGAGCCCGGACTTTCCTCAAACCAGTCTGAATGACTAATCTGCAACCGCCTACGCCTACTCTCCCCTCATATTCTAGTTTAAACTTTAATAATGTAAGTTGCTAGTTAGGTAAATTGTCAGAATCAGGATGTCTAGGATTAAAGGATGAACAGGATCAAACCAGAGCTTTTATTACCAATTACCAATTACCAATTACCAATTACCAATTACCCATTACCCATTACCAGCCTTAACGAGATAACTAACAACTTGAGTTAATAATGCATAAGTAAGTCGGCAAAATAAAATAGTATCTTTTTTCTAGTTAGCTAATTTACCTACAACCCTTATAGAGACGTGACCGGGGTAGGGATTCTCGACTCTACAATCTTTACCTCCAGATGTCTATTTAGATGGTGGAGTAATTTTATGTCAGTTGAATTTCTGCTCTAAAAACAGTTTGATCATCAGTATGTGAAATCTGAAAACCGAGTTTTTTACATACTTGCTGCATCACTGAATTATCAGCTAAGATGTCAGCATAGATACAGCAGATTTTCTCATTTTTACCAACTTCTAGTAATTTCCAGAGTAATTCCGTACCTAAACCTTGATATTGAAACTGATCACTCACAAGTATAGCAAATTCCGCGCTTTTATTTTCATGTGATTTACTTAATCTTCCTACTGCTAATATTTCCCTGTTTTTTGTTTGAGGATTTTGGTATTCTGCAACTAAGGCCATTTCTCGATCATAGTCAATAAAACACATCCTGGTTAGTCTTTCATGGGTAATGCGTTGACTCAATTTAATTAAGTGGAAATAGCGGAAATAGACACTTTCTGCTGATAGAGTTTTGTGAAATTCTACCATTAACGGTTCGTCTTCAGGACGAATAGGACGAATAATAACTGGTATACCATTTTTCAATTGCCAATTACTAATATATTGACTGGGATAGGGACGAATTGCTAATTTTGGTAATTGATTTTCTGTTAGATCAGGAGAATGTAAAACTATTCTCGCATCTAAGGCAATTAATCCTCTAGGATTTTCTGGAGTTGGAGGAAAAGCTAATAATGGATTAATATCAATTTCTTTAATGTCAGGTTGTTCTATAACTAATTGACTAAATTCTACCATTAATTGTTCAAGGGCAGAAATATTAATACTTTTGCGTCCTCTGACTCCTGACAATGCTTGATAAATTTTTGTTTGTTCCATCATCCGTCGTGCTAGGGTAGTATTAAGAGGAGGAAGTGCCAGGGAACTGTCCTGAAATATTTCTACTAATTGTCCTCCAGTACCAAATAATAATACTGGTCCAAATTGGGGATCTAAACTACTACCAATAATCAATTCATAACCGTCGGTTTTTACCATTGGTTGTACAGTAACACCAAGAAAATCTTCTGCTTTTCCTTTCTCCTTTACTGATGTTTCAATATGCTCATAAGCAAGTTTTACAGCTTCCCCATTTTGTAAATTTAACTGCACACCTCCCACATCAGTTTTATGGGTAATTGTTTGAGAATATAGTTTTAAAACCACCGGATAACCAATATTTTCTGCACATTTGACGGCTTGGTCTGCACTTTTAGCAATGCAACCAGCCACTACAGGAATACCATAAGCAGCTAAAATTTCTTTAGATTCAAATTCCGTGAGAATTGTTCTTTTTGCTGTTCTTGCAGCTTGCATAATATTTGTAATATTAGCACAATTGCGAGTATTAACATCACAAATTAATGTTGGTAAAACCGGAGTTTCATAAATACCGCGCAGGTTATAACTCGATTTCCACATATAACTAAATACCCGCGCGGCTGCGTCAGGATAAGCATAAGTGGGAATACCTTGACTATTGAGAATTTGTTCTCCCGCAGCTACATCATTACCTCCCATCCAACTAGCTAAAATCGGCTTATTAGACAGTTGGGCGTAAGCTTTTAATTGTACTGCAATTTCGGTAGGATCTGTCATAGATTGGGGTGTTAAAATTACTAATAAACCGTCACTATTGGGATCTTTGGTAACAATTTCTAAAGCTTTTTGATAACGTTGAGGGTCAGCATCTCCTAAAATATCAATAGGATTATTATGACTCCATTGTGGTGGTAAAATTTCATTTAAAGAGGTCATTGTTTCGGGGGAAATAGTTGCTAATTCTCCACCGTTTTCAATTAAAGTATCTGTTGCTAATACTCCTGGACCACCAGCATTAGTTAAAATCGTCAACCGTGAACCTTGGGGACGGGGTTGTTTTGCTAATACTTCCGACATATCAAATAAATCGGAAATACTATTGACTCGTAATACCCCACAACGACGAAAAGCTGCATCTAAAACAGCATCACTTCCTGTTAATGCACCCGTGTGAGAAGCTGCGGCTTTAGCTGCGGCTGCGGTACGACCGGCTTTAATCACAATTATCGGTTTTGTTAAAGCCACTTCTCGCGCTGCTGACAGAAAAGAACGGGCATTTCCAATAGATTCCATATAAATTACAATACTTTTTGTCTGAGGATCATCACCCAGATAATAAATTAAATCACCCCAACCAATATCTAACATTGAACCAATAGAAATAAAGGCACTAAAACCCACATTTTCTTTTAAACTCCAGTCCAGAATTGATGTACATAAAGCCCCACTTTGGCTAATAAAACCGACATTTCCCGGACGGGCTATTTTACTAGCAAAAGTAGCATTTAACCCAGAGATTGGATTCATTACTCCTAAACAATTAGGACCAATAATTCTAATTTTTCCCCCTTGTGCTTGTTGCAGTATTTCCTGTTCTAAAACTAGACCTTTTTCTCCTGCTTCTTTAAAGCCAGCAGAAATAATAATTGCACCTTTAATTCCCGCCTCAACACAATCAGATATAATTTTGGGTACGGTTGGTGCAGGGGTGACAATAACAGCTAAATCAATTTTTTCAGGAACATCAAATATAGTAGAATAGGCTTTAATTCCTAATACACTATGACGGTAAAGATTAATAGGGAAAACAGTCCCTCCAAAGGGATTAGTAATTAAGTTCCAAAGTAAGGTTCTTCCCACACTTCCAGGTTTTTCGGTAGCACCAATTACGGCTACAGTTTGCGGTTGAAATATAGCATCTAAGGGATTAATTCTGCTCACTTGCAAGATATCATGAGCTTTATCGCTAGGTTTTTTAGTAAATGTTTCCATTTATAACTCCGAGTAATTTATAGTTAATTTTGTAGTTAATTTTGTAGTTAATTTTTATATTATATCGTTTCCCAGTCTCATGAAGTACACACCAATTTACTCCCTGTTCCCTGTTAAGAGTTCCCTGTTCCCTTGCTTTTGTAGTTAATTTTTATATTATATCGTTTCCCAGTCTCATGAAGTACACACCAATTTACTCCCTTTTCCCTGTTCCCTGTTAAGAGTTCCCTGTTCCCTTGCTTTTGTAGTTAATTTTTATATTATATCGTTTCCCAGTCTCAAGTAGAATTTTGTCCTTTACCAATAATATTAATTATTTTATTTAGAGCTATATTAATTCCTATTTCTGCTATGGGGGAAAGACAATCTCCTAATTCAAAATTCACCCCTGGTACTGTGACTAACCAAGCAGTTGGACAATAACCATAGAGGTATTTAGTCAAAGATAAAAGCGATCGCGGATTACCAATATGTCCTAACATCATATTAGATATAATATCAGATATTGAATTAGATTCACTGGGCAATATAGACTCCACTTCCACATTTTCCGATTCTGAACTGATCATAGCATCTACAAAAATTGCTAAATTGACATTTGCTAAATTTGCTGCTAATTCTGGGGTAAGTTGGTGAACTGCAAGAGATTCAACATCAGATAAATGCCAAGAATTGATAATATTGGCGACTTTTTGACCAATGGCATCATCACTGCGTAATTCATTGCCATAACCAATTATAATTGTAGTTACGCTCATTTCTCTTATTTCTTTTATAAATTTATGTAAATAGGGTATTTATTTTTCGGCTCATCAGTTATATAATACCCTCAGGTATGGTTATAAAACCTGTAAAAATTTTAAATAAATTGCGAGGCTGTTTTATGCCTGAAGTGAATTTTCAAAAGTCAATTAATAGCACTGCTGCTAAGATTGTAGAAGAATATACAGCGGGAAAAAGAGATTTTGAGAGAGCAGAATTAAGTGACGCTAATTTGCAGGGTTTGGACTTAAAAGGCTCTAATTTCAGCTATGCTGATTTGAGCAAAGCTAACCTCAGCGACGCTAATTTGCGGGGATGTGATTTGAGTTTTAGCGATTTGAGTCAAGCTAATTTACAAAATACAGATTTGCGAGGAGCGATGTTGATTTCTGCCAACTTGCGTACAGCTAACTTACAGGGGACGCATTTAGAAAAAGCAGATTATAACCATAACACCCATTTTCCTCCAGATTTTGACCCTATTACAGCAGGTTTAACCATGAGTCAACCATCAGTATAAATATTGATGCGGCTATATCAGCCGCTAATTATTTATACTTGTATTAATATAACATTAATATAAATTGTCAAAAATAGGCCATTATATTAATTCAAAACTAAAATAACATATTTTCTCAATTTTTGCAAATTTTAATTTTATAACTCAATTTTTGACTGGAAATACTTTAGTTAAATCTAAAATTAATTCCGGGAAAGATGGCAATTTTACAGACTCATTAGGGAGGATAATTGATTTATGACGATAGCCAAATGTACCTTGTAGATTTTGATATGGTTGACAATAGCATTCTAAATGATAAGCGATTAAGTTAAAGATCCAATAATCTGAAATACCGGCTTCTGCATATAAAGGTAACTTTACTTCTTGGTCATATTTTAAAGATGAATCAGCTACTTCAATAACTAGGAAAATATCAGATGGTGTAGGATGATTGAGAAAATAATCATCAGGTCTATTTTCAACAATTACTAAATCTGGTTCTGGTTCACTATTATTAGTGATAATAATTGGTTCTTGTCCACGAATAGTAGCTTTTTCCTCTAGGAGTTTAAATAACTCTTTATATAAACGAGTATTACAAACAGAATGTGGTCTACCTTTTGCAGCCATTTTGATAATTTCACCTTTAATTAATTCAATTCTGTCATCTTCCGTGAAGAAGTCAAGGTCTGCTAGACGGTGATATTCAGTTATGGTAAAGCGTTTAGTAGTAGTAAGAGTCATAAAAATTAGAAATTTGGGTAATATGAGTTTGAGCTATCTTAGAGTTAGATTATATCACATTATATCATATAAATGATCAAAAAAACCAATATGCCCGACTTTTTAAAGCAGTCGAGTAACTAATACATACTAATTACGACAAATTTGATTAATTACAGTGCCATTTTTATTTACTACTTCTATTAATAAAGGCATTTGTCCCATAGCGTGAGTAGAACAACTCAAACAAGGATCAAAAGCCCTAATTCCGGCTTCAACACGGTTTAAAATTCCTTCTTTTATGTTATCACCTTGGATAAAATGACGGGCAATTTGGGCAACTGTGCGATTCATTGCTAAGTTATTTTGACCAGTAGCAATAATCAAATTTACTTTTAACATTAAACCGTTTTCGTCAACTTGATAATGATGGAATAATGTCCCCCTTGGTGCTTCACTTACACCCACAGATTCCAAGCAATTAATCCCAGCTTCTGCCCGGAGACGGGTTGATAAAATATCAGGATCATCTAAGATAATGTCTATGTGTTCAATGGCTGCTAAAATTTCAATTAACCGGGCATAATGATAGAAAAATGATGATTTAACAGTACCATTTTCATAACTACGAAATTCTTTTAATTCTGCGTCCGCTAAAGGTGTACCAATATGACTACAAATATTCAATCTAGCCAAAGGTCCAACACGATACATTCCACTATCTAAACGACAATGATCACTACTATCGGGATAACCTAAAGGAAGATAATAAGGTGATTTTAAATAGGAGTCTGTTTGCACTGCTTCAGCGATAAATTCATGATAGTTATTGGGGTCAAGTTTATCAGCAACAATATTCCCGGCACTATCAACAAATCGAATATGTCCATCATACGTTTCCCATAAACCATCAGGACTGACTAAACCCATAAATAAACTCGGAAAATTACCAAAAGTTTTAACTTCTTTTTGATAAATTTTTAACAACTTTTTAAACAACTCAATAGCATTAATTACTGTAGATTTTGCTTCAGGAATCCGTTGCTGAATATGGGCGCGATTTTCTTGGGTTAAAGGGTGACTTACTCCACCAGGAACAGCCCAGGAAGGATGGATTTTTTTCCCTCCTAATAATTCAATGATTTCCTGTCCAAATTGCCGTAAACGAATACCACCTCTAGCTAATTCTGGTTCAGCAGCAATTAAACCAAAAATATTCCGTTTTTCTGGTGCGCTATCCATGCCTAATAATAAGTCAGGAGCGCTCAAGTGAAAGAAGCTGAGGGCATGGGATTGGACAATTTGACCCAAATTTATCAAACGACGTAATTGAGAGGCTATTTTAGGGATTTTTACCGCTAAGATGCCATCTCCTGTTTTGGCTGAAGCTAACAAGTGACTTACCGGACAAATACCGCAAATTCTCGCAGTAATTCCCGGCATTTCTGGGAAAGGACGACCAACACAAAACTTTTCAAAACCGCGAAATTCAGTGACATGAAATCGAGCGTCATTTACTTGACCTTGATCATCTAAATAAATACTAATTTTGGCGTGGCCTTCAATGCGAGTTACGGGGTCAATAATGATTGTTTTCATAATTATGTAATTGGTAATAATCAACAATTGTAGGTTGGGTAGAACAACGTGAAACCCAACAAAATCTTCGATAATGATCATGTTGGGTTTCCTTTGTAGGTTGGGTAGAACAAGGTGAAACCCAACAAAATCTTTGATGTAGAACAACGTCAAACCCAACAAAATATTTGATGTAGAACAACGTCAAACCCAACAAAATCTTCGATGTAGAACAACGTGAAACCCAACAAAATATTTGATGTAGAACAACGTCAAACCCAACAAAATATTTGATGTAGAACAACGTCAAACCCAACAAAATCTTCGATGTAGAACAACGTCAAACCCAACAAAATCTTCGATGTAGAACAACGTCAAACCCAACAAAATCTTCGATGTAGAACAACGTCAAACCCAACAAAATCTTCGATGTAGAACAACGTCAAACCCAACAAAATCTTCGATGTAGAACAACGTCAAACCCAACAAAATCTTCGATGTAGAACAACGTCAAACCCAACAAAATCTTCGATGTAGAACAACGTCAAACCCAACAAAATCTTCGATAATGATCATGTTGGGTTTCCTTGCGTCAACCCAACCTACGTATAGTAATTACAAATCATAAATTCTAGATTCTGCTAATTCTGGATATTCATCACAATAATCTTCAAAGGCAGTTTTTAGGGGTTTTTCGGCGCGTTGGTGAGCAATTTCGGCTTGTATTTCTTCTACCACATCCCAAGCGGCTGCACATTCTGTAGAATTAATACCTTTTTCTGCACAAACAATGCGAGCTTTTTTAATTTCATCTTGTAATTCTTGTTCTAATAAAAATGAGCGTGGTTGTTCTAAACAACTACTCCGGGCTAAAATGTCAGTGAGGGAAATGATTCCTAATAGTTTACCACTAATTACAGGCGCACGTCGCAGATGATGGTTAGCAAATAATCTGGCTACATATTCTAAACCTAATTCTGGATTGACAACAATACAAGGTTTAGTCATAATTTCATAAACGCGGACTTTATTCGGGTCTTTGCTATAGGAAATTACCTTATAAACAATGTCACTTTCTGTGATAATACCATAGGCATCTTGTTCATGACGACGATCTACAATTAATGCTCTCCAATCTCTAGAACGCATTAAATCAACTGCTTCTTTTGCTGTTGCTGAACTACGAATCATTGCTACATCTTTAGTCATAACATCAGCTGCTGTTAACATAATTTATCTCCAAAATAATTAAAAATCCAAAATCCAAAATCCAAAATTAAATTAACCAAACTTAATCATTTCTCGTCCAATAATTTCCGGCTTTTCTCCTTTTAATAAAGGTGAAATTGCGGCGCGAATACGATCTGCTGAAGGTGGACAACCGG
This sequence comes from Dolichospermum sp. FACHB-1091, assembly GCF_014697585.1. GTDB lineage: Bacteria > Cyanobacteriota > Cyanobacteriia > Cyanobacteriales > Nostocaceae > Dolichospermum. The sequence goes on along the minus strand of NZ_JACJSB010000013.1, from coordinate 16,442 downwards.
GTAAATAAATATCTACTGCGACTACTTTATGTACGGGGACAACTTTATTTAATAACGGGGGAACAATTCCGGGAGAATTAGGGATTTGTTGATGAATATTAGCCCCTTGAATATAAGCTAATTGTAATGCAGGTTCAGCACCACCAGCAAGATTGCGTAAAGCAGTAACATTACCAGTAACAGCACAATCACCAAAAGAAATTATGGTTTTAGTCCGTTCTCTAATTTTGTAAATTAATTCTAAATGTTCTTCATTGGCTATAGCTCCTTCAACTAATACTAAATCTACGTTTTCTGGATATTCTTTAATATCAGCAATGGGACTATAAACTATATCTACTTGTGCTGCTAAGTCTATTAACCATTCATCTAAATCTAGGAAGGACATATGACAACCGGAACACCCACCTAACCACACTGTTGCTAATTTCATTTTCGTCATTTTTTTACCTTTTCAATTTTCATTGGCAATTAATGATTGCCATTCTTTGACAACATGAATGGGAACTAGAATATTAATGAATTTATTACCAGGTAAAGGTATGCCCAAAGTTAGAGATTCTGGAGGTAATTGGGGTAAAATTTCTGTGAAATCGTATTGACCAATTGTGGGGGCTGGGGCTGTATCTAAAAATAGATCATTAGCATTCCAAATTTTACCTGTATTCGTAGTAATTGTTAACGGTTGGGGGTGAATTAATTCCGCAGAATTTGGAAAGCCAACTAAGCGAAGATTGATATTAGATGGTTGATCTAAATAAACTTGTTTAAATAATACAACTTGCCAAACTTTTCCTGATTGATCATCTAATTTCACTTGGGAACGATAAATAACTTCTTCTGGTGGTTTTCCTAATTGAGTAATGGCTGCATTTGCTGTCTGGTATCTGATATTTGCTATATTCAGAAATATAAATGTTGTGAATATTCCTACTAATATAATTCGCGTCAATGTTTTTTGAAGTTTAATATGCTGTAACATGAGATTTTATTGCCAATGACTGATAACCAGTGAGTAATTACTAAAAATTCCATTGTTTTTTAGTTCGTGCAGTGACTAAAAATTCAATTTTCCCCCGATCATGTTTCATTTCACTAACACTTGAACCTTTATCAAATAAAGCTCCTGTGGGACAAGCATTAACACATTTACCACAAGAAGTACAAGTTTGAGAAGTTCCCCAGGGTTGGTTTAAATCAGTAATCACATGAGATTTTGATCCTCTTCCCGCCATATCCCAAGTATGAGCGCCTTCAATTTCATCACATACTCGTACACAGCGAGTACAAAGCACACAACGATTATGATCAATGCCAAAAAGATGATGAGAAGTATCAACGGTTCGCTGAGGAAATTGATATTCTAACCGCAGATGATCCATACCCATTTCTATCGCTAAATCCTGTAATTCACAATTGCCATTAGCAACGCAAACTGAGCAAATATGATTACCTTCAGCGAATAACATTTCTACAATTATACGCCGATATTTCTGCAAGCGATCGCTATTTGTAGTTATCTCCATTCCTTCTATTACTTTCGTCATACAAGCAGGTTGTAATTTATTACTTCCGACAATTTCCACTAAACATAAACGACAAGCGCCCACATCTCCCACACCTGCTAAATGACATAATGTAGGAATATGAATACCTGCTTCCTGTGCTGCTGTCAATAAGGTTTCATCTTCACGAGCGCTAACTAATTCACCATCTATTGTTAAAGTTTTTACGGACATAATGATTTATTTATCAGTAATGGGTAATGGGTAATGGGTAATGGGTAATGGGTAATGGGTAATGGGTAATGGGTAATGGGTAATGGGTAATAATTAATGACCAATAACTAATTGCAAATACTCATGACGAAAATAACGCAAAGTGCTAAAAACTGGATTTGGTGCGGACTGTCCTAAACCACATAAACTAGTATTTTTGACCATATCGCTAAGTTCCTCAAGTAAATCTAAATCAGCCAGTGAACCTTCTCCCTTGGTAATCTTCGTTAATAAACCGTATAATTGCACAGTACCAACGCGACAAGGAATACACTTACCACAGGATTCATCCATGCAAAATTCCATAAAAAAGCGAGCCACATCTACCATATTGGTGGTTTGATCCATAACAATCATCCCCCCAGAACCCATGATTGAACCCAAAGCTGTTAAGGATTCATAATCTACAGGTGTAGCAAAAGCAGAAGCCGGAATACATCCCCCTGAAGGGCCACCAGTTTGTACAGCTTTAGCAATACCACCGTCTGGAACACCTCCTCCCATGTCTTCAACAATTTCCTGTAAAGATGTCCCCATTGGTACTTCTATTAAACCCGTGTTACGGATTTTTCCGGCTAAAGCAAATACTTTTGTACCCTTGCTTTTATTAATACCAATACTAGCAAACCACTCTGCACCTTTGCGGATAATGGGCGCGATATTGGCAAAGGTTTCCACATTATTAATTAAAGTGGGATAGCCCCATAAACCGGACTCAGCAGGGTAAGGAGGACGGGGATGAGGGACACCACGTTTACCCTCAATAGAAGCCATTAAAGCCGTTTCCTCACCGCAGACATAAGCCCCAGCCCCAATGCGGATTTCCACTTTAAAATCGAAGGGAGAATCAAATATCTGCGAACCTAAAAATCCTAAGTGTTGGGCTTGACGAATGGCAATTTCTAGCCGTTTAATAGCCAGAGGATATTCGGCTCTAACATAAATATAGCCTTGATTTGCCCCAATAGCGTAGGCAGCGATCGCCATTCCTTCCAAAACTCGATGGGGATCACTTTCCAATACACTCCTATCCATAAATGCACCGGGATCACCCTCATCAGCATTACAAATAACAAACTTTTTCTCAGTATGGGATTTGGCCACGGTCCCCCATTTTAAACCAGTGGGATAACCAGCGCCTCCGCGTCCCCGTAAACCGCTTTTGGTGATAGTTTCTACTACCTCCGTGGGCTTCATTTCCCGCAGCACTTGGTAAAGGGCTTGATAACCCTTAGCCCCAATATAAGCTTGAATCCGTTCGGGGTCAATTTTACCACTATTTTCTAGGACTATGGGCAATTGGCGACTAAAAAACGGCTGGTTTAAATCACCTGTTTGTAAATTTGTTACTTCTCCATTCAACCCGCGAATAATTTCTAGAGCATTTACCGGGGTGACTTTTTCATACAACTTTGATTCTACAGGATTTGCCAAATTTTCCACCTGTACCAAGGGTCCTTGACAACAAAGACGCATACAACCCACACCCGTAACTTGCACAGTATCCTGTAAATTCTCGGCTTTGATAACTGCTTCTAAATTGTCTTTAACAGCTTGGGAATCAGAAGACAGACAAGCCGCAGCAGTACAACAGCGAATTTCTAGAGATTTTCGCTCAGAAAGTTCTTTTTCGGCAATTTCTAATAATTCATTTAGTTCCATTTTGCCACCATGCTCCCACTTTTTCGCACACTGACTCTGGGGTTTGATTACCTAAAACCACACCATCCAAGACCACCGCTGGAGCAACTCCACAAGCCCCTAAACACCTAGCTGTCATTAAAGAAATTTGACCATCTGTAGTAGTTTCTCCCGCGTGAATTTGCGTCAGTTTTTCCACCTGTGTTAAAATCTTTTGAGAGTTTTTAACATAACAAGCTGTACCCGTGCAAACCACACAGTTATGAACTCCTTTTGGTGCCAGGGAAAACAAATGATAGAAAGTAGCTACTCCATAAACCCGACTGGGTGGTAATTTCAGGCTATGGGAAATATAAAGCAATAAATCCGCTTCTAAATAACCAAACAATTCAGAAGCACGATGGAGAATTTCAATGAGTGCATCTTGTTGATATTGATGACGTTTAATCGTAGCATCTAATATCTTTAAACGCTTATCTCCTGAAGGACATGAAACAGCAGTTCTCATATCTTCCTTTCCCTAAATTCCTCAGACTCTTCGCGCCTCTGCGTGAGAAAAAATTTATACCTTCATTCACCAACGCCAAAACTATACCAAAACAATCCGATAGCGAGCTTTATTTGCTACCACCCTATCCATGGCTGCATTAATTTGGGAAATGGGTATAGTTTCAATCATTGGTTTTATTTGGTGAATGGCGGCAAATTCCAGCATTTCTTTCATAAAACGCCTTCCACCTACCACACTCCCAGCGATCGCTTTTTGACCAAATACTAAGGGTAAAAGCGGAATGTTCAGGGTAGAAACCGGCAGCCCCACCAAACACAAGACACCGTTATTTGCTAGTAAACCAAAGGCTTTGTTCCAGTCAATTTCCGAGGAAACCGTACATAGAAGTAAGTCTAAAGTGCCACTCACTTCTTTAATTTGTTCAGTATTTTTCCAATTACAGAAATAATGCGCCCCAAATTCTTTGGCTTCGGCTTCTTTATCAGATGATGTAGAAAAAGCTGTCACTTCTGCCCCCATAGCCTCCGCAAATTTAATGGCTAGATGTCCTAACCCACCAATTCCCAGCACTCCCACCTTAGCCCCCGGATATTTTATATACGTACGTAAGGGATTATAAACTGTAATTCCAGCACATAATAAAGGAGCAGCGCTGGCGGAATCTAGATTATCTGGGATTTTATAGGCAAAATCCGCGCAAGCTCGTAATTTATTGGCAAAACCGCCATGATTTCCGACAATTAATCCTTTATAACCCTGACGACAAATGTTTTCTTCTCCCCGCAAACAAGCGTCACAGACTCGACAAGAATTACTAATCCAACCAAACCCCAGGCGATCGCCAATTTTTATACCAGTTACATCCGCACCAATTTGAGTAACATTTCCTACTACTTCATGACCTGCTACCAGGGGAAATTTACTCACATTCCAGTCATTATCTCTCATGTGAATGTCAGTATGACACAGGCCATTATGGGTAACTGCGATTTCGACATCATTGCTACCTAAAGGGGCTGGTTCATATTCCCAGGGTTGTAGCTTTTCCCCTGGTTTTAAAGATGCGTAGCCTTGGAACTTTAATTCCACCATTTTCATCATCCTTTGGAAAGACAAATCAGAGTAATTACTGATTACTTACTACTTCTTCCTCTTGTGTTTTAGCACTTACAGGCAAATGTACAATCTGCACTGAACAGGGGGCATGATGTAAAACATAGTTACTCTGACTACCGAGAAAAAACTCCGCCAGTCCAGAACGTCCCCGTCTTCCCATCATAATTAGATCAGCATTCCAAGTTCTAGCCAATTCACAAATCATTCTTCCTGGATTACCACTATTTTGCATAAATTCCGTATTAATACCTGCTGTATTGGCTTGGCTACTAAATGACTGTAACATCTCCAAACCTTCATTTTTAAATTTTTCCCAGTGTTCTTGGTATAATTTAAAAGTTTCCTCATTCCACCCTGGATAATAGTCAATATTTGGGAAAATCAGGGCTTCAGGACTACCATCTTCTTCATGTGATAAAACGTGCAAAAGCATCAATTCAGCGGATGTTAACTTTGCTAAACATAGCGCTTGATTAAATACTTCTATACCTATTTCCGAACGATCTAACGCTGCCAAAATTCGTTTAAACATATTCACCTCAATATTAAATTGCTCATCAATGATAATGACTATAATCAGCTTTTTAGGTTAATTTTTAGTAAAAATCAGCTTAATTTTCACTATCAATTTTATCCCCAAAGAATTTAAAAAACTTCGGAGAATAGATTTTTAGGTGTTATTGAATTATTAAAGACGTGATGAAATTATGAACTGTAAAGACTTTCTATATAAACTTCTTAAAGAAATCATATTAGTAAAGTCTCTACAGAATTTTTTTCAAGTCTAATACTCACTCTATACAGAAAATAGCAAAATTCCATCCTATTTTAGATAGATTCACAAAAATTAAAATTTATTTCTCAGTAGCAATAATGTGTAAATCTATATGTTTGTCCCCGATTAACTCCAATAATCGTTCCGTAAAAGAGCGTTTAAAAAATCTTTTCCATCGTGGCTGCCGACTTTCACCAATAACTATCTGGGTGATATGATTAATTGTAGCAACTTCAGCGATCGCTTTAGGAACATTGTAGCTCTTAACATGAAGAAATTCACCAGCAAATTCTCGACACATTTTCTCACAGGTATCAATATGTAAACTTTCTTCTTTACTGAGAAAACGGTCAGGATCTGCCACAAATAAGGTATAAAATCTGGCATTCATGTAATTTGCCAATCGCGCTCCACGCCGTAATAATTGAATCGAATTTGGATAAGTAGATACACATACTAAAACTCGTTCATGGACATTGCGAACTTGTGGGGAAGAAATAGAGGTATTTGCTTCTTCTTCAACAGTATCAGCAACTTCTCTTAATGCTAATTCCCGTAAAGCAATGAGGTTACGACGCTGAAAAAAGTTTTCTAAAGATTGCTGAATTTTATCAGCAGCATAAATTTTACCTTCCCGTAGCCGTTCTTCTAGAGTTTCTGGAGTAACATCAATCACAACAACAGCATCAGCTTCATCTAAGAGAATATCGGGAATACGTTCTCGCACTACAACACCCGTAATTCTAGCTACCAAATCATTCAAACTTTCCAAATGTTGAATATTGACAGTAGAATAAACATCTATACCCGCAGCTAAAATCAATTCTACATCTTGATAGCGTTTTTCTCTAGGTGAACCTGGTATATTTGTATGCGCTAATTCATCAACTAAAACCAATTGGGGAGAACGGGTTAAAATTGCTTCGGTGTCCATTTCCAGAAGGTTGATATTTTTGTGAATATTCGCTTTTTTAGGAATTACCTCCAGACCTTCTGCTTTTACAGCCGTCTCTTTGCGTCCGTGAGTTTCTAAAACCCCAATAACAACATCAATACCCTCTTGTTTAAGTTGATGTCCTTCCTCTAGCATTCTGTATGTTTTTCCCACACCAGGGGCCATACCAATAAATATTTTATGTTTTCCCCTTCGAGTTGGTGGGGTATGATAATTGTTTGAGGGTGGAGTATTGGGATAAAACATAAACTAATTCCTGCTTATTTTCTTCCTCATAATAAATGTTTTAATCCTCAATTACCTTAAACTTGAAAAAACTATCAGTATATCGATCACGGGCTGTGTATAGGTTTTGATTTGTTATTTTGGAAGACTATAACTTTACTGCTTCAGCCCTCTTTTTTTGGGGAAGCCATTGAGATGGATTATTTATTATATTATTAGTTAGTCAAACTCCTGATCAAAGCATTCAATAAATTATGGTTTTAACAGCTTCAACAATGTTGCCTTTAGGCACTAAAGCACCAGATTTTCATCTACCAGAAGTGGTATCGGGAAAAACAATTTCTCTTGATAATTTCGCTGATAAAAAAGCAGTTTTAATCATGTTTATTTGCCGTCATTGCCCATTTGTGAAGCATATTCAAGAAGAATTGGTAAGGTTAGATCAAGATTATGGTAAAAGTAATTTAGGGATTATTGCTATTAGTGCTAATGATGCCCAAAATTACCCCAATGATGCTCCTGAATCATTAAAAGAAATGTCTAGAGAACTGGGGTTTGAGTTTCTCTTCTGTTATGATGAAACCCAGGCAATAGCAAAAGCTTATACAGCAGCTTGTACGCCGGATTTCTTTTTGTTTGACAGCGAAAGAAAACTGGTTTATCGTGGACAATTAGATGATAGTCGTCCCAGCAATAATCAACCTGTAACAGGTAAAGATATCAGGGAGGCTATTATCGCAGTCTTAAATAATCAACCTGTAAGAAGTGAACAAAAACCGAGCATTGGTTGCAATATCAAATGGAAACCAGGAAACGAACCTAGTTATTCAGGGTAATAGGTAATAGGTAATAGGTAAGAGTTTTACCAATTACCTATTCCTATAGAACTCCTATGGCACATTAGTAAGGTGCATCAAACTGCAAAAATTTAGCAAATAAACAGATAGTTGGTATCTGATACACGCTACAATAGATTTTTGGTGTGACACTTGCGTAAGTCCTAACAACTAAAAACATCCAGGTTACATTTTTTAGCGATCGCTGTGTCAAAAATATCACAAATGGCTTCTATAGGATTCTTGGCAATTTAACCATAAAGAGTATTAAAAGAGTATTATTTATAATTATTTATAATATAAACAATCTATTTTCAACATTCTTCCTGGATGTCTATTTAAAAAATATTCTTAATTCCGCTCCGCGCCTCTGGGTGAGAAAAAACCTATTCCTCCTTCACAAACTCCAAATATCCCTTACTCAGTTCCTCCACAGATAAATCATAAAATAGTTTACCATGTTCTGGCGTTGCTAAATCTGGATTTGAACCCATACGACCATCTGGATAACGAGAACGAAAATCAGTAGCACTATAAATGTTATGTCCACCTGCAACTTCGGGAGAAAGAAATGCTTTTTTAATTGCTTCTGGATAAACATATTGAGTCACAGCTACTTCACTAGGGGTAGCATGAGAACCTTCTTGATCACCATACAATTCTTTGGCGAGTTTGTAAACTGAACCAGCCATAAACCAATTAGCAATTTGACATTTAACTTGGGCAGAATTGGGAATTTGTAGGTCTTCTAAATGAGCATAAGTTTCAGAGAAAGCAGCTTTGAGAGTCGCAATATTTCCCCCATGTCCATTGATAAAATAAAACTTGGTAAAACCAGCTTTTACTAAACAGGTTAAATAATCTTTAACTACTAAGATTAAAGTGCTTGGACGTAAACTAATTGTTCCCGGAAAAGCTGTATGATGTAAAGCCATTCCCACATTAATTGTCGGTCCAACCATTGCTTGAGTTGCTTCCCCTACACCCTTTGATATAGATTCTGCACAAATTGCGTCTGTACCAATTAGTCCTGTAGGTCCATGTTGTTCTGTTGAACCAATGGGTAAAATAATCCCCGGAGATTGTTGTAAATAAGTTTCAACCTCCGGCCAAGTGCTTAAATGTAAGAGCATTTTTTATTAAAAATTCAACAGTTTACAATTAAATCATTGACATCATTATCATTACCAGAATCCCGACTTCTGAAATATATTCATATTATAATTATCTTGACTAATTAATTATAATATAAAACATAATCTAAAAAAGAAGTCGGGGATCTCATTTGTAAATTAACCAACAATTTCCCACCAGCCAAAACCAGGTCCAATAAATCTGATTGTGATCCAGACAACAACCATAGTACCAATACCTATCCATGCACCACGAGTAGTGATAGCTACAAATTGTGAAGCTTGAGTTTTAGTAATGGGAACCCAAGGTAATATTCTAGCAGCATTTTGTCCGTATTCTTCCCCTAGTGAATTTTTACGGCGTTTTGCTTCACCCATAATTTTATCATTGATTTTGTTGACAAGTTCAATTTAGATTTTAATAGAAATCAGTCATGAGTTGATGATTATCGCCATTAATTAAGTAGAATAATCTTCATTATTGGTGGAAAATAAACTAGGATCAAGGTAGTTTAAACGTGCTAGGGGACTCAGAGAAGAGAGAATTTGCGCTCCATAACTGCGGTTAACCACACGAGTATCTAATAAAGCCACAATACCTTGATTTTCACGTACAGGTGCGATCGCTCTTTGTAATTCGTTCATAGCTTTTGGTAACAGATATAAACGAAACCAGTCTTGATGCGATCGCTTGTAATGAGCTACTCTACCGGCGACCAAGGGATTTTCTAAAGATGGTAAGGGTAAAGTGGCAATAATTAATAATCTGGGCGCTGGTAAAACACCTTGATTTTCACGCCAAAATTCCCAACCGCTAATCAAAATCCCATTTTCATCTAAACAAGTCTTTTCCACCTGCACCCGTGAACCAAATTCCGAGGCCAAAATTGCTCCTACCCTAGCCTTTAGTGGCACGTCCCCTATCAATATTACCGTCATTCCTGGGGCTGTGGCACTCAAACATACTAAAGTACGAACTTGATGAATTAAAGCTCCTTGAAATTCTGGTGTATTTGGTAAAGGCAATTTATAAGGAACATAAAGTTGAATTGCTTCTCCTTGACTATCAGCAGCAAACTTTAGACAGGTAACATCTTCTAAACCCAAACGTTGACGGAAAAGGGGTGCTTCCGTTTCTGGTTCTAAAGCACTACCAATGAATACTACAGGTTGACGCTGCCAAATTGGTGCTATGATTTTACTTAATTCTATAGGAGCATAATATAAAGAAAATAACCCTTGACGACGAGCAATAGTCGCCCAGAACAGGGGAAAGTCAGAGGTAGAACCGAGGCAAGAATCTTGTAAATTAGGGATTTTTTGCCAAAAATTCCGCCAAGGTTCAGGAAGATGATTTGGCTCTAAAGATAAGTATAAACGTTGTAAAATTTCGATTTCTGACTGAGAAATTAGATAACAGTGATAGGGATTTTCCGGGTGCTGAAATAATTGATGTGTCAGTTGTACCTTAGCTTCCCGAATTAACTCCACTTGATATGGATAAGCGAGCATTAACTGATCCCAATCCTGGGGTTGAATAGTTTCAGTTAACTGAAAACGCACCCAATCTTCTAAATCGTCAACACCATCAATAATTGTGGGAATATGAGCAGGAAAGGGATTGTTATGAGCTAATTGTCCTTTCAACCAAGCAGCGGGGGAAATCAATAGTAAACCCTGAAAATCGGGACTTGGCCAAGTGTCACCAGTTCTAATGGATTTATTCGCTGGTAGCCACTGCTGGAGTCGGGGAATTTCTACCTTTAACAACCGTTGCTGTACGGTTTCCGAGGCGACAATAATTACAGAACCATGCCACATTAAAGCAGAGGCGATAAAACTGGTGCGATATCGACCTTGGTGTCCACAAACCGCCCCAACTTGAATTAAAGCGCTGCGTCCCAAACGCAAAGCGCGTGCTACCAACCTAGCCATGGTTAAATGATGAGGCCAAGAAGGGAAACCCGCCTGCGATCGCAGGAAGTTATGTAATGATAAATGAACTTCTGCTTCAATCACGCGCTTTATATTCCATAACAAGTGTTTTTTTGAAACTACCTCATGAACATGATCAAGAGTCAAGAGGGAATAGAAATTCCTCACAACTGACAACGAACAACCCACAACCCACAACCAACTTATTATCTAAATTATGCCAACTTATACAGGAATTTCCAGTGCAGCCTTCAGACATCCATTAGATATTCAAGCAGAACAAGCTTTACGCAGTTTACCGGGCTTTGACTTAATCGCTCGTAAATTTGTAGAATTTGTCTATGAACGCCCTCAACTTGTTTATTTAATGGGTAACTCCATACAAGTCGGACCCCGGCAATATTCTACTATTTACCAGATTTTCCGGGAATGTGTCCGGGATTTGGACATTAGCAGTGAACCGACATTATTTATTGCCCAAGATGCTCAAGTCAATAGTTATGCACTAGGACAAGACAACCCATACATAGTCGTTAACACTGGGTTACTAGAGTTACTCAATGAGTCGGAACTGCGGACGGTATTGGCTCATGAACTAGGCCATATTAAATGCGGTCATACTATTTTAATCCAAATGGCGATGTGGGCGATGAATGCCGCCTCTGTCCTGGGTGAATTAACCTTGGGTTTAGGTAATTTTGTCAGTCAAGCCTTGATTTATGCTTTTTTTGAGTGGCGACGCAAAGCTGAGTTATCGGCTGATAGAGCGGCTTTATTGGTCATGGATGATTTAAATCCAGTCATGTCATCTATGATGAAACTTTCTGGAGGTAGTAATAAATATGCCCATGAATGTAGTTTACAGGAATTTATTCAGCAGTCAGAAAAATATCAAGCACTAGATGATGACGGGCTGAATCAAGTATATAAGTTTTTAATATACAATGGCGCCCAGGGAATGATGTTAAGTCATCCTTTTCCTGTGGAGCGGTTGCACTATTTACGCAGTTGGGCGGTATCAGAAGAATACCAGGAAATTAAAAGGGGTAATTATCAGCGTTCTCCTGTTGGTGCGGTTGATGTGACACCGGCAAAATCTGATAATGAAGTGGAAAAGTTACGAAGGGAAATTGAAAGGTTACAAGAGGAAATTAACAAAGTCAAAAAATAAATGACAAAACCCCTGATTTCTTGTAGAAGTCAGGGTCTAAATTAATAAAGCGGGTTCTAATTGCTGAGAATGAATAAATTTTAATTTTTCTGCCCTTATTTAAGGTTATTTTAACAATAAAATTTTTTCTTATTCTAGTATACTTGCTCCTTAGTGTACTAAAATGTCTGTATCTTGCATTGCTTACTTGATAAAGCCATTTTACACAGGGAGTAGAAATTGTATTATGTTCACAGATGATGAAAAGGATCTTATTAAAAATTGGGTGATCTTTGGAGCTATATTTTTGCTTTTGATAGCTGTTGCTGTTACAGTTTATTTTATCTCAATGATTTTAATTACTGACAGAAAAGAATTATTAAAAGACAAATATGAATATATTGTTGAAAGTCTTAACCTATTAGGTTTATTCATTGGTGGAGGGGCAGTAATTGTTAATGTTTACTTTGCAGGTAGACGTGCAGACGCTATGGAAGAGACTGCAAAGGCTACAAATAGAAATGCAGACGCAGCAAATAAAAATGCAGAAGCCGCAAATAAAAATGCAGAGGCCGCAAATAAAAATGCAGAGGCCGCAAATCAAAAACAAATTACAGAAAGGTTTTCTAAGGCTATTGAACAGCTTGGGAGTGATAAACCTGAAGTTATATTAGGTGGAATTTATACTTTAGAACGAATTGCGAGAGATTCCGAATCAGACCAATGGACAATTATGGAAGTTCTGACAGCTTTTGTCCGTCAGAATGCACCTATTATAAAAGAAAATGAGTCACAATCTCCAGAAGATCAAGAAAAATTCCAAAAACTTAGAATTTCTATTCAAGCGTGTTTAACTGTGATTGCAGAACGTAAACACCCAGATTTAGAAAATAAATATATTGATTTAACTGAAGTTAATATTAGTGGATTCAATCTCATAGAATTGAATCTCAAAGGATTCAACTTCACAGTAGCAAACCTCACAGAAGCTAAACTCACAAGAGCCGACCTAGAAGGAGCCGACCTCTACAAAGCCGACCTAGAAGGAGCCTACCTCACAGAAGCCAACCTCACAGAAGCCGAGCTCACAGAAGCCGACCTCACAGAAGCCGACCTCACAGAAGCCGACCTCACAAGAGCCTACCTCATAAAAGCCGACCTCACAAGAGCCTACCTCATAAAAGCCGACCTCACAGAAGCCGACCTCACAGGAGCCGACCTCACAGGAGCCGACCTCTTCGGAGCCTACCTCACAGAAGCCAAACTCATAGGAGCCAACCTCACAGGAGCCGACCTCACAGTAGCCTACCGCTTGGAACCGGACTGGATAACAAAAGTTTTGCTCACAGAAGCCGACCTCAAAGGAGCGATACTCACAGGCGCTAGAATGCCAGATGGGTCAATTCATGATTAGCAAAAGTAAAATTACTGAAATCTCAGACTAAAAATGCCATAATAGAGACTCAAACCTTTATACTACTACTGGCGTTGTTGATCATGACTAAAGTATATTGTAGTTAATAGCAGACTTGATGATACAGGGGTTTCCGCTTTTATGAGGTACATCTTAATCCCCCTCCTCGCTTGCGGGGAGGGGGTTGGGGGTGGGGTTCTTGTACCTCATAACATCAGGAAGTGCTGTATGCCTAACTTCATTAATGAAATACAATAAGAAATAATTGTATTTTTTGATTAAGAAAAATTATATCATCAAAAAGATGATAGCATTGACGGGTGACAGGTGAAAGTAATAAGGGGATAGGAAATAGGCAAGAGTTTTACCAATTACCAATTACCAATTACTAATTACTAATCACCAATCACCAAATTAATTAACTTTCAGTTTCACAATCAGGAACACCTTCTCTAAACACTCGACTAGCGAGAATATCTGCTGCTTCAATGGTAATTAAATCCTGTTTTTCTAACAGTTTACCACTACTTAATAAACGATTTGCTTGGCGTAAACGCGCTCTATCTATGGCATTACGGACACTTCTAGCATTAGCAAAATGGGGCATGGTCTTCCGTTTAATTAAATATTCGCGGAAGGCTTTTTCCGCATCAGGACTAAAGCAATAATTTTGCGCTTTGACTATAGATTGGGCAATTACCATTAAATTATCCACACCATAATCATTAAATTCAATATGTAGTCCAATGCGAGAATTCATCCCCGGATTACTATGAAAAAACCTTTCCATGTGGTCCTTATAACCGGCAAGAATGACAACCAAATCATCACGTTGGTTTTCCATTACCTGCATGAGAATTTCTATTGCTTCTAAACCAAAATCTCCCGGATAATCTGGACGGTATAAAGTATAGGCTTCATCAACTAACAAAACGCCACCCATGGCATTATTTAATACTTCTCTAGTTTTTGGTCCGGTTTGTCCCATACCTTGACCGACTAGATCATCTCGCGTCACTAACATGACATTTTCCTTACGGATATATTCCAGACGGTAGAGAATTTCCGCCATACGCATTGCTACAGTCGTCTTACCCATACCCGGATTACCTAGAAATGTCATGTGTAGACTGGGCGCACCTGCATTTAATCCTAAGCCTTTACGAATCCGGTCAACCAACAACAAGGCCGCCATTTCTCTAATCTTATTTTTGACGGACTTTAACCCGACTAACTCCTGGTCTAACTTATCGAGAATTTCCTGAATATGAGACTCTTGAAAAGCTGCTTCTAAATCTATTCCCTCATTTTGACCTGTTTGTTTTTCTAATAACTGTTCTGTCATGACTATCACCCTTACTAATGAATTTTATGATAGCCTGGGGTCGAGAAATATAAAAGAACATAATATTTATATGTCTGATATGTTTTTCTTTATTATCAATTTCTGAATTTAGTCATAGAGAAAACATTATCCATTTTACCTCACCCCCAATATAGAAATAGCTTAATTTTCTTGTCTGTCTCTTGAAATTAGGATTTATGCTGTTCTCTACTAGTAAATATGTTCTGTCAAAAATCAATACTTTTCCATGTCTAGCACGTAGTCACCAAAAATAGAAAAATTATCTAATGCTATTCCTGTAGCTAGAATTGGATTTAAGCTGTTATTAACATTAAAATCAACATGATTAGTAAATTGACACAACGGTTATTGGCTTTGGTACTTGTCTTTGTTTCCGCATTTTTCCTATGGGAAATTCCTTTGGCTTCAGCAAATCACTATTTTACTAATTCTGGCGAAATTAGGGATAATATCGAATTATCTGAAAATGATTTTACTCCTCAAGAAAATCAAGCATTACAAGCTATCCGTCAGCGAAGAAATAAAGAAATTGCCAGAATTTTAAATTCATCTCAACGTCAGTTACTTGTCCATAAATTACACAATGGCAACAATATTGATCAAGCTTTGGACTCATTAAATCTAAGTTCTGAACAACGAGAATTAGTAAATTCTATAAATGTATTCACTAATTTGAAATTGAAAGGAATTTTTTCCCGTCATGCTTTACTTGACAGTGACAAATAAAGTTAAGTAGGTTGGCGTAAAAAATTGTCGTTATAGTAAGGTAACTCTTAACTCTTAACTGGGAACAGGGGAGAGGTTTTGGGCAACTTTACTTTTCGTTACTTATGTCGGTTTTTTCCGTTCACCTACTTATATCTGGGAAATTGTAAATTATGCCAGTTGTGAGAAATTCCATATTTCTGCGACTGGTAATTACAGCGAATTTCAGATAAATGAACCACGGTTTTTGTTTCGCGCAATCTCTCTTAGAGATCCCGAAGGGTAGGCGCAAAGTAGGGAAGGCGCAAAGGAAGAAGGTAATCAAAGTCTGGTTTAAATAGATGAAAACTGCTGTAAATAAATATAAATCTCTTAAATCTCTGACCGAAAATAATGGGATACAAACCCCATCCTTAATCATGAGAATAGACCCCTGTTTATTGAGAAAGTTCTTTTTTTCCTAAAATCTTATATAAATAACTTATATCTCTAGAACAAAATATCCAAATTATTTAATCAATCTTGTATTTCCAGAAGTTGTGGTTAATATTTCCCTACTGCGGAGATTTATTTTGGAAATAATAATCTTAGTAATTCAAAACTCTATATATATGGGCGCACTATTCCCCACCAATAACATCATCATACCCGAAACTCAAAACACTGTCAAGTCCCTTGGCTGAAATTACCAAAACTCGTGAAATTATTGACAAAATTCTCAATATTCATGAGAATGAACCCCTCGTTATTGAGAAAGTGATTTTTTCCCAAAATCTTATATAAATAACTTAAGCTGTTACGCAGCTAAATTTAATAAACTGCATTACCTTTATTTTTAATTTTGCGCTCCCATTTAATAATAAGACCTCCTTCATTTAGCAATTTATTTAACAATTCTTCTA
>NZ_JACJSB010000012.1 GCF_014697585.1 Dolichospermum sp. FACHB-1091 | reverse complement strand
ATATCATTGCCTAAACCACCAATTAAGGTATCTGTACCTGCACCACCGTTGAGGATGTTATTAGCACCGTTACCAGTAATGACGTTATTACCCGCGTTACCAGTACCGTTAATTGCTGCTGTTCCTGTTAAAGTCAGGTTTTCAACGTTAGCAAGAGCCGCAATGGTGTAAGTAACACTAGATTGAATGGTATCTGTACCACCACTGGCATTTTCGGTAATGGTGTCAGTGGTGCTATCTACAACGTAGATATCATTGCCTAAACCACCAATTAAGGTATCTGTACCTGCACCACCGTTGAGGATGTTATTAGCACCGTTACCAGTAATGACGTTATTACCCGCGTTACCAGTACCGTTAATTGCTGCTGTTCCTGTTAAAGTCAGGTTTTCAACGTTAGCAAGAGCCGCAATGGTGTAAGTAACACTAGATTGAATGGTATCTGTACCAGCACTGAGATTTTCGGTAATCGTGTCAGTGGTGCTATCTACAACGTAAATATCATTGCCTAAACCACCAATTAAGGTATCTGTACCTGCACCACCGTTGAGGATGTTATTAGCACCGTTACCAGTAATGACGTTATTACCCGCGTTACCAGTACCGTTAATTGCTGCTGTTCCTGTTAAAGTCAGGTTTTCAACGTTAGCAAGAGCCGCAATGGTGTAAGTAACACTAGATTGAATGGTATCTGTACCAGCACTGAGATTTTCGGTAATGGTGTCAGTGGTGCTATCTACAACGTAAATATCGTCACCAGCCCCACCAATCAAGGTATCAATACCAGCACCACCATTAAGGGTGTCATTGCCAAAAAATCCATTGAGGGTGTCATTACCATTAGTACCATTGAGGGTGTCATTACCATTAGTACCATTGATCGGATTGCTGGATTGTCTGATTTCAATGATGCCTCGGAGAGGTTTAAGGTTATTGGGGTAATCATTCCATTGACCAGCAGCACCGAAATTCATCACCACATAATCTTCACCCTGTGGTCCGCCATTATCTGGTTGACCGGGAAACCAGTTAGTGTACGTAGATGTTTCACCACTTGCCCACTGGAACTGGCCTTCTATTACTTTATCTGTTAAGCCAATCCATAGTTCTTCAGTACCAACAAAGGTATTAGTTAGGAAGTCTTGCTCTAGTTGTGAGTTAATAGTGACAAGATTTCCGCCTAAACTTTGGGCTTCAGCTTGAGCTTCTTCCCATGTACCGGAGACCTCGGTGAGGAGATAGGTACTGCCGTTATAAGTATAAGTGGGTGGTGTGGCTTGTTGGATTTCAATGATGCCTCTGAAGGCTGTGGGAGGGACAAGAATATTGGGGTCGGGGTAATCATTCCATTTACCAGCAGCACCGAAATTCATCACCACATAATCTTCACCCGGTGGTGGTCCGCCATTATCTGGTTGAGGGGAAATACCTGTTGTACCGGGAAACCAGTTAGTGTAAGTAGGTGTTTCATTACTTGCCCACTGGAACTGGCCTTCTGTTACTTTATCTGTATAGCCAATCCATAGTTGTTCAGTCCCACCAAAGGTACTGACTAAGAAGTCTTGCTCTTCTTGTGAGTTAATAGTGACAAGATTTCCGCCTAAACTTTGGGCTTCAGCTTGAGCTTCTTCCCATGTAGCCAAGTTGGTGAGGCTATAAATACTGCCGTTATAAAACATGAGGATGACCCTGTATATTATCGATAAACATTGACAAAATTCCAATATGTATTTTCCATAACCTTTCTAGAGAAATTTCCCCTGCAAGGATTCTGGATTGTACATTTTTTTCGGATATGCCTAAAGGTTGCACGCCCATGATATCATACCAATGACTGAGTTTTGTACCGAGTTTATACTTAATTTGTACTGAGTTGTATTATACTGAAGTAGTATATAGTATTCGGACAGATAAGGATGCCAAACCCACAAAAAAACCCTATCTACCAGGACACACAGTTGCAAATGTGATTGTGTAATGGGATGCACTGAGCAGTTCAGCAAGCTCACTGTAACACTTGCCGAAGTGGACGGGGTTTGTATCCGATTTTTTTCGGTCAAATTGATCACAAGGACATAAAAAGTAAACTAATGAATGCCATAGCATCTACCCTAACTTCTATTCTCAGCACCGAAAATGCTGTTATCTCCTGGGAAAATCTCGCCCCCACCCAAAAGCAGAATCTACAACAGAGTATAGACTCTAAAAGTTATCCCATTTGCGTTGTTTATCCCCACAGCCAGGCAGAATTAGCCGCAGTTATCACCACCGTCAACCACCATCAATGGCGTGTTCTCGCCTGTGGTAGCGGTAGTAAAATTAATTGGGGTGGTTTAGCTAAAAATATTGATATTATTGTCAGTACCGAACGCATTAACCAACTCATAGAACACGCTGTAGGTGATTTAACTGTTACCGTGGAAGCAGGAATGAAATTTGCCCAAATTCAGGAAATTTTAGCAAAATCTGGACAAACTTTAGCCCTAGATCCTGCTTTCCCAGAATCAGCTACCATTGGTGGTATTGTTGCTACTGCTGATACAGGTTCTCTGCGTCAACGTTATGGTGGTGTACGTGACCAAATCTTAGGTATAACTTTTATCCGCGCCGATGGAGAAATCGCTAAAGCCGGGGGACGAGTTGTCAAGAATGTGGCGGGTTATGATTTAATGAAGTTATTTACTGGTGCTTACGGTACTTTAGGTATTATTAGCCAGGTCACTTTGCGAGTTTATCCCATCCCTGAAACTTCGGGAACGGTGCTATTAACCGGTAAACCTGAAGCCGTATCTTCAGCAGTGAGAATTTTACAAAGTTCAGAATTAACACCAACTCAAGTTGATTTATTATCAAGTAAGTTGGTGACTAGTTTAGCTTTGGGAACGGGAATAGGTTTAATTACCCGGTTTCAAAGTATTCATGAAAGTGTTGAACAACAATCGCAACGACTTTTAGCAATTGGTGAAAAGTTAGGTTTACAAGGGTTGATTTATCAAGGAGTTGAGGAGTCTAATTTATGGCAACAATTACCAAACAAAATATATGATCATCTCACAGAATCTATAATTACTTGTAAAATAGGAGTGTTACCAACTGCTGCGGTGGAGATTATCAATCAAATAAATATTGGTTTAATTCATGTTAGCAGTGGTTTGGGTTTGGTGCGGTTGGAAAAAGAAGAACAGATTTTACCTTTGCGGAATTTATGTCAAGCAAATTCTGGTTTTTTAACTATTTTATCCGCACCTGTTGAGTTAAAGGAAAGGTTTGATGTTTGGGGTTATAATGGTAATGCTTTGGAGGTCATGCGAGGTATTAAACAACAGTTTGATGGTAATATTATTTTAAGTCCCGGTCGGTTTGTGGGTGGGATTTAAGATTTCAGGATCACGAACCGCAGAGGCACAGAGGTAACAGAGGTTAAGAGGGGAGAAATATAAATGCAAGTTTCGGAAGGTTTGGTGAATAATACTGCTAGTATTAAGAATTTACAGGGTTTTGATGGTAATCATCCACCTGATCCTAAGTTAATTGATAGTTGTGTTCATTGTGGTTTTTGTCTGTCTACTTGTCCTAGTTATCGGGTATTAGGAAAGGAAATGGATTCTCCTAGAGGACGTATCTATTTAATGGATGCTATTAATGAGGGGGAAATTGCTTTAAATACCGCTACTGTTGAACATTTTGATTCTTGTTTGGGTTGTCTAGCTTGTGTCTCTACTTGTCCTTCTGGTGTGCAGTATGATAAGTTGATTTCGGCTACTAGACATCAAGTAGAAAGAAATTATCATCGCAGTTTACCTGATAAGTTAGTTCGACAATTGATTTTTTCTCTGTTTCCTAATCCTGATCTTTTAAGAATTTTACTTTTTCCTTTATTAGTTTATCAAAAGTTAGGGATTTCTAAGTTATTACAAGCAACTGGTTTAATTAAGGCTATATCTCCCCGGTTAGCTGCTATGGAATCTATTTTACCGGAAATTACTCTTAAATCTTTCCAGAATAATTTACCAGATATCATCCCAGCGAATGGTGAAAAAAGATATCGCGTTGGTGTTATTTTAGGATGTGTACAAAGGCTGTTTTTCTCTCCTGTCAATGAAGCGACTGTTAGAGTTTTAACTGCTAATGGTTGTGAGGTGGTAATTCCTAAGTCTCAAGGTTGTTGTGCGGCGCTTCCTGAACACCAGGGACAAACGGAACAAGCGAAAAATTTAGCCAGACAAATGATTGATAGTTTTGCTGATACTAATGTAGATTTTGTGATTATCAATGCTGCTGGTTGTGGTCATACTTTGAAAGAATATGGTCATATTTTAGCAGATGATCCCGAATATGCAGAAAAAGCAAAAATATTTGCCGCGAAAGTAAAAGACTCACAGGAGTTTTTAGCTAATATCGGTTTAACTGCTAAACTTTCACCTCTGACTGAGAAAAATCTGACTTTAGTTTATCAAGATGCTTGTCATTTATTACATGGTCAGAAAATTAGTGTCCAACCCCGTCAACTGTTAAAACAAATTCCAGGAGTAACTTTAAAAGAACCCATAGACGCAGCTTTGTGTTGTGGTAGTGCGGGTGTTTATAATATGTTACAACCGGAAGTTGGGGAAGAATTAGGTAAACAAAAAGCCCAAAATTTATTAAATACTGGCGCTGATTTAATTGCTTCTCCTAACCCTGGTTGTAGTTTGCAAATTAGTAAATATTTACCAGGTAAAACTATTTCTATTATGCACCCTATGGAATTATTAGATTATGCTATTCGGGGTGAGAAATTGGAGATTTAGCATATAATTTATTAAGGAATGCAAATTTAATTTAATAACCTGCAATTCTGATCTAACATGGAATGGTGCGTTACGCTTTGCTCTAGCAAAATTATGCCCGCAAGGGCTATAAACACTCTACTTTTACAATTTATTTGATTCACATTCCTAAGTAGGAGTTGCTAATAGCATGGCGTAAGCCATAAAATAAATTGCAATCTGATTATATAACTGATGTATACGTTGCTCATGGTTCACAATGGTGCTGAGTAATTTACCAACCCTACAATTACTCAAATGCTTTCGTTGATTTCATTAATAATTTAGAAAAATAGGAATTAAACAAATGTCAAATAAAAAGCCAGATTGGATAATAAGTAAACTTAAAAAAGATCCTTGTTATAACCCTTTCAATGATAAATTTGACTATCAACTTGTGCAAAAAGAAATTCTAGAAGTATTGGAAAGTAACGATAGTATTGATTATGTTGCATTAACAACAGGATTAAGCACAGTTTTCTTTCATCCATATTACGTTGATTATTATAAAATTTTCAAAAATCTTCTCAATGAGAATAATTGTAAAATAGAAGAATTAATAAAATATTTCATCTCACTAGCTAATTATTCGCTTTCTAATATTGAAGATAAAATATTTTCTGACATATCAAATAGAGAGTCATATGATTTTAAGGACTATTTAAAATACAAAATACAATCTGATATTTTTGAACCTTCAAATGCTATATCGTCTATAGAAATGCCAATAGATTTACTCAATATTATATTGAACTATATTAAATATTTTAAACATATTCATATTCATGAAGACACCAAATTTAATGATGAGCAGAAAGTCATAAAAAATATTTTAAAAATTTGGACTTTAAGTAGTTTGTATTCCAATATAAAGGATAGTTATGATTCTGCTATTTGGGAGGATGGTTACATCTTTATTGATACTGTTAACAACAATATTTTTACAAAATATCAAAATGAGGAATATCCAATTATCCTAAGAATAGGAAATTTTAGACTACAACAGAATATCTCTGCATTTCGTATTACTATTAAATCTAATTTAGATAAAGATGCTAAATTACGTGAGCAATATTTTAATCATTTGCGATTGTTTAAAAAACATAAGCGATTAAAGTCTATTAGTTTGGAAGGTGGTATGATAAAATATCAATTATCCAAAGGTCAGGATAAAGATTCTATGACAGAAGAGTTGTATCTTCATGCTGAAATGACAGCATATTACTCTTTTCTCGAAAATATAAAATTACCTAATTTAAGTAACTTATCGTTGAATAATCTATTGTCTCTATTTGCAGAAATAAAAAATTTATTACACAAGGTATCTGAAATAAAACATAAAAAATCTGAAATAAATAATTTTTCATATCTTGATCAATTTGCTTATCATATAAAAATTAATGATTTGAAAAAATATCTAGCTTGCAAAACAACTTTTTCTAATAAACAAATTGAAAGTTTTTTAAACTTACTTGAGCTCTCTGATGAAAGATATGATTTATGGAAAAAGCCTTTCATAAAGGATGGAATTTATTATCTTTTTCCTATTTTAAGCTTACGTAATCCGCAAATTATATATTTAGTTGATGAATGGATCAAAGAAGGTGGATTTTCTCTTGATGACAGGGGAAGTTTTTTTGAAGATTATATAATAAATACTTTAAAAAAAGCTCTAAATAATAAGAAGTTTTTCTTTAAAATTCCTCAAAGAAAAACATTCTCTAACGGAAAAGGAAATCATGAAGAAATTGATCTTATTTTAATCACAAAAAATTCCATTTTAATTGGAGAAATAAAATGTATTAAATTTCCTATGGATTCAAGAAGCCGTCATGATGCTATAAATAGACTTCGAGATGGTGCAAAACAAGTGAATAGAAAGACGGATTACATTTTGGCTAACAAAGAAGATTTTAAAGATGATATTGGGAATATCGAAAATAAAAAAATTGTGAGAGTTGTAATTACCAATTTCCCTATTTTTTCTGGTTTAAAATTAGATAATGTCCCAATAATAGATTTTTTCATTTTAGATTGTTATGTCAATACCGGAAAATTAGAGGTAGGAAAGGTTTACTTTAATTCCGAACAATTATTTCAGCCTAACAATCATAAAACAATATCTTTTTATGAAAATGAAGACGAATTTTCTGATAATTTAGGTGAATTCCTGGAAAATCCACCTGCTATTAGAACTTTATTTCCTATGTTTAAAATCAGAAATTATAAAGTCACCCTAGCAAATGCTAACCCTCAAATATATAGCCAAAATGCGGATACCGTTGAATCTATATTTATTTGAAGTTTATTTAGTAAAGCAGTTGCATCGCATTTCTAGTGTAGAGTTAGGAGCGATACATTCGGTGCGCTTCATTGTTCCTGATCATTCAAGACTAACAACTACAGCTTGACCTTTTACTAAAGTAGATAAAATATCTACAATCTTGGGAACTAAAGGTTTCAAATCAATTAGTCTATTAGAAGATGCTTGTAAAACAACTACAGCAATATTAAACTGAGACAAATTTTGCTGAAAAGATAAATTTCTATCAACCGTAATAAAAACATCAAATTCTTGTTCTACTAAAGCCAGTAGTTTACCATTTTTAGTTCCTGCCCATCCCATTTGGGGAACTGTTTTGATTTTATAACCTACAAATTCCTTAGTTAACCTGCGGTCAATACACTCATCTAGAAGCAGTTTCATCCTAAGCTACCTTGTTAATCATTTGTTTTCCTGCTTCTTCTAAGAATGTAATGACTTGTTCTCTGGTAACAGTGGGAAAACCATCTAAAAAATCATCTATTGAATCTCCTGCTGTTAAATAATCTAAGAGTGTTTGTATAGGAACTCTTGTTCCTGTAAAAACAGGAGTACCACTCATAATTTCAGAGGAGACACTTATAACTGAAGGATGATTAGACATTGTAATTGTATTTGATATTTTCAAGTTATATTCCTAGTTTAGCTATAAAAAAGAAGTCGGGGATCTTATTTATCGTTCCCAAATTAAATTCATGGCCTTTTTGATGATCTCTTGTCGTTCGACTAATTGGTTTAATTCTTCTGCTTCATATTGACCTTCAAAAGCTTCAATGGCTGCTTTTTCTAATGCTAAATCATAAGCATCTTCTAGAGTTGCTGCTAATTCTGTTTCACTCATATAAGTTCCTTTTGCTTTTTCACGAGAATTACTGCGTTGAATTTGCTTGACGGAATTGCGAATAGAAAGATTCCAGGACCTAGTGGTGCGATTTTCAGCAGTTTGTTTAATTAGGTGTAAAAGTAAAATGATGCCATAGCTAAATATTTTATTCAGTTTATCAGATTTGCTCATTTCTTCTAATTCTTCGACAATTAACAAGGCTTCTGTGATATTACCTTGGTGTAGAAGTTCTTTGAGGGTAAGTAGTTCTTCCATGGGCTTAATTTTCCTAATTTTTCATCGCTAAGGTTAATCCGTCTGCTATGGGAACTAAACTTATGGTAATTCGGGAATCTTGGTGTAATTTGCGATTAAAACCCCGGATTTTATTAGTTTGATTATCCTGTATTTCTGGATCTGCTACTTTACCTGACCACAGTACATTATCAATGGCAATTAGTCCACCACTACGAATTAATTTAAGACACTGCTCGTAATAATTTTCATAATTACCTTTATCAGCATCAATAAACGCAAAATCAAATGTCCCTGCTTCTCCTACTGTCAATAAATGATCTAATGTTTCTAAAGCCGGTGCAATATGCAAATCAATTTTATCAGCTACTCCCGCTGCTTGCCAATAACGACGGGCTATACTTGTATACTCTTCACTGACATCACAAGCGACTATTTTCCCATCTGCGGGTAAGGACAAAGCAACTACCAGGGAACTATAGCCAGTAAATACACCTACGTCTAGTGTCTTTTTTGCTCCTAAGATTTTAATTAACAAAGCCATAAATTGTCCCTGTTCAGGTGATATTTGCATTCGGGACATTGGCATTTGAGCGGTTTCTTGACGCAGTTGGGTTAAAATTTCCGCTTCTCGCAGGGAAACTGAAAGTAAATAATCATACAAATTTTGTTCTAATCCCAGGGTTTGTTTTGACATGATTTATATTTATTAATTATTTTATGATAGTTCTTCCTTATCAAAATCATGATAACAAATTTAAAATCAAATGTCAACCCCTAAATTCTCTTTTAAAGCCGATTTTTTTTGCTACTATGTTAGTAGGTTGCATAACAATAGTTGGTTGAGGGGTTCTTGATGACTGTTTATATTATTCGTCCTAAGACGACATCAGTAGCACGTTCTTTAAAATTAGCATCGAGAAAATTCACCCCCGAAAGTCGTTCCTCCCAAGTTGCAGAAGTGGTGAATTTTTGGCAAGAAGATTCTGGATATCAAGAAATTACCAGTTATTTAGAAGATGCAGATACAATTACCCAATATCCCACCTACTCAAATATTACAGGTGCTAAAGTTGTTGATATCCCTGATGAGGAAGTAGAACAACTACGGCAAGATTTACCTAATGCTTTAATTTTACGCGATTTCCCAATAGAGTTAATTCAGCCAGAAAGAAATTTAACAGGGACAAGAGACACAATAGATCAAAATGATCTTTGGCATTTAGAAGCAATATCTCTTCTTACAGCACGTCAAAGGGGATTTACAGGCACAGGTAAAGGAATAACTGTTGCAGTTCTCGATTCAGGTATAGAAGCAAACCACCCAGAAATAGAAGGTAAAGTAATTGCATCTTATCGTTTAAATCCCAGAACACAGGAGATTCAAACCGTACCATTTGAAGATACAGTTGGACATGGTACTCATGTTGCAGGTTTAATTTGTGGAAATCAAGTTGGTGTTGCACCAGAAGCACAAATCATCAACAGTATTATGTTTCCTAACGGTCTATGTAATCTCTCAGATTGGATATCTTGGTTTAATTGGTTAGCATTGCAACCAGAAATCAATATAGTTAATATTTCTGCGGGTGAATCTTCTTTACCAGCAGATCATTTTAAGCTATTTAATTCTTTAATTGATGAGTTAACAGCCATAGGTATATTACCCGTTTGTGCTGTAGGTAATGACGGATTTAACCGTTCTCGTACACCCGGTAACTGTAAAGGTTCACTTTCGGTAGGTGCTATCAATAATAATCATGAAGTTGCATCTTTTAGCGGTAACACTACCATCACAAATGACTATCAATCTTATAATGTTCCTTATGTAGTCGCACCGGGGAAAGGAGTTTATTCTAGTGTTAAGGGTGGAGGATATGAAGCATGGAATGGCACATCTATGGCCACACCCATTGTTTCTGGTGTGGCTGCGTTAATATTAGAGAGATATCCAACAATGACATACCTGGATTTATTTAATGAATTGCTTTCTAATTGTCAAAATTTAGGACTGGATAAGGAACGTCAAGGTAAAGGTTTAGTTCAAATACCAACTGCACTATATGAACCTTAAAGAAGACCAAATTAGTAAAATAGACCCTTTGCTGGAAGAATTTTTAATGAATGCAAGGGGTGATGAAAAGATACGGGTAATTATGACATTGGGTGATGAAAATCAACTCAGGAATAACCAAGCCTTACCAATGCTTGAACCTGGGAATTTTCCTTCACCTACTGCTTATAGACAAGCATTAATTGAACGGCGAAAAAATCAACTTTCTGAAGTTATAGGTAATACAATTCAAGAATTACAAAACTTGTCTTTAAAACCTTTAGGTGGAACAATGAGCCGTGTTGTAGTTGTGGAAGGTTCAGCAACAGATATATTAAATTCATTAGAATTATCTGGCGTAAATAATGTTAGTTTAGATCAATTAGTGGGATCACCGGAAGTTGCACCTGATGAAGCAGTTAATCATTTTTCTCAATTGTATATTAAAATTTTAGGAAGTGACTTAGATCAGAAAACCAAAAAATTAATTTATCAAGCATCTAAACAATACATTCTTAACTATCAAAAGCGATATAATCGGTTGCGAGTTTTGGGAATGTCACAACCTGTAAATTTAGATGATATTTATACAGAAGTTCAATGTTTACAACCTGATGAGATGAGGAATTTTAAATCAGTAACAGCTTTAGAAAAAAATTATCGTCACAATGGTAGTCCCAGATTGACTAATGAAAAATCTGCAAGAGAAAATGGAATAACAATTGCTAACCAATATGCACATTTAATGATATTGGGACAACCGGGTGCAGGTAAATCTACTTTTCTAAGGAAAATAGGACTGGAAGCACTCAAAGGTAAATCTGGACAAATTCAGGGAGAAATTATTCCTGTTTTACTAGAACTTAAACAATTTACCACAAATGAAGTTAATATATACAATATTATTGAGCAAGAATTTATATCATGTCAATTGCCATTAGCAAAAGAATTTACTAATCAATTATTACGACAAGGTAAATTATTACTTTTATTAGATGGATTAGACGAAGTACCTAATAAAAATTTTGAGCTAGTAATTGATAAAATACAAAAATTTGTTAAGGAATATAAGCAAAATAAATTTGTTATTTCCTGTCGGACTGCTGCTTATCGTCAAAAGTTCCAAAACTTCAAAGAATTTATTATTGCGGATTTTAATGATCAGCAAATTCAACAATTTATTAAAAACTGGTTTTATTCACAAGTAGATAAACAATTAGGAACTGACCAAAAATGCTGGAATAAAATTAACACTCAAGAAGCTACCAAAGAATTAGCCCGAACTCCCTTATTATTAACTTTCCTCTGTTTAGAGTATGATGAATCTCAAGATCTACCAAAAAAGAAAGCTACATTATATGGTAATGCTTTAGATATATTGTTGAGAAGATGGGCCGCAGAAAAGAGATTACCTTATGAACCAATTTATCTTCAACTTGGGATTGATTTAGAAAAAATCATGTTGGCTGAAATTGCTTATGATAATTTTGCAACAGATAAGTTATTTTTCTCCCAGCCAGAAGTTTTAAATCAAATTCAAAAAGTTCTAGATAATAATGATAATGCACCGAAAAATTTAGATGTTGGGAAAATCTTGGATGCTATTACCATTGAACAAGGAATTTTAGTCGAACGTGCTAGAGATGTTTTTTCTTTTTCTCATTTGACTCTACAGGAATATTTAACAGCACAGCATATTTATGATAATCGCCTAGTTGAAAAATTAGTGACTGAACATCTGACAGATAAACGCTGGAAAGAGGTATTTTTATTAGTTGCGGGGGTTATGCGGGGTGGTGCAGATGATTTATTGTTATTAATGGAAAAGGAAGTACAAAAATATATTAATACCCCAAAATTACAGGCTTTATTCAATTGGGCGGAAAATGTCACAGTAGGATCTCCAGGTAATTATAAACCAGTTGGGAAACGTGCAGTTGCGATCGCCAACGCCAACGACCTCGCCTACGCCAACGCCCTCGCCAACGCCCTCGCCAACGCCTACGCCCTCGCCAACGCCTACGCCCTCGCCAAGGCCATTGATAAAATCGGTGAAATTGAAAAATTACAAATCTTTAATCAAAAGCTCAACTTTACTTTGTTACTTGCTCAACTAGAAACACTAAAAGCTAAAATACCTGATGATCAACAACCACAAAAAGTGCGTCAAGCTTTTGCTGAACAGTTGAGAGAAACATTACTCAATGGTTTTAATCTCACCCCAGAAATGGTTAATTTATCTGAAGAAGAAATCAAAGACTTAGATCAATACCTCTACGCGAATTACTTAATTATTCAATGTAAAGAAGCAGCATTAAGTGTATCAAAACAAATCTGGGAAACAATAGAAACGCGGATGTTATTAGTAAAGAATAATTAAAATCGAGAGCATTGTTTGTCACTCTCCGCGTCTCTGCGTGAAAAAAATCATTGCATTAATCAACAACACCACAGGGAATATATGTAGAGATGTTACGGTGATCGAAATTTCTGAAAAAAGTGTTAATTTGCCCTTTAGAATTAAAGATTATTCTGTAAACTCGCTTGCAGGTGCAGCAAGTCAATTTTATCAGCTACTCCCGCTGCTTGCCAATAACGACGGGCTATACTTGTATACTCTTGACATCACAAGCGACTATTTTCCCATCTGCGGGTAAAGCCACTAAAATTTCCGCTTCTCCCAGGGAACCTGAAAGTAAATAATCATACAAATTTTGTTCTAATCCCAGTGTTTGTTTTGACATGATTTATATTTATTAATTATTTTATGATAGTTCTTCCTTATCGAAATCATGATAACAAATTTAAAATCAAATGTCAACCCCTCAATTCTCTTTTAAAGCCGATTTTTTTAAAGCCTGTTTAAAAAATTATTTATTGACAAAGTTCTCAGTTTCGACTATGCTTATGTTATGAGTGGAAAAGTGTGCGCCCATATATATAGGGTTTTTATTTATCAAATTATTCAAAGCAGTAAAACCAACGTTTATAAATGATTCATGCTTTCAAGAACTTGGGTACACAAGACATTTTCGATGGTAAAGATTCTAAAGCTGCTCGAAAAACCTGTCCCTCATCCCTTTGGAAGCGTACAGTTCGTAAACTAGATCAATTAGACTCAGTTACAAGCCTAGTAGTCTGTCAAGAACTAATTGACGGGTAAATAAATTTTTCCTCTTCCTTCTTCCTTCGCGCTCTTTGCGTCCTTCGTGGTTCATTTCTTCTTTATCCGTCAAAATTTATTTGACAGACCACTAGAAAATTTAAAAATTCCCCCAGGTAATTGTCTAGAAGCATTAAAAAGTGATAAAGAAGGTCAGTATAGTATTCGGATTAATGATCAATATCGAATTTGCTTTTTTTGGCGAGAATTAGGGGCAGATGCCGTGGCAATTGTAGATTATCATTGAGGTATTAATCACATTTATGAACATCCCAACCCATGGTCTTCCTACCCATCCTGGAGAAATGTTATTACAACCCACATTCCGCACCCTTAGCTGTCACACAGGTAAATTACGGAAACAATAAAGAGAACTGAGGCTAAAAAATCACATATTAGCGAAAAAATACATTGTCGAAAGAGAAAAACACCAAAAATAGGATCAAAACCCATTCTCAATAAGGAGCAATAAGAATAAACACCACCCAGAAGAGTCAATAGATAAACAAATGAAAGTATTCAAGATAGGGCTTATAAGTTAGACTAATAAATTGAAGTGAAAAACAAAATTATAGACATAGGAAAATAGAGCTATAAATCAAAAATATTAGCTCCTAAATCTCATATTAATTCAATTAATTTAGAGAAGAATTAAGTGGCTAATTGATAGTAACAAAAACAATCATCTGGTAAAAGATTCAAAATAAGATCTCTATCTTGAGTCCAATTAGAGATGTGTTTTTCATTGTTATATTCAACTAAATGAATACACTGAAAGCATTGAAAAATCCAGCGCAAATTTTAAAGCAATGATAAAAAATATTGTATCTAATCCTTTTATAAATAATTTATCCATGACTCTCCCAGTTTATCGTCGTTGAGACATTCTGGTTTTACTCCTGCTCCTATTAGATGTTCACAGGCGATAGTTTGAAAATATTCGGGAAACATATATAACGGTTTAAAGACAAATCCTAACCCATTGATTATCATGGCTTTTACTACTTGACCTGCATTTACTTTTTCGCCTTTTTCGACTCCTATTAATTCATTTATTATTTCTACTATTCCTATTGAATCTATTATTCCTGCTACTATCCCTAGATGGTCTATGTTCTGAATTTCTATTTCTTGAGGTTTTATTTTCGCAACAGTTTCCTCTATTATTTCTGTTGTAATTATTTCTTATTTGGTTATCAATTCATTTTTTTCTTTTGTTTTTGTTACCAAGTTTCACTTTCTCACACCATTTCCCTTTTAATGCTACTTATTCTCATTAAACTTCTTTCTCTTTAATTTATCTTTAGTTTTTATGTACTACTTTAAGGGCTTTTTTGATCTGTGACAGTTGAGGGTGCGGAATGTGGGTTAAAAGGATTATTAATAATATAGGACTTACGCACAAGTCACGGAATAATGAACCACGTTCGCGGAGCGTCCCGTCAGGGATAGGAACGAAGAGAACGAAGAAAAGAGGGTTTGAGAGATATTTTGCGTAAGTCCTGTAATATATAATGTAAACTTATCATGTCAAGGAAGCTATAAAAACGGAAAATAGAACTTTCACAAAACACCCCAAGGAATTACTGAAAGTTATGTTTTTGCGAAGTTGTTACAAACTAAACCCACTGCTTGTCCAGAAATAATTACGCAGCGTCAAGGTATAACAGAAAATATAGTCTTTGAAACTTATCAAGATGAACTATTACCACCTAAAGAAATAGAATTTTAATTATGGCTTATCTGCTTGATACTTGCGTGGTTAGTAATTTTGTTAAGGGTTGGACGCAGAGAAAAAAACTCTACTTTGTCATTTTGCCAGAGCGATCGCTTCTAGAAGATGTTTGCCATCTCAAAAAATTCTCAAGTATCATCTTTAATTCTGCCTGGATCACTAATCACCCAATTTTCCGAGAACCTGATATTTTTGCTAAAGCATCTTGAAATGCAGGTGGTAACTGACGCATAATTTTACCCTTTTCCCGATCTAAAGCCACTAACGTCACCTGGGCGGTAATATATAAATCCTGGTTATCAGGAGAAACAATAGTATAATCCCAGTTCATACGCACTCCCGTTACCTCGTTCATGCGTGTTTTTACTATAACTGGCATCCCTAATTGCACGGAACGATGATAACGAATTGACAACTCCACTACGGGTAAATCACAACCTAAAGCTACTAAATCCACAAATTCAATGCCGATAGAACGTAAACATTCTACCCGTGCTTCTTCCATCCAAGTTAAATAAGTACCGTGCCAAACAATACCAGCATAGTCCGTGTGATGGGGTTGGGCCCTGACTGGATATTCAAACCAATTTTCAAATGCTACATTGGTAACATTCTCAATAGCACTTGTTGGTGGTAATTGGGGTGGGGTTGTTTCTTGAGACATTTTAATAGTTTTTTGATCCTTTTTTGAGCAACAGACTACCAAAAATTGATAAAATTTTGTAAATTGGGAATTTTTCAACTCTATTCCAATTTTACCAGATTGTGAAAACGTTGCATGAAACCTGCATAATTCAGAAAATTTGAGCAATACTGGTACAAGAAGGAAGATAAGCAGAACTTACAAAAATGACGATTCAACCTACGGATAAGAGTTTACTGGACTGGACGGGCGATACTTTAGCAATTGGCTTATTTGAAGATGCAGTACAATTAACCGGTGATTTGGCAACTTTAGACCAGAAATTGGCTGGAATCTTCACAGAACTAATTGCTGAAGAAGAATTTACTGGTAAAGTCAATAGTACCATCTTTACGAGGGTAGGGGCGGGTAATTTGGTGCGAAAGGTGATTTTAGTGGGCTTAGGTAAACCAGAGGCACTACAATTAGAAACCCTGCGACGAGTTGCGGCCACAGTTGCACGCACCGCTAAAAAGCAGAAAACTAAAACCCTGGGAATTAGTTTACCACTATGGAGCAATGATCCAGCCGCTACAGCCCAAGCTATTACTGAAGGCATAGAATTAGCACTTTACCAAGATATTCGCTTTAAGTCTGAACCAGAAGATAAAAGCCCCAATATTGAAACTATTGATTTACTGGGTTTAGCAGGACAAGAAGCGGCTATTACCCGCGCTGATCAAATTGTTTCTGGAGTTATTTTAGCACGGCAGTTAGTAGCAGCCCCAGCTAATGCAGTGACACCGATTACTATGGCCGAAACTGCTGGGGCGATCGCTCACGAATATGGGTTAGAATTAGAGATTCTAGAACAGGCAGAATGTGAAAAATTAGGTATGGGGGCATTTTTAGGAGTAGCCCAGGCTTCCGAGTTACCTCCTAAATTCATTCACCTAATTTATAAACCAGCTACCACACCTAGACGCAAGTTGGCTATTATTGGTAAAGGTTTAACTTTCGATTCTGGTGGTTTAAATATTAAGGGTGCAGGTAGCGGTATTGAAACCATGAAAATTGACATGGGTGGTGCTGCGGCTACTCTGGGCGCTGCTAAAGTCATTGGACAATTAAAGCCAGATGTAGAGGTTCACTTTATATCAGCCGTCACCGAAAACATGATTAGCGGTAAGGCTATGCACCCTGGAGACATCTTAACCGCTTCAAATGGTAAAACCATCGAAGTGAATAACACCGATGCTGAAGGGCGTTTAACCTTGGCTGATGCCTTGGTATATGCTGATAAATTGGGTGTAGATGCGATCGTTGATTTAGCTACCCTTACAGGTGCTTGTGTGGTGGCCTTGGGTGAAGATATTGCTGGTTTATTTACACCAGACGATGCTATGGCCTCCCAACTCCAAACAGCCGCAGAAACAGCCGGTGAGAAAATTTGGCGTTTACCAATGGAAGATAAATATTTTGACGGGCTGAAATCCGGTATTGCCGACATGAAAAATACTGGACCTCGTTATGGCGGTTCTATTACCGCTGCTTTGTTTCTCAAACAGTTTGTTAAGGATACTCCCTGGGCGCATTTAGATATTGCCGGTCCTGTGTGGGCTGATAAGGAACACGGTTATAACGGTGCAGGGGCGACTGGTTTCGGTGTGAGAACATTGGTAAATTGGGTGTTAAGTTAGTTTACAGCAAGTTCAGTTGAGTCAGGTACACCTTATGCGGGCAAGATGCCCGCACCACAAGAGTTTTATCATTAATATCTGTACTTCATAATACCGAGAACTGCTGTAATTTCACCTCAACAGGGCGGGGTTTCCCCGTCCCATAAATTAGAAAATTGTGAATCAGGGTGTAAATTGTGAGTTTTGATAATGTCTGTAAAATCCTAGCGGAAAAATATCCTCTTGATTTTGCCAACTGGTTGCTACCGGAAACAGTCGAAAAAATCAAAGTCTTAAAAACTGAACTCAGCATTGAACCTATTCGTGCAGATTCCGTTATATTGCTGCAAACAAAAAACAGAATCC
The DNA here is from genome assembly GCF_014697585.1 of Dolichospermum sp. FACHB-1091. GTDB lineage: Bacteria > Cyanobacteriota > Cyanobacteriia > Cyanobacteriales > Nostocaceae > Dolichospermum. The sequence continues at coordinate 110,200 of NZ_JACJSB010000012.1, read as the reverse complement.
TACATCTAGAATTTCAAACGAACACCAAATCAGAAACTCCCATTCCGTTAAGAATGTTAGATTATTTTGTCAGATTAGTTAGACAATATAATTTACCTGTTACCCAAGTGGTGATTTTCTTGCAGGAAACAACTAATGAAATCGCTTTTACCGAGGCTTATATTGATGAAATGACACATCATCGCTATCGAGTTATCCGAATGTGGGAACAAGATTCAGATTTGTTTCTCAATAACCCCGCATTACTTCCATTAGCACCATTAACAAAAACAAATTCCGCACCAGAATTATTATCCCAGGTTGCCAGAGAAATTGCTAAAATTACAGATGTACCAGCCAGACAGAATACTGCTGCTTACACAGAGATTTTAGCAGGTTTACGGTTTGAGAAAAATCTAATTCGTCAATTATTGAGCGAGGATATTATGCAAGAATCTGTAATTTACCAGGATATTTTGCAAAAGGGAGAACAGAAAGAAGCTTTTCGTTTTTTAAATCGTCAATTAAATCGGCGATTTGGAGAAATGGATTCATTTATAGTGGAACGGATTCGTTTATTACCTACTGAACAGTTAGAAATATTGGGAGAAGAGTTTTTAGACTTTTCAGGAATATCTGATTTAGTTAATTGGTTAGATACACACTTCCCCAGAAGTTTATAGGATTGTTTCTAGATTCTCGATTTTGGTTCATTCTTATGCTCCGTGTGGGAATGCAGAACCAGAGGCTCGGTCTCGAAAATACGGGAGGTAGAACCTCTAGGAGAGCATTCCCAGTCTGGAGACTGGGAACGAGAAAAGGAGAAAACTCTCAACTATTAACTAGAAATTAATGGCTGATTTTGTAAACTTTCATCTTTCAAGGTTCGGGGGATAGATACAGCTAGTAAAAGCATATTACCTGCCATATAAGAGACTAAAGTAGACCACAATAAATGATTACTATGAAAATACCAGGCAGCAATTACTAGTGGCATGAAACCTACTGCAAAAGATAATAATACCACATTCCGCAAAGTTGCACCTTCTCCTAAACCGATAAAATAACCTTCTAAAACAAAAGTTATACCTGTAACTACACAAACAGGAAGTAACCAAATCGTATATTGATTAATATCTTGATTAACTTCTGCATGATTAGTTAATAGTCCAAATATCTGATCAGGAAATAAAATAGATGTACCAGAAAAACCTAATGCTATGACCAAACTAGTCAGTCCAGCAACTATCAATAAAGGTATCATTTCTTTGGTATTACCTTTACTTTTAAAATTAGCTGTCATAGTTTGCACTGTTAGTCCGACACCATTAATTGTGAACTGACTTAAAAGAGCAATTTGTAATAATAAACCATTTTGTGCTAAGACATTTGTTCCCATGGTTGCACTTAAATTAGTAAAGATAGAATAGACAGAAACCAATAATATGAAACGAACTAAAATATTACCTTTTAAAGCAACAGTTTTTTGCAAAGCTACCCAATCAAATAATTCTTTAATAGCGGCTGGTACGGTTTGCCAAGGAATAGTAAAAACCATCCATATTAAGCCGACAATTAAGGCTAAATATTGGCTTAATGCTGTTGCTAAACCTGCTCCTGTACTTGCCCAACCCCATTGAAAAATCATTAAATAATCTAATAATACATTAGAACCATTACCCACAATTGACATTAATAAGACTACCCAGTTCATTTCTCGGCCTAAAAACCAACCGAATAAAACAAAATTGAGTAGTACAGCTGGTGCAGCCCAAATTCGTGCATAAAAATAATCAACTCCAGCAGCTTCGATATCTGAAGAACCACTTAAAATAAAAAAGCCAATTTTTTGTAAAGGATATTGTAATAAAATAATAATTAAACCCAGGAATAAAGCAATTAAACCACTGCGTAAACCAGCTAAAATTACTTCCTGATCATCATTTTTGCCTACTGCTTGAGCGGTAATGGCATTAGTGCTAGAACGGAGAAATTTTAATACTCGATAAAGATAATCAAAGAGAATAGTTGCTAAAATTACTCCTGCTAAATGTCGAATATCTGTTAAATGTCCTAAAAAAGCAATGTCTACTAAACCAGCTAAGGGAACCATCATGTTACTAAGAACGCTGATACTGGTTAATCGGTAAAACCGGCCTAAGAAGTTGTACTTATTGGGAAGTGTAAATATCATGTTTATTCTTTCAAGTGCCGTAATTTTAGTAAAGATAGGTAGAAGATAGGTAGATTTAATGCCTGCTAATAAAGATTTATGCAAATTTATGGATATCCACAGCCTAATTCTGTCATTAATGCTAATAATGCTAACACGATTGTTAATTAATAACTCAAGTTACTAGTTATCTAGTTGGGGCTGGTAATGGGTAATGGGTCATTGGTGAGTAATTTTCTGTTGTAATTCTACAATCATGGAGATCCTGGGCTATCAGACATTTTCCCTAACTACCAGATGCCTAAAAGCGGGTTGTACCAGTAGTCGTTGTTGTGTGCTTACCGTGCTTTGATGCTATCTAGATTTTGATTCTAGGGTTTTGAACCTACTTCCCGATAATTTCTGATGGCTTTTTTGAGAATTTTCAATTTTTAAGTATTGCAATCTGATAAAATTTGTAAGGTTTCTATAAGCTCTGAGCAATGGGATCGACTGGTGTAAGAATCGCAATTGACGCAATGGGGGGAGATCATGCACCCGATGAAATCGTCGCTGGCGCACTGCGGGCGCGAGAAGAATTGGGTGTTAAAATATTATTGGTTGGAGATCCCCAACGAATTGAGGCTGTAATACCGCCAAAAACTAATATGGCGGACTTGGAGATTGTTACTGCTAAGGAAGCGATCGCTATGGATGAAGAGCCTCTCAACGCAGTTAGGCGTAAGCGAGAATCTTCAATTAATATAGCGATGGATTTAGTTAAAAATAAACGGGCAGATGCGGTATTTTCTGCGGGACACTCTGGGGCGGCCATGGCCTCGGCTTTGCTGCGGTTAGGAAGATTACCGGGAATTGACCGTCCGGCTATTGCTACAGTATTCCCCACCATCAAAGCCGGTAAACCAGTAATGATACTGGATGTCGGTGCGAATGTAGACTGTCGCCCTAAATTTTTAGAACAGTTTGCAGTCATGGGTTCAATTTACAGTCAGTATGTTTTGGGAACAGAAAACCCGAAAATAGGTTTATTGAATATTGGCGAAGAAGATACCAAGGGTAATGAGGTGGTTTTTCGCGCCCACCAATTGTTAAGGGAAAATACTCAAATTAATTTTACTGGTAATGCAGAAGGACGCGATGTATTATCTGGTGAATTTGATGTGATCGTCTGTGACGGCTTTGTGGGTAATATTTTACTAAAATTTGCCGAAGCAGTCGGAGGTGTAATTCTGCAAATTCTGCGAGAAGAATTACCCCAAGGGCTACATGGTCAAATCGGGACAGCGATTTTAAAACCCAACCTCAAGCGCGTTAAACAGCGCATGGATCACGCTGAACATGGAGGGGCTTTGCTTTTAGGTGTCAGCGGTATTTGTTTTATTGGTCATGGTAGTTCCCAAGCACCATCTATTTTTAGCGCCATTCGCATGGCTAAGGAAGCTGTAGATAATCAGGTGTTAACAAGACTCCAATCCCAATATCAAATTCTCCAAAATGAAAGTAGTTAGTTGGTATTTCTCAACTATGGAAATTATCGCTAACAGCTATTTGTCAATTGTCATCCAATTTTAGATTAGGGATGAAAATCCCTAGTCTGAGAACTCAAATTGGAATTGTCATTGGTACTCGTTATTAATGCTTACAAACAAGACAATTGACAATTAATAACTGACAATTGACAACTGAGGATATTAAGAAGTGCAAAATTTTTTAGCCAGTGGCATAGCAATTACAGGAAGTGGTTCAGCAGTCCCAGAAACGGTTTTACATAACCAACAATTAACTCAATTGGTGGAAACATCAGATGAGTGGATTACTTCCAGAACAGGTATCAGTCAGCGACGGTTAGCATTACACCCTGATTCACTGACATTATTAGCCACCGCTGCGGGACAACAGGCTATTGCATCTGCTGGAATTAAACCAGCGGACATAGACTTAATTTTGCTGGCCACATCTACCCCTGATGACCTCTTTGGCAGTGCTTGCCGTGTTCAAAGTGAATTAGGTGCTGTCAAAGCAGTGGCCTTTGACTTAACCGCCGCTTGTTCCGGTTTTGTCTTCGGTTTGGTAACGGCGGCACAATACATTAGAACAGGTGTTTATCAGAATGTACTCTTAATTGGGGCAGATATCCTCTCTCGCTGGGTAGATTGGCAAGATAGACGCAGTTGTGTATTGTTTGGTGATGGGGCTGGAGCAGTGGTATTACAAGCGAATAAAAGCGATCGCTTATTAGGATTTTCCCTGAAAAGCGACGGTTCTCAAAACCAATATCTCAATCTGTCCTATCATGGCTCTAGTGTAGAACTGACAGAGGATATTCATGTATCTACGGGCAAATATCAGCCTATGACCATGAATGGAAAAGAAGTTTACCGCTTTGCTGTCCAAAAAGTTCCAGAAGTGATAGATAAAGCCTTATTTGTAGCTAACCTGAGAGTGGAAAATATAGACTGGCTAATATTACATCAAGCAAATCAAAGAATTATTAATTCCGTTGCTGAACGCTTGAATATTCCTGAACATAAAGTTATCAGCAATGTTGCTAACTATGGTAACACCTCTGCCGCCTCTATTCCCCTAGCTTTAGATGAAGCGGTGCGAGAGGGAAAAATCAAAACCAATGATATCATTGCTACCTCTGGTTTTGGGGCTGGACTTTCCTGGGGTGCGGCCATTTTCCAATGGGGAAGATAAATAATTGACCATTAACAACCGACAACTGACAACTGACAACTGATTAATAACAAATGACTAAAACTGCATGGGTGTTTCCTGGACAAGGTTCTCAAGCATTATCCATGGGAGTAGACCTATTAAATCTACCATCTGCCAAAGAAAAATTTATTCAAGCTGAGGCAATTTTAGGCTGGTCTGTGATAGATATCTGTCAAAGCGACATTGACACCTTATCACGGACACTTTATACCCAGCCCAGTTTATATGTCGTCGAAAGTATAATTGCTGATATATTGCGAGAAAAAGGACAGCAACCAGACTTAGTTGCAGGTCACAGTTTAGGGGAATATATCGCCCTTTATGTTGCAGGTGTTTTTGAATGGTCTGCTGGTTTATACTTAGTAAAACGGCGGGCGGAACTGATGGAAAGTGCTGCTGGCGGGATGATGTCCGCACTAATGAACTTTGACCGAGAAGAATTAGAAAAGGTTATTAAGGAGACACCTAATGTGGTTTTGGCAAATGATAACAGTCCTGCTCAAGTCGTAATTTCTGGCACACCTGAAGCTGTACAAGCCGTCACGTCTGGAGTCAAAACTAGAAAGGCTATTCCCTTAAAGGTTTCAGGAGCATTTCATTCCCATTTAATGAAAGCAGCAGCAACGGAATTTCAAGAAGTTTTAGATTCAGTGATTTTTCAGTCAGCAACGGTCCCAGTCTTATCTAATGTTGACCCAATTCCAGCCACAGAAGCAAAAACTTTGAAAGAGCGTCTTTCTCAACAAATGACAGGACCTGTGCGTTGGCGAGAAATTTCTTTGCAATTAGCAGAAAATGGTGTTGAGAAAGTTGTGGAAATTGGTCCTGGTAACGTTTTAACTGGTTTGATTAAACGGACTACTTCTGGGTTAATTTTGGAAAATATTCGTAATGCTCAGGAGTTGCCTGTTTAGGTTAAATTCATTAAACATCGTGAGCATTTAACGGAATCAGTTGATCAATATTTATCAGGTTTTTAACTTGATATCAACCTAATTAGTTCACGTTTGTTAACTGTATAGCCTGTTTAATATCTGACTTTTGTAGGCTGGTTATCTTACCAGCCTATATATTATGTATTATGGGCTAAATGCCTTTAAGCTAAGTAACTTTCCTTAACTGAAATGTTTTTTTATGCACCTACCTTCTTTTTTATGGTTATGGAAAATAGCCGCTTGGTCAATGGGGTTATCCTTGATGGCATACTTGTTTTTAGCAATAACTGGTATTTGGATGTTACTGGCTAAAACTACTCTCAAAGTCCCCCTGGGAATTATATCACCTTGGCATCGTGGTCAAATGCTATTGCTGCATTATATCATCGGCATCTCTATGGTTAGTCTAGTCTTACTCCTGTTAGCAGTTGGTATTGTGGGTACTTTGGGACATTTTGGTTCTTTAGGACATTCTCCACATTTAGGGGCTGGGTTAATAGTGGTGATATTAGTTTTAGTATCTGCTTTTAGCGCCACCCAAATTAGTACGGGTAAGTCTTGGGCTAGACCCTTACATCTTGGTTGTAATCTGTTATTATTACCAGGCTTTATTTGGGTATCTCTGAGCGGTTGGACGGTGGTACAAAAGTATTTACCTTAACTAGCTATAGATTAATATAGATTAATTTTGCAGCCCCATCAAACTTACTCAAAAGTACCCAAGTCTAGACTTAACCGGACACCGATAATCTTATCTGGGTGGTATGTATGCCATGAGAATATGGCATTAGTTAGGGAAAGTTAGCAAATACTTAACTAGCTAATTTCCTTCTAAACTCTTAATCAACAGCGGTGGAACTTAATTTCATTGTTTCCCATAAAACCATGTTTGGTGCAGTTGTGGGGAGAGGTTGATGGAGAGCAATCAGTTGTGTTAAAGTAGCCTTTAACTGTGTACGGGGGACGATATCATCAACAAACCCATGTTTAAGTAAGTCCTCTGCAGTCTGAAAATCTTCAGGGAGTTTTTCCCGCAAAGTTTGTTCAATTACCCGTCTTCCAGCAAAACCAATTGTTGCTTTTGGTTCAGCGATGATAATATCACCTAACATGGCAAAACTGGCGGTAACACCTCCCGTGGTAGGGTTAGTTAAAACGGGAATATATAATAGTTTAGAATCTCGGTGACGTTGTAGGGCAGCGGATATTTTTGCCATTTGCATTAAAGACAGCATTCCCTCCTGCATTCTCGCACCACCAGATGTGCAAATAATGACTACAGGATAACGCCTTTGGGTAGCTTGTTCAATCATGCGGGTGAGTTTTTCCCCGACGACAGAACCCATACTTCCACCCATAAATCGGAAGTCCATGACCCCTAATGCTATTGGAAGGGTATTAATTTGCCCTAACCCAGTTTTAACCGCATCTATCAGTCCTAGTTTTTCCTGGGTTTCTTTTAAACGATCAATATAGGGTTTGCGATCGCGGAATTGTAAGGGATCGGTTGGACATAAATTTTCATCTAATGGTTTCCATGTGTTAACATCAATTAATTGACGAATACGCTCATCACTATCAACCCGATGATGATAACCACATTCACTGCAAACCATTTGATTGGCTTTCAAATCTTTTGTATATGACAAAACACCACACTTAGGGCATTTATGCCATAAACCATCAGCAATTTCCCGTTCTTGACGTTCTAAGTTGGTACTTCCTGATTTACGACGATTTGCGAACCAATCCAATAGAGATTTTAAACCGCGTGATTCTTCGTTATTTGCCATTTTTATCTGATCTAATTAGGTATGAGGTCAAAAATGATCAATATATTGTGATTGACATTAAGCGACCTGGAGGTGGAGATTGAGAATTGTAGATTTTGGATTTGAGAAGGTTAGAATTATGACTTTTGTAACTGGTTTGACCTGGATGATTGCTTAGATATTACCAAAATCTAAAATCTTCATGGGGTGATCACAACTACAGTCAGAAAGGATAAAGATTTGGATTGATAAAATCATCAGCATGAGACAAAAAAAGATTTAAAAGTTTGATGTTAATATCCGGGTAAAAATAATCTCATATAGTGAGACAAAATAGTGTCACCGCTAAAGACAGTAATTACCGCACCTAAAGCTAGAAATGGTCCAAAAGGTATTTTCTGTCCCATTTGACTACGGGAGAGGATAATTGCTCCACTTCCTATTAATACACCCAAAATGCAGGAAATAAAACTCGCTAGTAGTAAATAACGCCATCCTAACCATGCTCCCATCATAGCAGCTAATTTAGCGTCACCTTGACCCATAACTGTTTTACCAAAAGCCATAGAACCAAAAAGTGCGATCGCCTCAAACAGCCACAAACCCATAGCTGCACCGGCTATTCCTGTCATTAAGTGTTTGGATAATTCTACCATAGTCCCTTCTGATAACCAAGCAACAGCTATCTGAAAGACTATCCCTAAGATTAAACCTGATTTAGTTAGTGAGTTGGGTAAGGTCATTGTATCTAAATCTATAAGAGATAGAGCTAATAACCAACTACAAAAAGCCCAATATCCGATGGTAAAAATTGAAAATTGAAAAACCCAAAATACTATTAAAAATATTATCCCTGTTAATGTCTCTACCAGTGGATAACGACAAGAAATTTTAGTTTGACAATAACGACAGCGCCCTTTTAACCGCAACCAACCGAAAACTGGGACATTATCATAGGGTTTTAACCTATTTAAGCACTGCGGACAACGGGAGGGAGGCGACAGCACGGATAAGCCAGCGGGTAGCCGATAAACCACAACATTAATAAAACTTCCCAGAGATGCTCCCAAAATAAAGACAATGATATTTACTGGGATATTAATCAAAGTGTCCATATTGTTATTTGTCAATTGTCAGTTCTTAATTAATGACTAAGGACTAAAGACTAATACATATAGGACTCGATTTGATTCAAAGGGACAAAACATTCCTGTGGTAACAGCACTGGGTACTGAGTAAAAATAACTTTTCCCCGATGAGTCACTCGACTAATTGCGACTCCCGTAGCTTTTCCTACTATTTCTGGATGTACTTGACAGTAGATGTAGTAAATTTGACTAGCGGCTTTAATTATATTAGGGTCAATCAAAGACTGTTCTTGTTTTAAAGCGTACACAATTTGCTTTTGTATAAGTTATGGATTTGCTGTCCTTTAACACTCTCAGTTTATCTGAAATTTTTAACATTATAGATGCTAAAACTTCCAGATTTATACTTTAACGTGATTTTAACTCAAGAATTTGTATCAGTGCTGCGCCCATAGCCTGACAACCGACAAGTTTCATTCCTGGTGACATAATATCCCCTGTGCGATAACCTTGTTCTAAAACTTCTAAAACACTATTTTCAATTAAGTCTGCTGCTTCTGGCTGGTTTAAAGCATAACGTAACATCATAGCGGTACTTAAAACCTGTGCTAAAGGGTTAGCTTTGTCAAGTCCTGCAATATCTGGGGCTGAACCGTGAACTGGTTCATAAACACCAGGACCATCAGCACCCAAACTAGCGGAAGGTAACATTCCTATACTACCAGTTAACATAGCGGCTGCATCTGAGAGAATATCACCAAATAGGTTTCCTGTAACAATCGTATCAAATTGTTTGGGAGCGCGAACTAATTGCATGGCCGCATTATCTACATACAAGTGAGATAATTCAACATCGGTATATTCTGTGGAAAGTTGTGTAATGCGATCGCGCCAAAGTTGAGATACTTCTAATACATTGGCTTTATCCACAGAACAGAGTTTTCCGCCGCGTTTTCGTGCTGTTTCAAAGGCTACGCGCCCAATACGTTCAATTTCTGACTCGCTGTAAACCATAGTATTTACACCGCGTTTTTCTCCGGTTTCCGTTGCAAATATGCCCTTAGGCTTACCGAAATAAATCCCGCCGGTGAGTTCACGCACGACCATGATATCTACACCTTCGACAATTTCCCGTTTGAGACTAGAAGCGTCAATTAACTGGGGGAGAATTTTCGCAGGGCGTAAATTAGCAAATAGCCCTAAACCAGCCCGCAGCCCTAATAAACCTGCTTCTGGGCGTAAATTGGCGCTAAGAGAGTCCCATTTGTAACCACCGATAGCCGCGAGTAAAACGGAATCACTATTCCGACACCTATCCAATGTGACAGCGGGGAGGGGTTCACCGGTTTCGTCAATAGCAGCGCCACCAATTAAAGCCGTGGAAAATTCAAAGTTAATATCAAAGGTTTTGCTGACGCATTTTAGCACGTCCACCGCGACAGCCATAATTTCTGGACCAATGCCGTCGCCAGGTAGTAGGGTAATGTGGTATTTTTGGGTCATGGTTGGGTTTTGCTGGGTGAATGTTTACAAATACAAGTAGGTTGGCGTGAAAAATTGTCGTTATGACAAGGGAACAGGGAACTCTTAACTGGGAACAGGGAACTTTACTTTTCGTTACTTATGTCGGTTTTTTTCCGTTTATCTACTTATGTTGAGTTTTTGGACTAGTTGACTTTTTGTGGCACACCCACAGTGATCAGGTTTAACAGAGTTTCGTCTTCTGTTGATTAACCTTCTGAGTTAAAAATACTCTTAAACGAGCGCCCATATCTCAATCACTTTACTAGATGTTTTCTCCGTATTTACTTATCTTTACAGATTTTGGTTGTTTCACCCCAACTTACTTGTCAGTAAATCAAAAACAATGTAGGATAAAGGAGAATACCGTCAGTGTGATTATTAATCAAATTTTGGCAATTGCTTATGCACTTACAGCGATTTTCGGGTAAATGAACCACATTTTATATCTCATGCAAAGGCGCAAAGACGCAAAGGAAGAAAGGAAGAAAGGAATAGAAAAATTAGCGTGTGGTACAAATACATGAAAACTGCTGTATACCAATTATTCAGGGCTTCCTGACAATCTGCATGGTTTTCTGCATACTCTCTTAAGATTCTAAAACTAATAACGTGCATTGTCCCTGATAACAAAGTAAGGCAATTCTATAATTTTTATTATCTATTCGGGTCTGTCAACAAACACCGTAACGCCATTAATACCAGTTTAGGACTTTTGCGTTGCATAGCCATTCTCAACCAATAAGCAGCTTCCTCCTTACCCATAGCCAGGCTTGGGATATTCTGGGGGTGCTGTACCATTGATGTCTAATTTTTATCAATTGTAATGAGTTTGTTTCTAGATGTTACACCAGATTTAATTGTAATAGATGATTTAGGAACATCAAATTTTTTGGCTAATAGTTTAATTAGTTCTTCGTTGGCTTTACCGTCTATTGGTGGTGATTTTAAATGTACAATTAAACTACCATCTGCTAATTCTTCAATCTTTTGCTGCTGGGAGTTTGGTTTAACTTTTACTATTTTTTGCATTATCTAAGTAGGTTGGCGTTAAAAATTGTCGTTATGACAAGGGAACAGGGAACTCTTAACAGGGAACAGGGAACGAGGAATTTTTTGGTGCTGCTGAATTGAGGTGTGAAAATCAAAAACTCCATTTCTCAAACTCTCACTCTTTATCTCTCACCCTTGATCTTGATCTACTTTCCCTGTCTCTATTTTCTTCTGGAGGTTTTAAGTAATCCCTAACATTCTATTTACTTGTTGTAGTGCTAGGGGTTTGCGTTCGATATTTTGGAAACATTCAATATTTTTTAGTTGTATATAAGCAGTTTTGAAATTACTCGTTTTTAATAAAACGATGTCTTGATAAACTGCTTCTTGGGGAATTTTGATTTCTATTACCAAGTCTTGTAGTTGATTTTGGCTAATAGCTATATTCAAATATTTCAAAAATACTTCTCTTTTTTTGGAACGAACAGTTACCAAGTACCAGTTATCAATGCTTTTTTCTGATGGGTTTGAATCTATGGTTTCGATTTGTGACATGATTGAGTATCTGACTTTTTGAATTTATTTAAAGAGAAATTTCAAAACCTGATTTGTTTGATTAATTGATCATGGAAATCCTAATCAGCCAAATCACGGTTCTGACTTATTTAACCAATATTTGTAAGCTGCATAAGCTAGGGTGACTACTCCTGTCATAATAGCAGATTCATCAACTTCAAATTGTGGATGATGCAGGGGATGATTAATTATTCTCTCTTCATAGCCTACACCCAAGCGAAACATTGCACCAGGGGCGTGTTCTAAATAAATTGAAAAATCTTCTGCACCTAAGGATGGTTCTGGTAAAATCTGTACACGATCATTAGTCCAGGCTTCTTCGGCTGCTGATTGTAATAGCTGCGTTAGCGTATTATCATTTTGGACACTGGGTACACCTTGACGATAATTAACTTGATATTTCGCATTATAAGAATTACAAACGTTAGCTACTATCTTTTCAATCCAATCTGGTAAATTATTACGGGTTTCTGGATGTAGCGATCGCACTGTCCCCAATAATTGTACTCTATCAGCAATTACGTTTGGCGCTCTCCCACCATTTATTTTACCAATACTCAATACTACGGGACGTAAAGGATTTTGGGTACGACTAATGGCCTGTTGTAATGATGTAATTACTTGTGATGCAATCCAAATCGCATCTATGGCTTCATGGGGACGCGCACCGTGTCCAGATTCACCAATAATAATAATCTCTAAATCGTCTGCTGCGGCTGTTAACGCACCATAACGAATACCAACTGAACCTGCGGGAATGGAAGGAAAAACGTGCAACCCTAAAATGGCCGCAACATTATTCATAACTCCATCTTTTACCATCCAATTTGCACCTTGAGCTATTTCTTCTGCTGGTTGAAATATAAACCTCACTTTTCCCCCCAATTCTGAGGCAATTTGGGAAAGTACCATCGCTGTTCCCAAACCTACTGTAGTATGAATATCATGACCACAAGCGTGCATAACTCCGGGAATCCGAGAAGCATATTCTAAACTTGTACGTTCTTGAATGGGTAAAGCATCCATATCAGTGCGAATTGCCAGTACACTATCAGTATATTTAGTCCCTTTTAATTCACCAATGACACCTGTTCTGCCTATTCCCTCTTCTACGTGCAGTCCATTGGCAGATAATACACCAGCAATAAAAGCAGCGGTTTGATATTCTTCTCCGCTCAATTCTGGATGTGCATGAATATGTCGGCGGATTTCGACTAATCGAGATGATATACTTGTTGATAATTCTTTGATTCTGTTGAGCATGGAAATAATTCTAAATTAATTGGGACTGAATTACCACAATTATTAGTATAGCATTTTATGAACAAAAATGAAATCACGGCGAATTACGATGAATCCTGGAAAGAAGCATTAAACGAATATTTTGATAGTTTTTTATCCTTCTTCTTTCCTGTAGCTTATAAAGCAATTGATTGGACAAAACCACCGGAATCACTAGATAAAGAACTGCAAGAAATTACGGCTTCATCAGCAACTGAAAAACGCATAGCCGATAAACTTTATAAAGTTTGGTTATTGGATAAAACACAAGTATGGATTTTAATTCATATTGAAATTCAAAGCCAATATGATGTTGACTTCCGAGAACGGATGTACACTTATAATTATCGTGCCTTTGACCTTTATCACCAATTTGTCGTGAGTTTGGCGATTTTAGGTGATACGAGTTCCACTTGGCGACCTAACAGTTATCATCAAGCAATGTTAGATTGTGAATTAAGTCTGAAGTTCCCCATTGCTAAACTCCTGGACTATGAATCACGGTGGAATGAACTAGAATCAAGTGATAATCCCTTTGCTATCATAGTAATGGCGCATTTGAAAACCAAAGCCACCACAGGTAATTTAGCAGAACGGGAACAGTGGAAATGGACATTAGTTAGGGGACTTTACGAGCGAGGCTTAACAAAAGAAAAGATTGTTAACCTTTTTAAGATAATTGATAAAATGATGACATTGCCCAAAGAATTGCAACAGGGATTAGTCGCTAAAATTAAACATTTGGAGGAGGAAAATCAAATGCCTTTTATTAGTCCAACAGAAGAATTAGCAATGGAACGAGGGGTAGAAAGGGGAATAGAGCAGGGAGAACAACAACTGATTTTCCGGCAACTAAATCGGCGAATTGGTGTAATTGAATCATCATTCATTGAGACAATTCGGACATTGACAATTGACCAATTAGAATTACTCGGTGAAGCACTCTTAGATTTCTCCACTGTCACTGATTTAGAACAATGGTTAGAAAATAACTCAGAGTTTTAGAAAACAAAACCCCCAAGAATTTCCACAGAGCGATAAGGGATGGTTTTGGGGGGAACTAGTACCGCAGGGCGGAAGTCAAAAATAGTTTAAGTAAATCTCAAATATAAAAAAATAATTAAGAATATACAAAAATTATATAAATTGTTATTACAGAACTATGCAAATGGGAACAAACAGTGTACATTAGTGTCAACTTGAGTATACCGAAAGATTTATAGTCTACCAATTATGAGATGCCTCTGGTTCACCACAAAATGAACCAGGGGTATCTGTGTTTTGGTGAGGTTTTTTTACCTCCAACCTAACCAACGTAAACAAGGACTAATTAAGTAATAGCTGATACTTAAGCAAAAACTAATTAAGATACTCACAAGACTAAAAAAACCTAGAGGTGAAAATATATCAAACCCTTGCGGTTCTCTGGAAAAATGAAATAAATGTAGTCCTAATCCTAAGTTAGTGAAAACACTGATCAAATAAGCACTAACCAAACCAGCAATTACAGCATAAGCGATTTTATGAGTGCGAATACCTAAACCTAATGTCAGTATGGGAAGTGATATCAAAATCCATATTACCAAGTTTTCACTATGACTTTGAGTGGGAATGAATTGACAAGCTATCCAGCCTAAACTATAACCAACAAAACCCATTAAAGCAGAAACGAGAAACCGTCGCTTTTGTCCAAAACAACCTGACAAACTTAGTCCCCAAGCTGTTCCCAAACCTGCAAAAGCGTAGACTATGGTTTCTGCGGCTATGTACGGTTGATTTTTGACCAGTGTTGGTAATTGATAGGCTAGTAATTCTAGCCAGCGATCGCCTAAACTGCTATGATAAGCCAGAATACAACCAATCATAGTGGCTATTCCTGTGGAAATACTAGTCAAAATCATTACCCAAAAAGTCACCAAACAAGCAAATAAAAACTTAAATATTCCCCGAATAATAAATAAAGTTGTATTACCTATAGCTTGGAAAAATTGAGTGACTAATTTCACTAAATATTTACTAATGCGGGTAAATAATCCTTCCCGTGGTAATGGGGAAGCAATCTTTAATAATTTTTTGTGAATAACACCTGCGTGTTCTGGACGCGATCGCACGTCATCCTGTACCATTTCATCTAGCAAGTCTGCTAAATCTGGTTTAATCTGACAATAATTACGCCACCGTAATTTTCCCGTGAGACTGTCTTCCAGTTCAGGTGGATATTTACCCGTTAGTAATTGAATCATAGTCCGTCCCAAAGCATAAAAATCTGCCCCAGGACCGACATTACTACCATGAATTTGTTCTTGAGGACTATAACCGGACGAGTATAAGCGGGTGGAGGTAGAATGGGATTTTAAAACTGAACCACTAACTTGTTTAGCACCCCCAAAATCAATTAGGACTAACTTATCATCCTTCAAGGGTTTAGCGGGTGTAGAAGTCCGTAACATTAAATTAGAAGGCTTTATATCTCGGTGAATAATTTGGCGCTTGTGTAACTCCTGCAAAATCTGTACAGCTTGAATAAACCAAGATAAAACTAAATCTTCTGGACAACCTTGGGGAGAATTTATTAATACCTCCTCTAAAGTGTAGCCATTGATTTTTTCCATCACTAAACATGGTAATTGACGGGGTTTAGGATTGATCAAATTGACTTGAAAATACCCATCAGCATCAACTTTTGGCACTCCATTATTACGTAAATTACTTAAAACTTCCGCCTCTTGCATGAACAATTCCAGGGCCTTCGGTGAAGTCTCTACCAGCACCTTGAGGACTTTTTCTGTTTGTGTCTTTTCATCCCAAATTGTATAAATTTGAGCAAATCCCCCTGATCCTAGTGGTTTAAGAGGGGAATAACGTTCTAACAAATGCAACTGTGCGCCACAACTGTTACAGAATTTGTTTCCCCAGGGTTGGGGATAAGGACGTTGACAATGAGGATTTATGCAGTGAACCGCACTCTGAGTTATCTGGGTCAAAACCACGAAAATACAAAGGCTGGATTGATTTTAGCGTTTCTTGAGGGTTATGGATAGGGTTAAATCAAAATCCTGGAAAAAAATTGGCACAAACACAGACCATTCAAATCAATTCAGATTAGGAATGATGGGTCTGACCCCCTATTAATTATCCGGTAAAATGTAATTTTAAAAGATTAATAATCAACGACAAAAAAATTTCAGAAAAATGCCAAATTGGCAACCATCATCAAATAAACCAGGCTAAATTATATGAGACAAGCAAAACAAGGGATTGTTAAGAGATTGAATCAATTAACATAAAGCTCTTGTAGAGATTGTCTAAAAAATAAATAGAAATAAAATTAGTATTTGCTGCACAGGAATACCTGCTAAATATAGGCGTTATCGTTAACCTGCAAATTACCCCCCTAATTAACGGGTTTCGTCTATATGAATAAATTCCTAAACGCTTCAGCAGCAAATGGTAGAGTGGGAGAGAAAGGCGCTTGGTAATGCCTCCTCCCACTCTCTTTTTTTGAGGACTTTTTCCGGGTTTTAAAAAATAGCGCAGCCTCACATAAGTAGGTTGGCGTGAAAAATTGTCGTTATAGTGAGGGAACTCTTAACTCTTACAGCAAGTTCAGCTTGAGTGAGGTACGCTTTGTGCGGGAAAGATGCCCGCACCACAAGAGTTTTATTATTAATATCTGTACTTCATAATGTCGGAAACTGCTGTAACGGGGAACAGGGGAGAGGTTTTGGGCAACTTTACTTTTCGTTACTTATGTCGTTTTTTTCCGTTCACTTACTTGGAATTAGTATTATCTAACAACCAATTTAAATGCTGTGGTAATAATGTTGCTAAATCATAGTTATTGATTATAGTCTTTCTGGCAGCAGCGCGAATAGGAATCATATCTTGGGAATTATCCAAAGCCGCGTTGACTTTGTTAGCAATTTGTTGGGGAGAAAAGAAATCTACCAACAGTCCATTTTTACCATCTTCAATTACTTCTAGAACCGGTGGAGTATGAGAAGCTATTAACAAACATCCTGTTGACATTGCCTCTAACATTGACCAGGATAAAACAAAAGGGCGGGTTAAATAAATATGGGCTGAAGAAGCTTGTAAAACTTGGAGATATTCACTATAAGGTAGTCTACCAGTAAAGTGTAATCTGGATAAATCCAAATCTAACTTTTCTAACATTAATTGTTTATAAGTTTTACCATCTGGTAGAGTTTTTCCATAAGCTACCCTATCTTCCCCCACAACTACAACATGACAATTTGGCCGTTGTTGTTGAATTAATGCTACTGCTTCCATAAACTGAGGAAAACCGCGATAAGGTTCCATTCCCCTACCTACATAGGTTACTAATTCTGTAACTTGAGAAAGGTCAAGATTAATGCGAGGTAAAACTAATTTAGCATCTGGCTGGGGTTGAAAAAAATTAGTATCAATTCCATCGTGACAAACATTTATTTTACTATGATATTCTGGGGGAAATTGTTGCCGTTGCCAATTAGTAGGAGAAAGACCACGATGACAATTATATAAATCAATTAAAATCGGGGCATTTTTCACACGAATACGACATAAATCATCTGCATTTAATGGTTCGCTGGGGTCAAAATCAGCATCAGAACCGCGACCATGATAAAACCATTCAAAGAAACATAATAATTCTGCTTTGGGAAAAATTTCCTTCATAAATAATGTCGGACCCCAACCAGAATGACCATAAATTATATCTGGAATAAAACCTTGTGTTTTCAGGTTTTCTGCCATTCGATATACAGCTTGTCCAGTAATAACTGCATTTTCTAAATTACGAACATAATGATGGGTTTGGGGTGCTGCTTGACGGGAAGGTTGATAAATAGCTTTAAATACGCCAGGTATTGTTCCTTCCTGACGATTAGTACCAAATACAACTTGGTAATTGCTATCTTGGGCTAAAGCTGTCGCTAAATGGCGAAATTGAGCGGGAAAGTTGGGATGTAAGAATAAAATCCGTTTGGGAATTGTCGCAGCATTTTTCATGTATGTAAATACTTATCTTCGGGTCCACCTGATACATTTTTTATAATACATTACAGCCATTTAATTTTGATGGTGATATTAATAAATTATTAACGTAAAAGGTGCGTTAATTTCTAAGCGTTGATGGTAATAGGCTTTAGATGAACAGAAAAGTTAATTATTTTTACTGACTTGGTGGATTAAACACCTCTAAAATTTGCCGACAAACCTGTTTTAGCCTTTCCCCAACAACAGCCAAGGGTATAGAATCACCCATAAAACTCCAGGTTTCCACGGTAGAAAGTCGCCAAACTTCACCACGATGGTCAAATCCAGCCGCTTCCACACCAATGGCGCGACGGTGATGAGTGATGGGATCTTGATAAAATCGAATTTGAATTAAAATACTGCGACAGCGCCAAGATTTGCTGACACCGGGGAAGTGAAAAGCGATGTCAATGGAATCTGGATCTAATAATTCTCTGGTTTCCAGGTCATTATGCCAGGGTTTGAGATCGGATTTGACATCAGGAAATTCATATTTAAACAAATTGACCACCGTAGCAATTTTGCTGGCAAATTCGAGGTTTGTGGCTTGTTCGGCTGCGTTCACTCAATAATACTCCTATATTTCGGTTAGCCTGGAGGGAAGATGAAGATAAAGACAGAAAAACCTAAGTTAATTGTAACGGTTGATTACATAGCGATCTAAAATAACACTGTTCATCGGCAACCAAAGAAAAAATTAATTTCCATTTATGGTGCGTCAACGTTCTATTTTCTCACTGATTTTCGTATTATTAGCAACATTCCTCATTGGTTGTGGTGGTCCTAGTGTTGCTACTTTACCACCATCGTATACAGCAGCGGAAGTTGCTAAAATTCAGGAGTATGTTCCTGGAATTAAGGCCGTAATTGATCGCCAAGGGGAATTGAAAAGCTTGATTTCTGAGGGTGAATGGATAAAAGTAGGCAGTTTTATCCATGGACCAATGACGGAAGCTAAGTTAAATATGACTTATATTGTCCCCAATTTGGCACGGCAGGACCAGGGAAAGGCAAGGCAAATCATTAAAGATTTGTTGAAGGACTTAGTAAAAATAGATCAATCTGCTACCGTTGGCAATACTAGTCAGACTTTGGGTAACTACAAACAAGCTTTTGTAGATATTGACAAGTTCTTAGAACTAGTTCCCCAAAAGAGTAGCTAAAAGAAAAGGCAAGAGGTGAGAGAAAACAGGGAATAAGGAAAATAATAATATATTTCTTCTCCCTCTGCTCTTTGCCTCCTACCTCCTTTCGAGTCTTGAATCACAAAATCCTGGGGTGATCAGGTGATAGGGTGAAGAGGAAGACTATTTATCCTTCACCCCTGACTCAAGCGCGAAAACCATGAATATAGTAATTATCGGTTGTGGTGTGGTTGGGGCGGCGATCGCCTATGAACTCAGCCAAGTTAAAGGTTTAAATATCACTGTTTTTGAACAAAAACAACCGGCACAAGGTTCTACTAGCGCCGCCCTCGGTGTATTAATGGGTGTAATTAGCAGTAAAACTAAGGGTATTGCTTGGCGAATGCGAGAAAGTAGTATCCAACGCTATGGAACTTTGATTCCTGAATTAGAAGCAATTACGGGGCGGAAAATCCCTTGTAACCGGCAAGGAATCGTCATGCTGTTATCGGAAAATTTAGAGCGTCCCTTAGAAAGTGGCGTTGAGGTACTTTCAGAATGGGAACAATTGCGGGAAATTCGTCAATCTCAAGGTTGGCAATTACAAGTTTGGGATCAAGAACAACTCGGAAAATATTGTCCTCAAGTTAATTATCCCCAAAGTATAGGCGCTGTCTATTCTCCCCAAGATCTACAATTAAATGCTACAGCTTTAACTTTAGCTTTAGTAGATGCTGCCCAACGCAATGGTGTAAATTTTCAATTTGGTGTGTCTGTTACGGGTACAGAAACTCCTCCACCAGCCCCCCCAACACCCTTACACATCAAAAAAGGATTGGGAGAAGCACACAAATGTAATTTTATTGAAACTACACAGGGTAAAGTCACCGCTGATTGGTTTATCATGTCTGCGGGTTTGGGTTCAAAGGCTTTAACTGCAAAATTAGATCAGATGGTAAATATCCGTCCGGTGCTGGGACAAGCTTTATATCTAAGTTTAGGACGGACTTTAGGAAATCCTGATTTTCAACCGGTGATTACTGGTAATGATGTGCATATTGTCCCCATGGGCAATGGTGATTATTGGGTCGGTGCAACGGTAGAATTTCCTAATGATCAAGACCAAATACCTCCAAATCAAGCTTTATTGGATGCTGTCAGACAACAAGCGATCGCTTTTACCCCAGATTTAGCCGCTGCTAAGGTTCTCCGCACTTGGTCGGGATTGCGTCCCCGTCCTGAAGGACGACCAGCGCCAGTTATTGATAAGTTACCGGGTTTTACTAATGTTCTTCTGGCTACGGGACACTATCGTAATGGTGTTCTACTCGCCCCTGCAACAGCCACAGCCATTCGAGAAATGATTTTACCTCAAGATTCTCGTTCTTAAATTTTCCTATATTCCTAGACTATAAGAATAAGATCCCCGACTTCTTGAACAAGTTCGGGATCTGGTAAATGCCATAAGGATTCGTTTTAATGGAATTTAGAACAAAATATAGCCGTCCTAAATCATGAAGTTACTCTCAAAGTTTTTATTAGGTTTAATGCTGATTCCTTCTGGATTATTATGTAATCCTGCTAAAATTCATGCTTCACAGGTAGCAACTCAGTGGTATTTTGGCTCGTGGGATTGTAACATTGACGGTCGTAGTGCCAAAATGCAATGGCTTGTGGTGGATGATCCACAAATTAGCTGTAGTGGTGATGTTTGTAGCACTACATCAGGTGTTAAAGTTGTAGGAAAATTCAGCGATAATGGCGGTCCTTGGGTCCCCCTAGCAAAACTTTCCGCAAATCCAACATCTCTCTCAATTCGTTATTTAGGTCAGGAACAAAACAATTGGTTTTTAAGATACAATGTTAACTCCCGTCAGGCCATTGGTTGGACTACCTGGAGAGAAAAACGCTATCCTTTATCTTGTGCAAATAGAAGACGCTAATAGTATCTAGGTTGGGTTAAGCCAAAGTGCAACCCAACACAGTCTTAATTAAACCTGATACGGCTTTCATTGCTTGGCCTAAACTTAAACTCCAATTGCCTATTACCCATTACCTATTTACCGATCAAAAGTGTACTATGATTATCAATTAAAGCCCTATTACCATCATTAATGGCACTATATTGTTCAATATAACGACGGACATGAATGGGGAAGTGGGGATATTCTAGCATAGCATCACCATCAGCAATAGTCGCCCAAAAATCCCGTAATCCGGGCGCTAGTGTTTGTGCCTGGTCTAATGGTAAACTCAGGGGAGGTAAAGTTAATAATTTGAGTACAAACGGATAGGAGCGATCGCCCATCCATTTTCGTGATAGTGTTTGTAAATTGGGAAAATTCGGTACTGATTCTACACGATGAGAAACAACTTGTAAAGATTCCCTACCCAATTCATCACGGTTAAATTCCAATATCCGATAAGGATGAGGATAGCTGACTAAAGAACCAGTAGTAATATCATATATTCCTTGGGAATAAGCAATATCTTGAACGTGCAAATGTCCTGTAAATACTAACTTAACTCCATAGCTGTGTAATAATTGCCTAAGTTCTCCTGCGTTTTCTAGCATATAACGATTAGCCATCGGATGACAAGACTGATTCGGTAAATGTTCAACCACATTATGATGAATCATTACCAAAACTAAATCATCCTCAATTGCTGCTAATTCCCCTTTTAACCATTGAAGTTGTTGATTATCTAACCTTCCTATTTGTTGTCCTTGATCATTAAATGAGTTAGAATTAAGGGCGATTAATCTCACTCCTGGAAATATCTGACGATTGTAATAATGTTGTTGGGGATTTTCATAACCGAACTGTTGGTAATAATAGGGAAAATCTGCAAAACCAATTGATTGTTCATTAGCCATTAAAACAGGTATATCATGATTACCAGGAATAACATAAGATGGAAAAGGTAACTGAGATAACCTGTTTTGTAACCATTGATGATTTGTTGGTTCACCATGTTGGGTTAGATCTCCAGGGATCAACAAAAAATCTATATCTAATTGTGTTAAATGTGCTAAGACACTATCAAAAGCCGGAATACTCACTTCTACCAAATGAAACCGATTAGGGTTGTCCCAAATAGTTTCAGGAAGCGCAATGTGTAAATCACTAACTATAGCAAACCGAAAATTGAGTTTCATTGATTTAAGAAAATGTTAAAAATCTAGTTGGAAAAAATTATTATTCTCAAAGTATAACCCTGACTGTGTATACTGGTGTGGGAATATTTAGACTTAATAATATTTGTATACATTTGTTAAAGATTTTTATTTTTTGGGAGAGTAAATTTTGTCACCTGTTCGAGTTCGTCAGCACGTTAACCCCCTTGCGAGTAAGTTCCAAAATCCAACTGCTTCTCCAGAATGGGAAAAGATTTATACAAAACCCAACCTACCACTACATTTAGATATTGGTTGTGCTAGGGGTAGATTTGTCCTTAAAA
Organism: Dolichospermum sp. FACHB-1091; assembly: GCF_014697585.1. GTDB lineage: Bacteria > Cyanobacteriota > Cyanobacteriia > Cyanobacteriales > Nostocaceae > Dolichospermum. Next base: position 87,535 of record NZ_JACJSB010000012.1, on the reverse strand, counting down.
TGGCACAAATAGAACCAAATTGGAATTTCTTAGGTGTAGAAATTCGAGAACCGCTAGTAATAGAAGCCAATAGAATCCGCGACGAAATGGGCTTAAAAAATTTACATTATATGTTTGCGAATGTGAATAATTCCCTAGTTTCCTTGTTATCAACTTTACCACCAGGAAGATTACAAAAAGTCACAATTCAATTTCCTGATCCTTGGTTTAAAAATCGTCACGCAAAACGTCGAGTAGTCCAACGGGAATTGGTAATAGAATTAGCCAACTATTTGTCCGTGGGTGGTGTTGTTTTTCTCCAATCTGATATACAATTCCTAGCAGTAGAAATGTGTGATCGTTTTCAGGAAAATCCCGCATTTGAGAAGCTAGGAACAACAACATGGTTAGCCGAAAATCCCCTTCCAGTTCCCACAGAACGAGAAATAGCCACCCAGAAGAAAGGTGAACCAGTATATAGGGCTTTATTTAGGAAAGGGTCATTTTAATGCTATACCAAAAATTAAACACCTACTTCCACCACAGTGATAATTTTCTCATCCCGGTTGAGTTGACAAATACTTTCACCTTGACTATCTTTGCTGAAACTAGGAATTGTATCTATACAAACCCGAATTACTCGCTCTTTGTTTGTCACTAGTGCGATCTCTCTCCCTGGTTTTACTTGTAACATTGCGGCTAAATTGTCTGTTTTGTTATGAAATTTTAAAACTTGTATACCTAAATCACCTCGATTTGCAGTCCTTAACTGATTTGCGGGCCAAGATATTGAACCCGCAAATCCTTCTTGAGTCACTAGTAACAATTGGTGATCTTTATTAAAATTGACACAGCCAACCATTTGCTGATTTTTCAAAAGCCGAAATGCTTGTAATCCCATTGCAGCACGACCCATAACAGGTAGTTGCTCATCATTAACGGGAAACCTCAACAAACGACCGCTAGAACTCGCTAAAATTATGTGTTGTCCGCTAGTTATAAATTGGGAGAAAGCTAATTCATCATTATCCTTCAGTTTTAAAATTGTAATACCCCGCCGCGAAAGATTCACAAATTCTGATAAAGATAAGCGTTTAATACGTCCTTCCTTTGTCAACAGGACCATTTCCGCCGTTTCGGGTTTTTCTGGCAGCAAGAAACGGCTAATGATAGATTCCGTGTTACCTTGGGCAGTATTGGTAAGCATGGTAATCAACGGTGTTCCCCTGGTTGCGCGGCCAGTAGTGACAGGAATATCTCCCACAGTAATCGGGTAAACTTTACCACCGCTGGTGAGGATTAATAAATCTTTATGGGTGTTAGTTAATGCAGTTTGAATAATGAAATCATGATCTAGTAACCCGTTTTCTCCTTTTATTTTTTTGCTATTTGTGGAAATACGGCGTATATAACCACGCTGAGTGACTTCTAAAATTGTTTCTTCAATTGCCAATTTTGGAACTTCTGTTCTTCCTTCTTTCTTTTCCTGACTCCTGACTCCTGACTCCTGACTTCTGACCCCTGTTTTACCTTTCTCTTCTGAAACTGGGTTTTCTTGGTTGTGAAATATTTTGGTGCGTCGCGGATCATTGTATTTACGTTTGAGCGATCGCAAATCCTTTTTCAGGGCTTTGAGTAATTCCCGTCTATCTTCCAGTAATGTCCGCAATAGCGTAATTTCTCGGTTAAGTTGATCAAATTCCTCTTGTAAATTTTGTTGTTCCAAACTAGTGAGACGACGTAAGGGCATAGATAAAATTGCATCTGCTTGTACCTCAGTTATATTTAGACGGCTACAAAGTGTCATTTTGGCTGTACTCCCATCAGGAGCTTGCCGTAATATGGTAATGACATCATCCAGATTCGATAAAGCTTTGAGCAATCCTGCCAGGATATTAACCCGATTTTCTGCTTTTCCCAATTCATAACCGTAGCGACGGTTGAGAGTATGTTCTCGAAACTTGAGAAATTCCTCCAATAGTTGTCTTAAACTTAACTGGCGGGGTTGTCCATCCACTAAAGCCAATAGAATTGCGCCAAAAGTCGTTTGTAAAGCCGTTTGGTGATACAAATGTTGAAGCAGTTCTTTGGGGTTGGTATCGCGTTTAAGTTCAATAACTACGCGCATTCCATCCCGATCACTTTCATCTCTAATGTCAGAAATTCCCTGTAAACGACCTTGATTGACTAAATCGGCGATTTTTTCAATCCAACCGGCCTTATTAACTTGAAAAGGCAGTTCTGTAACTATTAAAGCTGTTCGTCGTTTACCTCCCCTGGTGGCAGGAATTTCTTCCCTTGTCACTATACCCCGGAGGATAATTCCTCCCTTACCAGTGGTATAGGCTTCTTTAATTCCCCCATGATCAATAATTTCGCCACCTGTGGGAAAGTCAGGACCTGGAATTAATTGAAATAATTTTTCATCACTTAAATCAGGGTTATCAATTAAAGCAATTAAACCATCAACAATTTCCCCCAAATTATGGGGAGGGACATTTGTAGCCATTCCTACAGCAATTCCTGCACAACCATTGAGTAATAAAAATGGTAATTGAGCAGGTAGTACCGTTGGTTCTTGTTGAGAATTGTCAAAATTCCCCGTAAAATCTACAGTTTCCTCGGCAATTTCCGCCAACATTCCCTCATGTCCCACAGGTGCGAGACGGGTTTCCGTATAACGCATGGCTGCTGGTGGGTCATTATCAACACTGCCAAAATTACCATGTCCTCCCAGCAAAGGATAACGACTGGAAAAGTCTTGTACTAACCGAACTAAAGCATCATAAACTGATTGATCACCATGAGGATGATATTTACCTAGAACATCTCCCACTACACGGGCGCATTTCCGATAAGGCCTATCTGGCGTTAAACCCAGTTCGTGCATAGCATATAAAATACGCCTATGTACTGGTTTTAAGCCATCACGGACATCTGGTAAGGCCCGCCCCACAATCACACTCATGGCATATTCTAGGTATGACCGTTGCATTTCGGTGTGCAGGGCTGTGGTGATTACCTGTCCCTTGGAGAGAAGGTTTAACTGGTTTGCCATGAGGTTTCCTCGTAAATTTTGACTATACAACAGGCGTTAAGTAATTCAAAAGTCAAAAGTGAAGAAATAATTTCTTCACCAATGACCAATAACTAATCACCAAAGATAAAAGCAGTAGTATTATCCTTGACGTGATCTAAGCCTATAGATTATTAAAAATACAACAGATATTGCCCGGGTGTTAGCCCTGTTAGTATAAGGTCTCATGAAAACAGTTCTCATTGTTGACGATGATTTAATAAATGCTCGCGTTTTTTCGAAAATTCTTAGCAAACGCGGGGGTTTAGAGGTTAAATGCACGGAAAATGTGGAAGAGATTCTCAAAATCGCCCGGTCAGGTCAAGCTGACTTGATTTTAATAGATGTTTCTCTCTCCCATAGTGCTTACCAAGGTAAGCCCGTTGATGGTATCAAAATTACACAGATGTTGAAATCTGACCCAAAAACGGCTAAATTGCCAGTGATTTTAGTGACGGCACACGCTATGGAGGGCGATAGAGAGAATTTTTTGAAACAAAGCGGTGCTGATGGTTATATTTCTAAGCCTGTAGTTGATCATCAATTGTTTATTGGCCAAATTTTAGCACTCTTACCTTAGGAACACGAATATTTGGGAAATTCAATTTTGGATTTTGGATTTTGGATTTTGGAAAATTCAAACTAAAATCTTGAAATCTAAAATCTAAAATTTCCTATTAAGGTGTTGGTGCTTCTCTCTGTTGTTGTAATGCTGATTTAATTTCCGGTAATCCTAAGAATTTTTTTGCTTCTAAAAGTAAGCGTTCACCCCAAAGATTCTCTTTGAGAAAATCTAAATCAGCATAACGGGAATCAATGCGGAGTGCGGATACTCCCATTTTTAACCCTTGCTGGATTTCCCCTTTATTGTAGGTAGCTATTGCTAAAGCTAATAAAGGTTCTGCGGCTTTTTTATCAATGTTAACTGCTGTTTGCCATTGCTTAATTGCTCCCGAAATATCCCCTTGTTGATGTTTGATTAAGCCGATATTATTAATTGCTGGCCAAAACTTTTGATCTTGTTTGACAGCTAAATTAAATTGAGCGATCGCTTCGGGGAATTTATTTAGCATATAATAAGCATTGCCCAAATCAAATAACCCCCCAGAATAATTGGGTTTTAATTTCAAACCCGCTTGATAATGATTGATAGACCCCTGATAATCTTTTTTTTGAAATTTGGCTGAACCCAAAGAAAACAGCACTTCAGCGTTTTTGGGGTTGAGTGTTTGGGCTTTATTCAGGGTGGTAATAGCTTGATCAAATTCTTTGTTTTGTAAATATAAGCTCCCCAGTAGCCACCAGACTTTATCATTCTGCGGAGCCAGTTTCACCGCCAATTCCGCCCTGAGTAAAGCTGGTTCAATTTGCTCGAACCGAGCTAACTGGGCTGCTTCCCCTGCTAAACTCAAGCCCTGCTTCTCTAATTTTGCATTATCAATTTGCACCCTATGAGGTATAAATGCTTGAGCATGAGCAGAAGAGGGAATACTCCATAAACTACAAGCAACTAAAATCGAAACATACCCAATGTATTTTGCCACACTACCGCCTCCTAGTCCGAATATTGGCACCTTATGGATAATGCCATACTACGCTTTCAGATAGCTTAACAAAATCAGATAGATTAGTTGTCAATTTAATTCCGAACTTGGCGGTTTTAGGGGTAAAATTACGATGAAAGTAGTACCTTGACCCAATGTGCTGGCTACTTGAATTTGTCCTTGGTGATGAGCGATAATGGCTTGAGCGATCGCTAATCCTAATCCTGAACCAGTATTTGTGGTTGAGCAGCTTTTTTCGCTTCTATGTGTCCGCGCTGGATCAACTCTGTAAAAACGATCAAACAATTTTGGTAGCGCGTCCCTGGGAATACCAATTCCCGTATCACTAACTTTAATTTGTAAATGAGAATTAGTGCAACGCCTTCCTGTAACTCGATTTATCCCCTCGATTCTTTCTATCTCCACTTTTATTACTCCCTGTACAGGAGTATAATGCAAAGCATTACCAATCAAATTTGTAAATAATCTGACTAATTGCTCCCAATTTCCGATGAGAGTAAACCAATTTTCTTGTAATTCAGGATTAACTTCCGTCCCAGAAGAAGCGACTAAATTCAAAACCAAATTAATTTGTTTTTCCCTCGCTACCAGTTGTTGTTCTTCCACCACTTCCATTAATAAAGCATCAAGAGGACAAGGGGAAAATACATCTGTGTTAATTCCACTATCTTGTCTAGCTAAAAAGAGCAAATCATTAACTAACTTCCCCATACGTTGAGTCAGTCTTTCCATGATTTTTAATTGTTGACGATATTGAAGAGTATTATTTTCTTCTTTGACTAAATCTAAATCAGCCAAAGCCACCTGGACATTAGTTTGAATTAAAGCAATAGGACTTCTTAATTCATGGGAAGCATCAGCAGTAAATTGTTTTAAACGCTGGTAAGATTCTCCCACAGGTTTCATGGCTTTACCCGACAAAAACCAACCACTAGCTGCTACTGACAATAGCATTAAACTAATTCCTAAAGCCAAATCAAAAATTAATTGTCGGCTAGGTTTTGTCACCTCAAACCAAGGATGACTTACTCGTAAATATCCTAAAACCTGTCTTCCTCTTTCTATTCTTTTGGTAACTTGTCTTAATAATTGTGCAGATTCTCCCCATCCTCCTTTGCTTGCTACTCGCACAGTTTCACCTGTATGATTAGGATGAATAGGAACATTTAATATTTCCGAAAAAGTTGACCACAATAATTCACCATTAGGACTAAACCACTCTAAATCAATGCGATCATCTTCGGCGTTTTCAGCATTATTAGGAAAACTAGATTTTACATTTACTCGCAGTTGATTAGGTTGAATTTTTGTGGCTTCAATGACTAAGGAACGCTCGACAACTTCCACTACATGATATAATGTATCATCAACTCTTTCAATTAATGTACTGTGAACATATAAATATACACCACTAGCAAATAATAATAATAAAATTGCAGTTATAGCCGTGTACCAAATCGCTAACCGACGACGAGTAGCTTGAAATAGGTAAATAGACATAAAATTAATATGTATGATTGGTAACAGAAATTTGTCTGGGAAATTTAGAGGGAACTCTTTACACTCAGGATTTTATATTTTATAGCAGGGAACAGGGAACTCTTAACTGGGAACAGGAAACAGAGGTCAAAGTCCGTCTGTGTATGCTTTTTGGTTAAATTCTCTATCTCATTCAAGTGCATACCGCTATATTATTTTGGGGGAATATTTATTTATATATAAAATATATTTTTATACATAGAAATACCCAATTAAGAATTTGATCAAGTTTTTATATCAAGAACTGTAAAAATCTATGCAGTAACAATTAAGATATTTATATTCATATTTCATAAACAATATCTACTTTATCTAAATGATCATGGCGAAATCCAAAAAAAATAATACCTCTATTAATCTAAATGATCCACAATACTACATTAACCGGGAGTTAAGTTGGCTAGAATTTAATCACCGGGTGTTACATGAAGCTTGTGATCCTAGAACTCCGCTATTAGAAAGGCTGAAATTTCTGGCTATTTTCAGTTCTAACTTAGATGAGTTCTTCATGGTGCGAGTAGCAGGGTTAAAGCAACAGGTAGAAGCCACTGTCAATTTATTAACACCTGATGGACGGACACCACAAAAACAACTAGATGATATTCGTTTACATCTCAAACCCCAACTGAAAAAGCACAACGCGGAATTTGAGGAAGTTCTGCGGCCACTTTTAACCCAAAAGGGAATTTACATTTTAGATTACATAGAATTAAATCAAAAACAGCGAAATCACTTAGACAATTATTTTCAGGAACAGGTTTTTCCCGTTCTTACTCCTCTGGCTGTTGATCCTAGTCATCCCTTTCCCCACATTTCTAATCTCAGTTTAAATTTAGCAGTGGTGGTCAAAAATCCTGAAACAGAAGAGGAGTTTTTTGCTAGGGTGAAAGTTCCCAAAGTCTTACCCAGATTTTTGCCCATACCGCCAGAATTAGCAACCCAGGAAGATTATAACACTATACAGTGGACGGGAGTTCCTTTAGAACAAGCGATCGCCCATAATTTAGAATCCCTTTTTCCAGGAATGATTATTCAAGAATATCACCCTTTCCGTATTACCCGCGATGCTGACTTAGAATTGGAAGAAGACGAAGCAGATGATCTCCTCCTAGCTATTGAACAAGAACTCCGCAAGCGTCGCATGGGAGGAAATACTGTCAGGTTAGAAATTCGCTCCCAAACCCCCACCTTAGTACGTTCTCGTCTCTTACAGGATTTAGGATTAACTGAAAGCGATGTTTATGAAGTTGATGGTCTTTTAGCACTGCGGGATTTAATGTATTTTCTCACATTACCCCTACCAGAACTCAAAGATCCACCGCGTCAATCTGTTGTTCCTTTTCGGTTACAAAGACTTAGAGAACCCAGTATTGATACTGATATCAACGAACCAGAAGAAGGAAAAGACTTTTTCTCCGTAATTCGAGAAAAAGATTTACTAGTGCATCATCCTTATCAATCCTTCTCCGGTACAGTTGTGCGCTTTATTACTAATGCTGCCCATGATCCCCACGTTCTAGCCATTAAAATGACCCTTTACCGAACATCCGGGGATTCACCGATAGTCAATGCCTTAATTACTGCGGCAGAAAATGGCAAACAAGTTTCCGTATTAGTAGAATTAAAAGCACGATTTGATGAAGAGAATAACATTTATTGGGCAAGACGTTTAGAAAGAGTGGGTGTTCATGTTGTTTATGGTTTAGTAGGCTTAAAAACCCATAGCAAAATAGTTCTAGTAGTGCGACGGGAAAAAGATAAAATGCGTCGTTATGTACATATTGGTACAGGCAATTATAATCAGAAAACAGCACGACTCTATACAGATTTAGGCTTATTTAGTTGTCGGGAAGAATTGGGTGCAGATTTAACAGATGTATTTAATTTCTTAACAGGCTATTCTCGTCAAAAATCCTATCGAGAAATTATGGTAGCACCTGTGAATATGCGCGATCGCTTTCTCGAATTAATTCACCGCGAAATTGTCAATGTCCAAAATGGATTTTCCGGCCGAATTGTTGCGAAAATGAATGCTCTAGTTGATCCACAAATCATTTCTAAATTATACGAAGCCTCTCGTATTGGCGTACAAATTGACCTAATTATTCGCGGTATTTGTTGTTTACGTCCCGGAATACCAAACCTGAGCGAAAACATTCGTGTAATCAGCATTATTGGCCGCTTTTTAGAACATTCTCGCATATATTACTTCCACAATAACAGTCAAGAAGAAATATATATTGGTAGCGCTGATTGGATGCGTCGTAATTTAGATCGTCGCGTGGAAGTAATTACACCAATAAAAGACCAAGATATTGCTAAAGATCTACAAGAAATATTAGGAATTATGTTAGCAGATAATCGCCATGCTTGGGAACTACAACCTGATGGTAATTATATCCAAAGATGCCCCGGTGATAACTGTCCAGAAGCCAATTCCCAAAAAACTATTATGTCTATGGCGTTACGTTCTACTGGTACTAATTAGGGCTTACTGAAAAAGTTGTCTGTGAGGGCAGGGAACAGGGAACAGGAAACAAGGAACAGGGAACAGGGAACAGGGAACAGGGAACAGAGAACAGAGAACAGAGAAAAGGTTACAGGGAACAGGGAACAGGGAACAGGGAACAGGGAACACAGGAAGAAAGACAGAATTGATACCTATTGAGTTTTGTATGGCTAGGCCACGCAAGTTATCAAAAATCAAATATTATTCCTATATCAATTTATGCTTTACCAACTATCCGTAATAACAAATAATTTAATTTTGAATTAATCAGGACTTACGCAAAATATCTCTCAAATCCTCATTTCTCCGTGACCTCTGTGCCTGGAGTGGTTCGTTATTCCATGAATCTTGCGTAAGTCCTATTAATTTTTAATTTTTCATAAAATCATGATGCAAAAAAGACATGACTAAATCTTTTTTCTGCATAAAAATATTTTTTTAATCACTAAAATTCATCCATAAGATAGAGTGAATTATTTTACTAATAATCATAGACTATAAAAGTTCATACCATTTGGGATTTTAAATTGTCAATAAATTATTAAATCAGCACAAAATTGACAACTTTTTACCTGCGACAATCATTTCTCAAATTGGTATTAATTTACATTTATTCTTTTTTTTGGAATGTTAATGTTGTCCCCTGAGTTTTCTAACTTGGATCTTCTCGTAGTTGATGATCATGAACTGACTCGTTTAAGCTTACAATTAGTTTTTTCTATTCAAGAAAATATTCATGTTGTTGGTTTAGCCGCTAATGGTCAAGAAGCTATAGAAATGGTTAAATTATATCAACCTCATGTTGTTATTCTCGATTTACAAATGCCAATTATGGATGGTTGGGTAGCATCTCATTACATTAAAGATATATCTCCAAATACTCAGATTTTAGCTTATTCATCTGTAGATGAAACATCTTTTCAGCAAAACCAAACTCAGCATAAATTTGATAAAATTTGCAAAAAAGATATTCGTACAAAAGAACTCATTACTTTAGTCAGACAGTTAGGACAGCGAGTTAAGTATTTTTCCTATTCAGAAGAAAAATTTAACTCCGTCTAGTCTAGTATAAATTATAAATTATAAATTATCAATTCTTGTCAAAATTAAATTGCGTCGGGTATATTGTTCATAACACATACCCGACGCTAATCTGACGCTAATCTTTATTATTAAACCCGCTTAATTACTTCACGCATTAGGAACAGTGCGTTTAAATTCATCCAGTAGATCATCTAGTTCTTCCAATGCTTGATTAACATCAACCCTTAACGTTCCTAAATTGGGTTGTTCGAGTAAACTCAGCAACCGTTCACGTTTACCTTTAACAGTGCTAATTCGGTCTTTAATTGTCTGTATATCCATTTTTTTGCTTCCAGTCCTTAAACACTTCAAATCTAAAGTTAACGCAAAAAGCAAGAATATTAATTTCTCTCTGTGTCAATTTGGGCCTAATCAGCGATGATAATAGAAGATGAAAATAAATTATACTAATCTCAAATTATGCTGGGCGGAATTTCTTTGGGAACACTTGGTTTAACAATCGGTAGTATACTCACTATTACAGGTTTTGTTGCCTATTTTGCAGATAACGCTACCCTCAATTTAGTCGGTTTTTTCTATGGTTTTCCGCTGTTATTGGGAGGTTTAGCTCTCAAAGCCAATGAACTCAAACCCATACCTTTCAGCCAAGCCACCACACCATCAATTTTAGCACTCAGAAAACAACAAGCAACTGTCACACAAACTAAAATCCGTAAAGACATCACACGGTACTGCTATGGACAAAAAGCCCATTTAGACGAAGCCCTGGCTTATTTAGGTTTAAGTCCCACGGACGATTCAAGACCAATAGTGACAGGTTTACGAGAAACCGAAATCAATGGGGCTTATACCATCATTTTAGAATTTGATTCGCCACTAATTAGCTTTGATACTTGGCAACAAAAGCAAGAAAAAATGACCAAATATTTTGGACCGAATGTAGAAATTAGCATAACACAGCCCAGAGAAGATTATATTGAAATCTCTTTGATGAAAACGTAATCTAAGAGGATGTTTTAAAAGTTGACTGCGATTATAAATCGCTACCACACAAACAAAGTCCACGCAGGTGGACTTATGAATTTAGACTTTTCAAACACCCTCTTAGTCCAATATAGAGGACTAGAGCTATCAGACAGGGAATAAATTCCCAGAACGCTGAAAAAGCCAACTAGAATTAAAATGAAACCCGGCCAATGGTAGGACTATTCTAAGTATAGTATGATCATCTCTCAAATAAACTCAGAATCTTACTTTTTACAAGTTGCTTATTTTACAAACTTCGGCATGATTTCCGCTGCGGTAAATAAGCCACAAATGCCCCGTTGATGCAATTGTTGGCCTGCTTTAAGATAACCGAAGGCGGGACCACAAACATTAGCAGCCATGCTGGTTTCATCTCCTAATGTGAAGGTGTGAGTGGATATTTTCCCCTCAAAGGTGCGCCCGGTAACTTTCACATTTGTACTGAGAGGTTTTTGGGGATTACGGGTATCAACTACACCACCAACTATGACTCTATCCCGTGAACAAATACCCGCTATTTCTAACATCACATCATCGGCGTGTTCCATATTCGCTAAAGTTAACACACCATTGGTTTTATCTAGTAATGCTTCTACCTCTGGGTCTGTCATGGCTCTAGCGGTTTCTACAGTATAACCGGGTATGTGGCCAATATCTTCCCGAACAGTAGCACGGTAAGCTTCCCAGTTAGCAATTCCTACACCAAAGGTAATTTCTACTTTGTGGATTTCAGCGTAACTTTGGGAGGCCAAAGCGGCAGCGGCGGTTAAGAGTCCGGGAGTAGCACCACAGCCAGTCATGTAAGTAATTCCCGCTACTTGTAGTTCATCTTTCATGGCTAAAAGCTGTTCTACTGCACTAGTGCGTTTTATAGCATCCACTAGTACACCTTTCCAACCGGCTTTGATAAATTCTTTGGCGACGGAGGGGATAAAGTCGTTAGGAAGGTTGGGTAAAGCGAGGAAATAACCATCTACAGCGTCACCAGTGGCTTGAATTAGATCTTGAATGCTGTTATTGCTTAATGTGCCGGCGGGTTTTAAATAACCAACTGTACCTTGATTTTGGTAGGTCGTAATACAAGCTTGAGTATTTAAGCCTTCTGTAGAGTAAGCGTAACCTTGTTGGTCTGCGGCCGCGACAAGGATCATTTCCCGTTTGCTAGAAAGGATTTTGGCTGCTGCTTGTCCGAGTCCACCAAAACCGAGAACTCCGACGCAGAGGGGGAGGGGCTGTGTGTTCATAGTGTTTTTTCTGTGTTGTCTAATGGTTAATTATGCTTTATTTTTGATCAAGCTTTCGCGCCATCACTAAGTGGAGTTGCTTGAACCTAATTTACATAGTCCTGACTATACTCGACTATGTAATTTAGAACTATCAGAAGTCAGTAATCTATGTTTTTAAATAGACATTAGAGGATACTTATTATCAACTACCACACCTTCAAAATTACGGTTTACCAGATCAATCGGTTGCCTTTTATCCCCATAATAGTCTTAAAATTCTGACAATTAGTGAAAAAGTCTTTCTTTTTGACAGTAAGATTCGAGAAGACACCTGAAGTGGGAAAATCAAATCATAACCAGAAAGGGAGACCCAGTCCCCTGGGGCTTTAGACACGGGGATAAATTAATAGGGATTTTAAAATCCTGCAAAACGATTGCATGGCTTTAGCCATAGTGATATAAATATAACAGATACTAGCGAAAAACAATTAGCAATAACCTTCGGCGCGTTGAAATATCCTGGTACGGAGCAATCCCGGCGACGAACAGATCCGACTTGATCGGAATAGTTAAAGAGCAAATAATGGCAGGATAGGGAGCGTTAAAAAATTAAGCAGAGGAAGGACTCGGAAAGTATACGCAATTTCAGCTATAAACTGTTTGAGTGAGTACAGGGATTTTTGAATATCCCGTTGTCGCCCTTGAGGTGGGCAAAAATCCCCCGGCTTTAGACGTGGGGAGGTTCAAGAAAGTAGAGTTAGAGAGGAAAAGCTGATAATATGCACTTGAGTGAAATCACCCATCCTAACCAGTTGCATGGTTTGTCAATTCGACAGTTAGAACAAATTGCTCGTCAAATTCGTGAGAAGCATTTACAAACCGTAGCCGCCTTTGGCGGGCATTTGGGTCCCGGTTTGGGCGTGGTAGAATTAACACTAGGACTTTACCAAACCTTAGATTTAGACCGGGATAAGGTAATATGGGATGTCGGTCATCAAGCTTATCCTCACAAATTAATTACCGGACGCTACAGCAACTTCGACACTCTCCGTCAAAAAGACGGCGTTGCAGGTTATCTTAAACGCTGCGAGAATAAATTTGATCATTTCGGTGCAGGACACGCTTCTACAAGTATTTCCGCTGCCTTGGGTATGGCTTTAGCCCGTGACTTGAAAGGGGAAAAATTTAAAGCCGTTGCTGTCATCGGTGACGGCGCTTTAACTGGAGGTATGGCTTTAGAAGCTATTAACCACGCTGGTCACCTGCCAAAAACCAATTTGCTGGTCGTTCTTAACGACAATGAGATGTCTATTTCTCCCAACGTGGGTGCAATTCCTCGTTATCTCAATAAAATGCGTCTGAGTCCACCAGTACAGTTTCTCGCCGATGGTATTGAAGAACAGTTAAAACATCTTCCTTTTGTGGGTGAGTCTCTTTCCCCAGAACTAGAACGCATTAAAGAAGGAATGAAGCGTTTAGCAGTTCCTAAAGTAGGTGCGGTTTTTGAAGAATTGGGTTTTACCTATATGGGTCCAGTTGACGGACATAATTTAGAGGAGTTAATTACTACATTCCAACAAGCACATCAAATTACTGGTCCTGTTTTGGTTCATGTAGTCACAACTAAGGGGAAGGGCTATGAACTCGCGGAAAAAGATCAAGTAGGCTATCATGCCCAAACTCCCTTTAATTTGGCTACTGGTAAAGCAATTCCTTCTAGTAAACCTAAACCCCCTGCTTACGCTAAGGTCTTTTCTCACACTCTAGTTAAATTAGCGGAACAAAATCCGCAAATCGTCGGTATCACAGCCGCAATGGCTACTGGTACGGGTTTAGATAAACTACAAGCTAAACTACCTCATCAGTATATTGATGTGGGAATTGCGGAACAACACGCTGTGACTTTAGCTGCGGGTTTAGCTTGTGAAGGTATGCGTCCTGTCGCTGCTATCTATTCCACTTTCTTACAACGTGCTTATGACCAAATTATTCACGATGTTTGTATTCAAAACCTACCCGTATTCTTCTGTTTAGATCGGGCAGGTATTGTTGGTGCTGATGGTCCGACCCACCAAGGTATGTATGATATTGCTTATCTACGTTGTATTCCCAATATGGTGGTAATGGCTCCCAAGGACGAAGCAGAATTACAACGGATGGTGGTTACTGGCATTAACTACACAGATGGACCTATTTCTATGCGCTTTCCCCGTGGTAATGGTCACGGTGTCCCTTTAATGGAAGAAGGTTGGGAAGCTTTGGAAATCGGTAAGGGGGAAATTATCCGTCAAGGTGACGATGTTTTAATCGTCGGCTATGGTACAATGGTCTATCCTGGAATGCAAGCCGCCCAAATTCTCAGCGAACATGGGATTGAAGCCACTGTAATTAATGCCCGCTTTGTCAAACCTTTAGACACCGATTTGATTTTACCATTGGCTAAACAAATTGGCCGGGTTGTCACTTTGGAAGAAGGTTGTTTAATGGGTGGTTTTGGTTCTGCGGTAGCTGAAGCTTTACTTGATGCTGATATTCTAGTTCCTGTCAAGCGAATTGGTGTACCTGATATTTTGGTAGATCATGCCACACCAGACCAATCTTACACAGAATTAGGCTTGAGTAGTCCTCAACTTGCAGAAACAATCTTACAAGCTTTCTTTAAGAAAGAATTAGTCGCTGTGAAATAACTCACAATTGTAGAGACGTTCTTAAGAATATTTCTACTTATTTCCGTTCCCGGTTGGGGTGTGCTATGCTAATGTGGGGGCGATTCATGTCCCCTATATTACCCAAGCATTAAATATATTGTAAACGCATTTATATAGGCCAGTCAGGTAATCATCAGAGTCAGAACCAACATAAATAGGTGTTCAAGGTCAATTTCAGATATAAAAGACCCCCGGATTCTACACCTCAATAATAGCATAAAAAGTCAAGAGGTCAATACCCTAGTAACTTCGTTCAATTACTGATATTATTCTCAATATTATTGAGAATAAGCTAGATATATTGTCAATAAACATAGTGATCAACTTTTTTCCCAAAACACTGATTAAAAAAACTTATGAGTATTGCGGGGAAACTTATCAGTGTGGTCTATATAATCATTTCCTGTATGACTGTCTTGCATGACTGTATATTCAAAATATTAACGTATCTACCAAAACCCACTCATGAACCAGATATGTTGTCTGAACCCGGACTGCTACAACCCATCATTGCCAGGTACTACAAATTTTTGCCTTAATTGCGGTGTTCCCTTAGTCATACTTAAAAACCGTTATCGTCCCATTAAACCTTTGGCTGGTGGGAGTTTTGGGAAAACTTATTTGGCAGAAGATACTGGTAAACTGAACGAAAAATGCGTTATTAAACAACTGGCGCCCCAAACCCAAAATAGCTACGCATTAAAAAAAGCAAAGAAGCTATTTGAGCAAGAAGCAAAACAGTTAAAAGAACTTAAACATCCGCAAATTCCCCAACTACAAGCCTATTTTGATGAAGATAACTGTTTGTATTTAATTCAGGATTTTATTGAAGGAAATAATTTACTAGAGGAATTGGCGAACCAAGGAACTTTTAACGAGCCGAAAATCCAGGCCTTGTTACTTAATTTATTACCAGTTCTCAAAGAAGTTCATAGTCGAAATATTATTCATCGGGATATTAAACCAGAGAACATTATGCGTCGTAATGACGGCAAGTTATTTTTAATTGATTTTGGGGCATCAAAGCAACTTCAGGGAACAATGCGAATAGGTACGAAAATTGGTACTTTTGGTTATGCGTCTCTGGAACAAATGGAAGATAGAGAGGTTTATCCTGCCAGTGATTTATTTAGTTTAGGTGTAACTTGTTTTCATTTAATGACTGGGGTTTATCCTGAGAACTTGTGGAACAGACAAGGTTTCAGTTGGGTGAAAGAATGGCGTAAGCATTTAAGAAACTCTGTGAGTCCAGAATTAGGGGCAATTTTAGATAAGTTATTAGAACTAGAATATGAAGACCGTTACCATTCAGCAGAGGCAGTTTTAAGAGATCTAAAATCACCGGCCTCACCTGTTGTCCGACGGACAGCGTTTTATCAGTCAATACCTGTTGTCCAGGAGACAGTACCTTATCAAACAACCTCAAGCCCAAATCCCAGATTATCACAATCAAAGGCGAAAACTAATTTTTCCCTTCCTGGTTTTCTACTAATTGTGGTTTTAGTTTTATTAGTTGGGGGACTGATCATAGTAGTAATCGGACACAATATGTTTGGGAATAAAAATCAAAAATTAACCAAACCCGACACGAGCATAACGAGCTACTGATAGTTTTGTCACCACTTGTACTCTTTGTCTTTAGTTTAAAGGCAATGGTGATATTTGCTGGTTGGAGTAGTTTTCTACTCTAACCGCTGCTTCATAAAATTGCTGCAAAACGATTAGATAAATCAATAATATCCTGTTTGCGAGCAATTTTTTCAACCCATTCCGGGGGAATATTTTCTATACCGTAATAAATTCCCGCTAACCCACCAGTCACCGCAGCCGTAGTATCTGTATCTCCCCCTAAATTAACAGCTTTGAGAACTGACTCAGCGTAAGATGAGCTAGTTAATAAACACCAAATAGATGCTTCTAGAGTATCAATTACATAACCGCCTGAATTAATCTGGTTATCAGGTAATTCGGCAATTTTACCACTGAAAACCCGCTGAAAATGGGACTTTTCTCGATTATAATTACTATGATGATAAAGTTCTTGAATTTTCTCTAAACTATGTAAATAGGCTGTTGATAAATTAGCCCCTTTCAGTAGTTCTACAGCCATAGTAATATAAATCCCACAGGCCATTTGCGAACGGACATGGGCATGAGTAAGACAAGAAACTTCATGTACTTTTGTAATTAAATCGGGAAAAGTTAAGGTTTCGTGTAGGTAAGCTATGGGCAAAATTCGCATTAATGAACCATTTCCATTGCTATGTTCACCAGTACCACCTGCTTGTAACGGGGGAATACCTTTCTCTAACTTGATAATAGCTTGATACGTAGTATTGCCAATATCAAATACGTCACCATGGGCAGTCCAGTAATTTTCTCTATACCAGCGACAGAATGATTTAGCTATATCATCCACAGAATAGCCACTACAGAAAGATTCTGTCAAACACAATGTTAAAGAACTATCATCAGACCAAGTTCCGGGAGGTTGATTCCATGTCCCATAACCCAACATCTTTGTAACTGGTGACTTGATACGTTCAGCACGAGTGGAAAATTCAACGGGTACACCCAAGGCATCTCCTACACATACACCTATTAAACCAGATAATGTTAATGTTTTAGTGGTTGGCATAATTAGATATTAATCTCAGTGTTTCAGGACTTACGCAAAATACCTCTCAAACCCTCTTTTATTCGTTATCTTCGCTCCTTCGTGGTTCATTATTCCGTGACTTGTGCGTAAGTCCTATGTTTATCTAAAATGGTAAGTTATGTCAATGATCAGGCTGGCCTCTGATCATGTTATCATGAAAATAATATTCATAATTCCGACCAAATTTAAGTAGTTTAATTAGCTCAATAAGTGCTATTAATTGCCTAATTTCGGTTTCATCTACCGCTTTATTCAGAAACGTATCTACCGTAATGGTTAACTCTGCTGCTTCTTTTGTTGCTGACCGTAAACCTTCTAAAGTAGAAGGTATCAAAGAAAATAGTAATTTTTTGCGTGAACCCGTGGCTACTGAAATCCTTCAGGATACCACCCACTTTAGTGAAGACGCAATTCAGATTCTCAAGTTTCATGGTTCTTATCAACAAGATAACCGTGATAACCGCGTCAAGGGACAGGAAAAAGACTACCAAATGATGCTGCGGACAAAAAGCCCCGGCGGGTTAATACCACCACAGCTATATTTAGCCCTGGATAAACTGGCCGATGAATATGGTAATCATACCCTCAGAGCTACCACTCGCCAAGGTTTTCAGTTACATGGTATCTTAAAAAAGAACCTGAAAGCGGCGATCGCTACAATTATCCAAAATCTTGGTTCAACTTTGGGCGCTTGTGGTGACATTAACCGCAACGTTATGGCTCCTCCAGCCCCCTTTAAAAATCGCCCAGAATACCAATACGCTTGGGAATATGCCCAAAATATCGCTGATTTGCTTTCTCCCCAAACTGGTGCTTATTATGAGATTTGGTTAGATGGGGAAAAAGCCATTAGTGCCGAAGAACATCCAGATGTCAAAGCAGCGCGACAAAGTAACGGTAATGGTACTATTTTTCATGATTCCGTAGAACCTATCTATGGAACTCATTATATGCCCCGGAAATTTAAAGTTTGCGTGACGGTTCCTGGGGATAATTCCGTTGATTTATATTCCCAAGACTTGACCCTGGTAGTAATTACCAATAAAAAAGGTGCATTAGCAGGATTTAATATCTTCGCTGGTGGTGGTTTGGGTAGAACCCATAACAAAGAGGAAACCTTTGCCAGAATTGCTGATCCCATTGGCTACGTAGGCAAAAATGATGTATATCATCTAGTGAAAGCTATAATTGCTACCCAGCGAGATTATGGTGATCGCACGGACAGACGACACGCAAGACTAAAATACTTAATCAATGATTGGGGTGTAGATAAATTCCGCACTAAGGTAGAAGAATACTTTGGTAAACCGCTTGAACCATTTAAACCGCTGATTCAGTTTAAATATAAAGACTTTCTGGGCTGGAATGAACAAGGGGATGGTAAGCTCTTTGTAGGTATTTCCATTGATAACGGGCGTGTCAAAGATGATGAAACATTGCAACTCAAAACCGCTTTGCGGACAATTGTTGAACAATTTAATCTGCCTATTCGCTTAACAGGTAATCAAAACCTGATTTTTTACGATATTGCACCGGAGAATCAGGAAGCCATTCAAGAGATTCTCGACCGCTGTGGCGTTGTAGCCGACCCCAGCCAAATAGCAGCATTAACCCGCTATGCTATGGCTTGTCCAGCTTTACCTACCTGCGGTTTAGCAATTACAGAATCAGAACGAGCCATTCCCGAAATTTTAACAAGAATCCGGACTTTATTAGATCAACTGGGTTTACAAAAAGACCATTTTGTGGTAAGAATGACAGGATGCCCTAACGGTTGCGCTCGTCCTTATATGGCAGAATTGGGTTTTGTGGGTAGTGGTGTAGAATCTTATCAAGTGTGGTTAGGTGGTTCACCAAATCAAACTCGGTTAGCCCAGCCTTTTGTAGAAAAACTGCATCACAATGATATTGAAAGTTTCCTAGAACCGATTTTTGTCTTCTTTAAAAAATCCCGCACACCCAAAGAAAGTTTCGGCGATTTTTGTCACAGAATGGGTTTTGATGCTATTAGGGAATTTGTGGCTAATTACACACCAGGAGAGCCTACCAGTAGCGGTAAATCACGTCATAGAGTAAGTCTGCGGGATGATTTTTATCAGCAACTTAGGGAAACTGCTGAAAAACAAGGGCGACCGATGACTGATTTAGTACATGAAGCTTTGGAGAAGTATTTCCAAGATTTATAAGTAGATATTCTCACGCAAAGACCATTGGTGCAAAGTTGTTTTTGGGGTTTTTGCGTGAGATTAAATTTGCGTTTGCGGATTTGATCTGGGTCAGGTACACTTTTGGCAGGCAAGATCCCCGCACCACAAGATTTTTATCTTTTATCATTAATAATCTGTACCTCATAACATCGGAAACCGCTGTATTATTTTGAGAGTGAGAAAAAAGGCTTGACATATACTATTTGTTTATGGTATTTTCGTGTGGGCAAATTTTTTTATTTTAACTATTTTATTTACCTGATTTTAACTCTTCCTAATTCCAAGATAATAGCTCAATTCTTTGATAATCTTTTTTATCCAAATGATTACGTTTGAGAGGATAATAATATTGACTTAAATTATTCAATATTCTTGCTTCCTTCTAATTCTTCCTCCTAACTCCTAGCCCCAAGGAAAAGACTTTCTCCGCAAACCCTAAGTATGGTATATCGAGGGATTTCCCGTGTCTAACTCATCCCCAACTTATCTGATTAGCTTAGAATTACGAGATTTACTCGTGCAAAAACTTGGTAATCTGCAAAGAGAAAATGTAGCATTACAGCGGTCTTTACAAGAACAGCAAACCAAAACCACAGCCCAAACACAAGACTTGTTCTTAGAACTTTTGGAAGTTGCTGATGTCCTAGAAGCTTTATTAGACTATCTAGAAAACAATCCCCGCCCCAGTCGAGAATTTATAGCCCGTCTACCCAAATCTATAAGTGTAGTTAATCGCAAGTTTCTCAGTGTATTAGGAAAACGCCAACTTTTACCTATAGAATTGCAGGAAGGTGTGGAAGCAGATTTTAACTTATGTCGCGTCATTGATCGGGAAGAAAGAATAGATATCCCAGACCAAACGATTACTAAAATTGTCCGTCGCGGATTTTATTGGGGTCAAAAAGTCCTCCGCCCCACGGAAGTCATTACCGCTCAAAGACCCATAAAATTCATTATCTCTAAAGAACCCACAGAAGTCATTACCGCGCAAAGCGAACCTCCACCCATACCGTTACCAGAACTTTTCAGCGAAGGGATTACCGCTTGTCAAGAAGGACGCTACCCCAAAGCTATAAAATATTTAGAAGATTACTGTCAAGGCTGCAAAGAGCGCAATAGCCCCAATTATGTTCAAGCCCAAATGTGGCTAATCAAAGCCTACCGCATGAGTGGACACTTACCAAGAGCGATCGCCATTCTTCGGCTTTTGACTAATCATTTTCACCCCCAAGTCAACACTTGGGCTAATAATATCTTAACTATGCTATCCCAAGAGATTTCCCCTGTCTGAATAAATATCTTCATACAGCATATTGCAAGTCAGGTACAAGTTTCAATCACAAAGCCTTGCGGCTAAAGGGTTTTGTTGAAAGCTGGTGTAAATATCCCCGACTTTTCAAACAAGTCAGTTATCTGAAATCTAACTATAGATATACCTCTATCTACTTCTGTGGCATGAAGTTAAGTTAATAATTAAAGTTTAGATTAGAGTGAGTTCATCATTGTTTGCATTGAAATGTATGGCTAATTATTCCATAAATAACACAGGATTTTAACCTATTCACTTATAATTTTTTTCGTTTATGATACAAATTCTTGATTTAAATCTTGGAGATCAAAAATGCAATATAATGAGTTTATAATTCATGTCCAAAGTCTAGCGCAATCAGAATCTCTGGAGGAAGCAGAGGTTGCTACCCGTGCTACTTTGGAAATTATTAAACAAATTGTTCCTAGTGCTGAAAGAGAGGAATTAGCAACACAAATACCTGAAGAATTAGGGGAATATTTACGTGGAGGTGAAGCAGACCCTATTGAAGCTTTTAATTTACAGGAGTTTATTGAACGTATTAGTGAAAAAGAAAATGTGAAACCTACTATCTCAATTATTCATGTCCGCGCTGTTTTTGCTGTTTTACAAAGTGCTATCTCTCCAGATAAATTTCGCAAGTTTTATGACTATTTTTCCCGTGACTATGAGGAATTATTTAGCATTTTATTAATAAATCAAGCCTCCGCTTAATTAGCAGAAATTTCCCCGTCGAAAATTATAGTTAACCCTAGCCTATTATATACCTGATTTCTTGGAGAAGTTGGGTATATTTTTGTTTATTTTGTCTATTTTGTTTATAATGCAGGACTTACGCAAAATATCTCTCAAACCCTCTTTTCTTCGTTCTCTTCGTTCCTATCCCTGACGGGACGCTCCGCGAACGTGGTTCATTATTCCGTGACTTGTGCGTAAGTCCTATAATGGCTAAAGTTCAATATCAAGTTGATTTTATTAAATTATGCTGACTTTTACCCAACGTCAACCACCTAATATTCCCACTACAGTTAATATTACTCTTTCACTGACTGCGGAAGAACGGACTCGCAGCCGTTATAAATTTATCTTAGCAGATGGTCAGGAGATTCTTTTGCGTTTACCTAGAGGGACAATATTAAATGATGGTGATATACTTGTTGATGAAAACCACAGTATTTATATGAAAATTATTGCTAAACCTGAACCTGTTTTAACTGCTTATGCGGAAATTCCTTTATTATTAAGGGCTGCGTATCATTTAGGAAATCGTCATGTACCTGTGGAAATTACTCCCACTTATTTACGCTTATCTCCAGATCCAGTTTTACAGGCTATGTTGACCCAATTGGGTTTAGAAATTCAAGCGGAAATTGTCCCTTTTCAACCAGAATTAGGTGCTTATGGAAATCACTCTCACTCATAACAATTTTTTGGCGATTTTACAATTAGCTAGTCCCGCTTTACCTGTAGGTGCTTATGGTTATTCGGAAGGTTTGGAAATATTAGTAGAAAATGGTACTATTACTAATATAGAAGATCTCAAACATTGGCTCAAATCTGAGTTGATTTATGGTTCAATTCGTCTAGATGCTGGGGTAATTGTTAGGGCTTTTCATGCTGCAAAAACCGATGATCTAAAGGCTTTAAAACGGTGGAATTTATGGTTATCAGCCGCCAGAGATACGGAGGAATTACGGGCTGCTAATTGGCAAATGGGACGTTCTCTGATGCAATTATTAGGTAAGCTAGAACCGGAAATTTTACCTTTAGTTAATGCTGTGGGTTATCCTAGTAATTATGCGATCGCTTTTGCTATAGCTTGCGCTTATTGGGATATAAATATTCAAGCCTGTTTATTAGCTTATTTACACAGTTGGGCTAATAATTTAATTACGGCTGGGATCAAACTTATTCCTCTGGGACAAACTGCGGGACAAGAATTATTACTGGGTTTACAACCTTTATTAACTACTACTGTGGAGGAAATTTTGATTATGGAAGATGATGATTTAGGATGTTGTAATTGGGGTTTATCTTTAGCAAGTATGCAGCACGAAATCCAGTACACTAGACTATTTAGGAGTTAAGAATTATGACGGCTTTAAGAGTAGGGGTTGCGGGTCCTGTGGGTTCAGGAAAAACAGCTTTAGTAGATGCTTTATGTAAGAATTTACGGGAAAAATATCAATTAGCAGTAGTGACAAATGATATCTATACTCAAGAAGATGCTCAATTTTTAGTTCGTTCTCAAGCCTTAGAAAGCGATCGCATTTTAGGAGTAGAAACGGGAGGTTGTCCCCATACTGCTATCCGTGAAGATGCTTCCATGAATTTAGCCGCAATTGAACAATTAGAAGAGAAATTTACCAATTTAGATTTAGTCTTTTTAGAAAGTGGTGGGGATAATTTAGCTGCTACTTTTAGTCCTGAATTAGTAGATTTAACCATTTATGTCATTGATGTCGCTGCTGGTGATAAAATCCCCCGTAAAGGTGGTCCAGGTATCACTAAATCTGATTTATTAGTGATTAATAAAACCGATCTTGCTCCCTATGTGGGTGCTGATTTAAATGTTATGGAACGAGATGCAAAAAAAATGCGCGGTGATAAGCCTTTTGTTTTTACAAACCTGAAAACTCAAACTGGTTTAGGAGATGTAATTCAGTTTGTGAATGCGGCTATTTGTTAATTGTCTGGTAGCGTAGCCATATCAGGATTTATAGAAGGTAATACATTTTCAAAAATATGTGCTATATTTGTATAGCATTCTAAAAATGCTATTAATTTTTAATTTCCTGATTATACACAATCAACCCATTCAATGATAAACTAAAAATATGGTAAATAATATCTCATTCATGGTTATGAGTAAAAATATTGATAAAATCAAAGATAGAAGAGTAGATTGTTACTCTGTGATGACACAGTTCCAAGTAGAAGAATATCTAAAAATGGTAAAAAGTGCCTTTGAAAATAGAGGAGGTTTAGAAGGACAAAGAGATACTTTAAAAACAAATACTGCTATACGTATACGCAAGAGGATGATTAAAGATATAGAAGCTGGAGCGGTATTACCACCAATAGTTATAGGGGTGATTATTCCCCAGGATAATTTTGCCATTATTGAACAATTAGAAGACAATAATGCTTTTTTAGAATTTATTAACAAAATACCTGAAGATAGTATATCTATTATTGATGGTATGCAACGAACTAAAGCTTTAAGTGTAGCTTTAGAAGATAATGCCAATATTTGCGATCATGAAATTCGTGTAGAGTTTTGGATTGCTTCACAAATAAATAGCTTAATTTATAGAATGTTAGTTTTGAATACAGGACAA
This sequence comes from Dolichospermum sp. FACHB-1091, assembly GCF_014697585.1. Taxonomy (GTDB): domain Bacteria; phylum Cyanobacteriota; class Cyanobacteriia; order Cyanobacteriales; family Nostocaceae; genus Dolichospermum. The sequence continues at coordinate 63,347 of NZ_JACJSB010000012.1, read as the reverse complement.
GTTCCTTGGGATATAAGAAGACAAATTGAAACAGTTTTTCAAGGAATAATTAAAGAACTTAAAGAAAAATTTCCTGTAATTGAAATAATACCAATCACAGACAAAAATCACAAAAATAAACGTTCAAGTCCAGGACAATTTAAATCTGATGATATCATTGAATTATTTTTAGTATTTGGAGCTAGAAAGGTGAAAATAGATATTCCGGAAAGATTAGCAGAGGAGTTTATAAGACTAGATTTTATAAGCTCAACATCAAATCCTAATTTGACTAATATTTTTTATGAAGTAATGTTTTATTTATATAAATTTGATCAAGCAATTTCTCGATATCAAAATGAAGAAATACAAGGATATTTTCAGAAAGGTAAGGATTTATTTAGTAGTCAACCAGCTTGTATTGGGTTTGTGACTGCGCTGGCTTTTTCTATATTAGGTAGACCTGGTAATGATTATGAACCAGAAGAGCAAAACCAAAAATGGCAAGATATTAAAAACAAAACCGATATACTTTTAACAAAAATAGATAAGCTGAGTAATGATGAAATAGGTAATTTTTTAGATTTTCCAACATTAAATGAATTAATTAGTAAAAAAACAGGTAGAAAAGATTTCTTTGAAAGAGAGTTTTTTCTACAGGCTTTTAATTTATTAATTTCTGAAAAATTTAATATTGATAATATGACACAATGCTGGAGAGCATTATATTGAGATAATTATGTCTAGAAATATGATAGAAGCTAATAAACATATATTTGATTTATTAGCTAGTTTTGTAGAAAATCAAAATATTGAAGTGCCTATTTTTAGGGATCATAAACGTTGTATTCAAACTAATGAAGATGATCAACAATGGTTAAAAAAACTAAAAATTACAAATCAACAATCAATTTTACCTTATTTCAGAACTGCAACTTTTGAGTTTGATCATAAAAATTACTTTGTGGCTATTGGTTGGGAACATAAATTAGAAATCGAACAAGAAATAATAGAAGAAATTGAGCTAAATGGAGGAATGCTTACAGCACTGTTATTTGAGTTAAAAGTTTCTGTTAAGCAAACTGCTGATGCTTATCAAATAGCACAAGATATTTTTTATCCTCCCGAAAATGAAGACCTTATTAGATATGAATTTAGTCAGATAAATCATTTTTTTGAGCCAGTTTTTGTTTATCAAATTAATGATGAATGTCCATTTATTAAAGTTAAATCTGATGTAATTCAAATTGCTACTGTAAATTTATCAGCATTTTATATTATTCAACAGAGGCAAATTATTTCTTTAAAATTTAGTGAAGAAACTCTTTTTGTTTTTGAAAAGTTGTTTATTGAATCTGTAGAAATGATGCAACTTGATACTTTTGAGAATTTACTATTTAGCTTAGTATCAGTTAGTTGGAAACATTCATTTCTTGATGTTTATCGGTGTATAGAAAGACTATTCTCAATTTCATTTTGGCAAGAATTTTATCAAAATTTAGGAATTAAAGATTCTTTACTTAAATTTTCTGCTAATATAGAAAATTATACTAATTGGCGGCCAAACGAAAAGGAAGCTATTAATAAACTTATAGATAAGTCACCCGAAGATGCTACTAATATTTTGAAGGAAATTAAAAATGATCTTGATGGTAACTCAGAAGGTAATTTAGGAGAGTTTATTTATAAAATTCGTAATTCTATTGTTCATTTTCGACCAGCAACAGAACCAATATCAATAAATGATAAGAATTGGGATAAATTAATCAGAGCGTGTTTATTGGTTATTGAATATTGGTATGGTCAATATGAAAATGAATTCAATAATTGTCTGAATCAGGATTTAGAAGATTAAAGGATATTACTTTGTAGTTAATTTTCAGACTTTAATTCATTTTATGCCCTAATTTTTACCCAGGAAATACTTTGGATAAATCTAAAACTAAATGAGGAAAAGATGGCAATTTAACAGACTCATTAGGTAATAAAATTAATTTACGACGATAATCAAAATTACCTTGAGAATCTTGATAAGGTTCACTGTAACACTCTAAACAATATTTGATTAAATTAAATATCCAATAATCAGAAATACCTGCTTCTGCTTCTGAAGCTTTCAGGAAGCCTGGACAATAAAATTCGGTTTTATCTTTGAAACATAACCTTATAAAAAGGAATTAAAAATTTAAGTTTAGTGTTTTTAATCCCTTTTTTATTAGTTAGCCGAAAGCAAAATTGTATAAAACTACAAAATTAACTAACGGAACAATCGTTAACAAAATTAACCAAGGATTTTTACCCAGCTTCTGCACAATTTTAATGAAAGCCATCAGTAAGAAAATCAGAGCTACAAAATTAACAACTGGTATAAAAAGCCCAACAATCCACCAGGGAGACTGATCACCTGCTTTATACATGATCCAATTATTAAGAATTGGTACTCAAGCAAACCAAGCATTTTGTTCTCCTAATTTCTTATAGATAGTATAGAAGCAGTAAGAACTAAACAAATAGCTAAACAGATAGCAGTAACTACAGTCATAAAAATTACAGAATTACTATAAACTATATTTTGTATTAACTCCTTTGCATTTTTTATTTTTCCTTGTCGGATCTAGGGAATTGAGGATATCCAGATAACTAAAACAGTTAATATCTCCGTACCCTCACAGACAACTTTTTCATCAAACCCTAATTAACTCTCTAAAATATTAGAATCTGTTGCTAAACTTAATGCTACCTTTTGTATCAGTTGAATGTCCGCTAAAGTCCAAGAACGCGCACTTTGACAGTGATGAGCTACTAATAGTCCCCATAATCCCCTTGGTATCAAAATTGGCGCTACTAAATTGGCCCGCACCTGCATACCGCGCAGAAATTCACGATGACAATCCTCAATCGCTTCTAATTCTATATCAGCGATCGCTCGTACTCGTCCTTCTAAGTATAAAGCAGCATACTCATTATTAAAACAATTACTAGGACCAGTAGAACCGAGAATCGAATATTCATCAGCACTTAATGACTCAAATGTCACCTGTCCTTGCCATTGTCCATAAAAATAATACAATACTACCCGATCAACCTTTAAAGATTCTCGCAATTGATTTGTCGTTTGTCTGATCAATTCATCTCGTTGCATTCTGATGATAAGACGACTGAGCAATTCTTGTAAACCCTGATCAGGGTGATGATTCGAGCAATTTTCAAATTCTGGTAAAGAAGGAAGTTCCACAGATTTCAAATGATGACTAACTAAACAATTTCGGATTTTTATAGTAACTTATCAGATGTTTTATAGAAAATTAAGTTGATTTTCCACAAAAATCATGTAGTTTAATATTAAAGTTGAGATTCTTATTTAATCTAAACTACACCTATTTTAAATTCTGATTCCCGCAGCATTGGGTAAATCAACTTTCAAGCGTTTAAACATTGCTTCTCGTCCCTGCATCGCTAAGGTATCATCTAAAGATGAAAGTTTAATTTCTTGCTGATATTTTAATCTTAACGCGGTTTGAATTAACCAATCAGCAACAAAGGGATTTTTAGGTAATAATGGACCATGGGAGTAGGTAGCGATCGCGTTTTGATAAAACGCTCCTTCTGTTCCATCTTCTCCATTATTACCCAAGCCATACACTACCCGTCCTAAAGCTTCCACTTTCCCTAACTTAGTCCGGCCACCGTGATTTTCAAACCCGACTAAATAAGGTTTTATCCCTGTCATTGCTTGCAATTCTGCTGCTAACCGGGAAGCCGTAACTTCTATGACCAAATTACCGATACATCTTTTAGTATTTTCACCGGGATGAACAGAAACTAAATCCAATATTCCTAAACCCTCAATTCTTTTTCCAAAAGCTGGTTCATAATAATTTCCCAGTAGTTGAGGAGAACCACAGGTAAAAACTCCCGGTGTACCATTTTCTATTTTATGACGCATGGACTCAGCTTTTGCACCCTGTAAATCTCGCATCACAATTTCTTGTTGACGGTCCTGGGCCCCACCACCAACGATCAGATCTACTGATTTGATATCTTCTGGAGTGGAATCTTGATCCAAGGGTAATACAATGACATTATACCCCCGCCAACAGGCGCGACGTTCTATGGTGATCACATTTCCCCGATCACCATAAGTACTCATCAACTTGGGATATAACCAACCAATAATAATTTCCATCGGTGCAGAACTCATAAAACCTCTAATATAGCCTTAAAGATATCAAATTAACTATCTGATGCCAGCCTAAAAACAAGATGAAAAATAATTATAGCGATCATCAATCATTTTCGGAAAATTTGATGATTTATCTATAGATTTAAGAGTTATCATTAGACATCTGGTAAAAATTAAATGTGCGTCCTTTGAAAACCTTGTAGAGACGTAACCTGGGTAGAGATTGTCCTCTCTAAAATCTTTACCCCCAGATGTGTATTTTTAGCAAGGATAAATTAAAAAACCTTCATAAACCAAATTAATGTGGTGTATTATCCCAAACTTTGTATTTCTGAACCTAGCTGTCCTATTCATTTAGTTAGCAAAACAGGACAAGCTGTAGAGATTTCGATTCATACTCCCAGTCCATATATCTGTGCTAACTGTGAACAGATATTACCAGACTGGAAACAACAACAGTTTTTGTGGGTAGTGCTTGTCCTGCAACAATCACGATATCCTCTGGAGGAAATAACCGCAGAAACGGAGAAAGAAAAAGAAAAACTGCGGGAAAAATTTATGCGGTTTGGTTGCGATGTAGCATTTAATTTGCGCGATCGCGGGTATTTAACGGACTTGATAGATCCCCGTACAGGTTATCCATTACTATCTCATTCCGGTGTATTTCCCCATGATGATACAGCAGTAGCACAAGCCTTACTAAAATATCCCGCAATTGAAAATAAATGCCATGTCCTTGTACATCCTCATTGGGGAACTGCTGTTTATCCTAGTGTTATGCTTTCGGAAGCTCCCCCAGATATGATTGAGTTAGTGACTAAAGCTGTAGCACCAATGCACGGGTGGATAGAAAATTAAAAATGAGACTTGTGCATTTATCCTCCCAATTGCTGCTGCTGCTAAATTTGCGAAAATAAATGTGTAGGCTAGAATTACTAAGCTTTTACCATAGCCTGGTTAATTCCAAACCGTGAGTTCATTTAGCAATAAGTCAGAGGAAGGGAGTATGGATAGTAACAACTGGTTGGAACAGCTAATGATGTTGGGTATTGGCACAACTTCTTTAGTTGCAGATAAACTTAAGCAAGTTAGTGATGAACTGGTAAAGGATGGTAAACTCAATCCTGATCAAGCTAAGGCCGTCATGGATGATCTTGTTCATCAATTAAAGTCCGAACAAGGCAGTTGGGATGAGCAAATGCAACGCCAAGTGCGAAATGTGATGCAGGATTTGGGGGTTGCGCGTCAGTCAGAAGTGGACGAATTACGGGGTAGAATTGACAGGTTAGAGCGTCAAGTTCGTGATTTGGAAAATAAACTGTGGCGCTAAAATGTCCTTTGTGATTTACACTAATTTTTGTTCTGTCGGTAATCTGATTACCAGTAATTAAAACAGAGAGGGCTGATTTTGAAAGGAATTTTCCTCAGTGTGGTGTTAATGCTGGTATGTGTTGGCGTTTTAGTATTTACTCAAATTAGCGGTCAAAAAAATGCTGCAATCGGTAATGAATCGCCCCAAACACAACCCACCACCACTATCATTCAAGAAAACAATACTCCAAGAGCGAACAATACTATGTCCCCAGCCAATGCTGTTACTAACCCTTCTGGGCTAAAATATGTTGAACTAGAAGAGGGAACTGGTGCAACTCCCCAACCGGGACAAACCGTTGTAGTTCACTACACCGGCACTTTGGAAGATGGGACTAAATTTGATAGCTCACGCGATCGCAATCAACCCTTTAGCTTTAAAATCGGTGTAGGACAGGTAATTAAAGGTTGGGACGAAGGACTAAGCACTATGAAAGTAGGTGGCCGTCGTCAATTAATCATCCCTTCAGAGTTAGGTTATGGTGCGCGAGGTGCTGGTAACGTAATTCCCCCCTACTCTACTTTACTTTTTGATGTGGAATTGTTAGCTATTAAATAAGTAAGTAGGGCTTGCTGAATAAATAAGTTGTCTGTGAGGACAGGGAACAGGGAACAGGGAACAGAGAACAGAGAACAGAGAACAGTTTTAACTGTCTGGATATTCTCAATTTTCCAAATCCGACAAAGAAAAATGCAATTCATTTTGAGTGTGGTAAAAATCCGCAAAACCCTTTGTTAATAAATGGTTTTAGGTTTATATGGCTAACGCCACGCTACGCTATCAGCAAGCCCTAAGTAGAGATAGTTAAATATAACATTGGCGGGCAGAATCTACAATAGATTATCACCTTTGCAAAGTGGGATTCAGTCCCGTCAATGTCCTAAAAAAAAACTCAGATTACTCGATGATGAATACTTCTGATTTTGGCAAATCTTCTGACTTTAGCTTTGATTTTCTCCCACCTCACCCCAGTCAAGATACTGATTTACTCCAACAGTTATATTTTGTCCCTGGGTTGAAGGAAATCCTGCTTTTACGTCAAGTTCACGCTTTAGAACACGCTACTGTTTGGGTATTAGGAGAAACTAAAAACTCCTATTCCCGCTTAGGAAAAACTACTAATGATCAATTAGTAGATGATCAATTATTAGGTGGTTTGTCTACCGAACAAGGATTCTTTCTCTATGGTGATGTGAATATTAGTGATTTACGACGTGCAGTAACATTAGCTCAACATCGTCTTATCAGTGGAGAATGGGGTTTAGCTGTACATCCCCGCTGCGGTACAAATCTATCTGTAACTATGCTTTTAAATTTAGTGTTGGCGGCATCTGTACCTTTTATACTACCGTTTCGACCAATTGAACAGCTTATTGGTTTGGGTTTAGCAGCAACAGCAGCAACGGAACTTGCACCAGATATGGGAATGTTTACTCAGCGTTATATTACCACTTCTATTCCTTTTAATTTAGCTATTGAAAATATTACTGTTGCTCGTGATTTATGGGGGAAGGAAGGTCATTTTGTTAAGGTATATTGGCAAGATTAGGAGTGAGGAATGAAGAAGGAAGAATTAAGAATGAAGAAGGAAGAATGAAGAAGGAAGAATTAAGAATTAAGAATTAAGAATTAAGAATGAACCACGAAGGCACGAAGAACACGAAGAAAGAAGAATGAAGAAACTTTTGGACTTACACTTTTTATAAAATCTAAAATTAGATATTTAGTATGATGAGAAAGCTTTACTTTTTAGTTCCGGGTACAGATGGTAGGTTTGCTTGTGGTGGTCTTTGGGCAGAGTTGAAAACCGTTAATTTGGTTCGAGAATTTTGCTCTGCTGAGGTGGTTACTTATCGTCAAAAAGAATCTGGTAAGTTGTTTTTAGATGATTTATTACGAGAGAAAATTTTAGAAAATTTAGATGATTTCATTTTTGTAATTAGCTGGGGATTTGATGTTGCTAAATTGGCTGCTAAGTTGGGAAGATATAATCTGATTTATCATGCTCACAGTGCCGGTTATAAGATTGATTTACCATCTAATATTCCCATAATTACGGTTAGTAGAAATACTCTGGGTTATTGGGGACAAAAATCACCACATTCTCTGATTTATTATTTACCAAATCAAATTAGTGAGGAATTTACTAATTTACATCAAAGTCGAGATATTGATGTTTTAGTCCAAACTCGAAAATCTTCTCAATATTTAATTAAGTCTTTAATTCCCGCTTTGAAAAAAAAATGTCGTGTCTTGGTTGTTGATAGTTATGTGGAAAATTTACCAGTTTTATTTAATCGTGCTAAAATTTACCTTTATGATTCTGCGGAATATTGGCAATTACAAGGGGTTAGTGAAGGATTTGGTTTACAACCAATGGAAGCCCTAGCTTGTGGTTGTCACGTCTTTTCTAGTGTCAATGGGGGATTATCTGATTATTTAGATCCGGGCTTTAATTGTTATAAAATCGCTGGTTATGCTTTAGAATATGATTTAGCCAAGATTTTACAGGTTCTAGAAGCAACAACATTACCAACTTTATCGGAAACAGTTTTAGCAGAATATAGAAAGGACAATATTATTCAACGTCTAAAAGTAATTTTATCAGAAATTAATGATTTCTTTGATCATAAAAATAATTACTCAACTAAAATTCCAGATTTAACAAAAATCCAGTTAGCAAAGTTATTTGTAGAAAGAATTTCTGCTAAAATTAAAAAAAAATATTCACATGGTAATTAGGAATTTTATGAATAAACGATTGTTGGTTACTGGGGGTGCTGGGTTTATTGGTGCGAATTTCGTCCATCATTGGTGTCAAACTTATCCAAATGATAGATTAGTGGTATTAGATGCTCTTACCTACGCTGGAAATCGCTCTAATTTAACCTCGGTTGCATCAAAAGCAAATTTCCGTTTTGTCCAGGGAGATATATGCGATCGCTCTTTAGTTGAAAAACTACTTCTAGAGGAAAATATAGATACTATAGCCCATTTTGCGGCTGAATCTCACGTTGATCGTTCTATTACTGGACCGGCTGCATTTGTCCAAACTAATGTGGTGGGAACTTTTACCCTTTTAGAAGCTTTTCGTCAACATTGGGAAGCAAAAACACAACCTGATAATTATCTATTTCTTCATGTTTCTACCGATGAAGTTTATGGTAGTCTCACCCCAGATGAACCAGCATTTTCAGAAACTACAGCTTATAGTCCCAATAGTCCCTATTCAGCTTCAAAAGCTGGAAGTGATCATTTAGTTCGTGCTTATTATCATACCTATAAATTACCCACAATTATCACCAATTGCTCCAATAATTATGGTGCTTTTCAATTTCCAGAAAAGTTAATTCCTTTGATGTGTATTAATATTCTAACAGGTAAAAAATTACCTGTTTACGGTGATGGAAAAAATGTCCGCGATTGGTTATATGTTGGTGATCATTGTCAAGCTTTAGATGTGGTAATTCATCAAGGAAAACCAGGAGAAAACTACAATATTGGGGGTAATAATGAAGTTGAAAATATCAGCCTTGTCCAAAATTTATGTCAAATTATGAATGAATTAGCACCAGATTTACCAGTCTATCCAGCGGAAAAATTAATTACTTTTGTTAAGGATAGACCTGGACATGATCGAAGATATGCTATTAATGCCAATAAGCTGAAAACAGAATTGGGTTGGACTCCATCTGTCACCATTGCTGAAGGTTTACGTTTAACTGTAGAATGGTATCTTAGTAATCGTGATTGGTGGAAACCTTTGTTATAGTAGCTGATAGGTCTGGACGACTAGAAGTCGCGGCTATACAGACAAAACCCATCTTCATGGGTTTAAAATCCTAATGATGAATGGGAAATTTAGATTGAAGTAGATTTCTAACAGCTACTTCTAAATCACTTTCTTTCAATAAAGATTCTCCCATAATCACTGTTTGTACCCCAGCGTCAGCAACTAAAGATAAATCATCAGGTGTTTCTATTCCTGATTCACTAATCACTAAAATTCCTAACTTTTGGAGTTGGGATTTCCTCGCTGCTAATAATTCCTGAGTGGTGTTAATATTGATGGTTGAATCACTTAAATTCTGATTATTAATCGAAATTATCCGTATATCTTCCAATTCGAGAACTCTATCCAAATCAGTTAAATTATGAACTTGGATTACAGCATTCATTCCTAAGTAGTGAATTACTCGTAAAAAGTTTTTTAGGTCTTTATCTGCAAGAATAGCAGCGATTAATAATACCGCATCTGCACCAGCGGAACGCGCTAAATAAATTTGGCAAGGATCAATGATAAAATCTTTGCAGAGTAAAGGTAATGCTACCCGATATCTGATAGCACGTAAATGATCAAAACCACCTTGAAAAAACTTTTGATCAGTCACAACAGATATACAAGATGCTCCTCCACGTTTATAAGCTTGAGCAATAGTAATCGGCTCAAAATCTTGTTTAATTACACTTTGATAAAGAGATACTTTTCTCACTTCTGCAATTAAACTAGGTTTATAAATACTCTGCTGCAAAGCCGTGAAAAAGTCCCGCACAGTAGGAGCAGCAGTTAACTGACGTTGCAAGGAAGCCCAAGACATATCTTGCTGCATTTGTGCAACTTCTAGTTTTTTATGCCACACAATTTCTTTGAGAATTGCTTGCATTTGAGGATTATAAATTGTAATTGGATAGATGATAAAATCTGGACAATGGTGACGAATTATTTTTTCTAAAACTTCACCCTTCCTTTTTCTTTGTTCAAAACCGCAGCCACTTTGATTTGACATCAAACCTGTCAACTTTTTCCACAGGTGGCTTATTTTGTTGAGAATTACCGAGCAAGCGGTTAGTTTTAAGTAATCTGATATATGTACGATAGGGTATATAGTCTGTAGGGTTGTAACCAGAAAATTGTAAAACCAAAACACAAGCCCAAGAATATTTTCCGCCTATAATCGCTTTAATTATTTGTTCTATTTGGTCAGTCTTGATCTTTGTACTGATAGATGGATTATACCCAGTAATATTTTGGTTCATAATTGTTCTTCCGTTTGTCAATAAGAATGATGGGATGGTTTTTGGGGATTTTCCCCATATTTAGGACTTAATCAAGAAATCTAAAAGGAATAGCAGATAAAGCTTTTATCCTTTTTTCGTTCCAAAAAGTCTCAGGTTTTTGGGTGGTGAGGACTTAAAAGTAAGAATATTTCCTGTGACTGTGGAAAAATTTGTTTCCACAACAGATAACCCGTGCCTTTTACTTCTTCCCTGTCCTCACTGATAACTTTTATGGCTACGCCACGCAAGCTATCAGCAAATCCTATTTATCAGCCGGCGCTTCTTTGCTAAGACTATCTAAATTCAAGCTTCTAATACATGAACTATTTTTTGATTGATTTGATTATTTTTTCGCTCTTATTTTTTTTACTTTTTGTTGTAAAATTGGGTTTGTAGTTAAATTATACTGAATTTGCCCTAGCCATCTATAGCTGAAAAGCAAATTCGGTCAAAGTAGTTGTGGAGATGGTTGTGGAAAAACAAAACTTAAATACAAATGATATTATGAAAGTGGGCGATCGCGTGCGTGTCAAAGAATCAGTAGTAGTTTATCATCATCCTGAACATCGCTCTAGCGGTTTTGACATCAAAGGTGAAGAAGGAGAAGTAGTAGCTATTGTCACTCAGTGGAACAATAGACCTGTCAGTGCCAACTTCCCAATTTTAGTTCAATTTAGTAAAAAATTCAAAGCTCATTTACGCGATTTTGAACTGGAAACTATCTAGATCTCCAATTTAGACCAGGCTACGTGGTGGTGGTCATAACGTTGAAAATGCTTAGATTTTCTATGAAACCGCTAACTTGAACCTGGGCGGCTGTGTGTTTTAATGAAAGAAATTAGCCTTGGGTTTGAGTTACAAGATAAAATTTTAAGTAAAAGCGTTTATTTTGGAACGAAGGTAACTTATGGCTGTGAAAAAAGGGAATATGGTTCGCGCTATTCGGGAAAAGTTGGAAAATAGTCTGGAAGCTAAAGCTAGTGATTCCCGCTTTCCTAGTTATTTATTTGAAACTCAAGGGGAAGTTGTTGATATCAAGGGTGACTATGCTTTGGTTAAGTTTGGAAGAGTACCAACGCCAAATATTTGGTTAAAATTAGAACAGTTGGAAGAGTTCGTTTAATCACTCTCAAGTCCTCTCCAGATCCCCGACTTCTTCAAGAGGTCGGGGATTTAATTACGTATATTTACGGTTTATTTCTGTTTTTATAATTTTCAGCGATATGTCACGAATATTGAGAAAATTAACGATATTTTAGCTGTGGTTGCATAAAAAACACAATCCTTATTATAATAATTCAGTCATTTAACACACATCATCATGAGTTCAAAGAATCAGGATTTACAGGGGAGTTACGCTAAAACTCGCTTACTGCTTGCATTGTGGGAATTAGGAGCAAATGAACAGAAGGTAGCTAAGGGTAAATTAAGCAAGCGGGTGGTGTCTAAGGGTCAAAAAATAACCGACTATCAAGGCATTTTAGAGGATTTGCAAGGGCAGGGAGCTATTACTATCCTTAAAAAAGGATCGGCAATTAGTTATACTCTCAATTCACCAATAGGTTTAGATGTGTTAGGTGCTGGTTTGCGTAGTGATGAGTTTGAGTTTGAATCAGGTAAGACTATAGGGACGTGGGTAGCTAATGCGTTATTGCGGTGGTTTCGTCAGGTTGATGTGGTTGTAAACAAGACCGTCGTATTAGATAATGGGGTTAAGGTTGAGGTAATTGCTTCTTATGAAGAGTTTAAATTAGAGATTCTTGATTTATTTGACAAGTTAGACAGAAGCTATAGTCATGCTGGGTTAGTTCCTATTTGGCAAATACGCAAAGAGGTAGGAAATCGGTTACAACGTGATCAATTTAATACTTGGATCATGGATATGCAAGCAGAGCAATTATTATATCTCCAAAGTGGAGAAGCACGGGGAGCAACTGAAGAACAGAAACAAGACTCTATCAATAGTGAAATTAGAGGTCTTTTATTCTTCGCTAGTAAACCTTGATAAAAGTAAAGTAGAGAAAAATCATGTCAAACACAGATATATATGCCTTATTTGAACAAGCACGTCAAAAATCTGTAAATCCTTTTAGTTCGATTCCAGTAATTTCTGAGGATGCAGTTTGGGGCGATGTTGTTATTCATGATTTACCTGGACTTAATCAACATATTGATGAAAGAATTTTTGATGCAATTACTGAAGTACGTCAAAAATATTCTCCTAAAATTGGAATTGCAATTAAAGGTGATAGAGGTACTGGTAAAAGTCATATTATCCATAGGTTATGGAAAAAAATAACACAAGAAGGAGGTTCAGTTTTCGCCTATATTGGTCCTTATGCTAATCCTAAACGAATTAATTCTCATGTACGTTTTTACTTGGCTGATAGTTTTACCCATCAAGATAGTCAAGGAATTACCCAATGGCAGAAATTAGCAGCAGCAGCGATTAATACTTTAAAAGGATCAGAGTTTGAGGATAAATATCGCTCATATATTGAAAAATGTAATTCACCTGATGAGTTACGAAAATATATTGTAGCTAGTCAAAGTAAAGCTACTCTATCAGGCTTTTTTGATGAATTGGTGGAAGCAATCTTAGAAAATCAAACTGGAATTGATTTCAATTTTCTCAGAGCAATATTATTTTTGTTGTTGAAAAATGTCAAAGATGCTCAAATTGCTTTAGCCTGGATTAAAGGTGAGGATCATTCAGAAATTAAAAAATTAGGATTACCTGAATTTTCAGTTGATTTACAAGAAGACAAATCTATCTGGATGATGCAACAAATTTGTAAATTAGCTGAAATAGCATCATTGCCAGTTTTAATTTGTTTTGATCAACTAGATAGTGCTGGTACTGATAATGATTCTGGAGATAGTCCTGCTCAAAATGTTGCTAAATGTATCGATCAAATTTATCTTAAATGTACTAATGTAATTCTCATTTGCTGCGTTATTAGTGACACATGGATACAAATTGAACAAATGGGAAGTGGTATCCCAGATCGAGTTGGTCAAAGATCAGTTAGAGCTAAACCACCTACTACTGAACAGACTATAGAATTGGTTAAACTCAGACTAGATTTGTTTTATAAAAAAAATAATCTCAACTCTGAAGATTATCCTCATTTATATCCCTTTGAAGAAAGTAAAATCAAACATATTGCTAGTGAATCCGCTGGTGCGCGTTCTCTGATGACATGGTGTGCTGATGAATTTGAAAAAGTAATAGATAAGAAGAAAACTTTTTTGGAGAAGTACCAGGAGTTACTTAAACGCATTCGTATACCCATGAAAGATGATGATCAATTAGCAGCAATAATTTTCTGTGCTATGACTATGATTCCTAATGGTGGTACAGAAAATGTAGTAATTCAAGAAGTTAAAAAAGTTTCTGATGCAATACATGATTTACATTTTATTATCTATGGTTATGACTGCTTGAATATATGCGAGGTAAAAATTGGGGTAAGAATATGTGAAACAACAAATGGTAAAACATTTAATGCAGTAATGACGAGATTAGTAAACTACGATAAATACGGACTTACTCGTGGTTGTTTAATCCGTTCTAGTGATGTTCCGAGAAGTTGGAAAATTGGATATGCGCTAAAAGAAAAACTGGAAAAAGAACAGGGAGGTGAAGTAGTGGTTTTGAAAAAAAATGATATGAAACCTCTAGTAGCGATTCAGAAAATTTATGAACAATCTGAAGACTATGGATTTACTAAAGAAGAAGTAAAACAATTTGTGAAAGATTTAGGTCTTGCTGCTGATAATCTATTAATTTGTGAAATTTTGAGTGCGCCGGTGTGATATGAGTATTCAAATAATAAATGGAATTCAATTACCAGCTTTTGATGTGGAAATGCTGGCTTTGGGAAAATTGATTGTAGTACCTTTTAAACAGTTTCAACCTGAAGGTAAAGCATCTTGGTTATATCCATCTCAACAACTCCCAAATAACCTCAGTTTAGAGGAATATTATCAACCTGAGTATTTAGCAAAAGCTAGAAATTCCTGGGCTAAATATTCAACATACCCTATTCATCTTAAATTTTGGGCGCGTTGTGAATATCAATGGCGTATTAATCCTGATCAAAAGGATCTTTTACCGAAAGTTGCACAATCAACAATTTGGAATTTGAGTGCTTTAGAAAATATATTTGAACAGCAGAAAGTTCTCAAGTTGTTGATATTGCGAGTTTATCATCTTTCTAAACCTTGCATAGTTAATACACCAACAGATACAGGTTCATTTTATTGGACTAAATCAGAGGATATAATAAGCAATGCAAATGAAAATGATATTTCTGTAGTTTCTGATTCTAGTTTTAGCCAACGGAAAAGCCTAATTTTATCTGGAAATATTTCTCCATACCAAAATATAGAAGCTTTACAGTTTAAATGTGAAAATATTTCAGAAACTAATCGAGATATTGAAAATCTAAATCATGACATTAAGCAATTTTTAGGCTGGTATAGTGTTCCACCTATTCCAAAATTAGATAAAAGTTTAGATTGGATAAAAACAATTACAACATTAGGAGATAGAAGTATAGAAAAAGATGATACTATAAGCAACTATCAAGCAGGTACAAATTTTGAAATTGTTACACGCAAAAGCTTTAATTTTTTAGGATTTAAAGTAGAGGAAGATCACAAAGGTGGTGCTGGAGGTTTAGATTTATATTGTTCACAACCTTATTCTTTAGTTTGCGAATGTAAAGCAGGTAAAAGCATTCCTCATAACACAGTAGGAGAATTAGATAGAATTGGTAAAAGACATCTTCAAGAAAATTATCTTCAAGCTGTGCGGTTAATTATTGGACCTGGTGAACCTACTAAAAATTTGAAAGAATCTGCTCAAATCTCTAAAGTCAGTATTATCAAAGCTATGACATTACAAAAATTAGTTGAACTCAAAGCAAAATATCCCGGTGCGATAAACTTAATTGAATTAAAGCAATACTTAGAACCAGGACAAATTGATGATAAAATTAACGAATATATAGATAAAGTAGAAAAAGAGATTAAATTGCGATCGCATTTAGTGCAGTTAATTAAAAAGGCTGACAAAAAAGTGGGAATTGAGTATATTGAGGGTGTTTATGATGTTTCTAATCCACCACAAACTATATTGAACATTCAAGAAATGCACGACATTTTAATAGAACTATCATCACCATTAACAGGATATTTGGGAAGAATTAAAGAAGATGATTGGAAAAAAGATCGCTTTTATTATCTCCGGGATTTACCAATTAATTAAAAATAACGACGTTGCTGAATTGGGGTATGATATTTATTTATTAGCTATGACTTACGCAAGTGTCACACCAAAAATCATTTTCATACCTCAAATCAGCAACGCCATATTTACTTTAAAAATCAAAGGTCATTATCCATCTATTTACAGGGATAATGACCTTAATCTGTTAAAAGCTAATAGCCTAAAACCCTTATGATACCCTACCAGAAATTCTCATCTTAATCTTTCTTACTTAGTTAAACCATCATATCTGTTTGGGTCTTTTTTCTCCTTTTTGTCTTTGGGATCTTTTTTAGGCTTTTTAGCCTCTTTATTACCTTTTTTTTCCTTAGACATTAGTTTCACCCAGCTAGGTTTACTCGTCAAAGCCACCACATTCTGCTATTAGTAAATCAGGGTGTAGCTTACCTGACATCCTTTGAAAACAGTAAGGGAAGCATTGCACATTTACGCTACTAATTACCATAGTACATTGTTATTTGATTTTGTGATGAATTTGATTAACTATGATACAAAACTTTAGATACCTTGTCACCATATCTCATTGAGATTCTAATTTATAGATTCCGTTTTGTTCTTTTGATTCATTATACCAGTATAATCATATTTTATAACTGATGAGGTAATAATTAAATGACTCCAGTAGATATTCTGATTCTTTCCAATGGACCAGGGGAGGTAACAACCTGGGTACTTCCTGTTGTCAAAGCATTGAGAAAACAACTAGGACATGATATTTCTCAGGTCAGAATTTCTGTAATATTATCACCTTGTCCTCATGCTAGTGGTAAAGAAACTGCTATAGCTTTGGGTTATTCGGAGGTTGATAGAGTTCAAGCACCAGAACATTTTTGGCAATTTTTACTGTGGGGAAAAACCGCCGAAAATTGGCAATGGAGAAATCAAGGTGTGGTTATATTTTTAGGTGGTGATCAAATTTTTCCCGTTATTATTGGTAAAAAGTTAGGATATAAAACTGTAGTTTATGCGGAATGGGAAGCACGTTGGCACAATTTTATAGATAAATTTGCCATTATGAAAGCACAAGTTGCGAAAAATGTTGCTCCAAAATATGCAGATAAATTTACGGTAATTGGTGATTTAATGTTAGAAGCAGCAGAGAATGAAATCACATCTAAAATTGAAAATCCCCAAACTCAAATTAACATTATTGGACTTTTACCAGGTTCAAAAGCAGCGAAATTAACCCAAGGTGTACCTTTAACCTTAGCTATTGCTGAATATATTCACAGCAAATTACCCCAGACAAAGTTTTTTATTCCTGTTGCGCCAACTTTAGATCTACCAACTTTAGCCAGTTTTGCTAATCCTGAAAAGAACCCATTTACAAAAGCATTTAATTTTCAAGGTGCTGATTTAATAGATAATTATTTCCTAACTTCTACAGGTTTAACAGTAGAATTAAAACAAGAAAATCCCGCTTATCATTTATTGTCTCAATGTTCCATTTGTTTAACTACAGTTGGTGCAAATACCGCAGAATTAGGAGCGTTAGCAGTACCCATGATTGTATTATTACCCATGCAACAATTAGATGCAATGCGTTCTTGGGATGGTTTACCAGGAATATTAGCGAATTTACCGATATTAGGCTCTTTTTTTGCTAAAATAATTAATTGGTGGATGTCAAAAAATAAGGGTTTATTAGCTTGGCCAAATATTTGGGCGCAAGCAGAAATTGTACCAGAATTAGTAGGTAAATTGCAACCAGAGGAAGTGGGAGAAATGGTTCTAGATTTGTTAAAAAATCCAGAGAAATTAGAGGCTATTCGTCATAAATTACGCAGTGTGAGGGGTGAAGGTGGGGCTGCGGAAAAGTTGGCAATTTTGGTCAAAAAAGAGTTATTATAGATTTATATAAAAAACATTTTTTCAGATATGAAAGCACCTGATACCATTATTAAACTTGTTGAACATTTTCACTCTTCGATAGAATTGTATCGTGCGGGGGGAATTAATGAAACACAAACTAGAATTGAGTTTATTAATCCTTTTTTTGCTGCTTTAGGGTGGGATATTAATAATGAACGACAAACTTCTGATATTTATAAAGACGTTGTTCATGAAGATTCTTTAAAAATTAGCGACGCAAACAAAGCCAAAGCACCTGATTATAGTTTTTGGGTTGGGGGAACAAGAAAGTTTTTTGTGGAAGCGAAAAAACCCGCTGTTAATGTTGGTAATAATATGAGTGCGGCTTTTCAAGTCAGACGTTATGGCTGGTCTGCAAAATTACCTTTAAGCATTTTAACAGATTTTGAAGAATTTGCAGTTTATGATTGTCGAATTATGCCAAATAAAAATGATTCTCCATTGATAGCGAGAATCAAACATTTTCATTATACAAAATATGTAGAAAAATGGCAAGAGATTTATGATCTTTTTTCTAAGGAAGCTGTCTTAAATGGTTCTTTAGAAAGATTTGCAGAAACTAAAGTTAAATCTGGGATTACTGTTGATCAAAAATTTCTCCAAGAAATTGAAATTTGGCGAGAAAATTTAGCTGCTAATATTGTTTGGAAAAATCCCCAAATTCAACAAAGAGAGTTAAATTTTGCTGTGCAAATGACGATTAATAGAATTGTCTTTTTACGCATTTGTGAAGATAGAGGAATTGAACCTTATCAACAGTTATATAATTTATTAAAGTTGGAGAATTTTTATCAAGAGTTAGGGCGGTTATTTATCAATGCAGATTATCGCTATAATTCGGGTTTATTCCATTTCCAAGGTGAAAAAGGACGAGAAAATCCTGATGATTTTACTTTGAATTTAACTATAGATGATGCTATTTTAACATTAATTATTAGAAAACTCTATCCTCCAGAAAGTCCTTATGAATTTTCTGTGATTCCTGTGGAAATTTTAGGACAAGTTTATGAACAATTTTTAGGTAAAGTCATTCAAATATCTGCAAGTCGTCAAGCAGTTATTGAAGATAAACCGGAAGTAAGAAAAGCTGGAGGTGTTTATTATACTCCTAGTTATATTGTTGATTATATTATTAAACAAACTATTGGTAAGGTTTTAGAAAATAAGAAACCAGAAAAAATCCAAGATATAACAATTCTTGATCCTGCTTGTGGTTCAGGTTCTTTTTTAATTGTGGCCTATCAATTTCTCCTAGATTGGTATTTAGAACAATATCTGCAAAATCCCAAGAAATACAAAAATAAATTCTACCAAATTTCAGATCATCAATGGCGTTTAACCGCAAGTGAGAGAAAGCAAATTTTATTAACTCATATTTATGGTGTTGATATTGATCAACAAGCGGTAGAAACGACTAAGTTATCTTTGTTATTAAAGGTATTAGAAGGAGAATCAGGAGAAACAATTACCAGACAATTACAGTTATTTAAAGAACGGGCTTTACCTGATTTAGATGATAATATTCAGTGTGGTAATACCTTGATAGACGCAGAATTTTATCAACACACTCAATTAAATTTTTTAGACGAAAATACGGCTTATAGAGTTAATATTTTTGACTGGAAATCGGCTTTTTCTGTTATTATGAAACGAGGTGGTTTTGATGTAGTTATTGGTAATCCTCCCTATATTAGAATCCAAGCTTTAAAAGAATGGGCTGCTTTAGAAGTTGAATTTTATAAACAACAGTATGTTTCTGCTAGTAAGGGAAACTATGATATTTATGTTGTCTTTGTGGAAAAGGGATTAGAACTATTAAGAAAAGATGGCTATTTAGGTTTTATTTTACCCCATAAGTTTTTTAATGCTCAATATGGGGAATCTATCAGAAAATTAATTGCTGAAGGTAAATATCTTCATAAAATAGTGCATTTTGGAGATCAACAAGTGTTTCCCAAGGTTTCAACTTATACTTGTTTATTTTTCTTATCTAAAACAAAAAAATCAGAATTAACCTTTATTCAAGTTAAGGATTTATTTCAATGGATTGTTGATGGTAGTACGGAAGAAACATTGATAATTAATGAATCTATTACAGATGGAAAATGGGATTTTGGTAAAATTAAAAATTCTGTATTTTTTGATAAATTTAAAACCTCTAGATTTGTTAAGTTAAGTGAAATAAAAAATAATATTTCTCAAGGTATCAGAACCAGTGCTAATAAAATATATGTTTTAGATTTGATTTCTCAGGAGGATAATTTATTGCAAGTATATTCTAAAGCTTTAGATAGAATATTCACAATTGAATCTAATTTAACTTCTCTGTTTTTACAAGGTAAGGAAATAAAACCATATCAAATTTTATATTCTGGAAAGTTACTAATTGTTCCTTATGAGTTAATTAATGGAAACGTTCAGCTTATTAATGAGGATAAAATGCGTACTCAATTCCCTTTAACTTTTGATTATCTCATGCAAAATAAACCATTTTTGGAAAATAGAGAAAAAGGAAAAATGTTCGGTTCGAGTTGGTATGCTTATATTTATCCTAAAAATATTGAATTTATGAAAGGTCCTAAAATATTAGTTCCTGATATTGCAAATCGAGCTTGTTTTGCTTGGGACGATAAAGGAGATTATGCTTTTACTAGTGGCTATGGAATTACACTTAAGAGTAACGTGGAAGAATCAATTAAATATATTTTAGGATTACTTAATAGTAAATTATTGGATTTTTATCTCAAAAATATTAGTACAACAATGCGAGGAGGCTTTTTTCGTTATTTTACTCAGTTTATTGAACAATTACCAATTCGATTGATTGATTTTTCTAGTTCAAAAGAAAAAAAGATTCATAATCAAATAGTTAAACTGGTTGAACAAATGCTTTATCTTCATCAACAACTCAATCAAGCAAACACACCCCCAGCCAAAAGAATGATTCAGCAACAAATTCAAGCCACTGATAGACAAATCAATCAATTAGTTTATGAACTCTATGAATTAACTGATGCAGAAATAACTATGATTGAAAGTATTCAAAATACATAAACTTAAATTTATTCTTCCCCTTGTCTGCGTCCTAATTCATATACACCAGCGCCCATACAAACAAGTATTCCAGTGCTAACTCCCCAGCTATTACCTAAACTGATATCTAAAATCCAGTTAGATAAACCACCAAATATTAAAAAGGGGAAAATGCTAAATAGTGAAGCATAAAAGGAATTTTGCGCTTCTCTGGCTTGACGAGTCTTGTCAAATTCTGATTGACTAGTGTATAGGAAACGTTCAGCAAAATTAAACCAGCGGTTGAGTTGTGTCGTTACCCATTCTCTAACCTGTGAAAAACTCAAATATAACGCTAAAGCCCATAAACAAGTACCAGCGATCGCAACTTTATCTATTTCAAAGCGAAAAGGCAATATATCAAACATAGCATAGTTTAACTCTCCAATTGCTAATTTTAGCGTTTATCTGTCCCTAAATCCCACCATGGGGAGATTTTTATGGACTGGTTAGGGAATCTCTTGTGTAAAGTACGGTTATTATTTATGCTGATCCTGAGACAGTGCAATTACAGCAGTTTTCATGTATTTGTACCACAAGCTAATTTTTCTATTCCTTTCTTCCTTTGCGTCTTTGCGCCTTTGCGTGAGATATAAAATGTGGTTCATTTACCCGAAAATCGCTGTAAGTTAGGTAAAAGTGAGTTCTTCTTTTGTCTGTAAATTCTGATGAAATGTTTTTTGGAACATTAACTAATCAAGAGTATGATGTTGAATATGAGAAAGTTGATATAGTCAGAAAACATATCAGTAAGTTTAATGAGTTCTTACCCAACCAAAACATGATTGATAGACTACAAACAGCTTTAGATTTGGGACAGAAAATATGTAATTCTGATGCTAGTTTTTACTTTCATGAACTAAAAGAAGCAGAACTCATGGAAAAAGGTTATGATTGGTATGCGGCACATTCTATGGCAATAGCACATTATAGTGTATCACCATACAGTTTATATCATCCTGAAGTAATTAAAGCTTACCCAGAAGATTTTAACAGAAATTGGCGAACAGCTTGGGGGATTGACTCATGATCAAAGTATTAGATTTAGGTATAACCGGAAAAGCTCGGATTTGGAATAACGAATCATTTTATTTTCCTGGAGATTTTCGACCTGTTTTCTATCCTGTTGTAGATGAAAAAATAGAGGTCATCCTTGAAAGTGCAAAGATGGGTTTATTCTCTAAAAAAGAAGTAATGATAGAGATATTAGCACCTCTAGGGGCTAGGTTTTTATATGGCTGCTTGGGGGCTACATTTGAGCCAAATGATTCGGGTAAATTAGTCTTGAAAGTAGCAGTTTCCACGGAAGTGGAAAGAGAAGTTAATTCTTCCCTTGCATTATCATTAGATGTGGTGAGAGTTGGGATACCAGAAGAATATGCAGATAGTGTTTTTAATGGTGCAAAATTGAAACTGCAAGAACCGGGAATTAGTTCAATATTTGGTTCTGGTGAAATTTATTTTAAATGGGGTACATTTGGAGAAATTGGATCTTGTAGATCATTTTTTCACGATCTTGCATATACAGTTATTGAGGTAATAGTGGGAGATAAAATTCCTGCTAATTACAATGTTAAACTACCATTTAAAAAAGTTCTGGAACAATCTTTTTGATGTTTTTCTTAATCAGAAAAAAGTAGAGATGTTCCATGGAACGTCTCTACAAAAATTATCTAAATTAATAAGGTACGGCTACCGGCTCATGAGTTTTTAGTTGAATTGCAGTATTATCGGCGACAATTTTCCGAAAAACATCACCGTCAATAGTTTCTTGTTCTATCAACAAATCAACCACCCGCTCCAAAATTAAACGGTTTTCCTGGATGATTTCCTTAGCTTGAATATAGCACTTGCTGACAATTTCCCGAACTGTAGCATCAATTTTAGCAGCAATTTCCTCCGAATATTCAGATTTATTCATCCAGTCCCGGCCTAAAAATACCTCATAATTTTGATTTTCCAAAGAAACTAGACCTAAATCAGACATTCCAAACTTTGTTACCATTTGTCGAGCCATATTAGTCACCTGTTGTAAATCATTTCCCGCACCGGTAGTCACCTCCGCTTGACCAAAAACGATTTCCTCCGCTGCA
Organism: Dolichospermum sp. FACHB-1091; assembly: GCF_014697585.1. Taxonomy (GTDB): domain Bacteria; phylum Cyanobacteriota; class Cyanobacteriia; order Cyanobacteriales; family Nostocaceae; genus Dolichospermum. The sequence goes on along the minus strand of NZ_JACJSB010000012.1, from coordinate 40,422 downwards.
CGACCGCCCAAAGTTGCCGCAATTCGCGCTAAAATCTGGGAACGGGAAATTAAACCCTGTTCTTCATTGGGAGTAAACCAAGTTAAACCTAATGCTTGTCCTCTGGGAATTAAAGTAACTTTTTGTACAGGATCATGATCCTTAACCAACGTACCTACCAAAGCGTGTCCCACTTCATGATAAGCAATGAGGCGTTTACTTTTGCTATCTACTAAAGCAGTTCCTTCCATACCCGCAACTACTCGATCTATCGCATTATCAACTTCTAAATCGGTGACTGCTTCCTTGCGTCTTCTGGCTGTCAAAATAGCAGCTTCATTGAGTAAATTAGCTAAGTCAGCACCGGTAAACCCAGGAGTCCGCCGAGCGATCGCTTCTAATGATACACTAGGGTCAATCTTCTTATTTTGAGCATGGACTGTCAAAATTTCCTCTCTTCCCTTCAAATCTGGAACGTCTACAATTACCTGTCTATCAAAGCGTCCTGGACGTAACAAAGCCGAATCTAGAACATCAGGGCGGTTAGTAGCAGCAATAATAATAATCCCCGTATTTCCCTCAAAACCGTCCATTTCCGTTAATAACTGGTTAAGAGTTTGTTCTCGTTCATCATTTCCCCCACCAATACCCGCACCCCGTTGTCTACCTACCGCGTCAATTTCATCAATAAAAATGATACAGGGAGCATTATCCTTAGCTTTTTTGAACAAATCACGGACACGGGAAGCACCCACACCAACAAACATCTCCACAAATTCCGAGCCAGACATACTGAAAAAAGGTACACCTGCTTCACCCGCAATAGCCTTTGCTAGTAAAGTTTTCCCAGTTCCCGGCGGTCCAATTAGTAACACACCCTTGGGAATTTTCGCACCTACAGCGGTAAATTTTTCCGGCTGTTTTAAGAAAGTCACAACTTCCTCTAATTCTTCTTTGGCTTCATTCACTCCTGCGACATCAGCAAATTTGACCCCGGTTTTTGCTTCCATTTGAAAGCGGGCGCGAGATTTACCGAAACTCATGGCTTGGTTAGAAGCATTCGCAGAACGACGCAGGAATAATATCATTAAAGCCACCAGGGGTAAAATCCACATGAGATTAATTAACAACCCCACAGCAACCCTGTTTCCAGCGGAGGAAACCTCACCAAAATCAACATTTTTTTCCCTAAGTTTATTCACTAATTCTGGATTTTGCTCTAAAAGGCGCACCTGTAGAGGAGGTGTATTCGGCTTTTGTCCAGTTAAATAAACCCTAGCTATCTGCTCAGTTTGATCCAATTCAACCCTTTTTACTTCGCCTTTATCCGCTTTCTGAATTAACTCCCCATAAGTTAAAGAATTACGCTCTGTTTTTTGCTGCGCTAAAACTGGATTAATATTCACAATACCAGGTAACATAATCAACCCAGCAGTTATCATACCAGTTAAAGCGTGAGTTGGCGAAGAAGCTGATAAATGCTGTTTCTTCCAAAAATTTTTGTGCGAATTTTTCATATATAGTTATCCTTTATGCCTGTTTTTCTGAGAACTTGTCATATCTAGAAATTACAGTTTCCTAATCTAGTGTAACTGCCAGACTTGATTATTAACAGGTGATAGGACAGAAGGTGACAGGTAACAGCTTATATTGTACTAGGAAGAATAGAAGACCTATTGCTTAAACCCAAGAAAAGAGCCGCAATAGTTCCAGTTACAGAGATTTCACCTTCAGCAATGCACTTAAATACTGAATCTATAGAAATTAAAATTACTTCTATTTCCTCAGTAATATCCAGATTTTGTTGTTCTCCTACTTTCACCACATTTTCCGCTAAAAATAAATGTATTTGATTAGTGTCTTTACTCGGTTTATCATAAAGCGTTGCGATTTTTCGCACATTTTCTGCCCAATAGCCCGTTTCTTCGCGTAATTCCCTGACTGCTGCGCTTTCTGGATTTTCTGTATTTACGTCAAATCTACCCGCAGGAAGTTCCATGACAAATTCCCCTATAGCGTGTCTATATTGACGCACAAAAATAATCTCTTGATTTTTAGTAATGGGTAGAATTATAGCAACATCTGGTTTTATACTGATAAAATAATCGTCTATGATTTTACCATTTGGCAATTCTATCTGATCTTGTCGAATTTGACACATTGGCTCATCTATGACCATTTTTGAGCTTAGTATTTGCCATTTCTGTAAATTATTCATAATTTCATGACCGAAAATATGGGATACAAGCCCCGTCCTTCCAGGACGGCTTTTCTTGATTCTTAATATACTCCTTTTCCCCATTTTAAGATATTTTAATATACTTATGCAAATTAATTTTCAACCCTTTACCGTTAATAAACGATTTCCCTTAACAATTAGTCGCGGAACAACAGCACAAACAACAAATGTATGGTTAAAAATCGCACAAGAAGGGATTGAGGGTTGGGGAGAAGCATCTCCCTTTGGTGTGGGTAACTACAGACAAACTACTGAGCAAATTATAAATAATATAGAGCAAATTATACCTATATTTCAGAAATTTAGCCCTTGGCAAAGACAGGAAATTGAGTCACTATTAGAACAAATGCAAATTCCTTCTGCTGTGAAAGCAGCCTTAGATATGGCATTACAGGACTGGCTAGGTAAGCGCTTAGGTTTACCTTTGTGGCAACTTTGGGGACTAAATAAAAGTGCTATAGTATCAACATCGGTAACAATTGGAATTAATTCCCCAGCAGGTGCTAAAGCCAGAACCCAAGACTGGTTACAATTTATGGATGTGCAGTTATTCAAAGTCAAATTAGGTTCAACACAAGGAATAGAAGCAGATCAAAAAATGCTTTTAGCAGTACGGGAAGCAACAGGGGAAAAAGATGTATTTGTTGATGCTAACGGAGGTTGGAATTTAGCAGATGCTATTAATATGTGTAGTTGGTTAGCTGATTTAGGGATAAAATACATAGAACAGCCCTTAGCAAGAGGTGAAGAAGCAAATTTAGCCAAGTTGAAAAAACATTCCCCCTTACCTATTTTCGCTGATGAAAGTTGCTTTACTAGTGCGGATATTCCCCAATTAGCTGATAATGTAGATGGAATTAATATTAAGTTAATGAAATCTGGGGGAATTACCGAGGCCATGCGAATGGTACATACAGCCAAAGCTCATAATTTACAAGTGATGTTTGGCTGCTATTCTGATAGTTCTCTGGCTAATACCGCCGCTTTACAACTTGCACCATTAGCTGATTATTTAGATTTAGATAGTCATTTGAATTTAATTGATGATCCTTTTAGCGGTGCGCTGGTAGAAAATGGGAGAGTTTTGCCAAATAATTTACCTGGTTTAGGAGTAAAATACAGTGCGTCTGTCGCTTAATCAAAAAATAGCAATTCTTCTCCATGAGGGAATTACTGGAGTTCAAGGAAAAACAGGGTTATCAATTTTACGCTATAGTGAATCCCCTATTGTGGCTGTAATTGACAGAGAATCTGTAGGTAAATCTTTAGTAGAGTTAACAGGTATTCAACGAGATGTGCCAATTGTGGCATCTATACCAGCAGCATTACAGTATAAGCCAGAAGTTTTAGTAATTGGGATTGCTCCCAAAGGTGGTGCTGTTCCTGATGATTATTGGACTGATATCAAAGATGCTCTCAAAGCTGGAATGTCCTTGGTAAATGGATTACATACACCCCTAGCAAATATACCTGAATTAAATGCCCTCCTCAAACCAGGACAATTAATTTGGGATGTACGGAGAGAACCGGTCAATTTAGATGTAGCATCTGGACTGGCGCGAACTTTACCCTGTCGCCGAGTTTTGACAGTGGGAACGGATATGGCCATTGGAAAAATGTCCACTAGTCTAGAATTACATCGGACGGCTAAATTATGGGGTTTACGTTCCAAGTTTTTAGCCACTGGTCAAACTGGGTTAATGTTGGAAGGAGAAGGGGTGGCTTTAGATGCTGTGCGGGTAGACTTTGCGGCTGGTGCGGTGGAACAGTTAGTCATGCGTTTTGGTCAACATTACGACATTCTGCAAATTGAGGGGCAAGGTTCTCTTTTACACCCCGGTTCAACAGCAACTTTACCGTTAATTCGCGGTTCTCAACCTACACATTTAATATTAGTACATCAAGCGGGACAAACTCACAACCGTAATAATCCCGGTATACCGATTCCCCCATTACCGGAAGTGATCCAAATGTATGAAATCGTTGCCCGTGGTGCTGGTGCTTTTGGTAATGCTAAGGTTGTGGGTATAGCTTTAAATACCAGGAATTTAGAGGAATTAGAGGCAAAAAATGCGATCGCTCAAATCATAACAGAAACCGGACTACCTTGTACAGATCCCATTCGTTTCGGGGCTGAATTGTTGTTGAATGCAGTTATGCAAAATTAGAAGAAGGGGAGAAAAAATCTTGAATATTCTGCACAAATGCTAAGGTATTTTCCAGGTGAATATTATGTCCAACATCATGAATTATTTGTAATTTAGCAAACTTACATTTTTCAGTTATTGCTATATTAATATCAATAAATTTTTCATCTTTTTCTCCCACCAATAATAGGAGAGGAATAGTATTTTCTGTGAGTAATTCCCATAAACAAGGTTGAGAACCTGTTCCCATAAACTGCAATGATTTGACTAAATTTGGGGGATGATTTGTTAATCTACTTGCGATCATACATTGGTATTGGGGATGATCTTTAATTTTCCCAAAAATCCGTTGTTCATACCAATTATTGAGAAAGTGATAAAAATCATCTTTATTGATTATTCTCGTTAATTTCCTAGCTATTTGAGCATCACTTTTAATTCTAGCTAACCTGGCCATTTCTGTTGCTAAACCAGGGGAAGCAGATTCTAAAATAACCTTAATAAACCTACTGGGAAAATGAAGAGTGAGATATAAAGCTAATCTTCCTCCCAGAGAATAACCAATTAAATAGCATTGGTCAATTTTTAATTGATCTAATAATTGTATAATGGCCGTGGCTGTAGATGGCATGGTATAGTATTCATCATCTAAAACCTGAGTTTTTCCATGTCCAGGTAAATCAATAATCAGATAGGAAAAATCATCAAATAGTAATTTGATGACTTGATCAAATTCATAAATATTACCCATAAAACCATGTAAAAATAGAATTATTGGTTTATGTGCATTTTGATTTAAAAAATAGTGAAATTGATATTGATTCCCAGTCATAAATACCGCAGTCAAAAGTTAAGAATTAGGGTAAAAATCTATCTAAAGCGGCTTTTAATTGTTCAATTTCCGATTCCATATTACCTTCTTGGGCAGCTCTAGCGATACACTCAGTTAAATGTTCATCTAGCACAATGCGTGCTACCTTATCTAATGCACCACGGACAGCCGCAATTTGTAATAATACATCAGGACATGAAGTATTTTGTTGTACCATATTTTTAATACCACGTACATGGCCTTCTATGCGCGAAAGTCGGTTAATAATTCGCCGTAAAGACTCTTCACTGTGGACATGAGAATGTGTATGATTTGTATGATTGTGATGGTGTGAATGCTCTCCTGGCTCTAATGTAGCTAGGGATTCGTTAGTTAGTGGGGTTGATCCATTATTCATGCTATTATACTGATATTTGTTTTGTTTTGGCATTTTGGCATTAACTAGTATCTTAGCTTGAAAAAAATAGATTCCACAACATCAAAGAAACTTAAAATTGAGTCAAAATGTCAATAAACAGAAATTCTGAATCTGATCTGTAAAAATAAGTGTAGATAGATTTATCAAGAAACAGCAAAAACTAGGCTTGTAGATTAGGTTGTGATTATGCGATTTCCCAAAATATCCCCGTCTATCCGACAACTCAGTACCCATATTTTAGCGATTTTTATGGGAGTGCTGTTAACTGTTACCTCCCTGCGGGTGTTACCTTCCGTAGCAGAACCGGGTCCTAACCCTGTCACGGAGTCATTAACAAAAGTGGCTCAAAAGCCATCTTCCGCTGCTGCTGCGATTGGTGGTCATAGTTTTGTGACAACAGCAGTGAATCGTGTTGGACAGGCAGTAGTCAGAATTGATACAGAAAGAACGATTACGCGCCGCAATGATCCTTTTATGGAAGATCCCTTTTTTCGGCGGTTTTTTGGTGATAGTTTTCCCCAACAATCACCGACTGAACAGTTACGGGGTTTAGGTTCTGGTTTTATTATTGACAAAAGCGGCGTAATTCTTACCAATGCTCACGTAGTTGACAAAGCTGATAAAGTCACAGTCCGTCTGAAAGATGGTCGCACTTTTGAAGGTAAAGTCCGTGGTATTGATGAAGTTACAGACTTGGCAGTAGTTAAGATTAATGCTGGTAATGATTTACCCGTAGCACCTTTAGGTTCTTCTCGTAATGTTCAGGTGGGAGATTGGGCGATCGCCGTTGGTAATCCGTTAGGATTTGATAATACCGTTACTCTGGGAATTGTCAGCACCTTAAAACGTTCTAGCGCTCAGGTTGGTATCAGCGATAAACGGTTAGACTTCATTCAAACCGACGCAGCGATTAACCCTGGTAACTCTGGTGGACCATTATTAAATGGTTTAGGAGAAGTAATTGGAATTAATACAGCAATTCGCGCTGATGCCATGGGTATCGGTTTTGCAATTCCTATTGACAAAGCTAAAGCGATCGCTACTCAATTACAACGCAATGGTAAAGTAGCTCACCCTTACTTAGGTGTACAAATGGTGACATTAACACCAGAATTAGCAAAACAAAATAACAGTGATCCTAACTCCATGTTTACGATTCCTGAAGTCAAAGGAGTTTTAGTCTTGCGGGTTGTTCGTGATTCTCCCGCTGCAATTTCAGGTATCCGTCGTGGAGATGTGATTGTGCAAATTGACAATAAAGCTATCACCAGTGCGGAACAATTACAATCCATAGTAGAAGACACTACCCTGGGTCAAGCCTTGCAGGTAAAAATCCAAAGAGGTAATCAAACACAAATACTTTCAGTTCGTACCGCTGAGTTAAAAGATCTTTCCTAGTTACTGTATGGGTATGCTTCGGTGTACCCCGAAAGGCAGAATAGTGGTGTTGGTTGGGCAATACCTTTGCCAATTTACGAGGGTTCAAAGGTATTGCAACTGATGATTGGTCATACTTTATTTTAATTTTATGATTCCAATCACCAACTACCAAATAAATTAAGTAAGTGCTTCTGCACCACCGACAACTTCCAGTAGTTCCTGGGTAATTGCGGCTTGACGAGCTTTGTTGTAGGACAAAGACAGAGTTTTAATCAACTCACCCGCATTATCACTAGCGTTACTCATCGCTGTCATCCGTGCTGCTAGTTCACTAGCCGCTGATTCTTGTAAAGCCCGTAATAACTGATTGCTCAGATATAATGGCAACAAAGAATCCAGGATTTGGACTGGATCTTGTTCAAAAATCATATCGCGGGGTAAGGGTGCAACCGTACTAGTTACCTTTTCCCGTTCTACTTGGAATTGACCACCACGGGTAGTTAAACGGAAAATTTCATCATCCGCTGCTTCTAAACCTTGGGTATCCAAAGGGAGAAGGGTTTGGACTACGGGACGAGAACTAACCAAGGAGACAAATTTTGTATAAACTAGCTCAATCCGGTCTACTTTTTCGGAAAGGAATAGAGAAAGCAGTTCATCAGCGATATTTGTTGCTTCGGCTGCGGTAGGAATTTGTTCTAAACCGCTGTAAGTAGCATCTATAGGCTGATTCCGTCGCTGAAAGTATTGGGTAGCTTTGCGGCCAACCAAGACATAAGTATAGCCTACACCTTCAGCTTGAAGTTCTTTAGCACGATTTTCAGCGCGACGAATGACGTTACTATTGTAACCACCACATAAACCCCGATCGCCGGAAATTACTAACAAGCCGACTGATTTAACTTCGCGTTTTTTCAGTAGGGGTAAGTCCACATCTTCAAAACGCAGTCTGGTTTGTAAGCCAAACAATACTTGTGCTAAACGGTCAGCAAAGGGACGGGTAGCAATTACTTGTTCTTGAGCGCGACGGACTCTGGCCGCTGCTACCAGTCGCATGGCTTCCGTGATTTTCTTGGTGTTTTTGACCGACTGAATGCGATCGCGTATTGATTTGAGATTAGCCATAATCCGATTTTAGATTTTAGATTTTAGATTTTAGATTCGGAATTTCGGATTTTAGATTAGACTCATCTGCAAATAAACATCAAATCCCCCTATTTTAGAGGCCGATATCTAATTTCGGGATAAGTCTATGTAATCCAAAATCCAAAATCCAAAATCCAAAATTTTTACGCTGCTGCTTGGAAGGTCTTTTTGAACTCGGTTAGTGCTGCTTTCAAAGCAGTTTCCTCTGCATCACCGAGAACTTTTGTGCCTTGTACGCCTTGGTAATAAGCAGTACTAACATTCTTCAGGTAATCACGTAAACCTCTAACAAAGGTAGTTACTTGATTAACTGCAATGTCATCTAAATAACCATTAATACCAGCGTAAAGAACTGCTACTTGTTCAGCGACGGAGAGAGGGTCGTTTTGAGGCTGTTTTAACAATTCCCGTAAACGCGCACCACGAGCCAACTGATCTTGAGTGGCTTTGTCTAAATCAGAAGCGAACTGAGCGAAAGCTTGTAAATCGTCAAACTGAGCCAATTCCAGCTTGATTTTACCAGCAACTTTTTTCATGGCTTTGGTTTGAGCCGCAGAACCTACACGGGATACAGAGATACCGGGGTTAACAGCGGGACGGATACCAGAGTTAAACAAGTCAGAAGACAAGAAAATCTGACCGTCAGTAATAGAAATTACGTTGGTAGGAATATATGCGGATACGTCACCAGCTTGGGTTTCGATAATTGGTAAAGCAGTCATACTACCTTTACCCAATTCGTCGCTCAATTTAGCCGCGCGTTCCAACAAGCGGGAGTGGATGTAGAATACATCTCCAGGATAAGCTTCCCGACCGGGTGGACGACGTAACAGCAAGGACATTTGACGGTAAGCCTGTGCTTGCTTAGAAAGGTCATCATAAATAATTAAGGTCGCTTTGCCTTTGTACATGAAATACTCAGCAATACTAGCGCCTGTGTAGGGAGCTAAGTATTGTAAAGTAGCTGGGTCACTGGCGTTAGCTGCTACGACTACGGTGTAGTCCATAGCGCCTTTTTCTTGTAAAGTTTGGACTACGTTAGCAACGGTGGAAGCTTTTTGACCGACAGCTACGTAAACGCAAACAACATCTTCACCCTTTTGGTTAATGATGGTATCAATAGCGATCGCTGTTTTCCCTGTTTGTCGGTCACCAATGATTAATTCCCGTTGACCACGGCCGACGGGAATCATGGAATCAATAGCGGTGATCCCTGTTTGCATCGGTTCATGGACGGAGCGACGAGCGATAATACCAGGGGCGGGGGATTCAATTAACCGACTTTCGGTAGTTTTGAGATCACCTTTACCATCAATGGGACGACCCAAAGCATCTACAACCCGACCAATTAAAGCTTCACCCACAGCTACTTGGGCGATTTTACCGGTAGCGGTTACGGAGCTACCTTCTTGAATGTCCCGACCTTGACCCATCAATACCGCACCAACGTTATCTTCTTCTAAGTTTTGGGCGATACCAATGGTGCCATCTTCAAATTCTAGGAGTTCCCCAGCCATAGCTTTTTCTAAGCCATAAATCCGGGCAATCCCGTCACCAACTTGTAACACTGTACCAACGTTAGCAACTTTAACCTCTTGGTCGTATTGCTCGATTTGTTGTTGGATAATGCTGCTGATTTCGTCTGGTCTAATGGAAATGCTCATTTGTCGTGCTAATTAGTTTCACAAAGAAGTTAATGATAATTGGTGATTGGTGATTGGTGATGGAGGAAAATTTTACCCATTACCTATTACCTATTACCTATTACCCATTTAGTTACTGCTTAAACGCAAAGAGAGACGACGTAGTTGACCACGCAAACTAGCGTCAATCACTTGAGAACCAACTTTGATAATTACACCACCAATTAAATCACTGTCTATTTTGGTAGCTAATTCTACTTTTGCAGCTTTGGTAAGCGTAATTACCTTTTCTGTAATTGCTTGCTGTTGGCCTTCTGTGAGAGGAACAGCAGAAGTAATTTCTGCCAATACGGTTTGATTTAACTGCCGTAATAGCGCTAGATACTGCTGTAAAATTGGTTCACTGAAGGCGATGCGTCTTCTGTCAACTAATAGCAGTAAAAAATTACGTAGGTATGGGTTTGCACCTTCCCCAAGTAATTGTTTGAGCAGATTTTTTTTGTTCTCTGGTTTCACAAAGGGATTGGCCAAAAAGTTATTCAGTTCTTGGCTACCTGTTAATAAACCCAGAAAAGTTTTTGCATCTGTCCCAATTTCTTCTGTTGAATTTTGAGACTGAGCAATAGACAATAGTGCCTGTGCATAAGGCTGGGATATTTCAGCTGCTGCAGCATTACTTTTCATATCTCGCCTCCCAATTGTGCGATACTACGGGCAATTAAAGCCTGTTGAGCATCGTCGCTAATACCAGCTTTGAGTTGTCCTTCAACTTTTTGTAGTGCTTGTAAGACTACTTTTTGTCTTAGTTGAGTTATCACTCTTTCTAGTTCAGAATTCAAATCAGCCGCCCCTGCTTCCTGCATCCGTTGAATATCTACAGCGGATTGGGCTAAAATGGCATCTTTAGCCTTCTGGGCGTTTAATTCGGCTGTTTGTTTGATCCTTTGAGCTTCTTCTTGAGCAAGTTCCAGCTTTTGCTGTGCCTCTTTCAATTTGGCTGCGGTTTCTGCTACCTTCTGCTCTGCACTCTTAATTGCTGATTCAATATTTTCTCGGCGAGATTTTAAGGTACTACCTAAAACCTTGCTGCCAAATACAACCAACACAGTAATAATAATAGCCAGGTTAATCAGGTTAGTATCTAAAATATTCGTATTTAGACTAAACCCACTTTCTCCCTTGCTTAGTGCCAATTCACCTCCGACGGCGCTGGCTTCCGTCATCAACAGTAAAAAAGTCCCCATGATTCTTTATCCACTAACTGCGCTGCCAATTTTCCAAATTTTTTGTCAGTTGTCCGTTGTCAGTCGTCATTTGTTAGTTGTTTTCAATACCAATAACTAATGACTACTAATCACCCATGACCCATGACTGTTTTCACAAGTTAGCGTTGACTTACTAAATCAGCACCTAACAGCTTCTCCAGGATTTGACGACTGAGAGCATCTACTTGTGTTTCCAAGGCAGCTAGAGCCTGTTGTTTTTGCTGCTCAATTTCACTGGCTGCTTTTTCTCGCTGTACCTGGGCTTCTTGTTGCGCTGCGGCGATGTTTTGAGCAGCGATTTTTTGGGCTTCGGCTTGGGCTTGAGCAACAATTGCTTGAGCTTGTTTTCTGCTGTGAGCAAGCTCTTGTTCGTATTGCTGGGCTAATGCTTGGGCTTTTGATAAGCGTTCTTGGGCTTCTAAATTATTGGTACGGATATATTCATTCCGGCCATCAATTGCATTACCCAAGGGCTTGTAAAGAGTTGCGTTCAATATCAGGGCTAATACTAGAAACTGGATTGCCATTAAGGGCAGAGTAGCATCTAGATCAAACAGTCCCCCTTCTTTGGCAACTTCTTCCACGGCCAATAAGGTGATCCAGTGTGTCATGATTGCTTATTCCTATCTACATTAATGTTAATGCTGAGTTCTGATAGCTTGCGTGTCCCAGTCATTTCATCAGTTATGAGTATAAGTTCATAACTTTCTGTTTAGACGTGATTGCTCACGCCCGCAGTCAGAACTCAGTTGTGATTATGCGAAGGGGTTAGCAAACAGCAACACTAGAGCGACTACTAGACCGTAGATGGTTAGAGCTTCCATGAACGCCAAACTTAACAGTAATGTACCGCGAATTTTGCCTTCAGCTTCTGGTTGACGAGCAATACCTTCTACAGCTTGTCCTGCTGCATTACCTTGACCAATACCGGGGCCGATTGCAGCTAAACCTACAGCTAGAGCAGCGGCGATAACGGAAGCAGCAGCAACTAATGGATTCATGATATTCTTTCCTTGCTTTTAGAGATACGGTTGGGTGTTGTATTTGTCAGTTGTCAGTTGTCAGTTGTTAGTTGTCAGTTGTTAGTGGTCGGTTTTGAGATGATTAATTTCTGTCACCTGTCACCTATTCTCTGTCACCTGTCACCTGTGTCCTGTTTCCCCTAATGGCTGACTGTTTTCATCTGAGGGGGTTTAGTGTTCTCCCTCATGCTCTTCGCCATGATGATCTTCCATCGCTTCGCCAATATAGGCTGCTGCGAGGGTGGCAAAAATTAGTGCTTGAATGGCGCTGGTAAATAGTCCCAAAGCCATTACTGGCAGAGGCACGAACAAGGGTACTAATAGTACCAGCACTCCCACGACTAGTTCATCAGCTAAGATGTTACCGAATAAACGGAAGCTTAGGGACAGAGGTTTTGTGAAATCTTCAATAATCTTGAATGGCAACATGAAGGAAACTGGTTGCACATAGTTACCGAAATAACCCAAACCCTTTTTGCTGAATCCTGCATAAAAATACGCTAATGATGTCAACAACGCTAAGGCAACAGTTGTGTTAATGTCGCTTGTGGGTGCTGTCAGTTCGCCCTCTGGCAGATGAATTAACTTAAAAGGAACTAATGCCCCTGACCAATTTGACACAAAAATGAACAAAAACAAAGTGCCTACGAACGGCACCCAGGGGCGATATTCTTTCTCGCCAATCTGGTTTTTGGCCAAATCTCGAATAAATTCTAGGGCGTACTCCATCAAGTTTTGTAAGCCACTAGGAATCCTTTTGACGTTACTACTGGCCAAGACGGAAGCTAGGACGAGTACGCCAATAACAAACCAAGATGTGAGAAACACCTGACCATGTAGCTTCAAGTTGCCTATTTGCCAGTACAGGTGTTTACCCACTTCCAATTCAGCAAGCGGAAGGGAGTAGACATTCAGAAAATTCAGCATTTTCTTTCCAATTCAATCGTTTCTCCAATTTTACCTGGAGAAGAGGAGCGTTTTAAGGTTGCCGGAGCGTGGATGAGTCAGAGATTAACGCTAACCTAACTACATAGATGATGAGTGTGGCTTTGTAGGTCAGAAATCCCAAGAATATGGGTAGTATATGCAGTTGATTCAACTTTGCAGCCAGGAGAATCAGCACTACTAACAAGGCTAACCGAGTTTTGCTCAGTTCTTGTTTTTCCCTTCCTAACCTTTCAACATCTTTCGCCAACATTCTCAAGTAAAGCACACCTGCACACGCCCCTAATAAATAATTTAGAGCAATGTTTGGTGAATAAGCAATCCAGACGGAGATAAAGATTATCCCTGTTAAAACAAGTGTGATCAATATCAACTCTCGATAGAGTTGATAAAACTCCCCCATGGAGGAATTTATTGGTTTTGTGTCCTCAAAACCAGATTTATCATCTTGTTGTCCTGTCTGAGTGGGCGTAATTGGTTCGTCTGACAAGCTCACGGCATTTGAAACTAGTACAGTTTAAATATGATGACCGCACATCCAGTCAGCCAAATCATATCACGTCGCGGTAACAATACTTTAGAAAAAAACAATTAACTTATTTTTGGTTAGTGGTCAGTTGTCAGTTGTCAGTTGTCAGACCATTGTCTGGGTACTGATTTTTTTGATGAAGCGGGGGTTAGTAAGATTAGTTGTTGTTTGAGGAGATGTCTTACTCTGTTTAAGAGTAGCTCTAATTGGGCTACAATGTTAGTCAATGTGGCAGAACCATCACATTTGTTTATGAACTCAAGTTCAATATTTCAGAATTGCTATGGAAAAAATATCACATCCAGATATTATTGTCACTAGCCCAGATGGAGAATATTTGATGATTGTTGAAGTAAAACTCAATGATGTCAGCAAGCAACGTCAATATGCTATGAATCAGCTTCAACGCTCAATGATTGATTTTGGTTGCTCAGTTGGGTTACTGGTAGCAGGAGAGCGTGTTACTGTTTTGCGTGATTCTTTTGATGACTCTCATGGTTCATCAATTTATGTAGTTGGTGAAGCTACACTGCCACATTCTTTTTTACCACCAGCAGATGAGCAATGGAGGGGAAATCCTCATCTTGAGTTTGAATCACAAGTTCAGCGATGGTTAGAAAAACTGAAACTGCAAACCAATGTAGACAGTTTACCAGATGATTTGAAAAATTTGTTTGGCGGACGGATAATCAATTTGCTGCGAATTGGTGAAGTTAGGGCAGCAGGACCTAGGTGGAGTAAGGTGACAACATGAAGCCTCAAGCGGTTTTTGTGGAAACAAACTGGGTGGTAGATATTGTTGCACCTGCACATTTACAGAGTCCACAAGTATCTCAATTGCTTTCACTAGCGGAAGCTGGAGAGTTAATGTTTTTCCTCTTCTTAAATGATCTCTACAAAGCTTCTCGAATCTGGGTTTATCGAGATTTTTTGGTGGAAGATGTAGATGAACTTCCCCAAATTTGGTTTTCTTCTACTTAACCGGGTGTCAGTAAAATGAGATGTTGTTTCCAAAGATTTCTCACTCCATCTAACCCAAACTGGACTTTGGTTAAAATCTCTGCTACGGTAGATATACTATCACAGTTTTGCATAAATTCAAATTCTGCTGGTGATAAGTTAACAATTTGATAATCATAGTTAAATATACATTGACTGGGAAACCCATCTATGCAGGGGTTAAGTTCGGGAATAGCTGCTAATAATTTGTTATCTGCTGACCAATCGGTTTTGGGTAAGGGAGGACGACTGAGAAAAAATTCGTAATGTGCTACTTCTGGATTCAATAATTCTACTAATCTGTACCGTTGACGTTCTGTGAGTTCTGCTGCTCGCTCAATTAACTCCGGTGCTTTTTCTAACAAATTTTCCAATTGCCAAAAACCAGGATTTGAGAACCCCACAAAGTCTAAACCAGCAGCGTCTATTAATTCAAATAATGTATCAATATTGTAATCTGTCTCCTGGGGATGTACATACATATCAGCAAAACATTCATCCCGCTGATTTTCTAATGACCATCTTTCTTTTTCGCGCTTGACAATACGGTTATTTTCTGGTAAAGAAGCAAAGATTTTTCTACCAATGTGAACACCATCTTGATAGTCACCGCGTTTGTTACCTTGGAGAAGTGCGATCGCTTGTTGCATCAGTTGTATTTCCCATCTTCCTATTTCTCCATAGACAAAGATGTGCATTAATCCACCAGGAGCGAGTTTTTTCGCTAATGCTTGAATACCAGGAATAGGATCGGGTAAATGATGAAGCACACCAACGCAATTAATTAGATCAAATTGTCCTGGTATCTGTTCAACATCATAGATACTCAGATGATGAAATTCTACACGGTCAGCACCGGAGCTTTGACAGCGTTTTTTTGCTACTTCTAAAGTTCCCGCACTTAAATCTATTCCCACTACCTGTGCGTGGGGGTTAAGATGTACTAAATATTCTGTTCCTACCCCTGAACCACAACCAGCATCTAAAATACGGATATGTTGATTTTCGGGTTTTCTCCCGGTACAAAAGTTGTAAGCAGCTAACCAATTCCAGCGCCAATTATAACCTGGTGGTGGTTGATCTAGAATGGGTTCTGGGGGGAAAGGGTAGGTATCATAGAGTTTCGCAACAGCAGCACTGATTTGGGAGTCGAACATAATTAGGAATAACGCAGCATTTTCGATTTTAGCGGATAGGGGGATTTTGAGCAAAGGCGATTAATTTGGGTGACATCTACTTCGCAATTTGCATTGAAAATTAATGTACCTTGGCACAATTTCAGCAATTTCTGCCTCGATATCTATCAACTCGATATCATTTATTGAATTTACTAAAGTTTTGTAATGCGGACAACATGCCCGCTACCAGTTCAGATAAAATTCGCTTTATTCATTAGTGTTGCCAGAAATCTTAAACCAAATTCCTCCTCAAAAACTCCTTTTTTGTAATCTAAACTCCACATTTCCAAAGCACATTCATCATCAATTAATGATGGAAATATGAACATCTTAAATTCTTTAAAATTGGGCAAATATTCACATTTAACATGAGAAATAGCACCTATTCGTCTTCTATCTAAAGCAACAGCTAACCTTAAAATAGCACTAAGTTGATTAACCATTGTCCGATGTTCCTTGTGGAGTAAATTGCGATAGTTCTCATGTTTTTTCTTCGGTGCAGATTTGCGATGATAACGCGCTATGTTGGCAATAATCTCGATTTCTGTTTCATTATAACCGAGCAATTCCCCATTTCTAATCAAGTAGTATGAATGTTTATGGTGTGATGAATGGCTAATATAGTGACCACAATTATGTAAAATTGCCGCAGCCCATAATAACTTACGTTGATCTGTATTCCAATAGTGTAATTTTCCCTGGGTTTGGTCAAATATATTTAGCGCGAAAGCGGTAATACGCTCACTGTGTTCTAAGTTACTGTAGTATTTTTTTGCAATTTTTAATACACTACGTTCTCTAACGGAAGTTTGAAACCGCAATCTGTTATCAATGAATCCATGAGCCAGCATCCAGTCTACGATTATTCCTTCTCGAAGTGATCGCTCACAAACTGTTAAGGATTCCACGCCTAACAAGGTCATGGCTTCCTGTAAAATTACTGCTCCTGCAAGTATCACCTCTGACCTTTTCTCCGGCATTCCCGGAATAGTAGCCCGTTCCACATTGGTCATCTTCCGTAAGCGAGTTACCCAGATACGTAAATCCTGGAGACTGAATTGATACCCATTGAAAGTAGAAGGAACAAGACCTAATTTTTCCCGAGCGTGAATAGTAGCAATAGTTTCTATTGTGCCAGATGTGCCGATTAACTGGGGAAATTCGCCGATTTTGAGTTTTTCTTGCACTTCTTCTACAGAACGCTCTAACATTCCCTTAGCGTAAGCCTGTAGGTACTTAAATTCAGTTTCGGTTATAGGATCAGAGTTGACCAATTCTCCCGTTAAGCGGACTGCGCCAATTTTGGTACTGGTAAGACTCCGGGGTTCTGCACTGTCTCCTAAAATCAATTCTGTTGAACCACCACCAATGTCAATAATGATGTGCGGTTGGTGATTAAATTCCATCCCCGATAATACACCTAAATAGATGCGACGGGCTTCTTCGGGTCCAGAAATCAAGTCAACGCTTAAACCAAGTTCGGTTTCGATTTGGTGGAGAAATTCTTTACCGTTGGGAGATTCACGGACAGCACTAGTAGCAACAGCGACAATATTATTTACTTCTAAGCTATGGGCAAGAGTTTTAAATCTGCCTAAACAAGCGATCGCCTTATTCATCACTTCCGGTTTTAGTTCACCAGTGATTAAATTGCGATCGCCTAATCTTACGGTTTCTTTTTCCCGCGCAATTATGGTAAAAGATGGTAAAGCGGCTTCAATTTTGACTATTACCATGTGTAAAGAATTTGTACCAATATCAATGGCTGCAATCATCTGGTTTTCCCGCACTGGTTGATTGAGTTGGTTTCTGTTGTCAACAGGGATTAAATTCAGCATCTGGATTATCGCTCGAAAAATAGACAAAAATAAGGTCTTGAGGTCTCCCCATTTTCAAAATATATTAATTACATTGATGGAGACCATAAATTAGCTAACTGTTACAAATTTCACAAAAATTCTGTCCAATCCGTATTTTTAATTGTTAACTACAGAAAAAACTCAATACCAGTTAGTTATTCAGATATTTCGGGAATATTAACCTAACCATGATCATATTCTGATTTGTTTTCAATATACCCGATTGTTTCTAGCTGATGAAATTATGGTGTAATCAAGGTATTATTTACAATCATCGGATATGTTTAAAACGAAAAAAACCAACCAACAACCATTATGGCTGACAATTACCCTACTACTACGATGGAATAAACCTGAAGGCAGATTAATTCTCATGATTCCCGCATTGTGGGCGGTATTTTTGGCTGCTGCGGGTAAACCCCCCTTACCCCTGGTGGCAGTGATTATTGTCGGTAGTATCGCTACCAGTGCGGCTGGCTGCGTGGTTAATGATTTATGGGATAGAGATATTGACCCCCAAGTAGAGAGAACACGCAACCGCCCCCTTGCATCTCGCGCCCTTTCCGTTCAAATTGGTATAGTGGTGGGGATAGTCGCCCTGGTCTGTGCTGCTGTAATGGCCTTTTATCTTAACCGGTTAAGCTTCTGGTTGTCTGTGGCCGCAGTTCCCGTTATCGTCCTGTATCCTGGTGCAAAACGGGTATTTCCTGTGCCTCAATTGGTGCTTTCCATAGCTTGGGGTTTTGCGGTGTTAATCAGTTGGAGTGCAGTTACCGCTAATATTACCACACCGACTTGGTTACTTTGGGGGGCGACGGTACTATGGACATTAGGATTTGATACTATTTATGCTATGAGCGATCGCCAAGATGATCAACGCATTGGTATTAATTCTAGTGCGTTGTTTTTTGGTAAATATGCTCCTACAGCGATCGGTATTTTCTTCATTGGTACTATTATACTTCTAGCTGGAGTAGGGTTATTAGTTAATTTAAATACCGCTTTTTGGATAACTTTAATAATGGCTAGTATGGGCTGGATTTGGCAAATTATCCGCTTACAAAAGCCAGAAATACCTAATTCTGCTTACGGGGAAATGTTTCGTGAAAACGTCTGGATTGGTTTTGTAATTTTAGCAGGAATGATTATTGGTTCTTTGTGAATTTGTAGTTAATCTCACAAAATCACAATTTTCTTGTCAATCTAACCAATGCTAGATTCAAAACTATCAGGACTACTGTTTTAAAGGTTGGGATATTAATCTACAAGCTAGATGCAACCAGCCTCATGAAGCGATCTATTTTTGTTAAACTCGCTACAATAATTTTACTGTCTTTTGGTAGTTTTGGTCTAGTTATTGGTGGTTTCTGGATTAGTAAAACTGCTAGTAATAACAAACAATTACAGTTAATTACTGATACATCACAATATCAAGAAATTCGTAATCACAAATGGGCTGATATTCAACAAATCCAACATTTTCCGCCACAAATTCCTACTGATACTCAAGTTTTACAAATGGCTTATGCTTCAGGATTAACTCCGGGAAGTAGTTCTTTACAACTTCGGATCAAAGAACCACCGGCAAAGATTAAAAACCTCCTCAAACAATACAAAAAAATTTCCCAACATCAATACCAGGGAGGAAATACAAATAATCATATTAATCAACCCAACGGCGTACCAACAACGTTTTTTTATACTAGCAATTCAGAAATAGAAACCTTTCCTAGGAGTTATGAAATATTAGTATTAAAAGCCGAAGATAAAAGCCAACCTGGTTCTAAATGGAATCATGGTAATAGTTATGGTGTAGCCATTGATATTGCATCTTCAGAAATTGTTTATTGGGCGGAAAAATGGTAAGGGAAGAATGTGATTAAATTAGGACTTACGCACAAGTCACGGAATAATGAACCATGAAGGAGCGAAGATAAGGAAGAAAAGAGGGTTTGAGAGGTATTTTGCGTAAGTCCTGTAAATAAGCCACGAAGTTTTTGCAGGTTCTTGAGATTGAATGCAGATGAAAATGGGTTGTATTTTTTATCATCCGTTATTGGGAGTGTTTGTTATTACAGGCATTCCTTTCTTTTTTTGTACAGATACTACCTAATGATGTCTATAATGGCGAAAAGTATCGCTTTCCTGTGCTAAAAAGTCCTGTAGCAACAAAATTTAGGAAAAATAAACAGGTAACACCTTTACAACTACGCTTGGATGCAATTATTATGTTAGATGACATATTATTTATTATATCAAGCAGTTAAATGGATGCTAAATTTGATGGATAACCACACTCCCAAACCAATCATCAAGCCTCAGAAAGATTCTGTATTAGCTCGTCCTCGTCTACAGAAAAAAGAAAATCAAACCAATTTTCTCTCTTTAAAGGAAGCATTTGATCTAGAAACTTTAGAAAAAAATCCCTGGGGACAATTTTTATTATTTATAGAAGACTCCTATAAATATTTTACCCCGCGTCCCCAGCAAGAACTGGAAAACCGAGCAAAAATCATCCAAAATGCTATTCGCATCCTTAACGAACATCATCAAGAATCTTGGGTGGAAATATTAAGCATAATTCCCCAATCAGAAAAAGCGGAAGCAGATGAATTTTATCAGGAGATTTCCAGATATAAAAGACTCACACCGCAGGAAGTTTATCAAGCATCCCAGACAGCTATTAAAGTCATAATTAATCACGATAAATATGGATTTGTAGATGGCAAGATAGATGCTGAGAGAATTAATAGAAAAACTCAACTGAATGAAACCATAGATTACTTTCATAACAATCAATATAAAACTTATTTCATTATTGCCCAACTACCAGAATTAGTTCCTGAAGATGCTAAACCAATGTTTGCAGCATCAAAAGCTTTTCAGGAAATAATTGCCGCAGGTTTAAACTTTAAACTTGGAGAGTTTAGCATGGCTTTGATGAGGCGTTTTCGATTAACCCGTGCTGACATCATTGCTGACTATGCTCAATCTAAGGATCAAGAGAAGGATCAAATTGAGAGAGACTTGAGAACTCAAATTAATATTTTAGAACGAGAAAAATTAGCACTAGAACAGCAGTTAGAAAAAGCTCGTAACCAAGCACGTCAAGAATCTGTAATTGAAATTGCTCATTCTCTGCAAAATGGTAGACAACCTGCTTTAAATCAAATACAGCAGATGATTAGTTTATTAGAATCTCAAGCAGAAGAAACTGGAGAACCAGAACTTTCTTCTGAACAAGCTTTGAGCCTATTTATTATCCTGCGTAACCTGATGAAAACATTTCATGAGTTGGGGATAGAACCTTACCCCAAATCATTAAAAGGTAAATTAGAACTATCTCAAGATCAACTTTCAGAATATGCCTATATGGAAGGAAAAGCGTTTGTAAATGAACAGGAAATTAAACAAGTAGAGTGTATTCAACAAGGATGGAAGGTAGGAGAAATAGTGATTACACCTGCGAAAGTGAAAGAGTTAAATAGCGATAAATAAATTAAATGTAAGAGTTCATAAATCAGGAGGGGTAAAAAAAACCAACTGGGAATTAATTCCCAGTCTCATAGCAAAAGTCATCTGAAGATGACTAATAATCAAAAATCTCTAGTTTACTTTAGTAAACTTTGGCTATTAGCCATGAAATTAATTTCATGGCGGGTATAGAAACTAACAGATAAGCCATTTGTAGCTGAATGTGTCACCAATTAGCATTGCTAAACCCGTACAGATTTTAAATCACCAAATTACACACAAAACCAGGGGAGAATGAAAGATGACTGACAATGTAGCAATTTTACTTGATCTTGATAATATCAGACCCGAACTTCAAGAAATAGAAGATATTTGTAGACAGTATGGTAATGTCAAGGAACGTCGGGCATTTTCCAACACTCCAGCCATTCGTGCAATCTATGGTAGTAAATTACGTGCTTTAGAATACCGATTTGAATTAACTCCTGGAGTTGATATTGTTCGCCAGGAAGTTGATAATTTAATTTTTCGCACTGCAAAAGAATTAATTGATAATTCTCAGCTAGGTATTAAAATCATTGCTGTAGTTAGTAATGATAATGACTATGCAAATTTATTTGCACAGCTTAAAAAGAAAGGAATTAAAACTGTAGCTATTGGTAATACCCACATAGGAAATAGACTAAGAGAAACAGCAGATCATATTGAATTTCTCACAAATGTTCTGCGTCCTACCTATTTGGGTATTGATTTAGGAACTACCAATACTGTGATAGCACAAGCAAGACAAACACCACAACAAAGATTGGCTGCAAATGCTATTAGTATTCCTGTAAAAAGTGAGATGGGAGGGTTACAAAAGACAGAATTAATTCCTTCTTCTGTGCGCTTCTCTCAATTAGATAAGTCAGAAATTGGGAAGCACGTCCGTAGTCAATACTATGCTTTTAGAGATCAAACGATTCTAGCTTGGAAACATGATATTGGTACTCTCAAAGATGGTGAAACTTTTGAATATGAATTGAATATTGGTAAAATTAAACCGGAAAAAGCAGCCGGTGAAGTTTTAAAATTCTGTCGTCAGCAGTTAATTAACCAACAAGTTGATGTGGGAGGAGGTATAGTGATTACTCATCCTGCATCTTACGAACCTGATGCCATAAAAGCAACAAGAGAAGCAGCTAAATTAGCTGGTTGGAAAGAAGATGATATTGTCCTATTAGCAGAACCAAAAGCAGCTTTATATGATTTTCTGCACAGATTTACTAATGGGGAAATTTTTCCTAATTTAGATACCAGTCGCTCTTTAAATATCCTAGTTTATGACTTAGGTGGTGGAACATTAGATACTTCACTACATCAAGTTGAATGGAATAGCGATATTTCCCAATTTATTATTGATGATATTTCCATTGGTTCTCGTACCAGAGTAGGTGGTGATCAAGTTGATGAAAAAATTGTTGATTACCTATTTGATAAATATAGCAGAATCCAAAGATTATCTGCACCTGATCAGAAAAAACTCCGCCATGAATTGAGAATTTATGCCGAAAAATTTAAGCAAGTGTGGGGAGCAGAATATATTTTTAGTCAAGATAAAGAAGAGTTCAAATTGCCATTTGAATATGTTGCTTTAGATGGTAATTTTTCTATATTCTATAGTATCAACTATCGTCAGATGCAGGAAGCACTAAAAGACCTGTTATGTCTAGACATTCAACCTGAATTAATTGATAAATTAGACCCAAAAACGGCTTTTGATGAATCTCCATTTACAGATCGTCGTGATACCTTTGTTGTCCCGGTTTTGGATGTGCTATTAAAAGCCAAAGATACATTAGGCAAACTACCGAAAATAGATGCAATTCTTCTCAACGGTGGAATGACCTATTTTCCAATGGTTACGGAGCGTTTAGAAAGACTTTTACCAGGAACATTAATTCTCTCACAAGGAAATCCAGATTTAGCTGTTGCTCGTGGTGCTGCACTTTATGCTTCTGGTACATTAGAACCTCGTGTAAGTGGGATTAACCCCACAAGTATTTCGCTAGAAGTTAAAGATTCCAATACTGAAGAATCTCAACTAGAATTATTAATTTCTCAGGGGCAAAAATATCCTTATCGAATAACTTTGAATGGATTTCGTTTTCCAATAATGGAAAAAGGTCGGATTGGATTTAATACTTGGGTGGGTCAGGGTTCAAAACCAAACCAAAATACAACTTTACAACTTACTCGTTATGTTAATGTAAAGAAAATTAGGGCTGCTAATATTCAACCAGGGGACTATTTAAACTTGGAAGTTGAATATACATTTGATGAGCGATTATGGTTGACACTTGTACATCGAGATCGTCCAGATTGTCGTTTCCCGTTATTAGTTTCTGAGGAAATAGAAACCATAGACACAGAAGAAGGTACTACAGATGAGCCAACACCGATAACTGTTAATCCCATTCCCATTCCTATTCCTATTCCCAATATTCCCCGCGCACGGATAGGCAGCGAACCAGATCCTAGTGTTCTGGTACAATTTACTCAGTGGGGTAGGGTGACATTAAGCCTTTCTCAATCAGGATTCCCAAATGGAAGGGTTCAGCAGGAAAGAAGACAACTAGAAAGTCAAACTCGTGAAGCCGGAAATCGTCTATCAATTGTGCAAAGTTTGCTGCAATGGTTGGAACAAGGAAGTAATACCAACGCTGACTTGCAAAAAACAAGACAAATAGTAGCAGTGATGGCTTTATCTAATATAATCCAAGTTCTACCTTCCGATGCTGCTGACTTTCAAACTAGAGAATTAGAACAAAGATATCATAGTTGGATTCTGCGACAATTTGAGTCTGGTTTATCTCGATTTCAATCTAATAATGAACTATATTCAGCGATCGCCCATACTCCTGGTAAACTTTTGTGGTCAGATTTTGGCGAGTTAATTTACCAACAATTCACAGAAATATCAAACCAACCCCGTGCTGTTTCTTTACTTAACTCCTTTGGAATTTGTGCAGAACCTTCTACTAAAAATATCACTAGATTGCAATCTATTATTCAAGCTAATCCACATTTAGCTTTACGTCAAAAAGCTTTTTGGGCTTTAGCGAGAATTATCAGTCTTGGTCAACCTGGGGAATGGCGAGCTAAACTTATAGATGTGGAAAAGGTAGCATCTTTTGTTTTAGATCAGCTAAAAAATCGCATCACTGAACCGCAAATTGCGCTTGATGCTTTAGTTTGTCTTTATCAATGTATTCTGTGGCATATTAATGGACATTTATTACATGGTAGAATTGTTAATGAGATTTTATCGCTAGGACAGATTTATCTACCTTGTCAGAGTAGGATGGGAAATTTTCCAGAAATTGCGAAGAACTTTAAGCGCAACTTGGAACTTATAGAAGTTGCTTTCAATCTCGATATAGCGACACCTGGAGTTATTCGTGAGATAATAAGTATACTAGAAAAGGTTAATCAAACACAAGATCATTGACATCCTCAAGATATCAGATCACCCTCTTTCAGGAAACACTAGCCGAAGCCCTGATTATAGCGATATACACTTAAACAAGGTAAATCATAGCCCCCTCCTCGCTTGCGGGAAGGGGGTTGGGGGTGGGTTTCTTATATCATTTCTAAACCCCTAAATTTAATGTTAAAATAAACCTAAATGTAACCATAATGAAAACTATGAAAAATGCCTAAAAAAATCAGAGAATTAAAAAGTTTACTCAAAAAAGCTGGCTTTATTTACCGTTCAGCAAAAGGAAGTCATACCCGGTGGTATCATCCTTTATTACCTAGTGATCCGATTACCATATCTGGTAAAGATGGAGATGATGCTAAACTATATATAGAAAAAGAAGTTACCGAAAAATTAGTAAAATTAAAATCAATTCAAGAAGAGGAGTCAGAAGAATGAATTTACATTACACAATTATTATTCAATGGAGTAGTGAAGATAAATGTTATTTAGTTCATTTACCAGAATTTCCTACTCAAAAATATCATACTCATGGTAATACTTATGAAGAGGCTATTAAAAATGCTCAGGAAGTTATAGAAATGCTAATTGCCGAATATCAAGAAGATGGTAAACCTTTACCTGTAGTTAAATCTTTGGAACAATTAATGAAGGTGGCTTAATATTCAATAACATTAAAATATATTAGCAGGGTTTAGCAATGATAAACCCTTACCATCTGTTATAAATTTTCCATAATCGCTGTAACTTGTCTTTTTAAATCAGATAAATTCTGTTCAATCTTCCTTACCACCTTTTGTATATTCCTCTATCCGTTCAATACATTCTTGAATATTACTTAAATATAAACGCTCATCTTTCACAACGGTACAGCTTCACCTAATACTTTATCTCTAATTAATTCATGTAAATTATCAGGTTCAGCAATATCCACTTTTCGTCCTAGCAATGCTGCTAAATCCTGCATTAAACCAATATAATCAAATAAACTACTTTGTGGTTTAAGTTCTACTAAAAAATCTACATCACTATCTGCTGTTGCTTCACCTCTAGCGACAGAACCAAAAACCCGCAAATTATCAGCACCATATTTAGTGGCAATCTTTAATATTTCTTCTCGAAATGGTAGTAATAATTCTTCAATTCCCATAATTTATTTTTGATAAACTTTAACCCTCTCTATTTTATAATATTACATCAGTAGTTGTCAATATAAAGATGAAATTTAGCAATGGATAAATTTAGAACAATACCGGAATATGATCAAGAAAATATTGAATCTGTTTGATATTATGTCAGGGTAAAGCAAAAGCTAAACCCCTAGCCAATGCTTCTATTTACATCCTTTCTAATACCTTAATTCCCAACAAAGATAATCCCAACTTCAGCGTTTTTGCAGTTAAATCACATAACATTAACCGCGAAGTTCTAGCAGGTTCTTCTGATTTGAGAACAGGACAATTTTCATAGAATTTGTTAAACTTATCGCTGAGTTGATACAAATAATCAC
Source organism: Dolichospermum sp. FACHB-1091 (assembly GCF_014697585.1). Classification (GTDB taxonomy): domain Bacteria; phylum Cyanobacteriota; class Cyanobacteriia; order Cyanobacteriales; family Nostocaceae; genus Dolichospermum. The sequence goes on along the minus strand of NZ_JACJSB010000012.1, from coordinate 14,376 downwards.
ACAACCGATTTGGTAATAAATCCTGTTCTACTTCCTTAATCACTTCATCAAGTTGTAAGAGATGTTTAGCTAAAGTTAATTCTGCATCTTCTTTTAGTAAGATTTGACGATTTATTCCCAAGTTGGTAAAGTCAATATTCCCTTGACGACTAATACCTTGAATCCTCACATAAGCATAAAGAAGATAAGGGGCTGTATTGCCTTTGAGAGATAACATTTTGTCATAACTAAAGACATAACTGCTGGTGCGATTTTGGCTTAAATCAGCATATTTAACCGCACTAATTCCCACTACTTCGGCGACATTTTGGATAAATTCCTCTGTTTCTGTGCGTCCGTCTTCTTGTAATCTCTTTTCTATGTCTGCACGAGCGCGGTTAATAGCTTCATCTAATAAATCTCGTAACCGCACAGTATCCCCAGAACGAGTTTTAAATTTTTTCCCATCTTCTCCTAATACTAACCCAAAAGGAACATGAACTAATTCCACATCATCAGGTATCCAATTGGCTTTTTTTGCTACTTGGAAAAATTGGGCAAAGTGGTTAGATTGTCCTTCGTCTGTCACATAAACAATTCGCTTGGCTTTATCTTCTTGAATCCGATAACCTAAAGCTGCTAAATCTGTGGTTGCGTAGTTATAACCACCGTCTGATTTTTGGACAATTAAGGGTAAAGGATTACCTTCTCTATTTGTAAAACCATCCAAGAAAACACATTTTGCCCCTTGACTTGATTCTAACAATCCTGTTGCTGCTAAATTTTCTACAACTTTTGATAATAAAGGATTATAAAAAGATTCACCTCTTTCTATTAATTGGATATTCAGTAAATCATAAATGATTTTAAATTCCTGTCGAGATTGTTCACATAACAATTTCCAGGCATGAAGCGTATCTTCTGCACCAGCTTGTAATCTCACAACTTCTTGACGGGAACTTTCTTGAAAAACCGGATCTTCATCAAATCGTTGTTTAGCTTGGCGGTAAAAATTAACTAAATCGCCAATATTTAAAGCATTTGCGGTAGTGAGTGCTTCTGGATAAACTTCCCGCAAATAGGTAATTAACATCCCAAATTGTGTACCCCAATCACCAACATGATTTAATCTTAAAACATCATGACCACAAAATTCTAAAATCCGGGCAATGGAATCACCAATAATAGTAGAACGTAAATGTCCAACGTGCATTTCTTTAGCAATATTCGGACTGGAAAAATCCACAATTTGCTTTTGGGGAATTGTCGCTTTAGGTATTCCCAATCTAGAATCTAATTGAATGGCGTTAAGTTGTGCTTCTAAATAAGATGTTTGTAATTTGAGGTTAATAAAACCGGGTCCAGCAATTTCTGGAGGTTCACAAATATCAGATACATCTAGTTTATTGACAATTTCCCCAGCGATAATTCTGGGTGGCTTTCCTAACTTTTTACTCAAGGATAAAGCCACATTAGCTTGATAGTCACCAAATTTAGGATTACTTGCAGAAACCAAAATTGGATCTGTATTGGTGTAATCTGTACCAAAAGCAGCCACTAAAGCCTGTGTTAATTTGAGTTTTAGTTGTTCTTGTGTAGAGTTCATTATGTGAATTGTATCTGCTTCTGCTGTTGAATATTGTGATATTTAATCATTTGAGATGTCATTTGGAAACCAGTTGTCATCTAGGACTTGCAATAGGCTAATCTGAGCATCTGGGGGAAGTGAACATAACTTGGAAACGGATTTAATAGCGACGGGATGAGCTTTTTCGTAGAACGTTTGTAATTGAGAATTAAGACTAGGACTATCTTCCAAATGCCCTTGAATTTGGGCGCGAAAGTTGACAATTTCCGCAGCCCAGTGATTACCGGATCTTGGTTTTTCAGATTCCCAGTAAGACAATTTGAGGAGATGTTCTAGAACACGGGTTAACAGACTAATTAGGGCGCGTTTGTCGTTTTTCCCCATAATTTCTAGTTCTTCGATTAAGTTATCCCAATCTATGTTTTCAAAATCACGGTTTTGGATTTGTTGGATAGTATCTTGTGTCCATTGGTTGTAATCTGTTTCATAAAGAGATGATGTCATGGTTTTCTTCTCTAGTATTTTTTGGGAGATTTACTTATTAATCATCTAACTTAGTTGATTATAACATTGAAGAGATAATTTATATAGAAATAATATTTGATTTTTGTAATATTATGTACGGTGGGCATTGTCTACCAAAAAACTTTCAACTTTGTTAACTATTCTTTACTCGTTGCTATATAACTTTTAAATCTTTATATAGCAATCCCCATACAAGTAAGGTGCAATAAGTCAGAACTAAACGCAGATAAAGGCAGATAAACACAGATGATTTTGTACCTCATTAGACTAGGAAACGCTATATTCGTTCTCGTTTTTCTTGTAGTTTTAGCATTATTTCTGCGTGCATTTCGCGGGTAATGGGATAAAAGTACATTAACACTAAACCTGCTATTAAACAAACAGTTGGTATTGGTCCAACAGCGATACGAATAGCTAAAAGTGCTGATTCTGGTTGTACAGGTAAGGAACTTTGTCCAATAACAGCCTCTTTAAAACCATAAGCTTGTAAAGTATTACCGACTAAAAATAGCCCCAAAGCTAAACCAAATTTTTGCAGTAAAACCATGAAACCATAGAAAATTCCTTCTCGTCTTTGTCCGGTTTGTAATTCATCTAATTCAATAATATCAGGTATCATTGACCAGGGAATTAGATAAGCTGTAGAAACTCCCACACCTGCCATTATAGCCATAACATACATTAAACCAATTTGATCAGGTTGTAAGAAAAATAATCCACCGGCAGCAATAATCCAAGAACTCATTCCTAGAAAATAAACCAGTTTTTTACCAATTTTTTGACTTAAATAACTCCAAATAAATAACATAAATAAAGCCGTTCCTTGAACTGCAATCATCACCGTGGGGACATCTCCCTCTTTAAGTTTCATACAGTTAACGACAAAATAGGGAATAATACTGGCTGTGATTTGCACACCTAACCAAGAAAAAAGATAGATAGCAATTACAAAGAGAAAGGGTTTATTAGTAAAGACGATTTTTAGCTGTTCAAAAAAGGGAATTTCTGCCTCTTTTGGTAATTGTATACGTTTAGCTTCAAAAGCCAAAATGCGATCGCGCACACCATAAACGCACCAATACAAAGATAAAATAGAAATTACAGTACAAATTGCGGCTAAAACTAAATACTGTTGTTGGCGATCGCTAATTTGTGAGAAAATAATTTTTGATAAAATTAATGATAAAATACTGCCACCAATCGAAAACGTAAACCGAAAACTATTTAAACTAGTCCGTTCATCATAATCTTGAGTTAATTCAGGAGTCATGGCTGTATAAGGCAAATTTACAACGGTAAAAAAAGCCTGAGATACAATCCCAATAGCTACATAATACCAAAATAAACACCAAACATTAATGTTTTTATCCGCAGTAAATTGGGGGACAATCCATTGTAAGAAAAAGAAAACACCAAAAGGAATCGCACCATATAAAAGCCAAGGTAGACGACGACCCCAACGACGGGATTGGGTTTTATCAGTTAGCATTCCCACCATAGGATCATTAATACCATCCCAAATTTTACCAATCATCAAAATACTACCTGCCAAACCTGCTGAAATTCCGGCTACATTAGTAAAGAAAACCATCATGTAAAAGACAGCAATATTTGCAGTAATAGCAGGACCCAAATCTCCAGCACCATAAGCTAGTTTGGTTTTTAAATCTAATTTTTTACTGGTTAGCGATTGGTGAAAATGCTTATTATCGGAATTATCCTTAACCATAAATTACACCCATCTTAGTTGACAATTGATAATTATTAGCACACTTTTTTAATCCTATGTCAGACCTTTACATTTCTTGGCCAGATTATCACCACAAAATTGAACAATTAGCCGTTAAAATTTATCAATCAGGCTGGGAATTTAACCAAATTGTCTGTTTAGCTAGGGGGGGACTGCGTGTAGGAGATATTCTTTCCCGTATCTACAATCAACCTTTGGCAATTTTATCTACTTCATCTTACAGCGACATGGGTAAACAAGAGAGAAATAATTTACTTATTTCCCGTCAATTAACCATGACTAGTGAAAATTTAGGTTCGCGGATTTTGCTTGTAGATGATTTAGTAGATTCTGGTGTCACTATTCAGAAAATAGTTCCGTGGTTATACTCCTATGGACAATCCTCCATTGCAGAAATTCGCACCGCTGTAATTTGGTATAAAGCTTGTTCTGTTGTTGTTCCAGATTACTATACTGATTATCTGCCCGATAATCCTTGGATTCATCAACCTTTTGAACATTACGAATATATTAGTCCTTCCGAACTGGCAAAAAAGCATAATTTAGGGGTTGCAGAATAGCAGTGAAAGATACTCGTTTAGGACTTACGCAAGATTCATGGAATAACGAACCACAGAGGCACAGAGGTCACGGAGAAATGAGGATTTGAGAGATATTTTGCGTAAGTCCTGTCGTTTTGTTGTGACTTCATTGCCTACAAAAAAAGTGCTTTGTGAAAAACTTCATGCTCAAATATAGCAATTCCCATACAAGTGATAACAAGTCGCCTCTTACTAAGCAAGGACGGCGAAGTCGGGGGGTAAATTATATGCAACTTTACAAATAAATGGTATGAGGTGCAATAAGTCAGAATTAAACGCAGATAAACGCAGATGAACACAGATAATTTTGTACCTCATTAGACCAGGAAATGATATATTAGCTTTGAGTCTTAATTATTAGTTCTATAGGAGAGAAATTGGTGAGCATGGATAAACTTTTGGAGCAGGTAGTTAGTCAGGTATTAGCATTAGTAACCTTTTTCGCTTTCCCCGTAATCCAATATTTTCTACTCAAGTGGACAGTACGACAAGAAGGACTACCGAGGCTTGGATACCTGCCAGAATATGGTTTTAGAATGGTCATTCGGAACATACCTCGAAAAAGACTTTTAAAGAATATTAAATATAAAGTTTTTCTCAGAAGCCTTATTCCACCATCTAAAGGTTCTACAGCTTATACTTTCTATGATACTGATATTCTCTATAGAGAAGAATTATTTGTTTTTCCCAATTCAGACCAAACTATGTTAAGCTTTCAATTACAGGGAGATAAAGAAGATAATATTGACTTTGTTATTACAGATAAACTGGGCAACAAGATTCAAAATGGAATCTCAATAAAGAATTTTGAAAAGCTGATTTGTGATTATTCAGCAACAGTTGAGAATTTCTTTAACTTTGACGTTCAAATTGAAAAACGAGTTGTTATTCAATCTTCTTCTTTGATCAAAATGTGGCAGGAAACTCATTTGGGATGTGACAAATTCAAAGAATTTAATGTTGACTACATACTAACTCCTGGTTATTAGTGCAATACATAGAGGTATATACCAATGAATTTTTGCAGTAGCCCAATTCGGTAATTCTGTTGATGCAGATAAGCACTGTATGATTGTAGTTGAAGCAGATTTCCAGTTAAAACAGCCATAACCAAAGAGGGAGAGTAAATAACAAGACTATAATCCCCATTGCTAAAGCGGTGACAGCCAAATCACGATCTAAATCAAAGGTTTCTGCTATTACCAGTGTAGCTAAGGCTGGAGGCATGGCCATTTGCAAAACTATCACCTGCGCTGCCTTACCAGTGACACCAAAAAGGGAGAGGGTACTACCTAAAATCAGGGGAACTAGTACCATTTTAATGAAGATACTACTCCCCGCTTGTGGTAATTTAGTCCAAGAATTTAGTTGTGAAAGTCTCATACCAATTAACATTAAGGATAAAGCTACTGTACTCCAAGCCAATTTTTCTAACAAAAATACTACTGACTCAGGAAGCGCGACTTGACGCAACAGTAAACCAAATCCAAAACTCCACAGCGCGGGGTTAATAAAAATTACCTTTGCTACTTGGATGCGATTTTGGATATTATTGCCGAATTTAGCGGCTAAAACCACACCTAAACCATAAGCACCAAAGAGTGAACCTAACATATCATAAAATAAAGCCCAGGCAAAATATTCTTTACCTACCATTGCTAAAGTTATGGGAAAACCCAGATAACCTGTATTACCTACCATTGCTGCTAAAATCAGACTACCTTGAGTTGCTCTTTGGGGGACTGAGTTGGTGAAATGACCTTTTACTTTGATTCTTAACCAAGCTAATAATGCCCCCAAAAAGATTGCCAAATGAGCTATTATCGGTGCAATCCAAATTTGTCCTGATAAGTCTGTTTGCAGTAAAAAACCAATAATACCAATAGGTACTCCCACCCAATAGAGAAACTGACCTATGTAAATGGAAGCACTACCGGGTAATTTACGTCCCAGTATAAATCCTATCAGGATTAATCCCACTAATCGAAGATATAGTTCTAAAATATCTATCAAAATTACACCTAAAATAATTAAGAATTAAAAATGCAAAAAACTTTTGTCTTTTACCTTTTTTAACTATTAAACACAAATAGGAGCAAAAACTTGAATAAAGCTGGGTTTCCCAAAAAACCACACAATTCCTATCCTCATTCTGATGATGATATTCCCATAGCTATTCGTGATAATTCTGATGCTGTAAGTAGTATAAAATTAAAGCCACAAGTTGTAATCATCAGTGGATTTGCTGGATTTTTGCTGCTGGCTGTCTCTAGTGGTTTTTTATTTTCTCTGACAACACCTCAGCAAACTCCCAATTCAGAGCCGGAAGCGATTAGCTCTACATCGGTAGCTAATAATACTTCTGGTAAAGATGATACAGTTCTGGGACATTTCCCATATTCAGAAGCACCAGAGTCAGAATTAGCCCCAATTACGGCTGACAATAGGATTAGAATGCGAAAATCTGCTGCTGTCAAATTTCAAGCCATGGTACAAGCGGCTAGGAGTGCGGGTGTAATTTTAGTGCCAATTTCTGGCTTTCGTTCCGTACAAGAGCAAAAGCAGTTATTTTTTGATATTGGCGCACAACGTAACCAAACTCCAGCAGAAAGAGCGTCTCTGAGCGCACCTCCTAATCATAGTGAACATCATACAGGCTATGCTGTAGATATTGGCGATGGTGCAGTACCAGCCACTAATTTACAAGCCAATTTTGAAAATACTAAAGCTTATCAGTGGTTACAAGCCAATGCAGCCAGATTTAGTTTTGAAATTTCCTTTCCTAAAGATAACATTCAAGGTGTCAGTTATGAACCTTGGCATTGGCGTTTTGTGGGTGATAGTGATAGTTTAGAAACATTTTATAAAGCCAAAAATATTAAACCTATAAAAACACCATAATGATAGTCAGAGAATATCAGATATCTGACACTGAAGCCATTATGAAACTGTTTTATGACACAGTTCATCAAATCAATATTTTTGATTACACTCAAGAACAAGTAAATGCTTGGACTGGCGAAACTATGGATTATGAATTTTGGCATGAAAGGTTAAAATCCAAGCTGCCTTTTATTGCAGAAAAGCATGGTGAAATAGTTGGTTTTGCAGAATTAGAAGCAAATGGGCATATTGATTGTTTTTATTGTCATAGCCAATACCAAAGGCAAGGTATAGGTTCAAAACTCTTGACTCATATAGAAAATATGGCAAAATCTAGAAAAATTAATCGGCTATATGCAGAAGTAAGTATTACCGCAAAACCATTTTTTCAATACTGGGGATTTACTGTAGTCAAAGAACAAGAAGTAGAACGTCGAGGAATAAAATTTAAAAATTATGTAATGGAAAAATATTTATAATTTCTAGTTTTACATTAGTTCAGATTTCATGTATTTATTTCTTCCTTTGCCTCTTTGCGCGAAATAAAATTAAATGTAGTTTATCGGTGCAGTTTTCCCACACCGATTTGCATAGCTTAACTCTAATTTTCCGTGGTTTATCTGTTACGCTAAGGCAGAAGCTTGGGGTTTGGCAAAAATCATCCTCCCGGCGGAAGTTTGTAAGGCACTGGTGACTACTACCCGTAATTCACCACCCACATAAGGACTACCTTCTTCCACTACTACCATTGTGCCATCATCTAAATAGCCAATTCCTTGACTTGGTTCTTTACCTTCTTTGAGAATTTTCAAATCAAGATTATCACCAGGTAAATAAGTTGGTCTGACGGCATTTACTAAATCATTAACATTCAAAACCGGGACTTTTTGCACACTAGCAACTTTTGATAAGTTATAATCATTAGTCAGTAATGTCCCATTAATTTCCTGGGCAAAACGGACTAATTTAGCATCAACGTTGGGTGTGTCCTCATAATCCACAGGGTTAATTAAAATACGTTCTGGGTAAGTTTCTCGAATGCGGTTGAGGATTTCTAGTCCTCTTCTGCCCCTGACCCGTTTTTGGTCTTTGGTAGCATCAGCTACTTGCTGTAATTCCTGTAAAACAAATTGGGGAACAAGAATTAGCCCTTCTAAAAATCCGGTTTCTAGTAGTGTTTCAATGCGGCCATCTATAATGCAGCTAGTATCTAAAACTTTGGTATTAGCAGGTTTAAGAGTTCCTTCTACTACCATACTTTCCACAGTATTGGGGTTAATTAACCTTAATAATCCCCGTCCATGGGTATCGGCCAAGTTCATGCCTGTAACAGAGAGGATAATACTGCCAACAACAGCTACAAGGGGTTTAATAAAGCTAAAATCTGGAGGAATGGGTAGTAAAAATAGAGGTGCTAACATCAAGTTAGCTAATAGTAGCCCAATTATTAAGCCAATAGACCGGGTTAAAATCGCTTCCAGAGGCATTTCCCGGACTTGTGATTCTAAACGACGGTATGTAGTTTGAAAACTTAGCCCTACAGCACCGCCAATAATGGCAGCAAAGACGGCTATAACTAAGCGTAAGGCCTCTACATTCGTGACTCCATTAAGAGTACCTGGGGAGAGTAGATCAGTGCTGAAATAACCTATCCCCGACGCTGCTAAGATAAATGAGAGAATAATAAAGACATCCAGCATGGTGGTGTTGTGTTCCTACAACGGTATTTATTTGATAAAGTAAAGTATGCTTGCTTCTATCCTGTTGGGTAAATTCAGAAATATGAGATCATATTATCTGATCAGACCGAGGAAATATGCCAACATTATAACTAAAGAGTTTTAACTGCATATTATTTTTATTTTTAGGCAAAAAGGCGAAAATTTTAGCAACAAACTCCTCATTTTCATGATTTTTAATATTCAAATCACATTCACCTCACAATTTTTAAAAGAATGACTCAACAAAATACTGGTTGGGAGATTCCTCGTTCTGCTTATGTACATATTCCCTTTTGTCGACGACGATGTTATTATTGTGATTTTCCCGTATTCGTGGTAGGCGATCACTCGCGGGGTGAAAATTCTGGGACAATTAACGAATATGTGGAATTTTTATGTCAAGAAATCAGAATTGCGCCGGTTTATGGTCAACCTTTAGAAACAATTTTTTTTGGCGGTGGTACTCCTTCGCTGTTATCAACAGAACAATTACAACGTATATTAACAACCTTAGAAAAGCGGTTTGGGATCACATCTAGGGTAGAGATATCTATGGAAATCGATCCAGGAACGTTTGATTTAGCACATATCGCTGGTTATTGCAGCTTAGGAGTAAATCGCGTAAGTTTGGGTGTACAAGCTTTCCAAGCAGAATTGTTAAAAACCGCAGGGCGATCGCATACACTGATAGATATTATTACAGCTATAGAGTTAATCCATAAAGTCGAGATTCCCGAATTTAGCTTAGACTTAATTTCCGGCTTACCGCACCAGAGTTTAGAAACATGGCAAGATTCCTTAACTCAAGCTATAGCAGCCGCACCAACCCACATTTCCGTCTATGATCTTACCATTGAACCGGGAACAGTCTTCAACCGTTATTATCGGCCGGGAGATCATCCCCTACCCACAGATGAAACCACAGTTAAAATGTATCATCTAGGGCATAAAATGTTAACACAGGCCGGTTACGAACATTACGAAATTTCCAATTATGCCCAACTAGGACACCAATGTAGACATAATCGAGTCTACTGGGAAAATCTTCCCTATTATGGTTTTGGCATGGGTGCAGCCAGCTATACTCAAGGTAAACGCTTTACTCGTCCCCGCAAAACCCAGGAATATTACCAATGGTTAAAAGCCGGTGCTGTCATGGATTGTCCAGTCACTTCTGCAAATGATATTTTATTAGAAACTTTAATGCTAGGACTACGGTTAGCGGAAGGAGTTAGTTTAAATTCCCTAGTCGCAAAATTTGGTAATCATCAAGTTGAGAAAATTCAAAGCTGTTTGCAACCATACTTTGATCGAGGTTGGGTGAGAATTGTTGAAGATCGGTTACGCTTTAGCGATACCGATGGTTTTATATTTTCTAATGTGATGTTAGCGAAGTTGTTTGAAAAGTTGGGGGAATAAGGTGAATATATCTATCTCACGCAAAGGCGCAAAGACGCAAAGTTTGAGATTGTGATAGTCTGGTTTGATAGTTGAAAAAATGTAGGGTGTGTTAGCGATAGCGTAACGCACCAAAATAACTAGAAATTGAACATAAGTTTAATGGTCTTTCTGGCTATATTAGTATTATTTTAATTCTAGCTAAATCCGGTTTTTTATTGTCATATAAACAAAGGCCAGACTAACTCACTCAGCTTCTCCATAAGTTTCGTTGTATATCTTCCTCAACAGGATACCGTTATAAGTCCAGTAAGGACCAGGGGACATAGACAATTTTTAGGTCTTCCATCTTAATTTCATTTTAAACAAAAAAGCATTATCAAATTTTACTTATTCTGTGAAGTGTAACTATATCTTACAGAAGGCAATCGCACAAAACAAAAATCTAAAAAGTTACTACACTCCGAATAGATTCCCCTCTGTGCATTAAATCAAAAGCATCATTAATTTTTTCCATCGGCATAACATGAGTAATTAAATCATCAATATTAATCTTACCATCCATATACCAATCTACAATTTTTGGCACATCAGTTCTTCCTCTAGCACCACCAAAAGCCGAACCTTTCCAAACTCTTCCAGTTACTAATTGAAATGGACGAGTGCTGATTTCTTGTCCCGCACCAGCAACACCAATGATCACACTCACACCCCAACCTTTATGACAACATTCTAAGGCTTGACGCATGGTATTAACATTACCAATACATTCAAAAGAATAGTCAGCACCACCATTTGTTAAATCTACTAAATAAGGAACTAAATCACCTGCAACTTCATGAGGATTCACAAAATGCGTCATCCCAAATTTTTCGGCTAAAGCCCGTTTTTTGGGATTAATATCTACACCAATAATCTTATTCGCGCCCACCATTCGCGCTCCTTGGATGACGTTTAAACCAATCCCCCCTAAACCAAAAACTACTACATTTGCACCTGGTTCTACTTTAGCTGTATAAATTACCGCGCCAATACCTGTTGTTACGCCACAACCAATATAACAAACTTTATCAAAAGGGGCATCCTCTCGAATTTTGGCGACAGCAATTTCTGGCAATACCGTATAATTAGCGAAGGTGGATGTACCCATATAATGGTGAATAATATCGCCATCAATACTAAAACGACTAGTACCATCTGGCATTAAACCCCGTCCTTGTGTGCCGCGAATTGCTTGACAAAGATTAGTTTTGAAGCTGAGGCAATAATCACATTGACGACATTCAGGGGTGTATAAAGGAATCACATGATCTCCAGGTTTAAGACTTTTGACATCAGCCCCCACTTCGACAACTATACCAGCACCTTCATGGCCTAAAATTGCCGGAAATAAACCTTCAGGATCATCACCAGAAAGGGTAAAAGCATCCGTATGACATACTCCACTAGCTTTAATCTCAATTAATACTTCCCCTGCTTGTGGTCCTTGTAATTGGACGGTTTCAATTGTTAAGGGTTTTCCCGGACTGTATGCTACTGCTGCTTTGACTTCCATTTGATTCTCTTGATTGGCGAGGATTTACGTAATTTTATCTCACCCAGAGGCACTCCAGGCGCGAAGAGGAATATTTTTCATGATTACTTGTCAAATTGTTCTATGTATGCTAGAGTGATGGGCATTGTCAGAAAAATATCCTATCTAATTAACTACGGTTTAGACTGGTTGAAGTCAGCAGATATTTTAGCAATTATGACCATAAAATTAATCTTGGCTGCAACTACCCACTTTGACGATTAATAAACTCTGTAATAAACATGATCAAACCTGCCCTTACTAAAATTGGCGCTCAAATGTCTAACTTAACTGGCGTAAGAGCGATTATGAAAGATATTAACGAAACCCTCAGAGCCAGTAAGGGAAAGGAATTATATAATTTGAGTGCCGGGAATCCCCTGATTTTACCAGAGGTGGAACAGTTATGGCGGGATTGTACGGCAGATTTATTAGCTAGTTCTGAATATGGTGAGGTCGTTTGTCGTTACGGTTCAAGTCAAGGTTATTCACCATTAATTGAGGCAATTGTCAAGGACTTTAACCAGCGTTATGGGTTAAGTTTAACTGACCGGAATATTTTAATTACTGCGGGTAGTCAAACTATATATTTTTATGCCGCTAATGCTTTCGGTGGTTATACTGAAGATGGTAATTTAAAGGAAATTGTTCTGCCTTTAAGTCCAGATTATACTGGTTATGGTGGTGTTTGTTTGTTCCCAGAAGCTTTAGTCGCTTATAAGCCTACTTTGGATATTGATAGGGACGCACACCGTTTTAAATATCGTCCTGATTTTAACCAACTTTCCATTACGGAAAATACTGGTTGTGTGATATTTTCTCGTCCTTGTAATCCTACTGGTAATGTTTTAACTAATGATGAAGTGAATAAAATCACTGATTTAGCAGCGCCCCATCATGTTCCTGTATTAATTGATTCTGCTTACGCGCCTCCGTTCCCAGCTTTGAATTTTACAGACATGACTCCCGTATTTGGGGAGAATATCCTCCACTGTATGAGTTTATCAAAGGCGGGATTACCTGGAGAACGGATTGGGGTGGCTATTGGTGATGAAAAGCTAATTCAGGTCTTAGAATGTTTTCAAACTAATGTGGGAATTCATTCTTCTCGATATGGTCAAGCGATCGCCGCCCGCGCCATAGAATCAGGTATATTAGCAAATATCGCTGAAAATGTGATTCGTCCTTTCTACCAGCAAAAGTTTGATGTGTTAGAAAGTACATTAGCATCGGCAATGCCAAAAAATTTACCCTGGTTCTTACATCGTGGTGAAGGAGCGATTTTTGGCTGGTTGTGGTTGCAGGATTTACCCATGACTGATTGGGAATTTTACCAGGAATTAAAGAAAGTTGGTGTGATTGTTGTTCCTGGTAGTAGTTTCTTCCCCGGTTTACAAGAGGAATGGGAACACAAACACCAATGTCTCAGAATTAGTTTGACTGGTAGTGATGAGGAGATTATTATCGGTATGCAGCGTTTAGCTAAGGTTGCTGAACAGGTTTATCAAGTTGCGGCTGTAAGTGTGTAAGAGAAATGAACCACGAAGACGCAAAGAACACGAAGAAAATATTGCAAGGAAGCAGGAAGCAGCCAGCAGGGGTAAAAGATCAAAAATCTCCTCTTCCTGGTGCTGTGAGGGCTGAGAAACCCCTTTCTCAACTAATTCCTGATCTTGATGATTGGTTAGAAATTGGTAAAATTGTCGCACCTCAAGGTTTAAATGGGGAGTTGCGGGTTTATCCTGATACTGATTTTCCCGAACGCTTTGAAGAACCGGGAAAACGCTGGTTATTACGTCCAGGGGAAACGGAACTTCAACCTGTAGAATTATTAAGTGGACGCTATGTTGAGAGTAAAAATCTCTATGTGATTAGATTAAAAGGAGTAAGCGATCGCTCTCAAGCTGAAAATATGCGTGATTGTCGGTTCTTTGTGCCTATAAGCGATCGCCCTAAGTTGGCGGCTGGTGAGTTTCATGTGATAGACTTGTTAGGATTGCAGGTTTTTATGCAATCTTCTGGGGAGTTGGTGGGAACACTGGTGGATATATTACCTTCAGGTCATGATTTATTAGAAGTAAAATTAGATTCTACTTTTGCTGAGGATAAAGCCGTAAAAACAGTTTTAATTCCCTTTGTGATGGAAATTGTCCCTGTTGTGGATTTGGAAAATCGTCGCGTCGAAATTACTCCCCCCCCTGGTTTGTTCTCTATTAATAATTAGAGTGCCGACCCAAAAAAGCTAACTAATGCTAACAAAAGTCTGCTTTTTCTTCCTGCTTCATCCTAGAAGTGTCGGCACTATCTAGTCCACAGGCTAACACGGTTAATCTAACCGCTTCTTGTTTTAAATTAATTGCAGCGTTTACATCTCTATC
>NZ_JACJSB010000011.1 GCF_014697585.1 Dolichospermum sp. FACHB-1091 | reverse complement strand
GTCTCAGAGAGAGACTCGGCGAAATAGGAATGTCTGTGAAGATACGGACTGCCTGCACCTGGACAGAAAGACCCTATGAAGCTTTACTGTAGCCTGGAATTGTGTTCGGGCTTGGCTTGCGCAGGATAGGTGGGAAGCGATGAGATATTCCTTGTGGGGAATATGGAGCTAACGGTGAGATACCACTCTGGCGAAGCTAGAATTCTAACTCATCTCCGTCAGCCGGAGAGAGGACAGTTTCAGGTGGGCAGTTTGACTGGGGCGGTCGCCTCCTAAAAGGTAACGGAGGCGCGCAAAGGTTCCCTCAGCACGCTTGGAAACCGTGCGACGAGTGTAAAGGCAAAAAGGGAGCTTGACTGCAAGACTGACAAGTCGAGCAGGTACGAAAGTAGGCCTTAGTGATCCGACGGCGCAGAGTGGAATGGCCGTCGCTCAACGGATAAAAGTTACTCTAGGGATAACAGGCTGATCTCCCCCAAGAGTCCACATCGACGGGGAGGTTTGGCACCTCGATGTCGGCTCATCGCAACCTGGGGCGGAAGTACGTCCCAAGGGTTGGGCTGTTCGCCCATTAAAGCGGTACGTGAGCTGGGTTCAGAACGTCGTGAGACAGTTCGGTCCATATCCGGTGCAGGCGCAAGAGTATTGAGAGGAGTCCTCCTTAGTACGAGAGGACCGGGAGGAACGCACCGCTGGTGTACCAGTTATTGTACCAACAGTAAACGCTGGGTAGCCAAGTGCGGAGAGGATAACCGCTGAAAGCATCTAAGTGGGAAGCCCACCTCAAGATGAGTACTCTCACTACGGTAAGTAGGTAAGGTCACGGGCAGAACACCCGTTCATAGGCTCTATGTGGAAGTACAGTAATGTATGTAGCAAAGGAGTACTAACAGACCGAGGGCTTGACCTCTATATTCTTAATTCTGATTGTGATTTCTCGTTCTCGAATGCAGTCTTCAGGGTTTTGTGAATTTTAGATTTTAGATTTTGGATTATTTGCCAACAATGTAGAAACTAAAAGTTCCAATTTTGGGAATTATAAAAGATTGATAATTAGTTTCCCTAGTTGAGAATAATATCAGTTGTTAAGTTTCTGTGAACCATGTTGAATTATTTTCTGCAATCTAAAATCCAAAATCTAAAATCCAAAATCATCAGGCTTTCCTGGTGTCTATGGCGCGGTGGAACCACACTGATCCCTTCCCGAACTCAGAGGTGAAACGCTGCTGCGGCGACGATAGTTTGGGGGTAGCCCCATGTCAAAATAGCTCGATGCCAGGTTTATTATTTAACAACATTGCCTCCTCTTATATACTAGAGGGGCTTTTTGTTGTTATTTTTTATCCAAATTGGAAATTAAATTGTTTATAGGAATTTGCAAAAATTTTCTGCAATATATAAATATATAAACAGGGTTTAGCAATGCTAAACCCCTACAGGATTTAAAACTAGTGGGAGTTTCATTAGATATCCTAACTACTTTCTCTATATCTATATTGTTTATGTCTGTACTTCATCAACAAAAATAGATATAATTCAATACTAAACTAAGTGTTTACCCAGGATTAGGGCAACTACCAATATTATTCAAACCCTTGGAAATGTCTGTTATAGAAACACCTTCTAATGGCGGTCCATATTGATTCTGTAACAATGGAAACAACGAGGGAGATACATGGCAAATTTCTCTATTTCCATTGATGTACATGACTCTTCCTTCATAGTTTGCTGGTGTGTAAAGCCCTTGAGGCCATGTACAACCACCTTGAAAGTTATGAGGAGTAAAAGGAGCTCTTCCGTAACTACGCACACCTTTCTTAATCCAAAGTTTTAATTGAGCTGGACCAACAACGTGACAGGTAAACTTTCCACTATTACTCCAATAATAGCTGTGACCTTGATGAGCATAAATACCAGATGGGATATTTGGCGCTGGTTGAGCTACAGCTTGTAAACTTTCTGATATAGCTGTAGCCAAGCAAATTGAGGCTGTAACTGTAGTACCGATAACAAATAAACTAACGATTTTGTTTTTTTTCATTATTTTCTTCTATCCTATTGTTGGATTCTAAACCCTATTGGTTTTGTTACTTAATTACTATTCTTAGAAAATTTAGGTTGATCTGTCTATTGGAAAACATCGGATTTTATCGGGAGATTTATTACAAAATTTTACGTATGAAATCGGAAAATATGGGTAAAAATAGGATTATCTTTTGCTATAATTACTGAAACCTTTACCCCATATAGTTTTTATGACTGTTGATGAAGTTGTAAAATTCGTTGATAAAATGGTATTTGAAAAAACGGGAAAACATCTAGATGATGTCCAAACTGCTGTAGTTGAAGGGACTTGGAAAAGACAAACTTATGATTATATTGCCAGCGAATATAATCTTTCTAGCAGTCATGTAGGAGATGTAGGATCTGAATTATGGCAACTTTTGTCGGAAATATTACATGAAGATATAAAAAAAACTAATTTTTGTTCTACTTTGGAAAGAGTATATTATATTAACTCATCTCAAAATCCCAATATTTATTGTAGTGGAAAGAATCCTTATTTTGATTTTAGTTCGCAAACATTAAATCAATCTGATAAAGAAGATGATAAAATTAATATAAATACGGAATCTAAATTATATAGTTATGATTTAACTTTAGCTCCTGAAATTATAAAATTTTATCAACGAGAAACAGAATTAGAAAAACTCTCTGATTGGATATTTAAGCCAAATACTCGTTTAATTTCAGTATCAGGATTATATGGAACTGGTAAAACTACTTTAGTTAAAAGATTTATTGATTTAAACTTACAGAAATTTGCAGTCGTTATTTGGAGAAGTTTAAAATATCCTCAACCTTTAGATTTATTTGTTACCGATTTATTGAATGTTTGTCAACAACAACCTCAAGAAACTTTAGATAAACGATTAAAACAATTATTAGATGTTTTTGCGAATCATAAATGTTTAATTATTCTTGATGATTTACAAAATATATTTATCCCTGGTAAATTTGCAGGACAATACAAACTTGAATATCAAGATTATCAAAACTTTTTTAATATGCTGACAGAGGTTAAACATCAAAGTCATGTAATTGTGATTAGTCAAGAACAATGTTCAGAAATTGAATGTTTAGATAATGAATTATGTCTGATTAAGTCTTTAGAAGTATCTGGATTATATGATCTTGATATTCTCCAAAATAGAGGATTAAAAAATGAAGATAATTGGTTAAAATTAATTGATTTATATGCAGGTAATTTTATTGATTTAAAAAGTGTCAGTATCTTAATTAATAAGAATTATGATGGTCAAGTTGCTGATTTTTTAGCTGAGAATACTTTGCACATTACCAATCAAATGCAATCTCGTTTTCAGCAAATATTTAAGCATTTATCATCCCAAGAACAAGAAATAGTATTGCATTTAAGTAAGTTTGAAATACCTATTACTAGAGAATATTTGAGAGAGGGTTTAAATTTATCTGTTGTTGATTTTAATAATGGTTTACAGTCTTTACAAGAAAGGTATTTAGTCACGAAAATAAAAAATGATAAAATCTTGTTTCAATTATCTTCGGTTTTTAGGGAATATGTGAGAAATTATTGTCAAAATTGATGATGATTTCATAAAAAATATAGGTCATATTTCTTGATATAGGACTCCTATTTGATCTTTGAAAAAAGTAGGTATCAATTCTGTCTTTCCTGTTCCCTGTTCCCTGACCACACAGGTAAATTCAGGAATCAAACCGGATTCCTATATATTTTGAATCAATTACATAAGTCCTAATTTCACAGATAAAATTGAACAATGATTTTATTCTCCATCACAACAGTTAAAATAGAGGAAGATTTGTATATAATTATTTGTAAATATTAGTAAATTACGTATCATATATTAGTTTTCAATAATACTAATATATATTTGTTGTTTGCTATTGTCCTCGTCCTGGTTTGCAGTCTGCGAAACCTAATGCTTCGCTATCTAGGAAACTAGTGATTCTCTTTCAGAGACACTACGTGAACGCCATTTCAATAATAGCTTCTACTGGATAGTCAATTTCAGCTGCACGGGCAATTAAAGCTGCTTTGATTTTTTCTGGTAAGCATTCTAAGATAATTTTAGCATCAGTAATGTATGTAGCAAGGGAGTACTAACAGACCGAGGGCTTGACCTCTATTCTATTTTGTTATTGTGATTTCTCTTTCTCAAATGCAGTCTTCAGGGTTTCTGTCAAGTTAAAACTAAGATATCAAAACTTTATTTTTGACCTTTGACTTTTGACTTCCCAACGGGCTTTCCTGGTGTCTATGGCGCGAATGAAAGAGTCAAAAGAAGCCATGCAAATCCTAAATATAGACCATTTAGGAATAGTGGCAGGAATAATAGACGAGATGGAATTAGTAGAATAAGTGAATAAAACCCACATTCCGCACTTCATTTTGTAATATGCGAATATTTCCTTAATTTTATTGTTTATTGTTTTTTTAAATACTTGTGGTATTAAAAATTTTAAGTTTTAATACTTAATTATTTAACTGTTATTAAGAATATTCTTGAAAAGGCTCATACTACATTATGAAGTGCGGAATGTCGGTTATTGATATTACTATGAGGTTATTAGAAGGCTAATTATGAGGGCAGTTTGATGGTAAAAAAGAATGGCCTTGTTAATTTAACAAGACCACCCCAAATAAATGTTACCCTTACAGCATGGGTGCAAACTGAGATTTATCAGGTACTTCCGCGTACTCAGCCACAATTTGCCGAAGTTCGTCACCATTAATGGTTTCTTTTTCAATCAACAAATCAACTAAACGATCTGCAAGACTACGATGATCACGCATGATCTTCTTAGCGTTAGCATAGCATTCTTCCACAATCATTCTGACTTGGGCATCAATGCGACAAGCGATAGACTCGGAATACTCGGAACGGGTTGTCCAATCACGACCTAGGAACACCTCACCCTGTTGGCTTTCCAGAGATAAAGGACCTAGATCAGACATTCCGAACCGTGTTACCATTTGTCGAGCCATTCCTGATAACTGCTGTAAGTCTCCACCAGCGCCAGTTGTCACTTCTGCTGCTCCAAAAATTACTTCCTCAGCAGCCCGACCACCTAAAGCCCCGGTAATTCTAGCCTTTAGCTGAGAACGACTAATTAAACCTTGTTCTTCATTAGGTGTAAACCAAGTTAAGCCCTGGGCTTGTCCTCTGGGAATCAAAGTCACCTTTTGTACAGGGTCATGGTCTTTAAGTAAAGTTCCCACCAAAGCGTGTCCAATTTCATGGTAAGCAATCAACCGCTTACTCTTGCTGTCTACCAGGGGAGTACCTTCCATCCCCGCAACTACGCGGTCTACAGCATCATCAATTTCCGCTAAAGTGATACCCTCTTTGCGTCTTCTAGCAGTGAGAATAGCCGCTTCATTCAGCAGATTAGCTAAATCTGCACCGGTAAATCCTGGAGTTCGACGCGCGATCGCTTCCAAGGACACGCTATCATCCAACTTCTTATTTCTAGCATGAACCTGTAATACTTCCAAACGTCCTTTAATGTCTGGAGCATCTACCGTTACTTGTCTATCGAAACGACCTGGGCGCAACAAAGCCGCATCTAACACATCAGGGCGGTTGGTAGCAGCAATAATAATAATGCCAGTATTGCCTTCAAAACCATCCATTTCCGTTAATAATTGATTAAGGGTTTGTTCCCGTTCATCATTACCACCACCAATACCAGCGCCCCGTTGACGACCCACAGCGTCAATTTCATCAATAAAGATAATACAGGGAGCGTTATCTTTCGCTTTCTTAAACAAATCACGGACACGGGAAGCACCCACACCCACGAACATTTCTACAAATTCCGAACCGGAAATACTGAAAAAAGGAACACCAGCTTCACCAGCGATCGCTTTAGCGAGTAAAGTTTTACCAGTTCCTGGAGGTCCAACTAATAGTACACCTTTGGGAATCCGAGCGCCAACAGCGGTAAATTTCTCAGGTTGTTTCAGGAAGGTGACAACTTCTTGTAATTCTTCCTTTGCTTCTTCAATTCCCGCCACATCATCGAATTTTACCCCAGTTTTCGCTTCCATTTGGAAACGAGCGCGGGATTTGCCAAAATTCATCGCTTGTCCAGGACCACCGGGAAGATTATTAGAACGCCGGAACAAAAAGAAAAGTCCCGTAATCAATAAAACTGGGAAAATCAAATTACTCAAAAGTCCCCAGATTGCTCCGTCATTTCGCATGGGGTGGGCATCAAAGCTCACTTCCTTCTGCTTCAGCTTTTGAATCAATTCCGGGGCATTCACGGGCAAATCTACCCGCCAGCGTTGAGTGCGATTTTCGATGTCTTGGTCATTAGCTTCAATAATTGCTGTTCTCCCACCATCGTATAGATCCACATTGGTAACGCGGTCTGCGTCCAAATATTCCAGAAAGCGACCGTAGGTCATGCGGGTATTGGCAGCATTTTTACTCATGTCCGCAGAAGTGCCTGTAAAAGTGCCTTGCCAGAAGAAAAAGCCAATTACTAAGGCCAGCACTGACCAAAGTGCTACGATTCTCCAAGAAAATTTCATCTTTAATTTGCCTCTAGATACTAATATGACTGCTTTTGTAACGGATGTTTATAAATCCATTTTGTAATTTGAGCCATAAAACCTCGGTTTGCTTATGGCAGATTCATGAAGTTTGTCTAGAATCTTAATTAAATTTAACCTAATTCTCATAGTAATACCAATTAAAAATTAAAAATTAAACGTTAAATATTCCCAAAATCATACCCAGTAAGGATTTGGGGCTAATTTATATTTTGCTATCTCTATTACTAATTTTATGCTGGACTGCACAGGATTACCAAATTCATTTATTTTTCTTTATCTGTGTTTATCTGCGTTTATTGATATAGTTTATCTTTTATATGCTTTAAAGCTAAATACAACGAAAATATTACAGAGAATGAACCACGAAGAAACGAAGAAGCGAAGGTAAGAGTTTTAGAGAGATTTTTCGTGATGGGTGATAGTGTCATCGCTGATCTTGTAACTAATCATCGGTTAAAATATAGTGGACTTCTTGTGGAAATTTTTATGAAAGCAGAGTTAACAGCCATCATTGAGAGAGCAACGGAAGGAGGATACTGGGCAATTTGTCCAGAAATTTCTGGTGCTAATGGTCAAGGTGAAACCATTGAGGAAGCGAAAGAAAACTTGAAACTTGCTATTCAATTGATTATTGAAGATCCTATGGCAGATATCCGCAGGGGAATCACAGAAGATGCGATAGAAGAGACCATTTTAATTCCATGAAACGTAAAGAATTAGAAAAAAAGTGAAAACAAGCAGGTTGTTACTTAAAACGAGAAGGTGGTTCTCATTCTTTATGGATTAATCCTCAAACAGGTGTCATTGAGGCTGTACCAAGACATACAGAAATTAAGGAATTTTTAGCCCAGAAAATTCTTAAAAACTTAAATGCCGAATAAGTAGGTGAACACAATAAAACCAATCTGTGTAAAGAAAAGTAAAATTGCCCAAAACCTCTTCACTCTGTTCAACCTTCTTCCATGATTGGATTAGGTTGGTTAGCTTATGTACGGATTGATTACCGTGATTCAGCTAACAACGAATCGCACTAAGCTATTAGCAGCACTTTCTGATACTAATTCTTTCACCATATCCCCATTGACTGTTTTACCCAAAGCATAAGTTTTGAGCTTTTCTAGTTCGGTAAATATCAGTCGTGTATGATTGCCTGTGTAATCAATCAATATTTTGTAAGCATCAGTAGTGAGTGTTACACCTACTTCGTTAGCTAAAGTACGAGCTTGCTGTATTAATTTTTTTAATCATATTTCAGAATACTTACAAATCTAAAAAGTGTTAACCCGTAACTGAACTACGTTGTGTTATTTACCACATTGAGATAAATTTTAAAAAAATATTCATATATCCAAAGTGCTAAAAAAAAACTTGGACAACAAATTGCTGCTATTCGTAAGCAAAAAGGATTAACTCAAGAAAAATTAGCTGAACTATCAGGTTATTCAGTTGAGTTTATAAGCTTGATAGAACGTGGTATCAATGCTCCTACCATTGATGGTTTGGAAAAATTGGCAGAAATTTTAGACTGTAACGTTGAAATTTTGTTTCTAGAGAAATCCTTTCAAGACAATTCGCTTAATTAATTGTAATTATTATTGAGGTTGGCTTAAATTGTTGATTAACGACTTAGAATATACAGGCTCTTGCTTTACTCTAAAGAAAATTAATGAGTTTACTTTAAACCTAAATATTCCAAAAAAGCAAGATGCTAATATTTTTGAAAACATGAATTTTTTTTCCTCCTTGCTTCATTCCTTTAAGCCAGACCAAAATTCAGTTTGGCGAAAACAGAAGCGTCTTGATGTGGAAATAAAAGGTTGGCCAGCAAATGTGGAATGGAAAAGATTATCTTATTCTAATTTTGAAGGTATATTAATAGATAATAACGCTTTTAACTTTAAAGAATTTGCAGAAACTTTAGATGAATCAATTAAAAATATTACAGTTAATGTAAAAACTAATAAATACTATAAGTTTGAGATAGGAAATAAATCTCATTGGGAGCAGTATTTATTCAAATCACGTGGTAGGGAAATCTGTGGACTATGTATTTTATATGATCAAGAATTTCATACTAGAGACGAACTGGAAGTAACCATAGAAAACCGTTATCAACCTCACAATATAAGCAAGCTTAATATTGGCAATAATGATACAAGAACCTCAAAATTCTATGGAGATCCCAGTAAGATAGTTGATTATTTTAGAAATGAAGGATGGACACGAGAGGGGGAAAATCCTACTATAATTACTCAACGGAAAAACAAGCAAGAAGAGTATAGGTTGACTACTGTCAAACAAGATATAACTTTACAAGTTTCTAGATCAGTAATCAAGGATTCATGGAAACAGAAATTATTTACTCTTCATAATAATACTTGTAGATTGTGTCATACAACTCATGAAAACACTAAATTTTTAGCACCAGATCATAGAATTCCAGCAATTGTTCAAGCTGAAAACTTAACGGATGACAATTTCCAAGATAAGTTGATGACTTTGTGTATTTACTGTAATCAAAGAAAAAGAGAATTTACCAAAAAGGTTAATCCTGACTATGATTGGGAAAATAGTCCTTGGGCGTACCCAGAACAATTTCAACGCGAAAAAATAGCAGAAGATATTGAAAGATACGCTACTGCTCATCAAAAAACAGTTGAACAAGTTATAGAAGAAATTACCAGACTGATTGAGAAAAAAGACTAAATTCTTGCTAATTAATCATTGCTTTATACAATGAAAAAGCAACTGCTTCAGCAACAGGACTAGGTAATGCGTTTGCAATTTGTCTATAAACAGATGTCATTGAGCCAATAAATTCAAAATCAATAGGAAAGCCTTGTATATAAGCCATTTCCCTACAAGTTAATCTGCGCTTATTTGAGGGATGGTGCATTACCATAGCTCCTCCTTTATCATCTCCTCTTGCTGTAATAGTTGGACATGGTAAGTCAGAGTCAATACGTCTATTTGATATGTATCCATTAAATTTTAGTTTAAATTTGGAATATATATGATTTTTTAAATTGTGTTTTTTGTCAGGATCAGGAAAATCTGATAGTGCTTGTCCTACAGATATATGTTTTGAATGAGTGGGATTTGGAGGAAATTCTATTTCTATTGGTACATCTTTTCTCTTACCTACAATAATAACTCTCTCTCTCGTTTGTGGAACTCCATAGTCAGCAGAATTTAAAATAGCATATTCACATTTATAACCACATTTACTAAAATCTTGTAGAATTTTATTAAAAATTTCTCCTTTTTCAAGGCTAAGAATACCTTTAACATTTTCTGCTACAAAAAATTTTGGTTGTTTAATTTCTATGACTTTTACAAGATATTCATAAAGAATATTTCTCTTATCGTTGGAATTACGGTTCATATTGGCTATTGAAAATCCTTGACATGGAAAACCACCTATAACAACATCACAATTAGGAATTTTGTTAATATCATAATCCTCAATATTACTATTAATTATGTGATTGCCTATATTTTTTTTGTATGTTTGTACAGCATCTTCAAAATTATCAATTGCCCATACAATATTAAAACCAGCCTTTTGAAATCCTAAGTCCATTCCTCCTGCACCAGAAAATAAAGAAACAACTTTAGGTTTTTCACTGGCTATACTTTGTTTATTGATAAATGTTTTTAATCTTTTATCAGCTTCAATAAATTCTTGTGCTATTTTTTCTGCGTACAATACAGGTACAGCATTTCCTATTTGGCGATACATTGAAGTTACACTTCCTGTAAATTCAAAATCACATGGAAAAGTTTGAATAAATGCTGATTCTCTAACATTTAATCGTCTCTCTCCGTTAGGATGTGGAATTGCACATACCCCACCTTTTCCATTACCTCTAGCTATAATCGTTGGACATGGTTTATTACCATCAGTTTGTCTATGTCCTGTATAATTTCTATACAATACTTTATACTGTGATCCTACTAAATTAGTAGCTGGTTTCATTTTTTCTAGTGTTTCTAATGCACAGTTAATGGTAATCCATTTTTTAAGATTTGTGTTTTTTTCGGAATAATTTGGTAATGGGTGCTTGATTCTTGCTTCTACAGGCAGATCATTTCTTGTACCTAAAATAATTACTCTTTTTCTAATTTGTGGTACTCCATGATCAGCCATATTAACCAGTTCATAGGTTATATGATATCCAGCTTCTTGTAATTCCTCTATAATCTTTTGAAACACAAGCCCCTTGTCCAGACTTAAAATACCTTTTACATTTTCGGCCATGAACCATTTAGGCTTTTTATCTTTTATCACTCTTAACATTTCGTGATACATTTCATTTCTTTCATCATCTTTTGATCGAAATTTATTAGCTACTGAAAATCCCTGACATGGGAATCCGCCAACAATTATATCGGCATCAGGAATTTTTTCTGAATGAACATCACAAATTGATTTATGAATAATATGATTGCCTATATTTTTTCTATATGTTTCTACACAGTCTAAGTCATTATCAATTGCCCAAACAATTGATAATCCTTGTCTCTTAAATCCTAGATCAATACCTCCACATCCTGAAAATAGGCTAACAACAGTAATTTTGTTGGATTGAATTTTTTTAAGACTTGTCATAAGAAAGTTATGATTAGAAACTAATGTAATAGAGCTAGGCATTGCCAGAGTGTACTTAATCACTGATAATAGAAACATTTTAAAAAATGCTTGCTATATTTTAGGTTAATTTCATACGAGTCCAGTATTGTGATGCTTAGAAGTCAAACAAACTTACTATTATAATTCACAATTATCAAAAAGTCCAAGAATCTGATTCCAGTTACACTACACTGTGCCGCCCCCTCAAATCCCATAAGTGATCGCTCATAATTAGCATAACTCCCCACTCAAAACAAACTCAAATGCTTTCCCACATCACTTAGAGGTTCAATAACCGAAAGTAACTCATCTCGTTTTAGCCCCCTCATCGCTTGCAGGGAGGGGGTTGGGGTTCTTGTTCCAGGTTTGATGACAATTTGCTGTAACCCCACTCGTTGCGTATCCTTGCGGGAGCAAATCCCATATTTAAACATAATGCTGGGATACAGACTGGAAACATCAATTTTGGCAATGTGTTTGTGAAAACCTGGTACAGAAATTACCAATTTTTAACGCCAACCTACTTAGACATCTCCGAAAATATTGTAGGGTTTCAAGTCACGCACATTCTCACAAGATGTCTAATCATTTACTTAGCTCCCATAATTTTTAAGGTATAAGGTAGGGAATCATTTTCCTTGTAAGAACCAATCCAAATTTGGTAAGTTCCTGGTAGCCATTCACCAACAACACCAGGATTTTTACCATCAAAGTCATCATTACACCAAGTTCCACCAGGTCCTTTGATAATCATGGTCGTGTCCGCAGGACTGTTAACTACTAGTTTTAGGTATTCAAATTTACTCAATAGTTTCAGGGTATGATCGGGCTTTTCATCCATAAATCCCTTACAAGGTCCAGTTGGTGTTGTTTCTGTTTTGGCTATTTGGCTTCCCGCTATTGAACCACCACTCATTCCCCTGACTGTCAATGGATCTGGGGAAAATGGGTATTGAATGGTAACATTTTCAAAAATCTGGGAAACTGGTTGAGCATTAGCCACTTGAGTAAATCCACCCGTAGTCCAGAGTATAATGATTCCTGTAGTCAATACTTTTTTGGACATTGTAATTATAGAAATTTGCTAAATACCTTTAAAGACATAAATTTACGGTCTCAAGTTCCTTTAGAAAAGTCCACATAATGATTGATCCCATAATCAGAGAAGATAATTTCAGTGTGCAGCCTTAACGGGTGACAAGGTCACTAAACAGCTTGTTTCATAAGGGATAGAGCCTGAAAGCCACGTTGAAAAAGAGGTGCTTATTGCCATCAAGCAATACCTTAGCCAAATTACGAGGGTGAGATGATAATGCTTTAACCATGAACTCCCGTTTCTCGCTCTTGCTTGGCAAAAACAATCAGCCTGAAAAATTCCTTAAAGGTTTCCGACAAGGATTTTTTAAATGTATTGACGGTAGGATAAGGGTTTTAGATTCTAAATTACCTTTTCCTCGAAACGCTTATGTATGCGTATTTTTGCCGTTTTTGCCAAAAATTATCAAGGCTCTTATTTTGGCAATAGTATTGAATGGGGGCATAATTTATAACTGCTGAGAGCTTTAGATATCACCTTTTTTGCCTCAAATTAATTTTTGACAGATTTGACAGATTTATTTACAAAAATTAACACATCTTTTGGAGTAAAGGACAAAGATTGAGTGTAGTATTTTTACTGGCAATTCTTTTGGAAATAAATTTTTCATGGAAAATCAGAAGAAAACACTTAGAGAGAAATATAAAGATCGTCCTTGCATGGAAAAGACTGAACACTTTGCTCAGATTTCAAGTGGTTTGATACAAGTTCCGCATACAGATATACTTCCAGATCAAAAATTTCTCTCTCAAGGAGATGACGTAGAAAGATACTGTAATATTTACAAACGTAATATGACACCATTCTATAAACATTACTGCGCTAGTATTCCATTTGTATTTGAAGAGCAATGTCGTGTTGGAGTAGCACTACTTCGTATGGCTAATTGCCTTTCTGATGGACAGCATCTCACCTTTTATGAAACCGAGTCTCAATACGGGACAAATGTTAGAACTTTGGCTGAACTAGCTTCTGGAAAAGTTCTAGCATTGACTAATGGCTTACACAAGGAAAAATTTGAGGAACTCTTTCGAGATCCTTTTTCATATTGTTGTCTAGGATATTTCTGCGATGTAACACCGCAATTTATACAATCATCGTCTGATTTAAACGTATTTACAGATGGATTTGACGTAGTCTATGAAAATGCAACATTTCAGTTTTATGACAAGGATCGATTCGAGCAAATAGCTCACCTGAAAGAGGTAATGAAAGATGACGGTATTTTAATATGTCTTGAAAAATTACACCAGATAGATACAGTAGAGTACGAAAAGCGAGAGCAAGTTAAAGATGAAAAATATAAGTCCCTGTACTTTTCAGCCAATGAAATAATGTGGAAGCGAACAGTAGTCCTTGCAGGTATGCAAGAATTGCAAGTAGACTATGAAACGCTCATTTCAGCTCTCAAACAACATTTTAGCTATATTTACTTATTATGGAATAGTACTAATTTCTATGAAATAGCTGCCTCAAACAGTCTACAGAAAATTAATGATTTTTTATCACTTCTCCCTTTGCCATTTATACCTAAGGAATTTAGTTTTGAAGGCGATTTAAATGTACCCAAGAGAGTTTGGCCTATTTAAATTGATAGAATTTTTTGAGATTGCGTTTCAAACCTCAGGATTTGTCGTCATTACCCAGGGTCTACCGTGAAAGCTACACAATTCTCAATCACACTAAAATCAGGTTTAGAGAATTCTTACATTAGAGTCATGGTATAGCAATCCTGAACAGTTTGTGAGAAAATACGTAGATAAAAATCCTTGTTTTATAAGCATTTTAGCCTTGTTGAACTCTCACGTATCATTTAGGATTGCTATAGTGCCATTAGTAAAACATAAAGAAATGGAATATTCTCATTATTTCGCTTCAAAAAGAATACGTCCCAAGCGAATCATGGTTGAACCAGCATTGATAGCATACTGATAATCTTCAGACATTCCCATAGAGAGTTCAGTCAAAGACAATGATGATTCTTGATTGATTTTCATTTTCAAATTCTTTATCACTGAAAATGCTTGAAATATTTCTTCTTCACTTAAACCAAGTGGTAAAATTGTCATCAAGCCTCTGATTTTCAAATTTGTGAGTTGTGTTAATTGAGGTAGATCATGCCATAGCTGATCGATATGCCAACCATATTTGTTAGGGTCACTGAGGGGTTTAATTTGCAAACATAATTGGGGTGAGACAGTTTCATTTTCTACTAAGCGGTTCAATCTTTCTGCTAAACTTAAACAGTCCACGGAATGAATCCAATGGAAGTTATCTAAAACCTTTTTGGCTTTATTGGCTTGTAAATGACCAATAAAGTGCCAGCAAATATTCGGTAAATCCTGTAGCTGTTCTTGTTTTTCTAAAGCGTCTTGCAAACGGTTTTCAGCAAAATCTCTAATTCCTGTTTCATAAGCTTGGCGCATGAATTCAACAGGAACTTTCTTAGTAACAGCAATCAAACGAACCTTGTCAGGGATTTCATCTTTGATATTTTTTATACTTGAAATAATACTCATAAACTCAAAAGCTGATGGGACGAAACAATAATCTTTGTTTGTAAGTTTCTGCGATCGACTGTATCTAAGAAAATTTCACCAGGCAGGAGTAACCCACCCTTAAAAGAATGGGATTGAAGCAAGGACGCTTAATTGATGCTCATAACCTTCTGCCCCTGCCTTTTGGTCAAAAATTTAGACTCAATCACTAGAAATTTTTAAGATTGATTTGCCAATTGTAAGACGAGCGGATAGGTCTCGATGAGCATTTGCAGCGTCAGTGAGACTATAACGATGCCCAACCCTAACTTTTATTTTTCCAGTGTTGAGGTAATTGAAGAGGTCAGCAGCTCTCTCCCTTAAGATATTCCCTTTGATATAGTGTCGTATAGTGGGGCGAGTCACAAAAAATGAACCCCTCTCACTAGAGCGATTACACAGTCGGTTGAGATCGAAAGGAGGAGTTAACCCACTTGATTGACCAAATAGAACTAACATTCCACAGTTCTTCAACAGATTCAGGCTCTTGTGAAACGTATCAACTCCCACAGAGTCATAAACAACATCAACGCCAATACCATTGGTGAAATCCATGACTTCAGTTTCAAAGTCATTCTGATGGTAAAGAATAACTTGATCGGCACCGTTGCTTCTAGCGACCTGAGCTTTTTCTGGCGTTGAAACGGTTCCGAGTACGGTCGCACCCATCAATTTAGCCATTTGGACAATAAGACCACCGACTCCGCCAGCAGCAGCATGAACAAGAATTGTTTGCTGTGGCTGCAAGGGAAATGTTGTATGGGTTAGGAAATGAGCTGTCAAACCTTGTAGGAGGCAGGCTGCTGCTGTTTCAAAACCGATAGACTCAGGCAAAGGAATTGCTCGTTCAGCTTTGACACACGTATATTCAGCATAGCTACCACTTCCAGTATAGGCAAAACCAACACGATCGCCGATACAAAAATCGGTAACTAAATCACCTTTTTCGACTACAGTTCCAGCCCCTTCTATACCAAGAATGTGAGGAAAGCTGGGAATTGGATAAAGTCCATCCCGAAGATATATATCAACAAAATTCACCCCTGAAACATTCATTTTTACCAAAAGGTCTAACGATCCGACAGTTGGTACAGAGGCTTCTCCCAACCGTAACTGCTCAGGACCACCATTGTGATGTAACAAGATAGCTTTCATAGGGGCAAATAATTTAGTATACAAACTCAAGAAATGGTAATTACTCTGGTGAGAATACCGTGTGAATAGTATCACTGGTATCAATATGATCGAAGGGTTGCAACTGACTGAGAGACTCAAACATTAGATCAATGGCATTATAGAGTCCCCATACCTCTGTATAAGGCTCTGGCCAGCCAGGGCAACCGGAATCAAGATCCTGTGCTCTTGCAAAAATGTAGTTTGCCCAATCTGTTGAATGGGGGTGACGATGGTGATAGTCATGACAAGGTGTATCAGCAACCATAATAAATAGACGGCTGAATAAATGGATGAACAGCATTCTTGTACTCCACTTAAACCACCCTATAAATTTTTGATCAAATGGCAAGGAAGAATCAGGAGTGGGTTCACCCAAGAAAATCCCCACAGTCAATCTAGAAATAGTTAACTTATCACGATGATCAAGCGCCTCGGGTACAGGCCATATATGTTCAGAGCATAACCTTGTAAAAAGACTGATTTGATATAGAACAGTCATCGGGAAAAGCCACGCTAGAAAAAGAACCAACCATGCTTGTGTCCATGCTGTTACTCCTAATAACAGAAATATATACAAACAAGCTAATAGATTAATCGGAAATGGGGCACTAAGATTGGAGGTCACTCTCGCTACAGAAAGCTTCCAGTGAAACTTTGGGGATATGAGGGTCAGCCAAAACTTTCTCCAAAGCTTTTCTCTCGTCATACCAGGACGAAGTTCAGCCAGTAAAAATAGAAACTTGACTGTTTCATCGTCTAACGTCTGTAATCTCTTAGTATGGTGATTATAAACATGGTCTTTGCGATATGACTCATAGTTTCTGAGAATTAACAGAATAGAGAGAACTTCCCCCACCCATTTATTCACTTTTTCATTCGTAGAAAAACGTGAATGGGTACAGTAATGAACAATCATCACGTGTAATGTTCTTGCACTAGAAACAGTTGCTATCCATGATGGAATTAACAACGTTAACCAAAAGCCGGAGTGTGTGACTGCTAAAACACTAGTAATCACACCGATTACAAGACCTGTCAATGCTATCAGCAAATGATCGATTGGCCTTCTACCCCAACTTACTTGACCTTCCAGCGGTTTACAAGTCAGCCAAGTGAGAAACGTTTGAAAACAGCTGGGTAGCACTCGCATGGTTTCTCTAGGGGAAGAATTCAGATGTGTGGAACTGTTTGTCATAACTTTCATATTTGTTGACCAGTCAGTATACAGATGAAAATTCATCTCGTTGAGATTATCCCTATTATCGGGCGAAGAGTAGCCTTACTAGATGCGACTACTATCAATTAGCGCTTGAATTCCAGCGCTATTGAGTAGATTGATTCGCACAGAGTTTGGGTACCCGTTAAGCTCGAAGTACTCCTGCCCCATAGCAACGAAATTCTGTCTGGGCGCACGAATTTCAGCAAATAGGAACCAACCTGCCTCCATCTCCATCATTTCCCCAAGGGCATTTTCATCAATCAAACGCTGGCAGTTATCTTGAGCAAATTTAATTAACTCACGATTGCCTGTTCCTAGCATTACATCCATCACCCGATGCGCGAACAGCCGATCCGAGACAGAGACATCGCCGTGTAGATTAATATGGAGTTCATCAAGTTCACCACGCATCTCTGGAGAGGTCAGCAAGTAAGCGCACCTGTAGCCGTGTAACGCTAGATATTTTGTAGGCGAGATCAACCGGAGTGTTTGATTCATCACCAAGGTAGATGAGGCTTCAGGACCAATGCTATTCCAACCCATATATTGGAACGTTCCATCAACAAATACCAATGAGCCAGTATTAATTTGCCATTCTCGAATTGTTTCAAACACTTCAATAGGCACTCTACGCCCCCCGTACCATAACGGATCGCTTAACACCAAAACAGATGGGTGCTGGGGTAAGTTGAGATGAAATTCAGGCTGGAAAGCATGATGATTACTCACCGGTATTGGCAGAATACCAAATCGGCGAAAAAAGTAGCCCAATTTATAGTACAGGGGCGGTAAATAGTAGACACTTTTGTAGCCAGATAGGGCTAACCAGGTACAAATGGTAGCCAGAAAACTACTGGAGCCTCCACCTGGAATAATCTGTTCCGGTGAGTATGACACATCATCGTAACGACTATGAAATTCAGCGATTTTTACTCGCAGTGAGCGATCTCTATCAACGCCAGCATATTTTGTGACATCAGATAACTGTAGTGGAGACGAGTGAGCCAGTTCGCCAAGATAGTCTTCAATGAATGGATGCCCTCCATCGTAGTCTGAGATGAAAAGACGATTGGGAAACTTTTGTCGCTCGATGTTCAACGCCTGATGCAAACCTAGTGTATGAAAAAGGATTGACTTTTCCGTGCCTTCTTCCCATTGTAGGGGCATGGAAATATCAAAATCTACCCGATTATCTTCCATTACTTTCATATTCATCGTTGCTTAAGTATATTGGATGCGAACTGTAGTATTTGCTGCATAAACTGTGTAGATTTTGGCTTTTGATCCTCAAATTGTATGTACAAGCTATCTGTGTACTTCATTTGCAGATGCGTACAGGTCTTTTCGATCGCAACTGTCATTCCTTCTGGGACTTCATCACTCGCTCCAGTCATTAACAAAAATCCTCTTTTCCCCCGGAATCGGGGTAGCAAATCTGGATAAAACATAGTGATATCAGACAATCGCTCAACAAATTGCTTGAGTTGAGATGACAGGGTGTACCAGTAGATAGGTGTAGCAAAAATAACTACATCTGCATCAAGCACATCGTCAAGGGTTGACAAAAAATCATCTTCTTTAAATGCGTTGTCATAATCAAAGCCATTAATATTCAAGGCTTTGAGATCATGGACACTCACCTTGTTTTGTAAGGTCTGACGAAGAAGATCAACGATTTGCATAGTGTTGCCATTTGTTCTTGCCGAACCGACCAGAACTGCAATCCGTATTGGCGAAATTTGTGATGCCGATTGCACTAAAGCATCTCCTTGGTCGAAACACCTACAGCGATCGCCGCAACTCGCGGCACGCGTGCGGAGAAGAGGACATCAGGGGTGTTTTGTTTTTCAATCAAAATTTGTCCAAAGCAAGCTTCTGCATATTCAAGAACCCTTTTCTGAACATCAAAAGATGTAGGGTTCCCCAGACCGACTAATCCATACATCTGATAAAGATACATAGCAAGAGCCATTTTGGCTTGATCTGGAGAGTCTCCCAACGCCACAATGGGATCAGCAATCTCCTTGGCATCAATAACTTGAAACGAAGCGTTGGCTAGTGTCTGGCGAAGTGTCTCGACACCATAGTGCGGGTAATCATGACCTTTCTGCGAGTAAGGATGGACAACTTGGGCAAACCACTTTGCTGCTCCTGACTCTGGCTCGAAGTCATGTAATACTATTCTACCCCCAGGTCTGAGAACTCGACCTGCTTCTGAACTAGCTCGGTCTAGGGTTTCCCGGTTCAAATGGTGTGTTCCATAGGCAATGAGGACACCGTCAACACAGCTATCTTGCAAAATTAGATTTTCTGCGGGCTGACAAATCGCAGGTAAGCCCATTTCAAGTGCCGCTTTAACCATGCCCACACAGATGTCACTAGTAATGATATCAAGAGGCTGGCTTGCGATCTCACTCACGCGAGCAATGCGAGCTAGGAGACCATCACCCCCCAACAAATCTAAGACCCTGATTGATTGAGAATTCCCGACCAGAAATTGACGAAGAAGGGTACATGCGCCTTCGGAGCGAGCAAGGGTATTTTGCTGAGCCTGACGGTACATAGTCCCTCGACCCCCATCAGAATTGTCTAAAAACTCTTCTGCACCCACTAGCAAATCTTGTGGCTGGTTTTCAAGGGATAGATTGATTAGATCGGGATCAATGAGGCTATGGATATCGAGATGTGATTCCGCAAGCTGCGTTAGCAGCCTAGCAAAAGTAGATCGCTGTGCGAGCTTTTTTGCTTGAATCTTTTGTTCCAGATTCTTATTATCTACTACTGTGATACTCAACTTTTATGGCCCCCTATTAACGTTAAATAACAATTCGGCAAAGGTCTAGCACGAGTTTTGTACAATGCTACTTACTCACTGTTGAACCGATGCGGATTCAGCGCACCCTAATGGCTTAGAAGCGTGGGGGTATGACTAGGGAAATACTGCACAAAATCATCATCAATTGGCGATCTTAGTCCAGTACACATCTGGATATAGGCCTTTCGCAAAGCATTACTGATAGGTGCATCACTATGCCTTGGCTGATGTCCGTCAATAGACGACACTACACGCACTTCTTCCCATGTGCCACAAATAAAGACCTCATCTGCTGTATAAAGCTCAGATCGGGTAATTGAACATTCAACCACCTTCAGACCAAACTCCTGTTGAGCGAGGCTAATTATGGTGCGTCTGGTCAGGCTGTCTAGCAACCCTTCCGAAAGTGCAGGTGTATACAAACATCCTTGCCGCACTAGGAAAACCGATGCTTCAGCGCTCTCCGTAACCATACCTTGAGCATTTAGTAGCAATGCTTGATCGGCTCCGCGTTGCTTCGCTTCCACACGCGCTAAACGAAAAGCTGCATAGGCCGGACCCGTTTTAACAATTGCTGGGAGCGACAAATCCGACTGGCGCTGCCAAGTACTCACAATACAGGTAATGGGCTGTTCTGAACGCGGACCAATTGGTAGACAGGAAATGAATGCACCTGTAGGCGCTAATTTTTGCTGCGAGGCTTTCGGATCGGCTACGTCTGGATACAGGTAGGAGAGTCCCGAATCAATGAACAAGGTCAGCCGCAGGTAGAAATCTTCTCGTAGGCTTGTTGCCTTGAGCAAATCATCAATACCTTGAGGCATCTGATCAATGAGTCCCTCATCTGGAATATACATCAGATCAGCCGCAGACTTTAAACGCTCAATATGTCCCTTTAAACTGATGACAGCAAATCTATTGCTCTCAGCCTGCCAATAAGCACGGGCACCATCATAGACGTTAACTCCACGCAGTGTAGTAACTGGTACCTGAGCAGCCTCCCAAGGCATCACTTCGCCTTTCCACCACACAAGGGGAGAACGAGCTTCAATCAAAATAGAACCTCCTTAACAGACCTATTCATTACTAAACTTTGAAACCAACTAGACTTTTAAACAGTTACTGCGTTGATTTTCGTATTGACTTCTGTATTACTTGTCTTGTCAATGACTGCTCCGATCTGAACGCGACGTAGATGACGGCGCAGATCTTGGAAGCCACTGCGACCGTGAAGCATTCTCCAGTTATCGAAGACGAGCATATCGTTACGTTCATAGCGAATGGCCACATGCTCCTGATCAAACAGAAACTGCCAGCGCCGGAGCAAGTCTGCAACTGAATCACCATCGCTATGCACTAGATTTTTGCACGAAAATCGAACAATCCTGTCTCCACCAAATCTTTCTATCACGGGATGCTGGGAACAAATCCCAAGTCCTGATCCATGAGGATTTTCCCAATCAAATTTAACCTCCTCAAGCCGTTCCCGTTCAGAATCAGGAAGTTGATCAATCCAGGGAAAGGTATCTGCAACTGTCGTTTCCCCCCCTTCTCCGAAAGCGGGATGGATGCACCACAATGACAGGTAGCGAGGTGGTAAACCCTGAAAGTCAAAGCATTCAGTATGGGGTGCGAAAGTTCTGTTACTACCGGGATAGTACACATTGTTTTTGTTATCCGGTTCAGGTCTAATATCCCAAGTAGTGGCACCATTGATATGAGGAATGAGGGAACCTAATCGCTGGCAAAATAATACATGATCAAAATCATCTAGGACATTAGTTAGTAATACATAGCCGTGTGTGGTTAGCAGGTCGCGCAAGTTTGCTTCTAATTGCTCCACTGGAATAGCCATGCCGTTGAGGTCTGTTTGGGACAAAACGCTTACAGGCGATCGATTCATCTGAAACCTTAATTCAATAAAAATTGCTTTATTCCCTACCGTTAAATGGAACCGAACACACATCCCAATTCGTTCCATCTATCAGAACCTTGCTACCGACAGAACAGTTTGGAGACAGATGAGCAAATCCAAGAACCCGCTTCTCGCGCACAGAGAAGGCTGCTGAGGTAATGTAACCCGCGAACTCTCCTAACCTAGTAAATACCTCACTTCCAATGAGGGGCGGTTCAACCGTATCGTCAACTGCACGTACGCCAGCCAGCCAAGTTTTATTGGGACTCCGCTCCTGAGTCAGGGCTGCTCGTCCTATGTATTCCCTTCCATCGTCAATCTTCGGAACCATCCAGCCAGCATCAATCTCATACAGCGTAGTTCCCATGTGCATGTCCACTGGAAAGAGTGTGAACAAGATGGAACGACACTCCATTCGATAAATACTCAATAACTCCCAACCACATGGAACAATGGCTGGGCGGTCCACAACTAGCTGTTTCCAAACCTCTGCAAGTACGTCGGAGGCTGCCCAGACTTCATACCCGATGATACTTTTCAAAATGCGTGCTTCTCCACCGACCAAGGTTTTTACCTTGCACGACTGGAAGCTAGATAGCTCAGTAATCTGATCTCGGCTGCTTTCTTGGACAAGGCTTTGAACCGCAGCAAGCCGTTGCGGACCTTTGATATTAAAGCTGAGTACATCACTGGGTTGAATGATAACATCATCGAATTTCTTCGCCATTAAAGCGAGCCATCCGGGTGGCTTGCCACCACCACACGACATGACAAACTCATTGAGTCCTGTTCTGATAACAACTGCTTCCTCATCCACCGTTCCCACTGGAGTCGTGAATACTATAAACTTGGCTCCATTAACAGGCAAATCAGAAACTGTTCGGGGAGAGAGCATATCTAGTAAGGCTGCGGCATCAGACCCAGAGACCCGAATATAGCACATTGCAGCGGCAATGAACGCGCCAGCACCAGTGGTTACGGCTTTGTATTGATCGGCTAAGGAAACACCACGCCAGCCCCAAACACCAATCACATTGTCTCCCAGGACAGCCCACTTTGTGACACTACCTAGTAATTCTTCACTGAGCTTAAAAATATTGCCTGGATCAACACGGCGTAGTCGAAGTGCGTCTTGAGCTTTTGCCAGTTCAGTGGAACTTAACGTTGCCCACACCATCCCAGGTTGGGACAGTGGGTTGCGGATTTCAAGACTCCACTCGCGCGATGCCAAGTATTTATCGCGTATTGTTAACATTGAGTGGCTTTCCTGGTATAAACACGTTTAACGATGATTTTCAAACATTATAGGCTATGTTTGTGATTATTTGAAAATATCATACATCATACAAATCCAGCAATTCTCATTTTGAAAACAAAAGAAAATAAATGTTTACATAGAGAAATTCTGTCTAACCCGGATTTCTCACAAGCGAAAAAAATCTTTCATAAAGAGTAAAACAAAGGAAGTTTATTTGCTACATAAATAGCAAAGATGAAAAAAGGACATCTCCTAAGTATATTTTTGAGAAACTTAGTTAAATATCAAGAGCTATTCAGGTCATCTATACTGATATAAATAATTGTTCTAATTCCATTGTCTATTTTTCCTTGCTCAAACAACTACTTTATTCTTAGATCTTTGGTGCAATCTTGAGTATGATTAGTAACGTTATTTAATTGTTTTTCAGAAAAATTTACAATTTACAGCACTTCCCGATGTTATGAGGTACAAGAACCCCACCCCCAACCCCCTCCAATATCAAAAGTTTATCCTTTTCTTCCCCCCGCAGCGGGGGGACTGAGGGGGGTGCGAGGAGGGGGCTTAAGATGTACCTCATAAGAGCGGAAACCCCTGTATATTATTTATTCCCGATCAATTGTCAATAACCGAAAATTATTGACAACCGCTAAAAATTTATTTAATCCTGAAACTCTTTCCAGTCAACACTTGTAAGTTATTATCTTACGTCGAACTCAGGTTGCAAGCAGTTCGCTCTTTCGGTACACAAACCCTAAATCTAGTCAGATTAGTAGTTCTGTTATATAAAAGACTTGAGTACCACAGGGAGAATTTCAAATTCCAGAAAATTCTTGCTACCTTGTCCATTTTTTGTAGGTCGGGTTAAGGCTGATGCCTCCGGCGAGCGCAGGGATAGGCCACACGTTGTGAACGTACCTCAACCCAACCTTGTATCTTAGAGGTATGTTAGAGGTAATTAATTATTGCTAATTGCTTGATTCAAGCGGGATCTATCTAAACCAATCTGATTTAATAGTAACCAAGATTGAATTAAATCTGGTCCATGTACGTCCCCGGTTAAAGCTGCTCTAAGCGATCGCATCACTAAGCCCTTTTTCACATTTTCCGATTTCACAACTTGCTTAATTATACCTTGGGCTATATCTGCTGATAAATTTGGCTGACTCTCTAAAGCTGTAATAATTGCTTGTAGTACAATTTTAACACCCTCCTGCTGTAGTTGTTGACTGCCTTCTTCAGTTAATTCTACACCATCAGTAAAAAATACCTTGGCCATTTCCACAGCATCTACCAACCGAGTCAAACTAGCAGCAATTAACCCCGTTAGTGATTCTAACCAAGAACGTTCTCTACCACCGTTAAATTGATAACCAGCTTTTTCCCAGAAGGGCATAAGTAAATCTGTCAGTTCCCCCACTGGCTTATGATGGAGATATTGGCTATTTAACCAGTCCAATTTATCCCAGTCAAATTTAGCACCAGCCTTATTCACTCGATCAAAGCCAAAATCCTGAGCCGCTGATTCCAAATCAAAGATTTCCTGCGTGGAATCCCCTGGCGACCATCCTAGTAAAGTCATATAATTTACTAAAGCTTCCGCCGTAAAACCCAGATCCTGAAAGTCACAAATAGAAGTTACTCCATCTCGTTTCGAGAGTTTTCGCCCTTCTTGGTTTAAAATCAAGGGTGTATGGGCAAATTCGGGAATTTTCGCCCCCAAAGCTTCATATAGTAAAATCTGTTTAGCTGTATTAGCGATATGGTCTTCACCCCGAATCACATGAGTAATTTCCATATCAATATCATCCACAACCACGACAAAATTGTACAATGGTTGACCACTACCATCACTAGAAGCGCGAGCAATGACCATATCACCACCCAAATCACTACCACGCCAACTCATTTTACCCCGTACTAAGTCATTCCAAACAATTTCCCGATCATCGGCGATTTGGAAACGAATTACAGAAGAACGTCCTTGAGCTTCAAATTCTGCCCTTTGTTCTGGAGTTAAGTACCGATGACGGTTATCATAACGAGGTGCTTCACCTTTAGCTTTTTGCGCTTCTCGTAAAGCGTCTAACTCTTCAGATGTGGTATAACAACGGTAAGCTAGTCCTTGATCTAGTAGTTTTTCAACTGCTTCTTTGTAAAGTTCTAAGCGTTGAGATTGGAAAAATGGACCTTCATCCCAATTCAATCCTAACCAGCGTAGTCCATTGAGAATATTATCTGTATATTCTGGACGCGATCGCTCTAAATCTGTATCTTCTATTCTTAAAATGAACTTGCCATCATGGTGACGGGCAAACAAATAATTAAATACAGCCGTTCTTGCTGTACCAATATGTAAATTTCCGGTAGGACTCGGAGCTATACGGACTCTGACGGTCACAGTTGATTCTCTCTTTTTACAAAGCATGATTAAACTTACTGATGTAAAACCTGTGAGTATATATGACTAACTCAGTATCTTACATTCAGCACTTTTGAACGGGACTGACAAAACCCGAAATCTTATAATAGATCACATAGGTGATTGTAACCCAATTATTTAAGTTTCTCTTCTGAGTTTATATTAAAAGCCAATTTTTAAGCTAATAGGACTTACGCACAAGTCACGGAATAATGAACCACGTTCGCGGAGCGTCCCGTCAGGGATAGGAACGAAGAGAACGAAGAAAAGAGGGTTTGAGAGATATTTTGCGTAAGTCCTGGCTAACAGAAATTAGTATCTTGTAAAAATTCTAAAATTGCTGCATTGACAACATCAGCAGCACCAGTGGAGGCATCATGATAACAATTTTGCAAAATTTGTAAACGAGAATTAGGTAGATATTGATGTAATTTTTCTCCATGACTAACAGGAAACCAACTATCTTGATCACCCCATAAAATTAAAGTTGGACATTCAATATTTTTGAGATTTTTTTGAATATTACTCAACATATTAGGCTGATTTGTGCGGAAATTCTCGATTTCTTTGGCAGCAATTTGTAATTCTTCGGCAACTTTGACCACAGTTCCAGGAATTTCAATAAATGGGTAAGTAATCCAATAAATATCTTCTTCTGTTAATAATGAGGGATCATATAATACCTTGCGTCTTTCTGTTCCCATAACTTCTCTCACTAAAGGTGCAAACCAATATGCTAGACGTAAATAATCAATTGCATGGATGATTTCTATTGGTGTTTTCGCAAGTAAATCCATAGCCCAGTGGGGTAAAGTTTCTGCAAAAATAGGGGCATTAATTACTACTAAACGTGCGATTAAATGAGGGTTAATACCAGCTAATCCGAGAGAAATTAATGCCCCTATAGATTCTGCCACAATGATAGGTGGTTCATCACATAAACCCTGAATAATTCGTTTTAATTCAATAATTTGATGTCCATTTTTTTCTCGACGAGATCCAGGCTTTTCTGAAAAACCAAACCCTTTAAAATCACAACAAATTACGCGAAAATGTTGAGATAATGGCTGAATACTAAGCCGCCAATTATAACTCCAACTGCCTAAACCATGTAATAAAATTAGGGGTTTACCCGTACCTTTTTCACCATAGGCTATTTGAATTGGATAACCTTGAGAATCGGTAATAGTGAGATTTTGCCGCCCTTGAGGAAAATTATCTTGCCACCAATCTTTCATAATTTTATGTAGGAGTAATTTAACTACCAGTGATAAGCTGCCATAATATTCTTATTAATATCACGGGGATGGATATTAAGACAATGGCAATCAGAAATAAGCCGATAATCAACAGGAAAATAAAGGAATTATTTGCTTTTTTGTTTTTGCGAGGATCTTTTAAGGCTTCTTCTAATAAAATGATATTATAATTATTAGCTTTCCAGGCAAAATCAAAGAAGTCTCCTAACATGGGAATAGAGCCAATCAAGGAATCAATAATCACATTCATGACCATCCTTCCTAATGTGGCTGTAGATAGGCCTAATTGTGCGGCTTCAATGATAATATAAAAGGAAAATATTAGTCCCAGAGCGTCACCACATAAAGGTAGTAATCCAATGATTGGATCTAAACCGATTCCCACTTGTGTTCCGGGAATGGTAATTATATTATCTAATATTTTAGTAAGTTGACGTAGACGTTTTAATCGAGGTGCATAACCATCAGATGTGATAGAAAAGTGTTCAGGAGAATTAGGCATTATTAATTATTTTTACTGACTAAGTGATCAATTTCCTTATTATCTCATTTTTCTAACTGAAATTTTTGAGATTTATTTGAGAAATATATAGTTGTTGCTTGACTGTAATTTTAAATCAGATTTTTTGTTTTAATTTTCAATGTTCAATTCTTCATCTCTTCACCAACAGTTACATTTAATTGGTATCCGAC
Organism: Dolichospermum sp. FACHB-1091; assembly: GCF_014697585.1. Taxonomy (GTDB): domain Bacteria; phylum Cyanobacteriota; class Cyanobacteriia; order Cyanobacteriales; family Nostocaceae; genus Dolichospermum. Next base: position 112,886 of record NZ_JACJSB010000011.1, on the reverse strand, counting down.
TAAAAGAATAAAAGCACTCATCCATAACCATAACATTAAGACAATAACAGCGCCCACTGCACCATAAACTTTATTATAATTACCGAAATTGCTAACATAGAGACGAAATATTGCAGAAACTATTGCCCAAAAAATAGCTGCTAAAATTGCTCCTGGTATTAGTGGTGTATTTGTTTTACATTTGCTAGGTCCATAGCGATAAACAAAAGCAAAAGCGGTTGCAACTGTAGCCAATGCTAAAGGCCAACGTAAAAATTGCCAAAGATGGGATATAAAGATTAAATAAGTATTGTTATTTACGACAATTCCCAGAAGTAAATCACTAATAAATACTAAAAAAGAAGCCAGCATTAATAATAATATAGTCCCGATTGTTAAACCAAGAGATATAAGTTTTGCTTGCCAAAAAGGACGCATTTTTTTGGGGTGAATTTGTTGAATTTGATCTAAAGCTGTCATAGCGGTATTAATTGCCCCAGAAGCTGTCCAAAGGGTAATTACAAAGCTCAGAGAAAATAAACTACTATTTTTAGAATTAGCAATTTCATGAGTAGCAAAATCACGAATTAATATCCAAGCTTCTTGGGGGACAATTTTACTCAGTTCTGTCGCTAGTTGAATAAATGTGTTTCGCAAAGATTCTGCAAATAAACCAATTGCTGTTAGTAAGGCTAGAATTGCCGGAAATAACGATAACATGGCATTAAAGGCTATTTCCGCAGCTAATCCTAACAGTCTTGTTTCCATTGTCCTCGCAAAAGTTTTTTTCAATGTGCGCCATTTTAAGTGACGAAAAAAGCTGATAAAATGAAAATTGAACATATTTAAGGGGGTTCTGGCAGAGTTTATCAGGCCTCCTCAGTGATTATACTATAAAAATCTATAATGAAGCAGGTAGTGGCAAGACTATAGCTATTCAGCGACAAAGTACCAATTTAATTCAAACTTGAGCAATAAAATCAGGCTCAAGCCCGGAAAAGTCTGACTATGGCTTTAGGTGATGTTATTGATCAATTGATCAACTATACTGCATTTTTTGTAGTAAGATGTACTAAGGGAATGGAATTATATTTATGTTATGGTTCAAATTACTCAAGCACCAGTCAATTATTTTTCCTTTGCAGATTACTATGCCTATGATGATGGTACTGGAAATCGCTATGAATTAGTGGATGGAGAATTAGTTTTAATGCCACCAGAATCAATTTTTAACTCCGATGTATCAATGCGATTATTGTTGGAATTGGCTAAAATAGTCCCTCTTTATTTATTAAAGTATAAAGAGATTATGATGGAGGTAAGTGGACGTAGGGCTAAGGTGCGAATCCCTGATTTATTAGTTTTGGGTGAAGAATGTCGCGCTGCTTTAGAAACTACGAAAAGAGGAACAATTACCCATGATATGCCATCACCATTAATAGCAATAGAGGTGGTATCACCTGGTACTGAAAATGAAGTAAGAGACTATCGTTTCAAGCGTTCTGAATATGCAGCCAGGGGAATTGCTGAATATTGGATTGTTGACCCTGTACAGAACAAAATTACAGTTTTATCTTTAGTCGAAGGCTTTTATGAAGAATGTATCTATACAGGTGATGATTTGATTAAAAGTGCAGTATTTCCAGAAATTGAGATTAAGGTCAGTGATATTCTCATTCCGTAAATTATAGCTTAAGAACGGGGTTTGAATGAAAGCAAAATCATCGCTTTTGTCTAGAATATCCTAGAATCAGCTGTACTGTATTTAATTTGTATAATTATAGCGGGCAGGATGCCCGCACCACAATATCTAGCCATATTAGGATTGTACAATTTAGCTGCTTAACAGCTTAGAATAAGCGATAGCGAAGCACTGCCCGGAAATCGCTTGTTTCAATCATTAAAACCTGTTATAAACCCTAAAATTTGCTCAAAATCCCATGGCTTCTGCAACAGCTTTTACATCTGCTGCAATACCCTGTTTAAATTGGGCATGACTGTGTTTAATAGCGGTATCTGGGTCTTTCAAACCATTACCAGTGAGAACACAAACCACAGTCGCACCAGTGGGAACTTCGTCTTTTACCTGTAACAATCCTGCCACAGAAGCCGCACTAGCGGGTTCACAGAAAATCCCTTCTGATGATGCTAATAGACGGTAAGCGTCGAGAATTTCCTCGTCAGTCACAGCCCGGAAAGTGCCTTGACTGGCTGTTTGTGCCGCAATGGCCTTATCCCAACTGGCAGGATTACCAATTCTAATGGCTGTGGCTATGGTTTCAGGATGTGTGACTGGTTGACCATTGACCAAGGGTGCAGCCCCAGCGGCTTGAAAACCCATCATTTTCGGGAGGCGATCGCATTTACCATGTTGATGGTATTGACAAAAACCCATCCAATATGCTGTAATGTTGCCGGCATTGCCCACGGGAATACATAGCCAATCGGGAGCATCACCTAAAACATCAACAACTTCAAAAGCGCCAGTTTTTTGTCCTTCTAAACGGTAAGGATTGACAGAATTTACTAAAGTTATGGGATATTGATCCGCCATTTCCCGGACAATTTCTAGAGCGCGGTCAAAATTGCCTTGAATTGCTAAGACTTCTGCCCCATACAGTAACGCTTGTGCCAACTTTCCTAAAGCCACGTAGCCATCGGGAATTAACACAAAGGGGCGCATACCACCTCTTCTAGCATAGGCAGCGGCAGCGGCGGAGGTATTACCAGTGCTGGCACAAATTACAGCCTTAGCGCCCGCTTCTGCTGCTTTAGAAATTGCCATTGTCATCCCCCGGTCTTTGAAGCTACCAGTGGGGTTAAGACCATCATATTTGACATACACCTTGACCTGTCTGCCAATACGTTCGGCGATGGCTGGCACGGGAATCAAAGGTGTGTTACCTTCCAAGAGAGTTACCACGGGGGTTTTTTCGCTGACAGGCAAGTATTGACGATAGGCTTCTATCAGCCCTGGCCAAGGTTGGCAATGAGATTTAGCAGCAGACAGGCTCAAAGTCACGGGATTCAAAATTTATTAATTAAGGATTTGGGATTGGGAATGCCTTTGGTACAAGTATCCCACTTTTCGAGTCTATATGTTAGTTAGTTCGGGAACACCGTCATGATCATAATCATGTCATATAAGTCCCTTATTACTACATCTGTAACTTATTAGAGTATATGATGAAAACTATATAATATAATATTATTGTAAAGCTTGAGATTAGTGTATTATAGTATTATCTGTAATGGTGTGAGTTAAGTTTGTAATGCCAACAACTATGTCTACTATGTCATCCAGTGTTTCCGAATGCGAATCCCACGTTAACTTAGTCAAGAAGTTAACTAAAGCTTACTATCAAGACGATCAGCAAGTCAAGTTCATGAACTTACAAGCAGAGATAGATTCTCTTTTAGAGAAACTACAAAGTCTTAAAAGCGAAAAAGTGGAAGCTCCTAGCGACAAAGAATAAATCTAAAGCACCTGTCAACCATTTAAGTCTCTGATGAGTCTGTTACCTAAGTTCCAGTCCATAGCGGTGTTTTTTATACCATTGACACCGGATATTGGTCATCGGTAAGTTGAGCGATAGCTATTAGCTTCTAATGGTTTGGACAGGCAAAATCACCATCAAATCTACTTACCATACTTAGATAAAATGCGCTGTCGGTTTTGTTTCAAATCACCAATAAAGAGCAATTAATTTATCGCGTTTGGTTAAAGCGTAAAAGCTTGCTGAGGGATAACCGCTCCCATGCTCCCATTAAAATAAGAAGTAAATGTCTGGATTTGTCTAGGATTTACAGCATTTCCCCGTGTTATGAGGTACAGATATTCATAATACAATTCTTGCGGTGCGGACATCTTGCCCACTAGGACTGTAAGTCAGATGGCTACGCCACGCGGGCTATCAAATTAAATCCGCTGTATATAGCATAAAATGAGCCTTGACGCTCCCCGCCCTATAGAGGGGGGGGATTCTTGCTGTAATGAGCAACCTTGTCCAATTGAAATTCATAAGGTATAGTTTTAAATTACCCGCGAATGCAGTTTTTGCATACTACTTATTGAAGTGCGGAATGTGGGTTATAAAAAAAGGTCTGGTCGAGAACCAAACCTTGACTTAAATCCAGTGCATAACAACATCCCGAATCAATTTAACACTTTTGATATATTTCTAGTATCTTCCTATGGTATGTGTACAAATATCCTAAAATCTGATAATCAACCATTTCCATAGCCAAAAATAAAGGACAAAATTAGCCCCGTCTGCAAATGCCAAAATGCCAAATCATGATTGTTAGTTTTTAACTTTCATCTGTGACAGATCTAAAAAATTCGCTAATTTATAGACTATTCGCGCACCAACATTACCATCCCATTCAGCATTACCAACTTCGCAAACATCAAAACCAATAATTTCCCTACCAGTATTCACTACTTCTTGGAATAGACAATAAACTTGTTCTAATTCCAGTCCTCCGGGAACGGGAGTACCCGTATGGGGGCAAAGTTTAGGATCTAAACCATCAACATCAAAACTAATATAAACTTTTTCTGGTAAATGACTGATAATTTCTCGACATAAATCTAGCCAATTTCTACCAGAGTATAATTGTTGTTTGATTACTGGATCATAGTAAGCAATAATGCGCTGATTGGATTGATTAATCATCTCTACTTCATCATCACAAATATCCCGTAAACCCACTTGGACTAACTTGGAAATTTGTGGTATTTTCATGGCATTAAACATAATGGAAGCATGGGAAAATTCAAAACCTTCATAGGCATTTCTTAAATCCGCATGGGCATCAATATGTAAAATTCCCCAGTCATCATATTGAGTAGCTAAGGCTTGAAAATAACCTAAAGGAACGCTATGATCACCACCAATAACAGCGACTTTTTTACCTAAATTTAAAGCTTTTTGACATTCTTTAAATAACCATTCATTAATTTGTTGACAACCATGATTAACAGTAACAAGAGTATCTTTTAAACTTTGAGAATCAGATATTTTTAGACCTTGTGCTAGACTTTTGATAATTGTTGCTGCTTGGCTACGATAGTATTCATTTTTTTCTAACATTTCTGCGGTATGTCTTTCCAGAAAGATACCTTGTTGCCAACCTTGGGGATGATCAAAATCAAATAAGTCTATTTGTAAAGAAGCGTCAGCAATTCTTTGTGGTCCTTGTGCTGTACCTTGATGATAGGAAACAGTGACTTCCCAGGGAACAGAAAAAATGATTAATTTAGCTGATTCATAGTTAAATGGTAAACCGAGAAAGTTACCATTTTCTTCAGCGATATCATTGGGATTATATGCTTGTAGTGGGTTATTCATTGATTAAATTACAAATTTGCAAAATTACGACTATAGACCTTTTGGTTATGATCTTGCCATGCTTGAAGTGATGAATGAGGTAATTCGGTTAATGTTGCCGATTGGATATATTCCATAAATGGACGACGTAAATGTTCATAATTTGCGAAGGCTTCAGCTATAATTGACAAATTATCCCAATCATTATTTTGACCAATTTTAGCGATCAGCCTGGTAATTGTTAATGCGTCTTCTAAGCCTTGATTTGCCCCTTGAGCCATGAAAGGAGGCATTCCATGGGCAGCATCACCAATTAAGACAATTCGCTGTTGATTCCAGGTTGGTTCTATGGTAGTATCATTAAACTTATTAATAACAGGATGAATGTAGTAAGCACGCTGACTCATATTGGCAGAAGGAGAGAGATTTACTAATTGTTGGAGACAATCAGGAAAGCCAGCTTTTTCTATTTCTTGTCGAGCTAAATTTATTAAATCAGTTTCCACTTTTCCTGCTAAGGATTCTAGAGGTATAGGTAAATGGATAATATATCTAAATTGACCATTTCTAAAGAATAAAATCATCCTGAGATGATTATGACAATTAGAATTTCTAGATGTTTGATCATTTTTAATGGTGACAAGTGCTGAATTTTCTAAAAATCTGGATTCTATTTCTGTTTGTATTGCTTCTGGGATGTTAGTTATGCCAGAACAATATATACCTGCAAATCCAGAATATTCAGGTTTAGCAAAAGGTGTATTAGGAGTATTTTGGTAAATTATTTGCCGAACAGTAGAGTTAATTCCATCTGCACCAATAATTAATTTAGCGCGGAAAGATGTTGTTGCTAATGTGGGAGAAATGGTATCTAGATTTTGTTGTGAATTTTCATCAGGGTTTTGATTTTCTGCCCAATGAGCATAGGGATTGGCTGCACTACTGATATCAGAAACACAATCTATCCGTACACAGTTGAGTTCTGGCTCATCTATGACATTAATACAACGGTGATTAGCTTTTACCCGTTCTGGGGGTAAAAGGTTTCTGAGGATGGTTTGTAATTCATACCAAGCTATTGATACTCGTCCTTCACCATATTCTTGAAACCAGTTATCAAAACCGAGAGGAATTGACAAAATTAATTGTCCTTGAAGATTTTTGATAGACCATACAGAAGGATTTCCAGAGGAATTTTGCTGATTAGATAACGTGGTTTGTGTTACGGACGTATAAGCATTAACACTTAAACATTTGAGGGCTTTTAATCCATTAGGAAGAAGGTCTATTATTTGCCCAACTTGACGAAAGCTACGAGTTTGATCAATGACTAATATATTTTCGATACCGCGCTGGTATAGACCAATGGCAGTTGCTAAACCAATAGGTCCAGCGCCAACTATGACTACATCATAGATTTCTTCAGGTTTCAATTTATCTTGATAGTTTAATACCATAACATGAGGAATTGTCAAAAACTTCTGGGGTTATTTGTGGCAATTATTGTCAAACTAATTATATCTAACTTGTACCTGCAAAAAATTAAGAACGACGGGCATTTAAACAACACCATTCTTTTTTCTCCCGGATAGTAGTCACAGTCCAACCATTTTGTTCTAAGGCGTGAGCAACAGCCTTTGATTGTCCTATTAGAATACCACTAAATATACCCCAAGTGCTAGATTTAGTAATTGCGGTCATTTCTGGGAGTAATTGAATAATGACATCGGCTAAAATGTTGCAAACAATACCATCTACTGGTTGATCAATTGTTTTCCTAACCGTGTCTACACTACCTTCTAGGGGAATTAAACAATCTGGAGGGATATGATTCAGAGTGCAATTACTAAAAGTAGATTTTACTGCTAAGGGATCATTATCAACGGCATAGACTTTAGTAGCACCTAGTAATATTGCCCCAACACCTAGAATACCTGAACCACAACCAATATCGGCAATGGTCGAGGGTTTTTGGTTCTCTGTTATGTTAGAAAAGTGCATTTCTAGGGATTCTAAACATAATTGAGTGGTAGCGTGATTACCTGTACCAAAGGCTACACCAGGATCAAGGAGTATGATTAAGCGGTCTGTAGTAGTGGGTAAAGGTAGCCAAGCGGGATTAATCAAGAAGCGATCGCCTATTTCCTCTGGTTGCCAATGTTGTTTCCAACTACTGGACCAGTCTTCTTCATCAATTAAGTGCCAATTTAGCACAGGAGGGGGGAATCCTACAGATATAGCATCTTCACCCAAGGATGATGATAATTCTTGCAAATCTGGTAATTCTGCTTGAAAACTGGGCAAATAAGCCTTAACCAATAAGTTATGGTCTTTAATTTCCACTGCTGTACCACGAGTGCCAAACTTTTCTAATCGCCAATATATAGTATCTTCTAAATCTGGGTTAGATATAATATTGATTTCCCACCAAGTATTTGCCATAGAATTTGAGATTAAGTAGGTTGGTGTTAAAAATTGTCGTTATGACAAGGGAACAGGGAACAGGGAACTCTTAACTGGGAACAGGGAACTCTTAACTGGGAACAGGGAACAGGGAACTCTTAACTGGGAACAGGGAACTCTTAACTGGGAACAGGGAACTCTTAACTGGGAACAGGGAACAGAGAAGGGGTTTTGGGCCACTTTACTTTTCGTTACTTGTGTCGGTTTTTTCCGTTCACCTACTTAGTAATAGGTAATGGTGCAAAAACAAACCAAACCATCAGAATATAGCATTTTCTAGTCCACTGAAGTAGATTCATAGCTGGGTTTATCTGCGGTTAAATTGCTCATTTTATTTTTGAACATGGAAAGTTTTAAATTCCCGACTTCTGAAAAGAAGTCGGGATCTTATTGTTAGATAATTAAAATGATATTCTAATTATCAAATTACTTAATCATCCTCATCTCATAAATCAAAAAAAATCACAGTCTAGAATTAAAGTGTCACTGTATAAGCGTCCCTAATGCCCGATACTTTCTTAATTTCTTCTAAAATGCCTTCAGGTAGAGGATCATCAATGCTCAAAGCCATCACAGCATCACCACGAACGATTTTTCTACCGACCTGCATACTAGCAATATTGACATTAAAACTGCCCAGAAGAGAACCGAGTTTACCAATGATACCTGGTACATCACGGTGGAGAGTAAACAACATATATTTACTGGGGGGGACATTAATAGGAAATCCGTCAATGTCAGTTAGGTGAATTTCCTTATCACCCAATAAAGCACCAGTTACAGAATGTGTACCTAAAGTACCTGTAGCTTGTAAGTGCAATGACCCAGCATAGTCACGGGCTGAAGCATCTCTAGTTTCAATTACGCGAATACCTCTTTCTTTTGCTTCTATGTTAGCGTTAACATAATTTACCCGTTCGCGGAGGGCTTGGTAAAGTAGTCCTTTGAGGGCGGCTATAATCAGAGGCTGACTTTTATTAGTTGCCAAGTCTCCTTGTAGGGTAACATTAAGTGTCTCTACTCTGCCACCTGTGAGTTGACCAACTAAATTTCCCAAAGTTTCCGCTAATTCCATATAGGGTTTAAACTCTTCGAGGACATCAGGACCGAGTCCGGGAATATTCACAGCGGAACGGGCTGGTAGTCCTAATAACACATCCCGAATTTGTTCAGCCACGTCTATAGCCACGTTTACCTGGGCTTCAGCCGTAGAAGCACCGAGGTGAGGAGTAAGAATGACATTTTTACCCAAACCTAGCAAATCAGATTCACCCAAGGGTTCAGAATCAAACACATCTAAAGCAGCGCCAGCAATTGTACCCTCTTTAATAGCCACAGCTAAAGCTGCTTCGTCTATAATACCACCACGGGCGCAATTAATAATTCTGGTGGTGGGTTTCATTAAAGCCAAAGTTTTGGCGTTGATTAAATTAGCGGTTTCTGAGGTTTTAGGAATGTGCAAGGTGATATAATCAGCTTGCTGGAAGAGCAAATTTAACTCCACTAGTTGACAACCAAGTTGTTCGGCTCTTTCTGTAGAGATAAATGGATCATAGGCTAAAAGTTTCATTCCCATGGCTTTAGCTACGGAAGCAACATGAGAACCTATTTTACCTAAGCCGACAACACCGAGAGTTTTTTTGTATACTTCTGAACCAACATAACTTTTGCGGTCCCATTCACCACGTTTGACTGAGGCATTAGCATCAGGAATATGACGAGATAGGGATAACATCATAGCTAAAGCGTGTTCTGCGGCCGCAATGGTATTACCCTCTGGAGAATTGACAACGACAATACCTTTGCGAGTAGCTGCGGGGACATCAACATTATCCACTCCCACGCCAGCGCGGCCAATAATTTTTAATTTGACTCCAGCCTCTATAATATCTTGAGTGACGCGAGTTCCAGAACGAATCATCAGCGCATCATACTCACCAATGATAGCTTTCAGTTCATCGGGTTTCAACGTAGTTTTGATATCAACTGTAGCCACTTGAGAAAGAATATCAATCCCAACTTGATCAATTGGATCAGAGACAAGAACCTTAGACATAATAACTCGATTTTAGTTAACAGATTGTGCTGTACAAGATTTTTCAGTTTATACCAATTTCATGTAAAGCTGCACAGAATCATGAAATCTAAGTAGGTTGGGGTGAAAAATTGTCGTTATGACAAGGGAACAGGGAACAGGGAGCAGTTTTAACTGTCTGGATATCCTCAATTTTCCAAATCCGACAAAGAAAAATGCAATTCATTTTGAGACACCATTAGCCAAAACCTGGCACTTTTTTGTGGTAAAAATCCGTGAAACCCTTTGTTAATAAATGGTTTGAGCTTTATATGGCTAACGCCACGCTAGGCTATCAGTAAGCCCTATGTAGCTTGGATACTCGGATTTTCTAAGAAGTTGGGGATCTGATTTTAGCAAACATTTGTAAATTTTCCTTTCTCCAGATCACATCTATTTTTCTATTTGTTTTGACTTCTAAAACCCTAATTCCTGTTTTTGGTAATTGCTTTAAATGATCTGCTAATTCTTCCCAAGCAGTAATTAACTGATATTGCACATTATAAGTAGCGCATAATTGGCAGAAATCAATATTTTGGGGAGCAGCAAAAAACTCTTCAAAAGGTGGATTAAATTTAGCAATGGGTAGCATTTCAAAAATTCCCCCACCATTATTATTAATTAAGATAATCGTCAAATGTCCGATAAATTTATCACTAATTAAAAACCCATTTGTATCATGCAATAAAGATAAATCTCCGGTTAATAAAACACTACTTTGTTGTTGATGTGCGATTCCTAAAGCCGTGGAAAGTGTACCATCAATACCATTTGCACCGCGATTAAAATAAGGTTTAATTCTTAAATTATTCGGTTTCCAGAAAAATTCTACATCTCGTACAGGCATACTATTAGCAATAAATAAAGGTGTTTCTGGTGGCAGAATTTGGGAAATTAACCACGCTACTTTACTTTCGATTAATTCGTCTAGATTTTGCAAATAATCATCAATATTTTTTCTAACTTGTTTCTCTATCTTACACCATTTTTGTAAATATTCATTTTCTCCTAATTTCTCAATTTCTAATTCGCTGCTAATTTCTGTGACTGATATTCTTAAATGTCTGGTTTTTCCATGTAAAGAATCTAGATTTTGATCACAATTATCAATGATCAAACGTTCAGATTTAGTATTAATTAACCAATTTCTTAATTCTTTACTTGTAGGCATTTCTCCAATTTGAATTACCATTTCTGGTGTTAATTCTTTGGCAAGTTTTTCATTTCTGAGGATGATATCATAGGTAGAAATTAAATAGGGATTTAAGTCTGCATAATTTCTCACTGGAGAAAGTCCTTCAGCTAAAACAGGCCATTGGAGAGATTGACTTAATCGTGCGATCGCTCTACAATATTGTTCAGATAGCTGTGTTTGAGCTACACCAGCGATAATAATTCCTTTTTGGTAATTTATTACTGGTAATTGATAATTAGTAATTGCTACTGGGCTGGAAGCCACTGCTGAAAAGAAATCTGACACATCTAAAGTAACGTTAGTACCATCAGGAATGGGAGCGAGCGGGTCACGGAAAGGTATATTTAAATGTACAGGACCAAAATTAGGAAATTGACAACGTTCCCAAGCGTAAATAACCGTTTGTCTGAGATAAGCTAACATTTCTAAATTTGGGGAGGGTGTAGCTAATTCCCCTTGCCAATTGGGATAATTACCGTATAATTTTACTTGGTCAATAGTTTGTCCAGAATGACAATTTCTTAATTCTGCGGGTCTATCAGTGGTTAATATCAATAAAGGAACACGACTTTCTTTAGCTTCAATTACCGCTGGATAAAAATTTGCCCCCGCAGTTCCCGAAGTACAAACTAATACTACAGGTTTTCCTGTCGCTTTTGCTCGTCCCAACGCAAAAAAAGCCGCCGAACGTTCATCTAAAATCGGCATAGCTGCAATATGCGGTATTTGTTGAGCAAAAGCCACTGTTAAAGGTGTAGAACGAGAGCCAGGACAGATTACAGCGCATTCCAAACCCAAGCGTTTAAGTGTTTCCGTTAATACATAAGACCAAATTTGATTAAGATTGTTAAAAGTAAGCTGCATTGATGATAAATTCTGGACTCTGTGGACTCTATTCATTTAACAGGAATTAGTTGCTATAGCAATGCTAAGTAACATATATTGATTATTTAACGCCAACTTATCTCTTCATACTTAATAGTATAAGGATCACGAATAATTATCCAACCATCTTTAATCAAGGCATTTTTAATTGCTTCATGGTAGGTATCCTTAGCTGACATAAAAATTAAATTCAGTAAAATTTTCATAATCTGATCATAAACTATAAACCGTCTATTTCTGACAAATTCGTTTACCAGTAACTCCTGTAACAATTCCTTTACAATAAAATAAGGAAAACAAGACATTGCATTTGTCAGAATCAGGATGTCCAGGATTTCAGGATTTTCAGGATGGGGTTATTTTTTGATAATGTATATGTGTTTTAATTTGGGTCAGTCCATTTACATTCAAAAGTTTTATCAAGTAATTTCTTTAAACTAATAACCTTGATATTTTCGTTGTGTATTTCACCTGTATTACTTTCAATGTTAATAATTTCATACCCAATATCTTTTAATTCTTCTGTTAATAAAACAAAACCAAAATAACCATAAGAATCTGTAATACGCTCTTTTTCTTCTGGTGTAATCATATCCCAACAAACTATGAAGTTAGTAACAATAAAAGGATGATTATATTCATCTGTTGGTGAAAAAGTATATTTATATTCTAATCCTCTATGGACTTTATCTTTTAAACTATTTTCCTCCAAAGGTACTGCGATACTATCAAGACCAACTCCAGAAAATGTACGTGGACGCATCCATAAATTAGAATAAGGTAAATCCAAAGTTACTAAATGAGCAAACATTGTATATAAAGCACCTACCCAATGCTCTTCACCTATTTCTGGTTGGATTATCCACTTATCTTTTAATTGTTCTATATTAGTTACTTTAAATCTGCACCTTTTCTGAACACTACTTTTTAATTTATCTAGTTTCTTTTGATATGCTTCTAATTTCTCTTCTTGATTTTCTTGAGTTAATCTTTCGATAAATTCTTTAAATATAGGAATTTTCGTTTTTGCTTGATCTAGGAAGTCTTTTACTTTTGCGATAAATAATTCATCTTTTAATATTTGTCTTGAGCTATCAGTGAGTGAGTTTCTGTTAGTTACAACGTCAAAGCTCCCATTTATAATTAATAAGTAATGTGATTGAGCTTTACTATCAGCTAATAAATTATAATCTTGCAAATAACTACTTTCAAAAATCTCATTATAAACACAGATTCTCACACCTTCTGAGGAAATAAATACTCCTCGTTGATCTGATAGTTTAATACCTGATCTTGTACTGCCTTTTCTATCTAATTCCTGATATTTCTTTAAAGCTCTTCTATTACCATCTATTGCTAAAACTATACAGTATGTTGTTTCTTCATAGGAAAAAGTTGAACAATAACGAGCATAAAAATTCCCATCATTAAGTCTTGATATTTGGGATGGAGTTTTAATTTTACTTTCTTCAGAACTATCTGGTTTTTCAAGGTAAGGATATCCAGGTTCTACTTCTTGTAAACTATATTTTATTCTTTTTTTCGACCAAAGATATAATTTGCACTCATCATTATATCCTATTGTTTTACTAAATGAATTAGCTTTGCTATGATGAAAACCTGTAACATCTGGCCTGAGTATTCTCATATCACCATGTCTTGTATTAAATTTTATATAGTTTTTTAGATATGAATATTTATTTTGTCCAAAATCATCTGAAGAGTAAAACTCAGAAAAGTTATTAACTTCTAATCCTTGAACAATGATCATTGTACCCTGTCTATTAAATTTAGATGTAAAAAAATTCTCATCTAATTCTTTAATAATATTTGCAGTTGTGGACTTTGCTGTATGGAAATTGCCTTTCACTACATCCCAAGGAGTTTGGGTAAAATCTGATGAAATATCAAAATGTTCATTTAGGTTATCTTTAGGATTATCTATTGATTTGTATCTCCAAAATAAATCTTCTTGAGAGCGTGTAATAATAGTTACTTTTTTAGAAGCAAAACACAGTTTAGAACCTTGACACTTATAACCTATTGCTTCACCTTGAATTTTGGTTGATTTTCCAATAGAAAAGAAAGCTACATAAGGAGTAATACCATTAATTTCCTGTTCTTCACTTAAACCAGTGCCATTATCAAAAAAAATAAATCCTTTTTCGGATAAAAGTGGATATATTTCAATGATTGAAGCTTTGGCATCATAGGAATTAGATATTAATTCACGAATTACTTCACAAGGATCTTTTCTATTAACAGACAGCTGGAAAAGAGTGTGAGTGTAGGATATGATCGGATATTTTGGCTGTTTTTTGTTATCTGGCATAATTTTGCTCTCTACTAATGAATTTATTCGATATGTAAACTAGATTAGGATTTTATCCAATAACCATATTCGTTGTCAATGATACTTCATAAAAATTAATACTTACACCTAAAGAAGATTCCATGAATCTTTCGCTTGAACCTTATAAATATCCTCTTCTGGATCATTCCACTCTGTAAATCCTGTTTCTGCTAATTTCATAAACTCTCTTATTTCCAAAGCCTTCCTAATTTCTGCAATTAATTCATTAATTTCTTCTACAGGAAATTGGAGAATCATGGCTTTAATTTCTTCTTTTTTTACCTTCATTATTGACAACTCCTTTTGATTATCAAAAATATTGTGTGTAACTATTATAACCTAAATATTTAACCTAAACAACAGCAAACTCTGTCAACTTCCGAGTTTCAGGATCATGAAATGCTAAAACAATATCTTCCTTTGGTACACCTTCCCTTAATAACTCAGTTGCAATACCTTCCTGGGTCCAATCTTCCTCAATGTAAATTTTCTCATTTTTAATTCTTACATAAACAGTAATCCCTCTAACTTTATGATCATTATGCCAACCTGTTTGAAACCAAAGATATTGATCTCTATGTTCATCAAAAGCTAAAATACTATCAACACCGTCAGGGTTAGGTGTTTGTGATGCTAACTGTTCATATTCAGTCAGAATTTTCTTGATCACATTGCGATATTGATTTAATTTATCCATTTGATAATTACTTCATTAATGCTTGAAAACCTGCTTGAATAAAATGCCTATCAAAAGTTAATGCTTGGGTAACTTCATATCTTTTCATCACCACAAAAGAAATACAATCAACTAAACCCCAAGATTTATCTTGATGTTTTTTATATAAACTTAATGCTTCATCAAATAAATCAGGATTTAAACGAATAACTTCAACATCATCAGATTCTAGAAAACTTTCCATCAATTCAACCGCTTGATTTTTATAGTTATTTGATAAAGTATTACCAACTTCTAAAAAAATTGCGTCAGTTGTAATCAAAGGATAATTTTCAAATTGTTCAGCAAACTGTAAAGCTGTTTGATGATATTGATCTCGTTTATTGATTAAAGCTACAATAAACAGAGTATCAACAAAAATTTTACTCCTCACTTACATCTCTCCCTAAACTAATCGCAACTTGCACAGAAAAATCTTCAGGAGCATCAATTGATATTTGCCGTAATTGAGACATTAGACTAGGCTTTTTAACTGGCTTTTCTGCACTACTTAATTGTTCAATTAGTCCATAAACTTGATTAAGTTCTTCTTGGGTTAAACCTTCTAATTTCTCTTGAATTATTTGTTTTGTCACCATAGTAACCTACCTAATGTCAACTTTACTTCTTAAATTATAAACCACAAACTGTCTATTTCTGACAAATTCGTTTACCAGTAACTCCTGTAACAATTCCCTTACAATAAAATAAAGAAAACAAGACATAGCAGGAGAAAGGCTAAATCATGTTAGCAGAATACCAACAACACACCCAAGAACGCGCCCAACTCGGTATTCCCCCTTTACCATTAGACGCATTACAAACTTCAGAATTATGTGAATTACTGAAAAATCCCGCCCCAGGTACGGAAGAGTTATTATTACATTTATTACGCGATCGCATTCCCCCCGGAGTAGATCAAGCAGCTTATGTAAAAGCCGGATTTCTTACTGCTATTGCTAAAGGAGAAATTACCAGTCCCTTAGTCTCTGCTATCGAAGCAGTAGAATTACTGGGAACAATGGTAGGCGGTTATAACGTTCAATCCTTAATTGATTTACTCTCTTCCCCGGTAGCAGAAACCGCAGCAATAGCATTGAGCAAAATCCTGTTAGTTTATGATGCGTTTCATGATGTATTAGAACTATCAAAAACCAACAAATACGCTAAAAAAGTGGTAGACTCCTGGTCCGCAGCGGAATGGTTTACCACTCGTCCCACATTACCAGCATCTATCACCGTCACGGTTTTCAAAGTTCCCGGAGAAACTAACACTGACGACTTATCACCAGCAACCCACGCTACAACCCGTCCAGATATTCCTTTACACGCCTTAGCAATGTTAGAAACCCGACAACCGGGAAGTTTAGAAACCATTGCAGACTTAAAGAAAAAAGGACATCCTGTGGCCTATGTCGGTGACGTGGTGGGTACAGGTTCATCTCGTAAATCTGCGATCAATTCTGTATTATGGCATTTAGGTAATGATATCCCCTTTGTACCAAATAAACGGGCTGGAGGCTATATTTTGGGTAGTGCGATCGCACCTATCTTTTTTAACACCGCCGAAGATGCGGGAGCTTTACCTATACAATGCGATGTCACAAAAATGGCAACTGGTGACGTAATTACCATCTACCCCTACAAAGGTGAAGTTACCAACGCCGCAGGAGAAGTAATTTCCACCTTCAGCCTCAAACCTGACACCATTTTAGACGAAGTTCGCGCAGGTGGCCGCATTCCCCTATTAATTGGCCGTACCCTCACCGACAAAACCCGTCAAGCCTTGGGTTTAGCACCCAGCGATTTATTTATCCGCACCCCCCTAACCCCCCTTACTAAGGGGGGACTGGGGGGATCAGACACCGGAAAAGGCTACACATTGGCGCAGAAAATGGTCGGTAAAGCCTCTGGTTTACCAGGAGTACGTCCGGGGACATCTTGCGAACCAATCATGACCACAGTGGGTTCTCAGGACACTACAGGACCAATGACCAGAGACGAATTAAAAGAACTGGCTTGTTTAGGTTTCAGTGCAGATTTAGTCATGCAAAGTTTCTGTCACACAGCCGCTTATCCCAAACCTGTAGATATCAAAACCCATCAAGAACTACCAGACTTCATTTCCTCTCGTGGTGGCGTGGCTTTGCGTCCCGGTGATGGTATCATTCACTCCTGGTTAAACCGGATGTTATTACCTGACACCGTGGGAACAGGAGGAGACTCCCATACCCGCTTTCCCTTGGGTATATCCTTTCCTGCGGGTTCTGGTTTAGTGGCCTTTGCCGGTGCATTGGGTGTAATGCCCTTAGATATGCCAGAATCGGTATTAGTCCGTTTTAAAGGAGAATTGCAACCAGGAATTACCTTGAGAGATATTGTTAACGCCATTCCTTATGTAGCTATGCAGAAAGGATTATTAACAGTGGAAAAACAGAACAAGAAAAATGTTTTTTCCGGGCGCATTTTGGAAATTGAAGGATTACCAAATTTGAAAGTAGAACAAGCATTTGAATTAACAGATGCTTCCGCCGAACGTTCTTGTGCAGGTTGTACAATTAAGTTAAGTGAAGAGACAATAGCCGAATATTTGCGGTCAAATATTGCCCTGTTAAAAAATATGGTAGCACGGGGTTATAGTGATGCCAGAACTATCCTGCGGCGCGTGGCAAAAATGGAGGAATGGTTAGCCAATCCTGTATTATTATCAGCAGATGCAGATGCCGAATATGCAGCAGTAATTGAGATTGATTTAAACGAAATCAAAGAACCAATTGTAGCGGCACCAAATGACCCTGATAATGTTAAGTTATTATCAGAAGTTGCGAATGATCCAGTACAGGAAGTTTTCGTAGGTTCTTGTATGACAAATATCGGACATTATCGAGCAACAGCCAAGGTTTTAGAAGGTGCTGGTGCGGTGAAAGCGCGGTTATGGATTGCACCTCCGACAAGAATGGATGAACATCAATTAAAAGTAGAAAAAGTGTATGATGTTTTTGTAGGTGCGAATGCGAGAACGGAGATTCCTGGATGCAGTTTATGTATGGGAAATCAGGCGCGAGTTGATGATAATACAACAGTGTTTTCCACCTCAACTCGTAATTTTAATAATCGCATGGGTAAAGGCGCTCAAGTGTATTTAGGTTCAGCGGAATTAGCAGCAGTTTGTGCATTATTGGGGCGTATTCCTACAGTTAAGGAATATATGGAGATTGTGGGGGAGAAAATTAATCCTTTTGCTGATAATTTGTATCGTTATTTGAATTTTGATCAAATTGTTGGTTTTGAGGACGAGGGGAGGGTGATTAGTAAGGAGGAACAGGCGGCTTTGGTATAATTTAGGTTAGGGTGGGTCTGGATGGACTCACCTGAATATGTTATAATTTATATTTTATGGGGAAAAGTCATTTTAAGAAAGCAATATCATCTTTGGAATCTCGTATTGCTGAACACAAGGAAAAAATTAGGGTAGAATTAGAGAAAGAATTTCCAGATCCAGGTTTGATTAATCATTGGGAAAAGGAAATCAGAGCTTTTGAACAAGGAATAAAACAAGCGTTAAAAAGATTGGGTAAAAACTAATGACACTCGCAAAACAAAAAATTAGCAGTGAAAACTCAACGCTTAATCAGTTACTAATGGAATTACAGGAAGAATGTCAAAATGTTCTTTCTCTGGTTAATCAATTACAACTTTCTGAATTAAGCGATCGCCAAAAGGGTAAAATACTTTCAGAATTATTAGTAGCTTCAATTCATTTACATTCCCATTGTGATGAAGATTGGCAAAATTTGATTTCTGATGAGTTGGAAAATTTAGTAGATGATTAGTGTATAAAATCTTATGGATATAAAGAGGATAAAACATGATAGAATTAAGGCTGATAATTTGTATCGTTATTTGAATTTTGATCAAATTGTTGGTTTTGAGGACGAGGGGAGGGTGATTAGTAAGGAGGAACAGGCGGCTTTGGTATAATGTAATTGGGGTGAGTTCTTTGTGGACTCCCCTGAATGTTATAATATTCTATTACCAGGGTAAACCATGCCAGCAAAGGATTTATATCATGATGGATTTAAAAACGCTTTACTCAAGGATGGTTGGCAGATTATTCGTGATCCTTATACCATTAGATATGAAGGACTAAAACTATTTGCTGATCTTGCCGGTAAAAAGTTATTTTCTGCACAAAAAGAAGATACTAATATTGTAGTAGAAATTAAAAGTTTCTTGAGTCTTTCTTTAATTCATGAATTTCAATGTGCTTTAGGACAATATATTTTATACCGTACATTGCTAAGACAATTACATCCTGATTATCGTCTTTACTTAGCAATTGAGCAAGAGGCTTATGAAACTTTTTTTCAAACAAAAGGGATTCAACTTGTCATAGAAGAATATAAAATTTTACTGATTGTAATTAATATTGTTCAGGAGGAAATTGTCCAATGGATAAATTAAATAATTATCGTGCAATTGTCAAAAAAATATTAACAGAATATGATCAAATAGCTAGTCAAACTCCTAATATTTCTGGAGTTGATACAGTCTTATCTTTTGATGATGAAAGAGATCAGTATTTATGGTTTGATGTAGGTTGGAATGAAAGAAAACGAGTGAAGGCAATTACTGTTTATGTGAGAATTAAAAATGAGAAGATTTACATTGAGGAAGATTGGACTGAGGAAGGAATAGCAACGGAGTTATTAAGGGAAGGTGTACCGAAAGAGGATATTGTTTTAGCTTTTCATGATCCTGAAACTCGTAAATTTACAGAGTTTGCTGTGGCTTAATACTGTCTCTTGATCCTAAATTTAATCTATAGGGAAACAAAAATGAACTTTTACACAGTTGTTCTCAGACAAAGTTCTGGTTATTGGGTGGGTTTGTGTTTAGAAAATGGTATTGTTGGACAGGGAGATACTCAAGAAGATGCAGTTAATAAATTAAAGGAAGCAATAGTATCTTTTGCAGATGTTTATGAATCAGAAGATAATATTTATAAATCTCCTATTTCTATAGATGAATTACATGAATTTTTGTTAAGAGTTAATTTTTAAATTTTTACAAGTTTGATTTTAGCAGATTCACAGGCTAGAAGCCTGTGCCACTTAAACTTGCTATACAAGAAGAGCAAATTTTACTGATTCTAATTAATATTAGTTTGCATAAAGCAACCAAAATTATGGAAGTGGATACAGAAATGTTTTGGCAAATTTTAGAATTGACGCGGATAAATGTTTCATGCTCAGGATATCCCGATAGAGAAATCAACTATTAATTAACTATGAAAATACATAAGAAAAGCTGATTATTCGGGGGGGGGGGAGATACGTTATTACTTATATATCAGAATTTTGAGGATATTTTATGGAACTATCAAAATATAGCTTTTGTCAGCTAAAAATAATCAAATTGTATTCAAAGGAGCAAATCAAATGGTACAATTCAATGCAGCGCTAAGAACAGAATATGAACAACTCTACAGAGATTGTCAAATCAAATCTGATAAACTAAGTCAAGTTGATACGATTGTTAATCGTCTTATGGACAATCGCTCTCGCTATAAAAAAGTAGAAAGACTGACTGATGTTCCTTGGTTTATTGTTGCAGTAATTCATCAACTAGAAGCTAGTGGAAATTTTAATACTCATTTACACAATGGCGATCGCTTAAGTGCTAAAACAATTAATATTCCTAAAAATCGTCCCCCCGGAAAGCCACCTTTTACATGGGAAGAATCGGCACAAGATGCTTTAACCTTTGATGGTTTAAATAATTGGACTGATTGGAGTATTAGTGGTTGTTGCTGGAAACTTGAACGCTACAATGGACTAGGTCATCGTCTATTTCATCCTAGCGTAAAATCTCCTTATTTATGGAGTTTTTCTAATCACTATACTAAAGGTAAATATGCTTCAGATGGAAAATTTGATCCTAATTTAGTGAGTCAACAATGCGGTGCTGTTGTTCTTCTCAAAAGAATGGAAGAAAAAGGATTTATTTCCTTATCACCAGAAAGTGGAATGGGTGACGATATTGATACAAAAACAAAACAAAAAGAGGTGACATGGTTTGAACTTTTTCGGAAGGAAGAAGATGGCACATCTTATCCAGTTATCGCTGCTAATGCAGGTTCAGAACCTATTGAAGTAGTAGAATTAAAAACCAAACTAACGGATGAATTTGTAGATTTTTTAGGCAAATATCCTACAGCAAAAACCTTTTTAATTGCTCCCTCTGATAAGAAGATTCCTTCTGTTACCGCACCTGATATTACCATTACTCCTACCACTGATTTACCAACCTTAACTCGTATTCTGCGTTGGGGTAGTAAAGGAGATGATGTTAAAGCCTTGCAAAAAGCACTTAATGATTTAGGATTTAATGCTGGCCAAGTAGATGGTGAATTTGAAAATAACACAGAAAATGCCGTTAAAGCTTTTCAGTTAAAAGCAGGTTTAATGGCTGATGGGGAAGTAGGTCCCATGACTTGGGATAAACTTGGTGGTAAACCTGGAGATAGCATTTCTGTAGATCCATCTGATCCTATTTATTTACGATTGGCTGGTTTTGCTGAAATTGAAGCCGCTAAAGGACTTACTTGGAGTAGTGCAAGTAGTGAAGCGGAAAAATACCTCAAACCTTTCCGTAAACCTATGCAAAATATAGGTCATATCGGAAGTGATCCAGTTTTTTATAATTGGTGTGCGGCTTTTGTTGCTTATTGTTGTCGTAACGTAGGAATTGATATACCAGATCAACCTGAAGGTTTTTGGGCAACAATGGCTCTTGTTGAATCATGGAAATTTTGGGCAAAACAAAACGATTTTTGGTGTCCTAAAGGTTCGGTGATTCCTATGCGTGGAGATATTGTTACTTTTGACTGGTCTGAAGCTCCGGGTGAGTTTAATCATATTGGCATTATCAGAGCATATTCTCAAGGAAGCACTGTAATTAAGACTTCTGAAGGTAATAAAGGTAAGCGACCAGTCAATACCAGTGGTAACTTTACTCGTAATTTATCTTCTGTATCAGGATTTATCAGAATCCGTTAACCGTTAACTGAGTAGAGTAGAAACTATAACAAAGCGATCGCTGTTTGGGTGTGGTTTGGTGGAGAGCGATCGCTTTTTGATGTAGGTAGAATGAAGTGCGATTGCTTTTTTAATTTTATCAGGACTTACGCAAAAAGAACCGAATTTGGGGTAATTCATGAATTACCCCTACGCAAGAATAAGGTGTTCAGCAACATCTTACGTAAGTCCTATTTATGCTAACATTAAATTAAATCTAAATTTAGTGCAGAGTCACCAACCATGATTAATCTCAGTCAAGATATTCAATCCCTCTCAACCTTCAAACGCAACACCAACGAACTCATTAATCAGATGAAAGAAACCGGAAATCCTCTGATTTTAACGGTTAACGGTAAAGCAGAATTAGTAGTACAAGATGCCGCATCTTATCAAAAAATCCTCGATTATATCAAACAATTAGAAACAATAATTGAGAGGAAAAGAGAATTAGAACCAACAAAAAGCAACAACAAAAAAGCACTTGAATTATTAAAAACGTGGGAAGAAGAAGGAGATGAACAAGAACAAACAGAAACTTTAGAGTATTTATCTCAATCTTTAGAACAAGATCATTTTTCTAATCGTTCCCTATTTTTACCATTGGCATAATGCCAAGATTAATTATCCTTCTTCTCGTTTTGTTTTATGTTTTTGGTAGAGCAAAGTTGATATAATTATAAAAATAGACTTAATCCATTAACCAGTATCAAATAAATGAATCACCAAACTACCTTTAAAGAAATTGCCTCTCAAGTGCAATTATTCCAGAGTATAGAACAAAAAGAAACCTTTATATTTGTACTTGGTGCTTTAACATCTCGGTTAATTAGTTTACATAAAGCAGCCGAAATCATGGAAATGGATACAGACATATTTTTGAATATTTTAGAATTAATGGGAATAGATTTTTCATATCTTACCATATCTAATGGACAAAAAATGGCAGAAGCATTAAGAAAAATATCAAAAAAGAATATTTTTGTTGAAATTGATCCGCAGAAATGGCAACAAGAAATTCGTCAAGATCGCTCTCTTCCTAATCGTGATTAAATGATGTTACTTGATAGCAATATTATTATTTATGCAGCACAAGCAGAAAATGAATTTTTAAGGGAGTTTATCGCTGAAAATTCTCCTTTTGTATCTGCTCTTTCTTATCTCGAAGTATTGGGTTATCATCAGATAAATGATGAAGATAAAACCTCTTTTGAGGAGTTTTTCAATGCTTCTCAAATATTACCAGTTTCTCAAGCTGTAATTGAGCAAGGAGTAAAACTAAAACAGATTAAAAAAATGTCTTTAGGAGATACTATTATTGCGGCTACAGGATTAGTTTATGATTTAACTGTTGTCACTAGAAACATTGATGATTTTCGTTGGATTACTAATTTAAAATTACTCAATCCTTTTGAAAAAAATCAGAATATTTAACATTCATAAAATCTTTATCGGAGTGTTACTAAAATGTTAGAGATCAATAAAAACTATCTTTTAGATCAAAGCCAATCCTGTATTATTATCAGCAGATGCAGATGCGGAATATGCAAAAGCTATTGTTAAACGTCATCAGGTAGAGTTTATTGTTTTTAATAACGAACAGGAGGAAATTGTATCATGGATAAGCTCACAAGATATGGAGAAATAATCAAAAAAATCTTAACAGAATATTATCAAATTGTTGAAAAAGCTCCTGATTTTCACCCGGAAAATTGTTTAATTTTTGATGACAATAATCATCATTATTTTTGGCGTAGTATTGATTGGGTTAACAAAAAAAGAGTTAATAATACTCATATTTATGTTCGCATTAAAAATGATAAGATATATATTGAGGAAGATTGGACCCAGGAAGGTATTGCAACGGAGTTATTAAGAGAAGGTGTACCAAAAGAGGATATTGTTTTGGCTTTTCATGATCCTGAAACTCGGAAGTTTACAGAATTTGCTGTGGCTTAATCGAGAAAAAATTTGTTAGTATAATTTAGGTTAGGGTGAGTTTGGATGGACTCACCTTAATGTTTTGAAAAAGGTTAAAATATGTGCATTACCAAATAGAATTTAAACCCAAAGCGATTAAAGATTTACAGAAAATTCCTGTAAATGACAGAGAACGCATTATCAATAAAATTGAAGCAATGCAAGATGATTTACAAGGAGATGTGAAACGCTTAACAAATTTTACTCCAGAATATCGTTTAAGAGTTGGTGATTATCGAATTTTGTTTGAATTAGCAGAACAAACTATAATCGTGTATAGGGTTAAGCATCGTAGTAAAGCTTATGAGTAATAGGAGGTTAAAAAATGATTGAATTACATCCTGAGTTTTTAACAAAAAATGGTGAAAAACAATTTGCGGTTTTACCTTATGAGGAATTTTTGAAGATTCAGGAATTATTAGAAGATTTGGAAGATTTACGAGATTTGAGAGATGCTAAGGAAGAAGAAAAGAATAGTGTTTCAATGTCTTTAGAAGATGTGAAAAGTATGTTGTTAATGTGATCAAATTGTTGGTTTTGAGGATGAGGGGAGGGTGATTAGTAAGGAGAAGCGGCTTTGGTATAATTTAGGTTAGGGTGGGTCTTGATGAACTCACCTGAATGTTATAGCAATCCTAAATGATACGTGAGAGTTCAACAAGGCTAAAATGCTTATAAAACAAGGATTTTTATCTACGTATTTTCTCACAAACTGTTCAGGATTGCTATATAATATAATAGTTGATTATCGGGGTGAAAAATGCCAGCAAAGGACATATACCATGAAGCGGTGAAAAATGCTTTAATTAAAGACGGTTGGACAATTACAGCAGATCCTTATACTGTTGAATATGAAGATGATAACCTTTATGCTGATTTATTAGCTGAAAAGACTTTATTGCCTGAAAAACAAAAACGTATTATTGTAGTAGAAATCAAAAGTTTTATTAATCCTTCACCAATGAATGATTTTCAAAATGCTTTAGGGCAATATCTTTTATATCGTGATTTTCTCGAATTTTCTCATAAAGATTATGAACTGTATTTAGCAGTAAGAAGTACAATTTTTAATACTTTCTTTCAAAGAAAATCCATCCAACCTGTAATTAAACGTCATCAACTTAACTTTATTGTTTTTAATGATAAAAAACAGGAGATTCAATCATGGATAAAATTATAAAATATCGGGAGTTAATTAAAAGTATTTTAACAGAATATGATCAGTTGGTTCATAAATCTCCTGATTATAATACTGAAACCTGTTTAGTATTTGATGAAACTCACGATCATTATTTGTGGTTAACAGTTGATTGGAAAGAAGATAAAAGACTAAAATCAACTCATGTTCATATTCGTATTAAAAATGAGAAAATTTACATTGAGGAAGATTGGACCCAGGAAGGAATAGCAACGGAGTTATTAAGGGAAGGTGTACCAAAAGAAGATATTGTGTTAGCTTTTCATGATCCTGAAACTCGGAAGTTTACTGAGTTTGCTATTGCTTAATAGAGAAAAACTTTGTTATTATAATTTAGGTTATGGTGGGTCTTGATGGACTCACCTTGATTTTAAAGGGTTTATATTCAATTATTAAGATTTCTTAATCTAGCTAAATTCACCTATTTCACTGGTAAAATGTAATTAATTCACTCAATCAAAAAGCTCTAACTTTAGATATCAAAACAATAAATTGTCAAATATGGTAACTCAACTAGAAATTACAAATCAACGCAAAGAAAATGCGGAACAAGAAATCCGCGATAATAGAAAGCGTGTTGACTATAAGACTTTAGAATATCCTATCGAAGTAATTGTTCAAAAATATTTAGATGGAATAGATGAAGATAAAAATGAGATTTTTATTCCAGATTATCAACGAGCAATGGCTTGGGATGAAAATACCCAATCAAAATTCATTGAATCTATAATGTTAGATTTACCAATCCCTTATATTTTTGTGGCCGATGTATCAGAATCAGAAGATTTAACCCGGTTGGAAATTATAGATGGTACACAACGTATTCGTACTTTAAGCAGATTTATTAATAATGAACTTACATTAAGAAATCTTGAAAAACTAACAAATCTTAATGGCTTTACGTTTACAGATTTACTACCAACACGCCAAAGACGTTTTAATAGAACTACTATTAAAATGATTCAATTAACAGAAGAAGCAGATGAAGAAATTAGAAGGGATTTGTTCCAAAGAATTAATAGTGGTAGTGTTGAATTGAATGAAATGGAAAAACGTAGAGGAGGTGAACCAGGAAAATGTCTTGATTTAGTTGAGGAACTTTCAAAAAATCTACTATTTAGAGATTTATGTTCCTTTACTGACACTGAAATTAATAAAGGAGATCCACAAGAATATGTATTACGTTTTTTTGCATTTTTAAATAATTATCAAAATTATGGCAATGTTGAAAACAAAGTCCATAAATTCTTGAATGAATATTTAAAACTGGAAAATCAATCAGATGAGAGCAAAATAAATGCTATGAGAAATGAATTTGATTCAATGTTAGCATTTGTACAAAAGTATATTTCCAATTCTTTACATATTTATCGAAAAACTAAGAATTGCTATGAACCTACAACTAGAATTAAGTTTGAATCTATTACAGTAGGTATTGCTTTGGCGCTCAGAGAAAATCCTAATTTAGTTCCAAAATCTACTTCCTTTTTAGATTCTGATGAGTTTAAAAAATTAACGAAATCTGATGCTAGTAGTTCTCAAAATAAAGTCAGTCGTCGTATTGAATATGTTCGCAATCAGCTTTTAGGTAATTCATGACAAGTACATTATTTCAAGATTTTAATGAACGCGCTAAAGAAGTTAGTAAATACTTTTACTTCCTGAAAAACCTAGAGCAAGGTTACATTCAATTAAGTATGGGTAATGCTAACAATATAAAAACAAAACCAATAGATGATGATTTAGAAAATACTCTTAAAGCGACAGGATATTTTTTACTATATAACCTAGTTGAAGCTACTATGCGTAATGCTATTGAAACAATTTTTGATGAATTAAAAATGCAACAAGTCTCTTTCGATGACGTGAGAAAAGAAATAAAAAAAATTATTATTAATCATGTAAGAGATAAAGATATCCAATCTACAGATACTCTTTTACAAGGTCTCATCAATATTTCAGTTGATATCATATCAGTTACCTTTGATGCTCTGATTAAGAAAGAAAATAAGAAAAGACTATTTTCAGGTAATGTAGATGCACAAAAAATCAGAAATATAGCAAAAATTTATGGTTTTTCGTCCCAAACTAATAAAAGCAAAACTCAAGATGGAAGTGATTTACTCACAATTAAAACCAATAGAAATGATTTAGCACATGGTTTTAAGACGTTTGAGGAAATTGGCAACAAAGCTACTGCTGATGAATTATTGAAGATTCAAAAAAGAGTTATTTGTTATTTAAGGGAAATATTAGAAAATGTAGAAAATTATATATCAAATCAAGAATATTTACAGATAAATGTACAAAATAGTGAAAATATTTAGATGGAAGTGTGATCGCTTTTTGGTTATGCGTTGAGAAAGTGATCGCATTCCTCCAACATCCCAAACGGACTTAACCCCCCAACCCCCTTCCCTGCAAGGGAAGGGGGAGCAAGACTTAGTAGGAGAGGGGCTGGGGGAGAGGTCAAACACGATATAAAAACACACCCCACAAATGAACAACCAACCACCGAAAAAAGACAGACTTCGTAACGATGATGATGAACTTTTTACCTAATATTTCCTAATAATAGTCCGCAAAGAAGCAATATTCCCAACAATGCAAATTAATATTCTTCCCCGCAACGACAACTGCGGCCGCAAAATTATCTGTTGGTATTAATTCTCTTAAATTCCAATCTCCTGATACAAGTAATCTACTGGGTTGATTTACTGTTAAAGATATTTTAATTTCTTCTAACTTGACTAAACCATCTCCTGTAGCTTTTACATAAGCTTCTTTGCAAGTCCAATAACGGAAAAACATTTGTTTTTGTTCTTCAGAAGAAACTAACCGCAGATGTTCATATTCTTCAGCAGAAAAAAACCGTTTAGCCAGACTTTCTAAATCTGACATAGTGCGAATACATTCTAAATCTACACCAATCTGATTTTGATAACTCACACCACACAAAGCCAAATCTTGGGAATGAGATAAATTAAAGAATAATCTTTGATTGGCAAATTTAGCCGCCAAAAAAGGCTTACCACGGGGTTGATATTCAAATTCCACTTGTTTGGGGTCAATAGCTAAATATCGCCCTAAAATGGCGCGGATTGTGCCACGTCCAGCGATAAATCTTTGCCGATGTTCAGGAAAATAAAACCTTTCGGCGCGAGCAATTTCATCACTAGATAAAGTTTCCCAAAAAGCTTGTAATTGTGATTCTGATTGATTTAAATTAATGCGCCAAAGATGCACATCATTTAATGACAAATTTAAGTTTTTGGGTGCAGGTAGCCAATTATAATTAAACACAGTTGTCAATAATTAAACTTTACTTTTTTCCAGAGAAACCTGTTCAATTTTTTGGTGACGTTTTATTTCTATCCACTGTAAAACGCGATTCCAAGCCCACCATTGATCAGGATCTTGATATTGATTTTGACATCTTTTACTACTCACATAACCAACATGGCCACCGTAACGAGTGAGTAATAAATCTATATCGGGATTTTTCCTAGCAGCGGTTTCTAAATCAGGAATAATAGCAGGATCAAATAAGGGGTCATCAGCAGCATATAGAATTAAGGTTGGTTTTGATAGTTTAGGTAATAATTCTAACCCACTGCTGGCTTGATAATAATCAGTGACGGTAGGGAAACCCAAACCCTCAATAACGAGTTCTTCGTCAAATTTCCAAATGCTATTAGCCCTATGAATAGCTTCAGGCTTAATAGATTCAGGATAAGCAGCATGGATTTTCCAAGCTAGTTTTTTTAATTCTTTAGCAATGCGAGATTCAATATATTTACCGAATGGGTGCGTAACTAAATAAGTTAGTGATCGACAGGAATCTAAACTCGGACAAATCACCGCCCCACCAGCAAGATCAATATCTTTGGGTGCTAAATCTGCTGCAGCTTTCACTCCCCACAAGGCCAATTGTCCCCCCAAAGAATAGCCTATAAACCAAAATTGCGGAGGACAACCCATTTGTGCGGACGTTTCCGCAATTCTGACAAAATCTTCCCCCTCATACAAACCGTCTGAAGTCAATGTTGGCGATAATTCTGCGGTTTTACCATGGGCCCGCCAATCAAATAATACTACAGCATAACCTTGGGCGTAAGCCTTGCGTCCCAAAATTTGCAAAAACCATTGTTGGTCTAATTCTCCAGTAATACCATAAGTGCCAATAATTGTACTATGGGCATTTGGGGGAATAGCAACCTTACCAAAAATTGGCACACCTTGTCCACCTGTGAAGATGACTTCGTGATATCCTGGTTCTGGATGAGTAGTTTTACTCTCCCAATCACGACTAGCCCACAAAGCTGTATAAGTTGTCATGGTCATGCCATTTTGCAAAAAATATGGCGGTGAGTATTCGTATTTATACATAAGAACGGGAGGATGAATTTGATTTTAATATTTATATTAGATTTAACATATTTTTTATAATTAAGATGGTAATCTTTTTATATATCAAGGAAAACAAAAGTTTACGGTTTGCTTGATGATCTCAAAAGTCCCTCAACTTTCTACCAGAATTAGCACAGCGAACTTTTAGTAGTGAGGGGAACGTCAATTATCCTTAAATAAAGTAGTTATAATTTTTAAGAATGCCCAGGATTCTTGTCATAGATGATGACCTAGCGATTTCAGAACTTGTTGCCGTCAACTTGGAAATGGCGGGCTACGATGTTAGTCAAGCCGAAGATGGTGTCAAAGGTCAAGCACTGGCTCTCCAGCTACAACCGGACTTAATTATGCTTGATCTGATGTTACCCAAAGTAGATGGGTTTACAGTTTGTCAACGCTTACGTCGGGATGAACGCACTGCTGAGATTCCTATATTGATGTTGACTGCTTTAAGCCAAACTCAAAATAAGGTAGAAGGGTTTAATGCTGGTGCGGATGACTACCTTACCAAACCGTTTGAGGTAGAGGAATTATTAGCACGGATACGGGCTTTATTGCGACGCACTGACAGAATTCCCCAAGCAGCAAAACATAGTGAAATTCTCAACTATGGATCTCTTACCCTTGTTCCTGAAAGATTTGAGGCTATCTGGTTCAAAACAACAGTGAAATTGACTCATTTAGAATTTGAGTTACTCCACTGCTTGCTACAACGTCACGGACAAACCGTTTCCCCCAGTGAAATCCTCAGAGAAGTTTGGGGTTATGATCCTGATGATGATATTGAGACTATTCGCGTACATATTCGTCATTTGAGAACCAAACTTGAACCCGATCCTCGTCATCCACGCTATATTAAAACCGTCTATGGCGCTGGATATTGTCTAGAATTACCTAGTGTGTCTTCTGAAATTGAAGATCCAGTAGTTACAATTCCTGAATGAAATCTAGTTAAATATCTTGATACTCAGATCCCTGATTTCTCTAAAAATTCAGGGATTTATCTATGTTACATAGATTGAATTTTTAACGCCAACTTAACTTATTGTTAATGTTGATGTTTTTTTGCTTTTTAATCGCTTCAACCCTACACCAAGACCAATTCCTGTCATAGAACCAAGAATAGTACCACTCCCTGAAATATCCCAAGGCACAGGCACAGCCACAGCTCTAGCGAATGTTCGGTTGGGATTTTGCCAGTTATATATGTTGTACGAGTGTTGAACTTCTCCTATATATGGAAGGGCGGTTGAATTGTTCGGCTGTATTGACGCTAAACTTAGAATAGTGTTCGTCTTTCCAGGTACGTGTTCAGTCTGGGTTGCATAAGCGAAGTACGCTCCTGCCCAATCATTCCCATTTATTCCAGTCGGATTCACGTAACAACCGCCTAATTGACAACCAACAACACTAGCCAATCCATTAGCAAGAGATTGATTTCCCCACAACGCATTAAGCGGACTGTTCAAAGCATTTGTGCCGGAAAAAGCATCATCGCCATTGAAACTGTGCGTAGTTACATCGTACTTTGAACCATTATAGGTAAAAACAACAGCACCAGCAGGGGAAGCAGAAGCAATCGTCCCAGCCAAGGTAGCACCAGCGATAGCTATACAAACTTTTTGGTTGATGAACATGATTCAAAATTCAAAAATAAAATGCTTAATACAAACAAATTTTAATACTATGTGACCATAAATATTGAATCTCATAACGAAATTTTACACTTAAAGACATAGTAACCCCAAAACAACAAAATTAGCTCGCCAAGATAATGTTCCTGAACCAGTGTTCATAGTGTTCATAGCTCGTATGTTGACACAAAAAATTCTGTAAATATCGCAGTTTACCTCACTTGACGGAAAACTTTTTCAAAAACTCATAATTATCAAAAACCATGTTACAATAAATAGTTCTCTAAAACAGTGCTGGGTGAAGAACGTAGAGACAAAACTCAGCACACCTACACACTCAGCACTAAAGAACTTCAGTTTATGCCATTGCCAATTGTTGCAATTATCGGCCGCCCGAATGTGGGCAAATCTACCTTTGTAAATCGTCTTGCTGGAGATCAAACAGCAATAGTCCACGATGAACCAGGTGTAACACGCGATCGCACCTATCGTCCAGCTTTTTGGAATGATCGGGAATTTGTGGTAGTGGACACAGGCGGCTTAGTTTTTAACGATGACACCGAATTTCTACCTTTAATTCGCCAACAAGCTTTAACGGCTCTTGCAGAAGCCTCTGCGGCGATTTTCGTAGTTGATGGGCAAGCCGGTCTAATGCCCGCAGATGAAGAAATTTCCGAATGGTTACGTCAGCAACCAGTACCCGTATTATTGGCCGTGAATAAATGCGAATCTCCTGACCAGGGAATCATTCAAGCCGCTGAATTTTGGGAATTAGGACTAGGTGAACCTTTCCCCATTTCCGCTATTCATGGTAGTGGTACGGGGGAAATTCTCGATGAGTTAATGAATCACATTCCTTATGCAACAGAAGTAGAGGAAAATCCAGAAATTAAAGTCGCTATTATCGGCCGTCCAAATGTGGGGAAATCCAGTTTACTTAATGCTTTTGTCGGTGAAAATAGAGCTATTGTGAGTCCTATTTCTGGAACAACTAGAGACACAATTGATACAATAGTTGAACGAGGTGGACAGACTTACAGGTTAATTGATACCGCTGGTATTCGCAAAAAGAAACATATAGAATACGGGACGGAATTTTTCAGTATTAACCGCGCTTTTAAAGCTATTCGTCGGGCTGATGTGGTTTTATTAGTGATTGATGCCATAGACGGTGTAACCGAACAAGATCAAAAATTAGCTGGGCGCGTTTTAGAAGAAGGTCGCGCTTGTGTTATTGTTGTTAATAAGTGGGATGCTGTCGAAAAAGACTCTTATACTATCTATGACCATGAAAAAGATTTAGAGTCACGCTTACATTTTACTGAATGGGCAGATACTATTTTTGTGAGTGCAGTTACGGGATTAAGAGTAGAAAAAATTTTAGAATTGGTCAATGAAGCCGCTGAATCACATAAACGCCGCGTAAGTACATCAGTAATTAATGAAGTGCTAGAAGATGCTATCAGTTGGCATTCACCACCGACATCCCGAGGCGGTCGTCAGGGTAAAATATATTATGGGACTCAGGTGAGTAGTCAACCTCCTTCTATTGCTTTGTTTGTGAATGATGCTACACGCTTTAATGAGAATTATCGCCGTTACATCGAACGACAATTCCGTAAACAGTTGGGCTTTCAAGGGACACCCATTCGTCTATTTTGGCGCAGTAAGAAAGTTCGAGACATGGAAATTGGTGGTCCGAATCGAGCTACTCGTGTAAAATAAAAAACTATTGTCAGTTGATCATCTTCCTGGACTTGATGCCGTTGACAACTGACAAATGACAACTGACCAATGACAAAAATATGGATTTACTGCGATCGCTACCCATCGGACTTTACTTAGAAGAACCGCAAACTTGGTTACATAAACTCGACCCGCGAGTTAAGTTAATTTGGTTATTGAGCTTTCTAAGTAGCTATGTTTTCGCTAATAATTATTGGCGGGTATTACTGGTATTACTGCTAATTCTTTTTACTGTGTTTGCTAAAATCCCCCCAAGAGTATGGCGACAACAAATGGGCTGGCTGTTGGTATTATCATTCCTAGTATTAGCTATTGGCGCAATTAGTCCTGATGGATTAGGCATAAATTATCAGTCCCGTTTACCTAGAAATGAACAAATTCTCACGCAACCAAGCACTGATAAAAATACCCAAGTTACTCCGAAAATAGCAGATAGTAATAAACAATATAGCTATGTGTTATTTCACCAGGGATTTGTGAAAGTCAGTCGCCGTTCTTGGGATTTAGCAATTAGTTTGAGTACAATAGTTTTTACATTAATCTACAGCACTAATTTATATTTACTCACAACCGCATCGGAGGAAATTACTTCAGGAATAGAAAGTTTAATGCAGCCTTTAAGAAAATTGAATATTCCAGTTACAGAAATCACCCTAACTCTAACTTTATCTTTGCGGTTTATTCCCTTGGTTTTAGAAGAAATCCAAAACTTAGTTCGTTCTATCATGACTAGATCAATTAATTGGAAAAAGCTAGGATTAAAAGGAGGAGCAAAAGTTTGGTTAATTGTGACTGAGAGACTATTAAAAAATATCCTTTTGCGGGCTGAACAAATGGCAAATGCGATGATGGTTAGGGGGTTTACTAGTCCCAATGAACATCAGGTTAAATGGCAAGAATTAAAGTTAAAAATGGCCGATTGGTTAGCGATCGCAACTTTAATGATATTTTGGGTAATTAGAATAGCTTTTGGTGTAGATGCTTCTTAAATTATACTACTAATCACCCAGAAACCCTGGGTGCATTAATTATTTCTTGGTAGTGAAAATGGTAGTAAACATCATCAACATTCCCCCTGCTAAAATCATGATCGCTAATCCCCCGGTGACTAGATCTAAGGTATTGTTATCTATGGTCATATTATTCATACTCCTCTAAATTGTATATTATAAATAATAATACACAAATAATAATACACAGCCAGGACTTACGCAACTGGCACATTGGTAGGGTGCGTCAGATATCAACAATCTGTTTATTTGCAGGATTTATCCAGCAGTAAAGCACCCTACAACAGATTTTTGGTTTGACACTTGCGTAAGTCCTAAATTATATAATTAATTATCTGATAGCGTAGCATGACACAAGCCCAGAGTGTTCGGTTACTGAGCGACTTGTACTGAGCTAGTCGAAGTACAGGATTTAGGGATTTACAGAATGTTTTATGAGATAATGGAATAGGACTTACGCAAGATTCATGGAATAACGAACCACAGAGGCACAGAGGTCACGGAGAAATGAGGATTTAAGAGATATTTTGCGTAAGTCCTGTGGAAATTAACCAACTTTAATAAATATCAAGGTGTGAAAAAATGAACTTACAAAAATTGCAACCTAGAGAAGCATTAAATAAAGCATTTCTGAAAATTAACCCCTTTAGAAATGATGTTGAAAATTTTAAAAATCATCTGCAAAATCTAATTAATAAAATTAATGAATCGGAATCTGAAGAATTTCATAAAAATCTCATTGTGGATTTTTTCAAGAATACTTTTTATCGTGCAAATCATTTTATTAATACTAAGGGACGCAATGATCTAGTTATTTATAATGGTAAAGATGCTAAAAGTAGTGTGGGGGTGATTTTAGAATTTAAAAAGCCAAATAATAAAAGTGAAATGTTGAAAGTTGATCATCTCAATACTAAAGCATTTCAGGAATTAGTTTTATATTTCTTGCGAGAACGTTTAACAGGGAAAAATTTAGAAATTAAATATTTAATCGCTACTAATATTTACGAATGGTTTATTTTCGATGCTCAGACCTTTGAAAACTTATTTATTGGTAATAAATCTCTGGTTAAACAATTTACTGATTTTGAAGCAGGGAGATTAACTAGCAAAAAAACTGAATTTTTCTATAAAGAAATTGCTCAACCTGCTATTACTGAAATTACCGATAAAATTACCTTTACCCATTTTGATATTCGAGAATATCAGGAATATTTAAACCCAGGTAAGCATCCAGATGAACATAAGTTAATTTCCCTATTTAAACTATTTTCTCCAGAACATTTATTAAAATTACCTTTTATTAATGATAGTAATACCCTTGATAAAGGTTTTTACAGTGAATTATTACATATTATCGGTTTGGTAGAAACTAAGGAAGGTGGTAAAAAGCTGATTAAACGCAAAAAACAACATGATAGAAATATTGGTTCTTTGATAGAAAATGCTATTTCCCAAATTGATAGTTTAGATAAAATTTCTCGTTTAGAAAAACCAGAACAATTTGGAGAAACCTATCAAGAACAACTTTTTAATCTAGGGTTAGAATTAGCAATTACTTGGATGAATAGAATCCTGTTTTTAAAACTATTAGAAGCTCAATTAATTAGATATCATAAAAATGATCCGTCTTGGGGATTCTTGAATTTACAAAAAGTTGCAAATTATGATGATCTCAATAGTCTATTTTTTAGTGTTTTAGCGCGTAAACCACAGGAAAGAAGTCAGAATTTACAACAAAAATTACAAGAAAGATTTGCTCATGTTCCTTATTTGAATAGTTCTTTGTTTGAACCGACAGACATTGAACAGGAAACTATTTGTATTAGCAATTTGAGAAATGAAAAATTGCCCATTTTTCCTGGTACTATCTTAAAAGATAACAATGGTAAAAAACTGACTGGAGAAATTAATACCTTAGAATATCTGTTTGCTTTTCTCAATGCTTACAATTTTAGTAGTGACATTGGGGAAGAAATTCAGGAAGAAAATAAAAGGTTAATTAATGCTTCTGTATTGGGTTTAATTTTTGAGAAAATTAATGGTTATAAAGATGGTTCTTTCTTTACTCCCGGTTTTATTACTATGTATATGTGTCGGGAAACCATTAGAAGAGCGGTTATTCAAAAGTTTAATTATCTTAAAGGTTGGAATTGTGAAACTATTGATGATTTATATGATCAAATCGAGGATAAAAAAGCAGCTAATGATCTTATTAACAATTTGAAAATATGTGATCCTGCTGTGGGTTCAGGACATTTTTTAGTTTCTGCTTTAAATGAAATTATTGCGATTAAAAGTGAGTTAAAAATTTTACTTGATAGACAAGGTAAGAGATTAAAGGAATATAGTTTTGAGGTTGCTAATGATGAGTTAATTGTGACTGATGAGCATGGTTTATTATTTGAATATAACCCGAAAAATCAGGAAAGTCAACGAGTACAAGAAACTCTATTTCATGAGAAACAAACGATTATTGAAAATTGTTTATTTGGTGTGGATATTAACCCCAACTCTGTAAAAATCTGTCGGTTACGTTTATGGATTGAACTTTTGAAAAATGCTTATTATAAGACCTCTCCCCTAACCCCTCTCCTGGGAGGAGAAACCTCACCCCTAACCCCTCTCCTGGGAGGAGAGGGGAATATGAGAGAATTGGAGACTTTACCCAATATTGATATTAATATTAAATGTGGTAATTCTTTAATTAGTCGCTTTTCCTTAGATGGTAATTTGCAAGTTGCTTTAAGTAAGCAGAAATACACTATAGAAGATTATAAAAATGCTGTCAAAACTTACCGCAATGCTGAGAACCGAGAACAAAAAAGAGCAATGGAAAAATTAATTAACAATATTAAAAGTAATTTTAAAACAACTTTAGGATTAAGTGATCCTAATAAAACTAAGTTAAGACAATTAGAGGGAGAAGTTTATAATCTGGAAAATCAAACTTTATTACTAGAAGAAAGTGAAGATGAGAAAAAAATCCGTGGTCAAAGAATTAATCAGTTAAATAATGAAATTAATAAGTTAAAAGTTGAGATTGAAGAAATAGAAAATGGTAAAATATATGAAAATGCTTTTGAATGGCGTTTTGAATTTCCTGAAGTATTAAATGATGACGGTGTTTTTATCGGTTTTGATGTGGTTATTGGTAATCCTCCTTATATTAGATCAGAAGAATTAGGAGCTTTAAAAATCTACTTAAAAAATAAATTTAGTACCTTCGTTACTGCTGGAGATATATTTTATTATTTTTATGAGCTTTCATATTCAATATTAGTCAATCAGGGTAAATTCTGTTTTATTAACAATACTTATGATAAAACAACTGCTGGTAAGACATTACGAGATTTTGTGATCAAAAATTTTACAATTGAAAAGTATTTAGATATGACTTCTGTAGTTGTGTTTGATGAAGCTACTACTTATCCAATTATTTTTCTTGCTTCTAAATCTGATAATATTAATGAAAGTTTTGATTTTATGAAAGTTAATAAAACTATATATAATGACAAGAAAAATATTTTTAATGCTGAATATTTTAGCCGAATTTCTCATCAATCATTATTAGCTGATGTCTGGCATTTTAGAAATGATTTTGAGCATGAATTATTAAGTAGACTCAATCAAAATAAGCGAATTATAGATATATTTGGTAAATGTTATCGTGGTATATTAACAGGATTAAATGAGGCTTTTATTATTAATCAAGAAATATCTAATGATCAGGAATTAAAACCTATTTTTGATGGGAAAGATATTAAAAAATGGTTTACTCCATCTACTTCTAAATGGATGATAATATTTGCCAGTAAATCTACACAATTAAATTTTGGTAAACTAACAGAAAAAGATGCTTTAGAAAAGATGAGAAAACAATATCCAAGTATTTTTTACCATTTATTAAAGTTTAAGACAAAAGCTAAAGAAAGACATGATAAAGGTCAATATTGGTGGGAATTAAGAAACTGTGCTTATTATGATCTGTTTACCCAACCTAAAATTATATTTCCTAATCTGCAAAGCTCAAATAAATTTTGTTTTGATGAATCAGGTACTTATCTCAATGCACCAGCAGTATTTTTACCGATAAGTGTCAAGAAGAAATATTTACTTGGTATCCTTAACTCTCAAGTTATTTGGTATTTTTTGAGAAATATTTGTGTTGTCAGAAGTGGTGGTTATATTGAAGTAAAACCTCAATACTTTGAACAAATTCCTATTCCTCAAATTTCTGATCGTGATCAAAATATTTTGACGCAATTAGTTGATCAAATTCTCAACGCTAAAAAATCAGATCCCAATGCAGATACAACCGCATTAGAAACAGAAATTGATCAAATGGTTTATCAACTATATAATTTAACAGCAGAGGAAATTCAAATTATCGAAAGTTCTCAATAATATCACTTTATCCATGTCCCCAACTTCTGATATTAATTAGTTTTCGTAGGTTGGGTTAAGCAACAGCGCAACCCAACAAATGCTTGAAAATGTTGGGTTTCCTAACGTCAACCCACCCAATATCTGATTCAGACAATTTAATTTTAATCACCCTATGAGTTTTGACAACGTTTGTAAACTACTAGCAGAAAAATATCCCTTTGATTTTGCTAAATGGTTACTTCCCCAAGAACCAAAAACAATCAAAGTTTTAAAAACCGAATTGAGTATAGAACCAATTCGCGCTGATTTTGTCACCTTCTTACAAACAGAAAATCGCATTTTACATATTGAATTTCAAACCAAACCACAATCTAAACCTCCCATTCCGTTTAGAGAGTTAGATTATTCAGTGAGATTAATCCGTACATATCAAGTTCCCGTTACTCAAGTAGTGATTTTCTTACAAGAAACAGATGATCCAATTGTTTTTACTGAAGAATATGTTAACGAAACAACCAGACACCGTTACCGTGTCATCAGAATGTGGGAAGAAGAACCAGAATTATTTTTAAATAGTCTGCCATTATTACCATTAGCACCATTAACCCGGACAAATTCACCCCAAGGTTTATTATCTCAGATTGCCAATAATCTTGCTAAAATTGCAGACAGGGAGACTAAACAGGATATTGCAGCTTACACAGAGATTTTAGCCGGTTTGCGGTTTGAGAAAGATTTTATTCGTCAATTATTGAGTGAGGATATTATGCAAGAATCAGTAATTTATCAAGACATTTTCCAAAAAGGAGAAGAAAAAGAGGCAGTTAAATTTTGTGTAATGCTACTAAATCAAAGATTTGGAGAAATTGATTCTGAAATACTTGAAAGAGTGAAAATCCTACCTGTTGAACAGCTAGAAAATTTAGGTGCAGCGTTGTTTAATATTTCTGAAGTTGCTGATTTAATAACTTGGTTAAATCAACAGGATCATCAATAATAGTTTGTGTAGGTTGGGTTAAGCGACAGCGCAACCCAACAAATGCTTGAAAATGTTGGGTTTCCTAACGTCAACCCAACCTACTCAATATCTGATTCAGACAATTTATAATTTAAAGATTTTATTCGTCAATTATTGAGTGAGGATATTATGCAAGAATCAGTAATTTATCAGGACATTTTCCAAAAAGGAGAAGAAAAAGAGGCAGTTAAATTTTGTGTAATGCTACTAAATCAAAGATTTGGAGAAATTGATTCTGAAATACTTGAAAGAGTGAAAATCCTACCTGTTGAACAGCTAGAAAATTTAGGTGCAGCGTTGTTTAATATTTCTGAAGTTGCTGATTTAATAACTTGGTTAAATCAAGAAGATCATCAATAATCGTGATTTTTGGGTTGGTTTTTCTCAACCCAAATAAAAATATTAAGTAGGTGAACGGAAAAAAACCGACATAAGTAACGAAAAGTAAAGTTGCCCAAAACCTCTTCCCTGTTCCCAGTTAAGAGTTCCCTGTTCCCTTGTCATAACGACAAGTTTTAACGCCAACCTACTTATACCTTAAATAGAAATAGAACGAAGGGCGCAGACCCTGCGCCCCTACGGTTAAAAATCAACTCCCCGCTTCAATTCCACGCCTTCATTTGCGTAATGTTTATGACAATAAACCTCAGAATGAATACTGGCTAAATCAAAATAAGCTGGTTGATTTTGACAGCGACCAGTAATAATCACTTCTGTGTCGCGGGGTTTACGTAATAATGCTTGGACAATAGGATCAACAGGTAATAATTCTAAATCCACAGTGGGATTGAGTTCATCGAGAATGATAGTTTTATACACACCAGAAGCGATCGCCATTTTAGCAATTTCCCAACCTCTCTCCGCCTCTATATAGTCTAATTCTTGACGCGAATTACGCCAAACAATGGCATCCCGTCCACAACGTTGATGATCTACTACTTCTGGATAGGATTTCTGTAAAGCGGCTATAGCTGCATCTTCAGTATAGCCACTACCACCTTTTAACCACTGCATAATCAATACACGGTTAGAACCAGGATGATTGATACCTCTGCCAATAGCTTGTAAAGCTTTACCCAAGGCACTGGTAGATTTACCCTTACCCGCACCTGTATAAATTTCAATCCCTTCAATAAACAGTTCTGCGGCTGTGGGGTGGTGGTGAGGTTTCATTTCCGAATGTAGGTCTGCAATATCTAATAATGCTTGTGGTGCAGCGCGTCCAGTCGTAATGATTTCTAATTCTTGGGGTTTAGATTTTAAAACGTTTATGACTTCATTCACGCATAGCAAACCTAAATCTAAAACCGGGTTAATTTCATCCAGAACTACAACCGAGTATAAACCAGAAGCGATCGCACCTTTGGCTACATCCCAACCCCGTGTAGCCTCCGTACGATCAAAAGGTGTAATTTGATCATGTCCGAAAAATTCGGCTCTTCCCGTGCGAACTTGGTCAATTAAATGGGGAAATCCCCGCTGTAAAGCCGCTATTGCTCCATCCTCATCATAATCCCGTTCTGGACCCTTTAAAAACCGCAACAGTAACACCCGGTTATAAGAATCCTCTGGTGTATTAATTCCCAAACCTATCGAGCGCAAAACCACCCCTAAAGCCGCTTGGGACTTACCTTTGCCCAAACCATCATAGACGTGAATTTGACCCGTAAGCCGCTCAGAACGCACTTGCGCTGTGCGAATACCGATACCGTTCCTTGTCATCTTTTGAAAAGCTATAAAGTGGTAATTCCTTATCTTAACGAAACCGGGCTGAGGATGTACGGTTTTCTGCCTACGTATTTACATTAAGTAAATGTATTGATAATTTCCATAAAAAATCTTTAAATACTCAGATTATAAATACCAAAACATGAGATAATTGCGGGTTGTTAGTATTTTTTATCAGCCAAAAATCAGGTTTATCAACTCACTCAGGTGGGTTTCGTCAATGTAAGCGCGGATTATAACCGCCCAAATGGTTCTAACTTAGACTTTTAACAAATATGTCTGAAGAATTATCACTACCCATAATTTTGCCAATTGGGGCAATATTTTTTGAAATATTATTCTTACTAGCAGCCATTCCCATAGAAGCTTCCGTTCTTAATAAATGGCTAAAGTTTGATAAGAAGACCAGCATTTTTTATGCCATTACCATTAATGTTTTTTCTAGTGTAATTGGCTGGATTATCTTTTTTGTGATCGAACCCATATTACCTACTAATATCAAATCAGAACTGATTAATTATGTATTTTTTAATAAGCTAAAAGACACTAGTATCAGTTCCCTGATAATTTTGTTATCATTTACTATTTTTTTAGCGACTTTTATAATTAAGTTCTTAATTATGAAAATGCTGATCATTGTTATGGATGAAGGTGGAAAAAAAACAGAAACAGACATTATTTCTTCACAACAAAGAGCAATTTATATGAATATAGCTAAGTTGCAAAATACTAATTTAGTAATTGCAATCTTAATAGCAAATTCACTGAGTTACACTGCCATAACCATCATCTTATTAATTCGTTCTCTGTATTCTGTAAGATGATCAATATTAATCACTTTATTAGTTAGAGGTAATCCCATGGACTCATTATTTAAGGAAATACTGGGCATATTTCAATTTATTAAAGGTTTATTCGCCGGGTTGCAAACATTTCTGACACCAGCAAAAGCATACTCGTGGCAGACATTTATTTATTTGAGTGTTTTTTCTTGGGGAATATCATATTTTGCGGTAGGATCTGTCAAAGATATTATTGCCTTTTGTGGTTGGCTATTTTTGTTAGCAGGAACAGCTTGGTATACCACCGATGATCCTTTAAGATTTCCCGGAACTTTTATGCCAGTCGGGGCAATAATCACAGGGTTCTTAGTTAGCGTCTTTGCCTTTGGACATCAGGAGAATATATTAACAGCTAAAACTATAGTTATTTGGCCAACAATATCTGCAATTGTTACGGCCATACCTAACTTCTTTGAAGGTACGGGAGGAAGATCCGCAAAAGCAAAACTGCCCAAATTACAAGATAGGCAAAAAATAATAATTTTGTTATCTTGGTGTATGCTAATTAGTTGTTGGTTGCAGTTTTACTTCGTTATAGATAAGTGGTTAAAAGACTATCCTAGTTTACGTGCAGACAACTTTCAGAAAAGCGCCTTTGTAATTAGACTAGAACCACCTGCAAAAAAACCCAAAAATGGTGATTTGATTTTAAATAAACTGCAACCTTTAGTTAAGCAACAAATTGCCAATAAACCTTGGTCAGAAGTAGAAAAATGGTTACTAGAAGCTGATCAGCAGCTAGGGAACTTGGGGAAGAGAACAATTAATAATCACCTCAGTAGATCCCAAGAAAAACAACTCTGGAGTGTTGAACCTCGTCTAGTTAATATGAAATCTGGATATCAGCTAGATATTTTGACTATTTGGAATGGACCGAGTGCCAATTCCAAAGGATTTTACTGGAAAAAATCTTGTTTTATTCAACCGTCTCAATCGGGACAACAGACAG
The DNA here is from genome assembly GCF_014697585.1 of Dolichospermum sp. FACHB-1091. Taxonomy (GTDB): domain Bacteria; phylum Cyanobacteriota; class Cyanobacteriia; order Cyanobacteriales; family Nostocaceae; genus Dolichospermum. Next base: position 69,906 of record NZ_JACJSB010000011.1, on the reverse strand, counting down.
ATAATAAGAATACAGTTGCCAAGATTTCTTGCGATCGCACAAGTAAATTTTTCAATGGTTCTCCCCCACCCAAAAAGTAACAAAACTAAGGTAAAATAGAACGAAAGCAAATCAATAACCAACAACTAAGAACTAATGACTAATAATTAATGACTAACAAATATGAATGTAATTAGAACTGTTGTCATGGCCAAGAATGTATTTCAGGAGGTGATACGCGATCGCATCCTGTACATAATTGGTTTTTATGCACTCATACTCACTCTGGCCTTCCGGGCGATTCCTGAATTTACAGCCACCACTTCTGATAAAATCTTTCTAGATTTTGGTTTGGCAACCATGAATATCATTGGTTTAATTGTGGCTATATTTATCGGTACGGGATTAGTTAACAAAGAAATCGAAAAACGTACTATCCTAGTATTGATTGCCAAACCCATCAGCCGTAGTGAATTTATTGCCAGTAAATATTTAGGGCTATCAGCGATTATAGCTGTTTTAGTTGTCATAATGACAATGATTTATTTAGGATTTTTGCAAATTGGCAAAATATCCTATTCAATTAGCAGCATTTTTCTGGCTACGTTGTTTATATTTTTCCAATTATGTTTAATTACTGCCGTAGCTATTACTCTAGGAGTTTTTACTAGTTCCCTAATTGCCACTGCCCTAACTTATGCAGTATATTTAATGGGAAATATTACTCAAGATTTAGTTGCATTAGGTAAATTGAGTAATAACCCTGGTATAGAACGCATTACCCAAGCTTTATACCTGATATTACCAGATTTATCCAGATTAGATCTAAAAAATGATGCGGTTTACGGTTTAGAAGCACTACCCAACACGATAACATTAATCACCAATACTGGTTATGGCTTGCTTTACAGCTTTATGTTTTTAACATTTGCTATTCTTATCTTCTTACGACGAGAGTTTTAAGTAATTGACTAGCAAAAATATTGGCTCTTCCGTACCTGTTATGCCAAATAACCCATATAAATAAAAGGTTTCATGGTTTTTGATGCCAAATTCATCTCAAATTGACCGATGAATTAAGTGAAAATCCTTGTATAGTAAGGGTTTTGCAGTTTTAACAACTAATTTAGCATAGTAAGTACGCAAGAACCAAAATATTTTCTTACATACCATTGAGGATTCCCATATATGATTAATGATTCCATAATAAATAATTGTTCTAGTCTGATTTCTCCTGATATTTATAATTACCAAGGTTCATTTAATCAACCTTTAAAACTAGGAATTATGGCCTCTGGAAATGGAACTAACTTTGAAGTAATTTCTCAAGCTGTTGCTGATGGTAAAATTAACGCCAAAATTCAAGTTTTAATTTACAATAATCCTGATGCTAAGGCGGCAATTAGGGCTGAAAAATGGGGTGTAGATGCTATACTATTAAATCATCGTGATTATAAAAGTCGGCAAAAGTTTGATAGTAAAGTTGTCCAAATATTGCAGCGGTATGATGTGGAATTTGTGATTATGGCAGGATGGATGCGGTTAGTTACACAAGTCTTAATTGACGCTTTTCCCCAGCGGATGATTAATATTCATCCCAGTTTATTACCGAGTTTTAAGGGAGTACGAGCCGTAGAACAGGCTTTAGCGGCTGGAGTCAAAATCACTGGATGTACTGTGCATCTGGTTTCTTTAGAAGTTGACAGCGGTAATATCTTAATGCAAGCGGCTGTTCCCGTCCTCCAAGAGGATACACCAGAAACACTCCACGCTAGAATTCAAGCGCAAGAGCATCGGATTTTACCAATGGCGATCGCTCTCTTAAATTCGACATTCCCCACTCAGTCGTAACTAGGGCTGGATGAATAAAGCTATAAACGTTTATCAATAAGGGTTTTGTGGATTTTTAGAACAAGAAACTACAAGGTTTTGACTTATGGTCTCTCAAAACAGTTGTATTTTTCCTTGTCGGATCTGGGAAACTGAGGATATCCAGATAGCCGAAACTGTTCACTGTTAAGAGTTCCTTGTTCCCTACCCTCACAGACAACTTATTCAGCAAGCCCTAAATATAAAATCTTCCACAAGGATAAGCAAAATAGTCAATGGAAATTAGTAATTTATTCAAATCCGGTGGTGTAGTCATGTGGCCACTACTGTTTTTTTCGGTGTTAGGAGTGGCGCTAATTATCGAACGCATTATCTTCTGGATAAAAATCAGTAATCGTCAAAACCGCATTGTCCAAAATGTTCTCAAAGCTTATCGTCAGGGTAATGTAGTTGCTGCTTTAGACATACTACATAGAAATGCTGATTTACCTATAGCCCGGATTTTTTTAGCAGCCTTAGTATTAGAAGAACCCAACCCCGAAGAATTTCGTTTGGCTTTAGAAAGTGAAGCACAGGCAGAAATTCCCTTGTTAAAACGGTTTCAGAACATTTTTGATACCATTATTGGTTTAGCCCCCTTGTTAGGGCTACTAGGTACAGTATTAGGCTTAATTACCTCCTTTGCATCATTAAATATTGGCGATGTTGGGGGGACAAAAACCGCTGGTGTCACCTCTGGGATTAGTGAAGCTTTAGTATCCACCGCTTCAGGATTAGTGGTAGCTATTATTACTCTGTTTTTTGCTAACACCTTTCGCGGAATGTATTTACGCCAAATTGCTTGGATTCAAGAGTATGGTGGTCAGTTAGAATTACTTTATCGTCGTTACTATGAAAGAGGACATAAATCATAATGCGTCTACCTGATGAACCTGATTTACCAGCCCAGATTAATATTGTCCCGATGATTGATGTCATTTTTGCGATTTTGACATTTTTTATCATGTCAACTTTATTTCTAAATCGTTCCGAAGGATTACCAGTTAATTTACCCAAAGCTGGCACCGCCAAAACCCAATCATCAGCCACACCAATTACTGTCACAATAGACTCAGCAGGGGATGTAAGTTTAAACCGCCAGCCTGTCACCCTGGATACTTTACCAACTAGGGTACAACAATTAAAGGGAAAAAATACAGAAGTAGTTGTAATTATTAACGCTGATCAAAGTGCCACCCATGGTCAAGTTGTGCTAGTTATGGATAAAGTGCGTCAGGTACAAGGGGCAAAATTAGCGATCGCTACTCAAAAACCCTAAACATTGAGTTCTTAGTTACTAGCGGTATTTTGCCTTACCTTTGATTTTTGCTTTTGATTTGTGAGATCTAAAAAATAACCGCCGCTTTTATTTTAAGGGGGATAAAACATGACTATTTGGGTAAATGAGCAAATTGATCCTTCCGGGATGATTCATGCCTGTATTGCCTGTTGTAACGAGTCTCAGGCACTTGATTGTCATCAGTCATTCAAGAATAATTTAACCGCAGTACAAACAGCAGCAGGTTGGATTGCAAAATTACGGACAGTCAAATCTTGGGACGATGTACCAGTTAATGCCTTAAAACTTGATTAATCTGGATAAATCGCGTCTGGTTTTAAAATCCTCAACTTATCCGCGGTTATCCGCGTTTATCTGCGGCTAATCATTAGACATCTCCTAATAACTCAAGTTGCTAGTTATGAGGCAAGACCATTAAAAATGCACAAACTCCAAAAATGGGGCTTGTGCATTTAAAATTATAAAACGGGCGAGGAGGGATTCGAACCCCCGACACCGTGGTCCGTAGCCACGTGCTCTAGTCCACTGAGCTACACACCCTTGACTTACAACCTTGACTTACAAGATTTATAATAACACACAGTTTCCCAATTATGCAAGATCATTTTTCAAATTCTTTTTCGTTAACCCATTTGGATGCTCAAGGAGAGGCTCAAATGGTTGATATATCAGGTAAAATAGCCACTATTCGTCAAGCGGTGGCCACTGGTAAGGTGCGGATGCTACCTGAAACTTTCGCTGCTATTCAAGCCGGAAACACCCCCAAAAGTGATGTTTTAGCAACGGCTAGGTTGGCGGGTATTATGGCCGCTAAACAAACAGCTAATTTAATTCCTCTCTGTCACCCCTTACCTTTACAGAAAATTACCCTTGAGATTATCCCCGATGCCCAACTACCTGGTTATCAAATTGATGCTACTGTGAAAACTAAGGCGGAAACTGGTGTGGAAATGGAGGCTTTAACAGCGGTGTCTATTGCTGCTTTAACTTTGTACGATATGGCTAAAGCGTTAGAAAAAACGATTCAGATTGAGGCGATTCATTTGGTTAGTAAAACAGGAGGAAAATCTGGAGATTGGTGTGAGCATGAATAAATAGTACATCAGTTCTATTTTCTCCAATTAACGCCCATTCTAAAAATTCATCCCTAAGATTCTTTGCTCTTGTCTTTATCAGTTGCTACATAGAGTCCTAAACTGTAGATGAGAGTTGAAAGGCAGTCGGGAGAAATTTTGTGAAAAAAGTTTTAGCAATCATTCTTGGTGGGGGTGCGGGTACTCGGCTTTATCCGTTAACCAAGCTTCGCGCCAAACCAGCAGTACCAGTAGCAGGGAAGTATCGCTTAATAGATATTCCCGTTAGCAACTGCATCAATTCGGAAATTTTCAAAATCTATGTCCTCACTCAATTTAACTCAGCCTCCCTGAATCGTCACATCGCCCGTGCTTACAACTTTAGTGGGTTTAGCGATGGATTTGTAGAAGTGTTAGCAGCACAACAAACCCCAGAAAACCCGAACTGGTTTCAAGGTACGGCTGATGCTGTGCGTCAGTATATCTGGATGTTACAGGATTGGGATGTAGAGGAATTTCTGATTCTTTCTGGTGATCATCTCTACCGTATGGATTACCGTCAATTTATCAAGCGTCATAGAGATACAAATGCGGATATTACACTTTCCGTAATTCCCATGGATGATCGTCGGGCTTCGGATTTTGGCTTAATGAAAATTAATCAAGCCGGAAGAGTAATTGACTTTAGCGAAAAACCTAAAGGGGAAGCCTTAGCGCAAATGCGTGTTGATACTACCATATTGGGATTAACGCCAGAACAAGCTCAATTACAGCCATATATCGCCTCCATGGGGATTTATGTCTTTAAAAAAGATGTTTTGATTAAGTTGCTAAAAGAATCTTTAGAACGGACTGATTTTGGTAAGGAAATTATTCCAGACGCAGCTAAAGATCATAACGTTCAAGCCTTCTTATTTGATGACTATTGGGAAGATATTGGGACAATTGAATCTTTTTATGAAGCCAATTTAGCCCTAACCAAGCAACCCCTCCCTCCCTTTAGCTTCTACGATGAAGCAGCACCAATTTATACCCGCGCTCGTTATCTACCACCCTCTAAACTATTGAATTGCCAAATCACAGAATCTATGATTGGTGAAGGTTGTATCTTGAAAGATTGCCGGATTCAACATTCAGTTTTAGGAGTGCGATCGCGCATAGAATCAGGATCTACAATTGAAGAAACCCTGATTATGGGCGCTGACTATTATCAGCCATTTGTAGAGAGACAATGCAGCCTAGAAGAAAATGATATTCCCGTCGGTATTGGTACAGACACCATTATTCGTCGTGCCATCATTGATAAAAATGCCCGCATTGGTCACGATGTGAAAATCATCAACAAAGACAACATCCAAGAAGCAGAACGGGAAAAACAAGGCTTCTACATTCGTAGTGGCATTGTCGTCGTTCTCAAAAATGCTGTCATTCCCCATGGAACAATCATCTAGTTAGTCAGTTGTTCGTCGTCGGTTGTTCCTTATTTTTTTACCACTAACAACTGACAAATGACAAATGACAACTGACAACTGACAACTGACCACTGACCACTGACCACTGACTAATGACTAAATTAATTTTACTGATTGGTCTTCCTGGTAGCGGTAAATCAACCTTAGCAAAACAACTATTAACAGAATGCTCCCAGATGCAGCTAATTTCCACAGATGCCATCCGGGGGCAGCTTTTTGGTTCTGAAGCAATTCAAGGGGCTTGGCCGCTAATTTGGCAAGAAATAGAACGACAATTTCAACAAGCGATAAACTTAGATCAAGGAGTGATTTTCGATGCTACCAACACCCAAAGGAAAAACCGTCGAGAAGTGATTACCCTAGCCCGTGATTTTGGCTTGACTCACATTACCGGAATTTGGCTCAGAACCCCAATCTGGCTATGTTTAGCCCGAAATCAAAGACGAATTCGTCAAGTTCCCGAAGACATCATTTTCCGAATGCACCGCCAAATCCGGGATGCTCCCCCCAGCTTAGAAGAAGGAATAGATGAGTTGATTTATCATTCACAATGGCAAGAGTACGGGAATTGCCCCGGTACATTCGGCAAAAACCACACTTAACTTTGGGAACTTTTTGTTAATTTAATATTTAGAGTCTTTTCGGCATTAGACCAAGAAAACAGTACATATCATATTTTAGAAAAAACATAACCTAAATAGGTGAACGGAAAAAACCGACATAAGTAACAAAAAGTAAAGTTGCCCAAAACCTGTTCCCTGTTCCCTGTTCCCTGTTCCCTTGTCATAACGACAATTTTTAACGCCAACCTACTTAAATTTCCACAGGAGGCTAGTAAATGGCTGCAACCGACTTTAAAGACTATTATGCAATTTTAGGAATTACTAAAACCGCCACATCGGAAGAAATTAAACAAGCTTTTCGCAAACTAGCCCGTAAATATCATCCTGATGTTAACCCCAACAACAAACAGGCCGAAGCAAAATTTAAAGAAGTAAATGAAGCCTACGAAGTCTTATCAGACCCAGATAAACGCAAAAAATACGACCAATTTGGTCAATATTGGAAACAAGCCGGTCAAGGTTTCCCCTCCGGTGGTCCTGGTGCTGATATGGGCGGCTTTGACTTCGGACAATACGGCAGTTTTAATGACTTCTTAAATGAATTATTTGGTGGCGCTGGTCCTCGCAGTGGACGACAAACCGCCACAGATTCTACCTCCACTGGGAGAACAGGTGGTAGATATGGGGGTTTTAACGATTTTTCTTTTCAAGACACTGCTAGAACACAAGACACAGAAGCAGTGATTACTTTAACTTTAGGTGAAGCATTTTCCGGTGTCGAAAAACGATTTAGTTTAGGTAGCGAAACTATTGATGTGCGTATACCTGCTGGTGCTAAAGCTGGTACTCGCTTACGGATTAAGGGAAAAGGCCAAATTAACCATCAGACCCAACAACGGGGAGATTTATACTTGAAAGTGGAATTACAACCCCATTCCTTTTTTCAAATGGAAGGGGATCATCTGGTCTGCGAAGTCTTGATTACCCCGGATGAAGCTACATTAGGAGCAGCTATTGATGTTCCCACCCCCGACGGTCATGTTAATGTCAAATTACCAGCAGGAGTCCGTTCTGGTCAATCTCTACGCCTACGTGGTAAAGGTTGGCCGCTAACTAAGGGTGGACGCGGTGATCAATTGGTAAAAGTAGCGATCGCTCCCCCAAAAGACCTCAATCCCCAAGAAAGGGAATACTATGAGAAAATCAGGGCTATCCGTACCTATAACCCCCGCAGCCATTTGGCACAAGTCAAATTGTAATGTTGACAATACCTGTGCCAATTTTCCAAAAATAATTCCCAAACCCAATAAAACCCTTACCCTATCAACAGGGTTTCAGGGTGTTGGCAAAGGTATAAGCCAAAACAGTTGCATTTTTTTGTTCTAAAAATACTTGAAAACCTTATTAATAAAAAATAAAAGGTTTTAGCTTTATTCAGCCAGCGCTATTTACACCACCTCACTAGCATAAACTAAAGGTAACAAAGGTCCGATTTGTTCCTGTCCATTTACAGCTAAATCACTGTGACACAAATATAGTTTATCAGACACACGCGCTAGTAAATCGGCGATAATTATTTGTAATCTTTGTTCTTCGGCTAATTGTTCATCTGCTGCTGTCCAAGGTTTTCCTAGTCTATGCTGTAAAAATACATTAGCACCAAATAAAGTAGCCGCGCCACCTTTTGCCCACAGGGGTGAACCAATATCTAACCAAAAATGCCAACGGTGATTTTTTTTACTGGCACGGTATTGAAATATAGTCGCTAAAGTTACAGTTTTTCTATTACTACCGATAGAACGCACCGGTTCAGGATTTGCAGTAATTGTTCCCCGTTGTAGCAGTTGAATAAATTCTGCAATGGTAATGCTAAGTGTTTCTGGCGTATGCAGTGAAAGTAATAAGGAATCTGTTTGTTTTAAGCGAGTGTCTATTTCCCAATAATGTTGAGCAGTTTCTATTAATTCTCTTAATGCTGATAATTCCTGATATGAAGGATTTTTATCCTTACACACAAAGTCTTGAATGGCTTTATATAAGAGAAAAATGGGAGTGACAACAGGTCGCTGGTGATATTGCTCCCGCTGTTGGACAATCCATTGTAATATTTGTTCATAAGCCTGAGTTGCAGTATAACCAATTCTATCCCAGCGTTCAAAGGTTTTCACTGATAATAAATTGGGTGTGTCGGGGTGGGGGACAAAACAATAATCTGCTATTAACCCAGCCCGCACCGGATCTATTCTAGAATGATGAAATTCTTTTTTCTCCCCCTCTGGAGTTTGATATTGACTTAAAATAACTAACATTTCCGCCACTGCGTCCCTATCCACCAAACGCCCCAAACCAGGATAAACTAGAGCTATTAAGGTCAGTAAGGCTCTAACTACGGAGGAACTAATTAATGGGCGCTGTTCATTAAGTGATTCTACTTCAATATTTTGTTTAGTTAATATTTCTACCAAGGTATAACGAGCGATCGCATCTAGTCCTGGTGCAATAATTGCTACTTCATCTGCCCCTACTTCCCCGGATTTGACCCCATGAATTATTATCTGGGCTATTTGACGTAATAACTCAGCGCGGGAAGTGGTTTGGACAGGCTGTACAGAACTTGGTAAACTCAACATTGTCATGGGATGTGTTACCAATTCTACCATTTGATCAGTGAGAAAATATCCCAAACTATGGGGATGTGGTTTAGTTAAATTCTCTACTTGACAATATTTAGTTAATCTGGATAAATACTGAGGATCTGCCCCCAAACCCCAGCGGACAGCCCCGTCACGATTGTAGCTAAATGCGCCCACAGCACCAGTATTTAACAAAAATTCAAATAAATTAGCAGCGATCGCCGGATAATCATCTACATCATCTGCTATGATACCCTGATAACGTTGCTTGAGATGCTGCTGATAGTCACCATGAGTTAATAATTTTTGGTTATATAGCTCGGTAATTAGCCCGTAAGTCAATAAACCCCGTTCTAAACACCAATTTCGCCAATTTAGTAGTAAAGAACCCAAAAATTCCGGTTCTAAATTGATAGAATTATCTACTATACCACTGTGCAATATTTGGGGAATATGTTCACAGGATACACCGCTATAAGCTGCTAATTGCCATAAATCCAGTATTCGTCTAACTAAACGATACTCATTTATACCGACACGCCGCAAGATATCTGAGTTTAAATGGGAACTCCAGAGTTTTGTCGCTAATTCCTGTTCCGTTTCTGGACGTAATCTAACCGGAAATTGTGCTTTTATTGACAATAAATCAATTAATAATGGCCAAAATAAAATTACCTCATCTTGAAAAAACCCCAAGGCTGTTTTGACACGAATAGGATGTTTTCCCAGGGTCAAAGTAGTAACTCTATCAGCTAATTCTCGTCTGTTGTCATCATTAGCAGCTAGTAATAAAATACTTAGTTCTCTTTGGTGTAAATTTAAAGTTGGATTTATAGGGTTGTCAGATAAATTGGACAACTTACGGTCTTTTATTTGCAACCAAGCACTAAACTGGTTTAGCAAGCGAGTAGTTTTACCACTGCGACTAGTACCAAAAATCCAAATAGAAGAAACCATATCTTTTAGGTTAATTTAAGTTTAATAGTTTAGTAGATAATGCCAGATCATGGTCTCAATGAAAAATACTGTGTTTAAACAAAAAATATACCCTTTTTTACTAGCTGCTTACAGATGGTATCTACTGACACCAGAGCGTTCTTTAGAAGCAGCTTATCAAGCAGCTATAAAAATCCAGGGAATTGAAGAAAAACATTTCCATGGTAACAAAATAGATGCCGAGTCTACCACCTACAGTAGTAGTGTCATGGATTATTTTGAGACAGATTTGCAAAAGTTATTAAAAACGGTACAAATGCGGCTGACGGAGTTTAAAGCGAGTCAGTGGTTGGCTAATGAATCTAAGCAAAAAGCCGCCATGAAAGTGGGTATAGAATATAGTAGCCCAGCATTAATTTTAGAGAAACTAGAATTTATTGACCAAGTTACTTCTAAATACAATAATAATGATATATACAAAAATTATGAAAATCCCAATTCTCAACCTGTTAAAGTCCCCGTAGATTTAGTTAAATCTCAGCCATTCACACCCAAAACAGCAAGTAAATCTAACCAAAATATCAGAAAAGGAAAAGCTAATACTACAGGAATTTTACCCCGCTCAATTTTCAATACTATCACTCGGCTACAAGTAGAATTAGATCCGGGTTCTGAGCAGGACGTAGTTAGAAATTTTCGTCAAGCACAAAAAAGAAGTATTATCTCTATCCGATTTATACTGCTACTTATTATCATTCCTCTCCTGACTCATCAAATTTCCAAAGCTCTAATTGTTGGACCATTGGTAGAACATTTTCGCAATCAAGAAAAAGCGGAAATTTTCTTAAATACAGAAATGGAAGAAGAAGGACTATTAAAATTACAAAGATTTGAAGAAAGAATTAAATTTGAAGCATTAATTACTAATGCACCTCCTCTGGGGTCTGAAGAATTAGAAAATAAAATCAAAGAGAAAGCGGAGGAAGTAAAAGAGGAATTTCGTCAAGAAAGTGATAATGCAATTAAAAATGTATTTGCTGATATTTGTGCGGTAATTAGTTTCACCGTGTTGTTAATAATGAGTAAATCTGATATTGCTGTACTCAAAGAATTTATTGATAACGTAGTCTATGGTTTAAGTGATAGTGCTAAAGCATTTATCATCATTTTATTTACTGATGTTTTCGTTGGATTTCACTCTCCCCACGGTTGGGAAGTGCTGTTAGAAGGGATATCACGACATTGGGGATTACCGGCTAATCGTGATTTTATTTTCTTATTTATTGCCACATTTCCCGTGATTTTAGATACTATATTCAAATATTGGATTTTCCGGTATTTAAATCGAATTTCACCGTCTGCGGTTGCTACCTACCATAACATGAATGAATAGCCAGCATTTTGCCAATATTACTATTAGTTTACCTGTATTTATGGCCAGTTTGATTGTGGGGATAAAACCACTCCTCAATCAAGAACTTAGTCCCCCCGAATGTCGGTTAGCAAAATGGAATTTACCACCGTTAGTAAATTCAGAGCCAAAGAAGTTACCCGTACTTGTTCCTAGAGTACCAGTTACTTGCTGTCAAGAGGATATTTCCTGTTTAGATCAAGCAACTTATGATGATAAAAAAGCATTATTACAATCTATAGATTATAGCCTGAAATATTTGCAAACAGAACAGGCGATTATGGCTTATCAAAAATCGGAAATTACTAGAGAAAGAGTTGATCAAAGTTTGCAAAGATTTCGTCAATTGTTGATTTCCACAAAATCGGCTCAAGACTTACACGCAGCTATCGAAAAAGAATTTGTTTTTTATCAATCTGTAGGGAGAGATAATAAAGGAACGGTTTTATTTACCGCTTATTATGAACCTGTATATTTAGCCAGTCGTCAACCAACAAAAGAGTTTCGTTATCCTGTTTATCGCTATCCCGCTGATTTAGAATCTTGGGCTAAACCCCATCCTACCAGATTAGAATTAGAAGGTGCAGATGGTTTACAAGGTGGAAAGGGAAAATTAAAAGGATTAGAATTATTTTGGTTTAGAAATCGTCTTGAACCTTATATAATTCAAATTCAAGGTTCAGCCAAACTTAAATTAACAGATGGAACACAAACAACCATAGGCTATGCTGGTAATACAGCTTATAATTATAGAAGTTTAGGAAGGTCGTTAGTTGATGATGGTAAATTACCTTTAGAAGGGTTAAATATGCCAATTATCCTCGAATATTTCCGCAAATATCCCCAGGATTTGAATATTTATATTCCGCGCGATCGCAGTTTTGTATTTTTTCGAGAAACCTACGGAAAACCAGCCCAAGGTTCTATTAGTGTACCACTAACTCCAGAGCGTTCTATTGCTACAGATAAATCATTAATGCCTCCAGGGGCTTTAGCATTAATTCGCGCTCCTTTTCCCTATATTAATAATAGTAATAAAATCGAATATCGGCTGGTGAGTCGTTACGTTTTAGATCAAGATACAGGGGGCGCAATTAAAGGAGCAGGGAGGGTAGATTACTTTTTAGGAACAGGTGAAGCTGCGGGAGAAAGAGCGGGGGTGACAGTCAGCAATGGACAATTATTTTATCTATTACTAAAACCGTAATTTTTAGATTCCCGACTTCTTGAAAAATTCGGGATCTAGTTTAACTGTTAACTGTTACAGGACTTACGCAAAATATCCCTCCCTAAATCTCCATTTCTCTGTGTTCTCCGTCCCTGGAGTAGTTCGTTTATTCCATATCCCCTGTATAAGTCCCGTTTGTAACAAAAACTGTAACAACAATCTAATTTATGGCAACAGTTTTCATCTCTAAGTCCCAGGTATCGCTTCCCCAATCCCTTCATCCATGTCTACCCCTCACCGCTCTTGCGCCCATGCAGGATGTTACCAACAAGTGGTTTATGAAGGTTATTGCTCACTACGGCAGTCCTGACTACTTCTTCACTGAGTATTTTCGCGTCAATGATACTTCCCGTCTCAATCCTCACATTCTCGCAGCAATCACCGAAAATGATACTGATCGCCCTGTTTTTGCACAAATGATTGGCGAAAGCATTCCCGACTTAGTTCGAACAGCAAAGGAACTCTGTCGCTATAATATTGCTGGAGTAGACTTGAATATGGGCTGTCCAGCACCAAGAATCTATCGCAAAAATGTTGGGGGTGGGTTGCTGCGAGAACCGGAAAAAGTAGAGCGGATTTTAGGTGAACTGCGTTCTGCTGTGAACGATCGCCCTTTGACTGTGAAGATGCGCGTAGGCTTTGAAAATACAAATAACTTTTACCAAATACTAGATATAATCAACAGTCACAGCATTGACTTGCTAAGTTTACATGGTCGCACGGTCAAAGATATGTACCACGGCGCTGTCAAATATGATTTAATCGCGGAGGCTGTCAAACGCGTCCATTGTCCAGTGCTGGCTAATGGTAATATCAACTCAGCAACAACTGCTGTTGAAGTGCTTTCTCAAACCGGCGCAGCAGGGGTGATGGTGGGACGGTGGGCTATTGGGAATCCTTGGCTTTTTCATCAAATTCGCCAGGTTTTGCAAGGAGAGCAGATCACACCCATTCCTTTAGTGGAGGTACGCGACTATATTGACCGTTTATGGCAAACTCCTACCGCTTCAACTATACCAGAGCGATCGCGTATAGGCTACATAAAAATGTTCCTTAACTATATTGCCTTGAGTGTTGATACCGAAGGTCATTTTCTCCGACTGATGCGACAGACGCAAACCGAGGTAGAACTATTTACCCTATGCGATCACGTACTCCTTGGCGATCCGACAAAAACTTTAGCCTTAGCACCATCCTTGAGCGTGTAATTACGTAGGGAAAAGAGCGATGCCTGGGGCGTGCCTAGCCTGAGAAAATAAATTCTGATTTTTATTTTAAAATACAGCACTTCCCGATGTTATGAGGTACAAGAACCCCACCCCCAACCCCCTCCAATATCAAAAGTTTATCCTTTTCTTCCCCCCGCAGCGGGGGGATTGAGGGGGCTGCGAGGAGGGGGCTTAGGATGTACCTCGAGCAGAAACCCCTGTAGTGCATCTTAAAGCACCTTAACTATCAGACCGGAAATAAATTTCCGGGACGGGTTGGAAGCCGACCGCCAACTTCTAACTCCTTTTTTATTCTCATCACTTGTGTTATTACAGATAAAAATGACTGAAGTTGTATAATTAGCCTGTCTGCTCAATCAAAAAAAATATTTTCAGTATTTGTCAATGGTCCATTTATTTTATCTTAATCACGGATATATGTGGCAAGAACAAAAAAAAGACAACGTAATTATCAATCTGGCTTTATTAATGTCCATAACTGCCAGTTCCACAGTAGCAAATCTCTTGATTTCCGCACCAGTCCACTCCAAGTCTCAGAATCATTCTCCTGCTTTTTACCTTGCTAATGTTACCCCTAGCGCAACTCCTACCACAACTTCTACTGTAAGCCCAACAGCAACCTCTACAGTTAATCAAAATCCATCTTTATCAACTATTCCAGAAATCCGAGTTACACAACAGCCTCTCAGAATTGGTGGTGAAATACAGTTGGTAAATCCCTTTAGTCAGCCCTCAATGATCACCAAAAATCTGGGGTTCTTCCTGCTATTACCCTTATTTTTAATTGCTGGTTTAACTAGCTGTTTACCTTTGTGGTGGAGAAGAAAAAAGCAGTCCCTAAATTCAAAAACAGATTCTATCTCAGCTTCAGATATATCAGATTCAGAGACGATACCTGAAACGTGTCTCTTTGGGGAAGCAGCAGAGGAGACCCTTGGTGAGATAGCTACACCAACCACAACTAACAATCACAATGGATTCAATGATAATCACTTCCAAGAGGAAATCTCCCCAGAAGTAACACCCGCAAGTAATCTAGCTGTTATAGATCTACCACAGACAATTTCCTCAATCAATCAGGCAAAGGAAATTAAGGAAATTAATCAACTTGATTCGGACTATAGTAGCATAATGTGGGATACAGAAGCTCCTGTCATTGTCGTTAATAATCATTATCCACAAATCCCCAATATTCATCACAACCTAATTGATGCAGATATACCTACAGATGAATTTACCAATTCTCTGCTAGAAGCACCTGAATCACCAACACCAATATCTGAATCTGAATCTGAATCTGATCCTAAGATCATATCTTTATCAGAATTACTCGATACGCCTCCTAAACCATTTAAGAAAGATAACAATATATCTTTATCAGAATTACTCGGTATATCCCCTACACCTATTAAGCAACTACCACAGGATCAAAATTTACTGTCTGATTTACCATTGAATCTGGAAGAGGCTTTAAATTCGATAACCAATGACATTCAACTTAATACATCTGAGATAGTAGAAGAGATATTAGCGACTTCATTCCATCCTACAACCACAGATGAAGACATCGCAATGGGGTTAGATGCAGAAATAGAAGCTTGGACTACTATTAATCAAATCAATGCGAGTGAAAATACCAGAATTGTCTTCACACCCCGCACTCCCAAATGGGCTTATGTATCTTGGTATATTTCTGATAGCGATAAGCTAAAACAAGCTATAAATCATCAACAGATATTACAAAATCAACGATTTATCACTTTAGCTGTACGTCTCTATGATGTTACTCATCTTGACCTTAGCTATCAGCTTCCTGAATTGGTGCAACAATATGAATGTGAAACTGCAATCCATGATTGTTATATACCTATTCCCAAAGGTGAACGTGATTACATGACAGAAATTGGTTATTTAATTAATAATTACCAGTGGATATGTTTGGCGCGTTCTGCTACAGTTCACGTCTTTGGTACTCCCAGTACAGACTTTTGGTTTGTTGTTGACACGGAATTAGTTATTTATGGTGCAACAAAACAAGATGCAATTGTCACTATTGATGGTCAAAATATCAAACTCAATGCTGATGGTACATTTAAGGTATCTGTTCCTTTTGTGGATAACCTGGTTGATTATCAAATGATAGCTACTTCTGTTGATGAAGAAGATACTAAAACTATCTACCAAAAGTTTTTTCAGGAAAAGAAGGAGAATTAATAGCAATATTACATATTTAGCAGCAATTAAGGCGGTTTGCATTGACAAACAAATCGCTTTTTTCACAATTTCACTGTCAAAATCATACAATAAAAGTCACTAAGTCAGAAGTTATAAGTTACAAATCATGAGTAAAAATTTTTTGTGGATTAAGTTTAATTGTTAATCTATATCCTAACTGTTTTAACAATTGCTTTATCTTTAAATACAACTAAGGTACAAGTTTGCCTGACAATAATCTAAGATCGCATTACAATAGCATAAGATCACATTACAATGGCATAAGATTGTATTCATTATTTAATAGTAAATATTTATATTTGATTGTAAGTATATACTAAAATTAAATAAGGTATCAAATTAATAAAGCAGCAGAAAACATAAGAGTCCTATTAACAGACCATGCTAATCAGTAGAGTCTCTTAAAGAAAGATATTACATACATAAAGAAATAGAAAATTGAGAGAGTTTTTGGGTAAGTCTTAAAAATGTGCCATCTTTGTATTCATGCTTAACCACTGGTCAATTGTTTAATATCAGCGTGAAATTTAGCACTTTGTAATGCTTGCAGTGCTGTTCCTGAATCTTGTACCCAAAACTGTCTACCAAACCGGACAATTTCTCGATGATTTCCTGCTTGAACAATGCCAATTACTGGTACTTTTGATTTATTATCCTTATCTCCAGCTTGGGCTTTGAGAATTGTATTTAGACGATGTTGTTCTTCAATAGTCCCCGCTTGTTGTGGACTAAGTTCCACTAAAATCATTTTTACCATTTCTACAGTTTCTGCATCTTCCAGAATAAATTGACTTTGTTCATCACGACGATCTACCTTACCCCAAATAATTAATCTAGCATCAACTGCTAGTATAGAACTAATGCGTTCATAAGTTTTAGGAAAAACAATAGCTTCTGTAGTAGCAGATAAATCTTCAACTTGCAAAATTGCCATTGGTTCACCTTTTTTTGTCATTACTTTTTTAACATTATTCAACATTACTACCGCACAAAGTATAGAATCATCCTTTTGTTGGCCCAGTTGTGCTAAATTAATTGGTGCAAGGATAGATGATGATTGTCTGATAGATTTGAGAGGATGGTCTGATAAATAAAATCCTAATAATTCCTTTTCCATTCGTAACTTTTCTTGAGGTGGTAAATCATTGACAGGAGGAGCTTTCGGTGCAGATTCAAAAGAGTTTTTCTGTAGCTGATTATTATTACCTGCAAATCCACTTCCTAATAAATCAAAGATGCTTCCCTGTCCACTAGCCTTATCTTTAGCACGGGATTGGGCCCACTCATAAACTAATTCAGAATCATGGATTAATTGGTTGCGATTAGGTTCAATTTTATCAAAAGCACCGCAATTAATCAGTGATTCTAAAGTGCGCCGGTTCATAGCTCGTAAATCAACACGGTCGCAAAAATCCGCGAGAGATTGAAATGGGACTAATTCCCCTGATTGTTCTCTTGCTTCTAAAATAGAAGCGATCGCATTTTGTCCCACATTTCGCACCGCCGAAAATCCAAATAAAATTTTGCCATCTACTGGTGTAAAATCTAGACCAGAGCGATTCACATCTGGTGGATCAATAGTGATACCCATATTAGAGCAATTATCAAGATACTTCCGTACTTTGTCAGTATCACCACTGTTAGCGGTTAACAGCGCGGCCATATATTCCAATGGATAATTTGCTTTTAAATATGATGTTTGGTAAGTTACGTAAGCGTAAGCAGTGGAGTGAGATTTATTGAAACAATTAGCAGCGACAAAACCATTTTTGATCACAAAATTGTGGTCACTTTCTACACCAATATCATAAACAGTGGCTTGACCGACATATTTGCGAGAAATTATTTTAACCATATGACTGAGTTTTTCTAAATTTTTTGATTTCTATCTTAGAGGATGTTTCAAAAGTATTAAATGAGACAAAAGATAAACTTTTGGTCTTAGAGTGGGTTAGTTTTGTACCACAGGACACCTGGAAGTGCTATAATTATCCAGGTTTTCTGTTTCTTCTGCAAGTCCTAAATATACTTAACATTTTGTTCAATTTGAGCATTTTTCCTATCAATAACTTGCTAAAAATATTTCTACCCTCCAAATATCATAGGAGTTTAAATTTTTCTAATTACCCCAACTGACATATTCCACCGGGTATTATGTCTAAATAAACAGCAAATATCATGTCAACTGTCTACAGCATCTAGATGAAAACCCAATTAGTTACCTCTAGTGAGAAATAAATTTCAAAAGATGGGCAAACTGTCAAACATTTGTTATATTTCTTAATATAGAGAAACAAATGTTAACCAAAATCCAGAAATCACTTCTACGGATGTTTATGTGACATAGCAAATTGCAGACAAAAGCAGTACAGAACCTAAGTAACAAGTAAAAGCCCGTTTTACTGTTTACTACTGACTCCTAACTCTTCAATTCTGTTGTCAATGTCGTTTTTATACGTTGTTTGTTTTGGAGTTCATTATGAATCAACCAATTGAACTGTCCTTGGAACAGCAATTTAGCATTTGCTCCTTTGCTACACAAGTCCAACAGATGAGCCATGAACAAGCTCAAGACTTTTTAGTTAAGCTGTATAGGCAAATGATGGTGCGTGAAGCAACTTATCAAGAACTGCTTAAACAACAGTGGGGTCTAGACTCAGGTTCTAGCATGGCCTAGAGAAAAATCCGGGGATATAGCCTGAAATTAGGGATAATTAGCGATAATTACCGTGAATTTCCCCTAACAGCACCTCCTGAGATGCTCCTGTCACAGAAGGTAAGTTACCAGGAATACCGATACTGCGCCAGTATGCTAAAACCGCAAAAGCGATCGCCTCCTTAAAGGAAGCGCTCATACCAAGCTTATCCGTAGTAGAAACTGGAACTTTCCCCAGTAACAACTCTAACCGCCGTTTTAAGTAAATATTACGACTACCACCACCACATAATAACACCTGATGTGGTCTTCTTGGTAGAAAAGTGTCATAATTGTGAACAATAGAAACCGCCGTCAGTTCTGTAATGGTTGCCAAAAAATCCGCAGGCCATGTACTGAACTGGTAGCCTTGAGCATCTTCTAAACATTGATGTAAATAAGCAACACCAAATAACTCACGTCCAGTAGATTTAGGAGGTGGTAAGTGAAAATACTCATGACTGAGCCATTTTTCTACCAATGGATAACATGGTGTACCACTAGCTGCCCAATCACCATTTTCATCATAGGTTTTAGCCCCATTGGTAAAATGTTGTACAGCCAAATCCAATAGACTATTACCTGGACCTGTATCCCAACCGCGAATTTGGGACAACCAATTATCACTGACTGCTGGTAGGTAAGTTACATTACCGATACCGCCAATATTTTGTATACAACGTTCCTCCTGTGCATCACCCAGTAAATAGGCATCAACTCTAGGAACAAGGGGCGCACCATGGCCACTAACTGCAATATCAGCAGTTCGGAAATTACTGACAGTAGTAATACCAGTTAAATGGGCAATTAATGATCCCCGTCCCAGTTGCAAACTATAACCCAGTTCCCCTGCTTCTTGACGGGGACGATGGTAAACAGTTTGACCATGAGAACCGATCAGAGTAGCTGCTTGATGACCAACTTGGATAAATTGGGCAGCTTCAGCAAAAGTCCGGGATATAGCATCATCTATGGTAGCTAATTCTGCCATTGATACAGCAGCGCCAGCGCCAAGTTCTAGAATTTGTTCTCTGAGTCGCGGGGGATAGGGATATGTTTCCCCCGCTATCAACTCCACCTTCAGATCCAAATCCCTGCCAGAAATTTCCACTAAAGCGGTATCTATACCATCTACAGATGTACCACTCATTAAACCGATAACACGAGTCGGGTGCATTGACTCAAATACTTTTATGGATATCAATAGCAGTGTAATTCATCCCCATTACCCATGTCAAAAAAAAATGACTAATTGACAACCGACCAACAACTAATTTTGTTCACGATTGATCTCTTGTAAATCCAGGGCATAATTTAAACGTAAAATATTTACCCCAGGTTCACCGAAAATCCCCAAAAATCTGCCATCAATATATCTGGTAATTAACGGGATGATCTCATCTTCCTTTATCCCCCGTGCCTGTGCTACTCTTGCTATTTGTTCTCGTGCTGCTTTCAAAGAAATATGGGGATCTAAACCTGAAGCTGATGTATAAATCAAATCAGCCACAGCTTGTTTATTTTCATTTTGCAATTCTTCAGCTTGTTTGAGAATGCGTTCCTGGAGTTGAGGATTAGTAGGAGCAAAATTACTACCTCCAGAAATACCAGTAGGTTCAGCTTTTTGACCTTGGCTATATCTAACAGCACTAGGACGACCATGAAAATAACGGTCTGAGGTAAATCCTTGACCAATTAAAGTTGAACCAATGGGTTGAGCATTGACATTTGATATGATACTACCATTAGCTGAAAATGGAAAAATTGACTGGCCTACTAGCAATATAAACAGGGGATATATAATTGCCGTTAATAACCAAATTACCAGAGTAATTCTGACCGCTCTGAAAATTTCTCTAAAAATAGACATAATTTCATCTTTAATTTTATTTAAACTTGTTTTAATTGGTAAATTATTAAAAGCGTTCTGGCTGAAAAATGACTATAAACAAATAAACTACTAACATTAAAGTCGTAAAACCTAAAATACCAATTGCCCAAGCAGAAACTTTATCTAAGCTACCACCACTATTAGCATAAACCACTGGAGCAATCAATAAATTTAAACACATCACCAGAAAAATAATGATGGGTAATTGGGATTTAAATCTGGATAATCTCATAAATTTTATCAGTTTGATCAGATCAGGTTTAAGAAATGCAGATTATACAACAATTCTGTTAAATTGTGTAGGTTGGGTTGAGGAACAAAACCCAAGAACTTCATGAATGTGTTGGGTTTCGCTGTCGCTCTACCCAACCTACAATTATCCTTGATTAAACTGGATTATACAATAGTGATATCTCAAGAATAATTAACCGCTTAATTTAATAATTTAATTTAAGCTAAACCGACAAATGTAATCATCATATCTATGAACTTAATCGCAATAAATGGCGCAATTACCCCACCTAAGCCATAAATTAAAATATTTCGTTGCAAAAGTTGATTAGCTGTCAAAGGTCGAAATTGAATACCTTTTAATGCTAGGGGAATCAAAGCGGGAATAATTAAAGCATTGTAAATTAATGCGGACAGAATAGCCGAATTAACACTAGTTAACTTCATAATATTCAGACTTTCTAATTTAGCAGCAGTGAAAAGTACGGGAATAATCGCAAAATATTTAGCAATATCATTTGCAATAGAAAAGGTTGTCAATGCTCCACGGGTAATTAACAACTGCTTACCAATACTAACAATATCAATTAATTTGGTAGGATCGGAATCTAAATCTACCATATTGGCGGCTTCTTTGGCGGCTTGTGTTCCCGTATTCATGGCCACACCTACATTAGCCTGTGCTAAAGCGGGAGCGTCATTAGTTCCATCTCCCGTCATCGCTACTATTTTACCCTCAGCCTGTTCCCGTTGAATCACAGTAATTTTATCTTCTGGGGTAGCTTCAGCGATAAATTCGTCTACTCCCGCTTCTTGAGCAATTACAGAAGCAGTAATACGATTATCTCCCGTGAGCATGATTGTTCGTACCCCCATACGTCGGAGTTGGTCAAATCGTTCACGGATACCCGGTTTAACAATATCTTTGAGATAGATAACACCGTAAATTTCATGATCAAGACAAACCGCTAAGGGTGTACCACCTTGACGAGAAACTTGCTCATAAGCAACATCTAATTCTGGATTATTCCGTCCATGACGCGATAGGATAAAGCCTTTAATTGCTTCTACCGAACCTTTTCTTACTTCCCTACCACCAGGTAAATTAGTACCACTCATGCGAGTTTTGGCCGAAAATTCTATTCCCTGGGCTTGTTTACGGTCTAAATCAAAATTTGCACCTAACCTTTCTGCCAGTCGAACAATAGATTTACCTTCTGGAGTATCATCAAAGATACTAGCTGCCAAAGCTACATTAGCAATTTCTATAACTGAGTGGCCATTGATAGGAATAAACTCCTCTGCTAAACGGTTTCCCAGGGTGATTGTCCCAGTTTTGTCAAGAACTAGGGTACTTATATCTCCACAGGCTTCTATGGCTCTTCCAGAGGTAGCAATGACGTTAAATTGAGCTACCCTATCCATACCTGCAATACCAATGGTACTCAGTAAACCGCCGATAGTTGTGGGTATAAGTGCTACTAGCAGAGCAATGAGAACCGGTACACTAACAGGACTATTTACATAGTAAGCAAAGGCAGGAAGAGTTGCCACTACAAATAGAAATACCAAGCTCAGAACCGCTAATAATACTGTTAAAGCAATTTCATTAGGCGTTTTAGTGCGCTCTGCTCCTTCTACTAAAGCAATCATCCGGTCAATAAAGCCTTTACCAGCTTCAGCCGTAACACGAATAATCAGTTCATCGGATATAATGCGTGTACCTCCTGTAACGGAACTGGCAACATCCGAACCTGATTCTTTGAGAACAGGAGCAGATTCGCCAGTAATCGCTGATTCATCCACAGACGCGACACCCATGATCACTTCACCGTCCGCAGGAATGATATCACCTGATACGACGTGGATAGTATCCCCCCGGTTTAAACTCGTGGCCGGAACTTCTATAATTGTGCCGTCAACACCAATCTTTTTGGCGTTAGTAGCTGACTGCGTTGAACGTAAAGTATCAGCTTGGGCTTTCCCCCTTCCCTCCGCTACAGCTTCAGCAAAGTTACTAAATAGAATCGTAAACAGCAAAATTCCCGTTAACAGCCCATTAAATAAATAGGGGTTTTTTTGGTTTATCGGTCCAAATAATTGGGGATAAATCGTCACAGAAAAGGTGATAATTGTTCCTACCCATACCAAAAACATCACCGGATTTTTGATAGCATATCGAGGATGCAATTTCATAAAAGCATCCCTAATGGCTCGAATATAAAGTCCTTTGTTCGTTATCCGCGCTTTTCTGTGTTTTTGACGGCGATAACGAGGACGGGGGGCTTTAGAGTGAGAATTAGTTCCGTTTGAGTTCATATATAAGTAATTTTTTAGAAGTTACCGAGTCAGGAAGAAGAAACAAAAAACGAAGAGGGAAAATTATCTTCATCTTCTTATAGCATTTCCTAGTCCACAGAGGTACAGATTTATCTGCGTTTATCTGCGTTTATCTGCGTTTAATTTCTTATCTCTGTACCTCACTAGACTGAGAAAGGCTATTAGAACTTACGCAAGATTCATGGAATAACGAACCACTCCAGGCACAGAAGTCACGGAGAAATGAGGATTTGAGAGATATTTTGCGTAAGTCCTGGCTATATCTTAGCTATATTAACTACTAGCAGCATCTTAGCTATATTAACTACCAGCAGCGAGTTTAAACCCTTCAGCGATCGGTCCCAAAGCCAAAACGGGGAAAAATGTCAAGATTCCTAAAACCAAAGTGACACCAGCAGTAATACTGGTAAATAACAAAGAATCAGTTCTCAAAGTTCCCTTGCTTTCTGGACTTGCTTGTTTTTCAGACATACTATCAGCTAATAGTAGTAGAGCAATAATTGGTATATAACGTCCCGCAAAAATACTGGCAGTTGTACTTAAATTCCACCATAATGTACCGTCATTTAATCCCTCTAAACCAGAACCATTATTAGCTGCTGCTGAAGCGTATTCATAAACCACTTGGGAAATACCATGAAAACCAGGGTTACTAATGCCCGATAGAGATATAGGATAAGCTAAAGCCACAGCGCTAGGAATTAAAACCATTATCGGGTGAATTAATAGCACCACACTAGCAAGAACAATTTCCCGTTTTTCAATTTTGCGCCCAAAAATTTCTGGGGTACGCCCTACCATTAAACCAGTCAGAAAAACTGTGAGAATTAGATAAATGAAGAGATAAGCAGTTCCTATTCCCTGTCCACCCCAAATTATTTGTAAAAATAGGTTGAATAAGCTAGAAAATGTCCCATTGGGCATAAGAGAATCGTGCATTGCATTCACAGCACCGGACATGGTAGCAGTGGTTGTAACTGCCCATAATGCGCTCTGCGCCCAATCAAATCTGACTTCTTTACCTTCTAAATTTGGTAATTCTAGTCTTAAAGCGTTGTTAATCAGTGGGTTTCCTTGTAATTCTCCTGTGGCTGTAACGCCAATAAGAACAACAAAGATTATAAACACCATCCAATATAATAACCAACTTTGTTTCAGGTTGTTAGCAAATACTCCATAGGTATAAATTAAAGATGTGGGAATAGCCAGCATAGCGATAATTTCTATTAAATTAGAAGCACCATTGGGATTTTCAAAAGGGTGAGCGGAATTAGCTGCAAAAAAACCGCCGCCATTTTCCCCTAACATTTTTATAATCTCCCAGGAGGCTACTGGACCTCTAGCTATATACTGAATTCTTCCTTCTAAGGTTTCTACCTCCAGCGTTCCGGCTAGGGTTTGGGGTACACCTGTGATAATTAGAGCGATCGCCCCAATTATTGATAAAGGTAGTAGTATTCTAGTGATAGCCTGGATAAAATCAACGTAAAAATTCCCCAGTTTTCTGCCCGTTAACCCCCGGATAAAAGCAATTCCCACTACCAACCCACTAGCCGCTGAAGTAAACATCAAAAAGCCTAAAGCCGATGTTTGGCTAAAATAACTAAAGGTATTTTCCGGTGCGTAATGTTGTTGGTCGGTGTTGGTTAGGAAGGAAATTGTGGTATGTAATAATAAATCCCATCTTATTCTCCCTAATTCATTGGGATTCCAAGGCAAAAGTTTTTGATAATAGAGAATAGCATAAACTATACCACCCATGACTAAGTTACTGTATAGTAATGCGCGGATATATTGCCAACCTGTCATATCATTTTTTTTGCCCACACCCCCTAAAATATAAATTATTGCCTCTAGGGGCTTCATTACAGGATCAAGGATTGTCCTTTCTCCCAAGAAAACACTGGCTATGTATTTTCCTAGTTTTGGAGTAATAAATACTACAATACATAGCGTTAAAGCAATTTGTAAAAAACCTTGTCCCATGTAGTTTGCACCCTACTTAATTTATGGTTAGTCAATACTCAACAATAATACCTAAATTACTTTCTTGAATTTTTAGGGAGTTAGATGATTGTTCATATTTTAATATTCTATACAATAAATATTATTTTAATTTATTTTTATTTAACTGCACATCATATCAGGACTTACGCAACTGGCACATTGGTAGGGTGCGTCAGATATCAACAATCTGTTTATTTGCAGGATTTATGCAGTAGTAAAGCACCCTGAAACAGATTTTTAGTGTGACACTTGCGTAAGTCCTAATGAATATGATGTTGGGTTTTCCTGTGTCAACCCAACATTTTATTTTAATGAAAAAGAGTTTAATTAATGCTATATCAATAGCTAACTATTATACCCTACTACCCCTTTGCCATAATCCCCATAAATAAATAGCAATGATCGCCCCAATAACTGCTACTATCACTCCAGGAATACTTAAAGATGCAGATGTAAGTTGTAAAGTTCCTGTGCGAATGAGAGTGAATAAAGTCCCACCAATAAAGGCACCAGCAATACCTAATATCATCGTAGATATCATTCCTCCACCTTGATAACCAGGATAGATAGATTTAGCAATTACACCCGCTAATAATCCCAAAATTATCCAAGTAATAATATTCATTGATTGCTTCCTCAAAAAATTCAACTCATGTCAAATTTATCAAGGCTTAATATTATTTATTTCTATCTAATGACATAACCTGTATCAATCAAAAGGTATGTAATTACAACTTATTAATAAATCATAATTACATACCAATTTGTATTAATAAAATTAAATAGCGCGAGAGAATTTTGTTTCTCTACTTCTTGTATGAGTATCGAAAATAACAGCAATATTTCTCACCAACAATCTACCAATATCAGTAATATGGATCTCATCAGTGAATACATTGACTAATCCATCATTTTCTAGGGGTTGTAATTCTTGCAATTCGTAGCAGAAATATTTATTAAAATCAAGATGATATTTCTGTTCAATCTCCAATTTGTTGAGATGAAAATGAGACATAATTGACATAATTACATCCCGTCTAATAATGTCATCTTGGGTTAATTGA
The DNA here is from genome assembly GCF_014697585.1 of Dolichospermum sp. FACHB-1091. Classification (GTDB taxonomy): domain Bacteria; phylum Cyanobacteriota; class Cyanobacteriia; order Cyanobacteriales; family Nostocaceae; genus Dolichospermum. Next base: position 43,750 of record NZ_JACJSB010000011.1, on the reverse strand, counting down.
ATACCTTTACTAATAGGAATTACACCTGCTGCAACTGCTTGGTAATAATCCTTTAATTCCTTGTGATTTTGAGCATAAGCATCTTCCAACATACTAATAGATGTAGCCCCAAAACCAAATAATTCAGTTTCCGCATGGGTAGTATAACCTTGGAAATTACGTTTTAGTGTACCATGACGTTGAGCGATCGCTAATTCATTGTTATTTTTGGCAAAATGATCCATCCCAATAAAGAGATACTCATGATTAGTTAATTCCTCAATTGTCATTTTCAGGATATTTAACTTTTCTTCTGCTCCGGGTAATGCTGCTTGGGGAATCATTTTTTGTACAGGTTTAATCCAAGGTACATAAGCAAAATTAAAGACGACAATTCTATCAGCATCTAAAGCCATTGTCTTGTGTAATGTTTCCCGAAAAGTTGCCAAAGTTTGATAAGGTAAACCATAAATTAAGTCTACATTCACACTATCAAAATTAGCCTCCTTAATCCAACTCATGACATCAAAGAGTAGTGATTCTGGTTGAATTCGATTCACTGCTTTTTGTACTTCTGGGTGAAAATCTTGAATCCCAAAACTAATGCGATTAAAGCCAATATCTCTCAAAAATAAGATATATTCCCTATTCACATAACGGGGATTAATTTCGATAGAAACTTCTGCATTTTCCGCAATTTGGAAATTACGAGTAATATTTTTCCAGAGAGATTCCACTTGTTCAAGTTCTAAATAATTCGGTGTTCCTCCACCCCAATGGATTTGTAAAACTTGTCTATTTTTATCAATTAAAGCTGAGGTATTTTTGATTTCCTGTTCTAAATGTTCCAGATACGGTATAGCCATGTTCTTGTTATTAGTAATTACGGTATTACAACCGCAGAAATAACAAGCACTTTGACAAAAAGGAATATGGAAATACAAAGACAGGGGAGTTTTTCTTTGATTAGAAGCGGTAATTGCAGTTTGGAAATTTTCCGCTGTGAAAGTCTCTGTTAATTCCGTCGCTGGGGGATAACTTGTGTATCTAGGAGCGCGAGTATCATACTTTTGAATTAGATCAAAATCAAACTTAACACCAGGTAATAGAAAAACCATTATAGTCTCCAGTGAATTTGTGTGATGATTGGAAATAATCACAATTGATTTTCCCAACTTCGATTTAATGTTGTAATTTAGGATTTAGCTATTCACAAATAGAATATATTTATGCTATTTGTTTGTGGTGAGCATTATGTTTTTAATGAACCACTTCAGACACAGAGAACATAGAGGAAGAGAATAAATAAGATGTTTGCATCTTTTTGAGCATCTTTATTAGGACTTACGCACAAGTCACGGAATAATGAACCACGTTCGCGGAGCGTCCCGTCAGGGATAGGAACGAAGAGAACGAAGAAAAGAGGGTTTGAGAGATATTTTGCGTAAGTCCTGTTTATATAATTCATCATGTTCAAAATTAATTGAGTGATGAATTATATCTTTGTCAATTATGCAGAGACTCAAATTAAACTATTGTAAGTGTCTTTACCAATAGTCTCTATTAAAATCCTTTCTAACTCTTGAAGTATTTGCATATTTAATTTGAAAGCATGGTTAGCTTCTGCGACAATTTTGTCGACGGTGGTATCATCAATGGGGAGTTTATCTAAGGCTTGACGATACTTTTCTTTAAAGGCCTGTTTGTCGGGAATTTGCTCAAAATTGTAAAAGGAAGTTCCTGTATATCCAGACAGTTTTAAGGCTGACTGAGCAATTTTCTGGAGCATTTGGCCACCGGAAAGATCACCCAAATAACGAGTATAGGAATGAGCTAATAATAGTGCGGGTTCATGGGTAGAAATTTGTTGAATACGCGCAAGATAAGTTTGAGTAGCAGGTGAAGGTTTAATAGTTTCTTGCCATTGATTCCCATGATAAAATAACATATCTTGTTTTAGGGAAGATTGGCGATTTAGTTCGGGAAAATAAATTAAACTAATTACAGGATGTTGTTTATGTTTCTCAATTGCTGCTTCTAGTTCACTATAAACAAAATAGAAATTACTCAACAACTGAATAAAACAATTTTTGTCTACAACTCCTTTGATAAAGCATTTCATGAAACCGACATTTTCGGAATTTGTATGCGCTTGTTGCGTTCCCACACGCAGTTTCATTGCTAAATTATTACTCATTGTTTCTTCCCTCTTGTTGATGTCTGTAGTGTTCTTTTCCAAATTTTAGCGACTCGTTTATCAGTTCACAGCCGATATAATTACAGAAAATTGCTATTGTATGTGAATAGAGTTATCAGCATAATTTATCCAGCACAAATCTCCAGCATAAATTACTATCAATAGTAATTTCGGCTATTTTTACCACTCCTGAAATTATTTAACTATTATTCTTGGTATAACTATAAAAGTATTTATATTTATTTATAGTTTCCTAAATATATTTGTTTAGTAAATAGGTATTTAAACTATAAGAAAATTCTAGATAATTCAGTATTTTTGTAAAAATTAGTTTCAATAATTTAACTGATGACTAATAACAAATATTCATGCTTATATAATTTTAAGGCAGACAATAGTAAAGCGAATACCTATGGTTAAGTCGTTGGATAAACCCCCAGTTGAGTTACCGAAATCGGGGGTAAAAACACCCGTTCAAGAAACACTATTAACACCCAGGTTTTATACCACTGATTTTGACACAGTGGCCAAAATGGATATTTCGGGGTATGAAACAGAATTAAGGGCTGTAATTGAGGAACTCAAAGCAGATTATAATCGTCATCACTTTATACGAGATGATGAATTTAAGCAAGGTTGGGATCACATTGTTGGTGAAAAACGACTGGCTTTTATTGACTTTTTAGAACGTTCTTGTACTTCAGAATTTTCCGGGTTTTTACTGTTTAAAGAATTATCCCGTCGTCTCAAGGATAATAACCCTTTATTATCAGAAGCATTTGCTTATTTAGCGCGAGACGAAGCCCGTCATGCGGGGTTTTTAAATAAGTCAATGGCTGATTTTAACCTTTCCCTTGACTTAAGTTATCTGACTAAAAATCGCACCTATACATTTTTCCCTATAGAGTGGGTTATTTACACGGTTTATCTATCGGAGAAAATAGGTTATTGGCGTTATATTTTAGTATATCGTCACATGGAAAAAAATCCCGAATACCAATTTTATCCTCTATTTCGGAAGTTTGAAAGTTGGTGTCAAGATGAGAATAGACACGGTGATTTTTTCAAAGCTTTGTTACGTTCTCAACCTCAATTATGGAATAATTGGAAATCTCGGTTATGGGTGCGGTTTTTCTTAATAACCGTTTTTGCAACTCACACCATGACAGTATTTGAAAGAGGTAATTTCTATGAAATATTAGGTATTCATCCTCGTAAATACAATAATCAGGTAATTGAAGAAACTAACAAAACCGCAGCTAAAGCATTTCCGATTATTTTAAATACCAATCATCCCTATTTCTTCTGGTATTTAGAACAATGTGCATTGTATAATCAGAAAATAATTGATCTCAACAAAATCAACGATTGGGGAATTATCAAATATTTCCAAAAAATCCCCTTAGTCTTGATGATTTTTTGGTATATGTTCAAGATTTTTCTGATTAAACCCATAGACACAGAAGCAACTCGTCAACAAGTTTGTTAGTTAGGGAAAGGGGAAAGTTGAATGACCAACAAGATTCCCAAATTCTTAGAGAATTTGGGAATCTAATTCTTATTTTTTACTCTTTAATTGAAAAGGTGTATATTTCCCACCCAAAGCTTCAACAATAGCGCGGGTATTTGCAACCATCATTTTTATATAAGTATCACTATTACTACCTTTTACCCCAATGGAATCAGAATAAAGTGCAGTTGGTGCTAATTTTACCCCTGCTTCTTCCGCAACTGTTTTAATTAAAGCTGGGTTAATTGTTGTTTCCGCAAATATCGCTGGGACACCTATTTTTTTCACTGATTCTACTAATTTTCTCACCGTTTGGGCGCTTGGTTGTTCCTCCGTACTAATCCCGATTAAAGTTCCAGCAATTGTTATTTTATAAGCATTTCCATAATATTGAAAAGCATCATGAGTAGTAATTAATTTACGGTTTTTTGGGGGAATAGTTTGGATTTGTTGTAAAATCCAAAGATGTAATTGTTGTAATTCATCAATTAACTTATCTGCATTTTCAGTCAACTTATTTTTATCTGCTGGTGACAAAGCGATTAAACTATTTTTCATCGCTTTCACCATCAATATAACATTTTCTGCACTACCCCAAACATGAGGATCTGGAACAATTTTCCCCTTACCTTTATCTAATTTTAAAGATTTGACAACTTCCCCCACAGCCAACTTTTTCGCTTTGTCTCCAGTCGCATTCATTAACTTAATAATTCCCGGTTCTAAATTGTAACCGTTGTACAAAATCAAATTAGCTTTTTCCAAAATTCGACTATCTGCGGGTACTGGTTCATACACATGAGGATCTGCACCAGGTTTCAAAATTCCCGTAATTTGTAATTTTTCTCCGCCAATTTCTTCAGCTAAATCTGCAATAATGGTACTCGTCGCTACAACCTGCGGCCGATTATTTCCTCCGTGTGAAGAATTGGGAGTACAACCCATGACAGCCAAAGATACTAACATTCCTAGACAAAGGGGATTAAGTAAAGAGAACCTAACCCCCAACCCCTTCCCTCCCAGGGAAGGGGAGTAAGAATAAAAGCCTCTCTCCTCACAGCGGAGAGGTTTGGAGAGGGATTTTAGTAATAAGTCATACATTGTATTAAGCATTAGTTTCATTTACCTCAGTGATTACTTCTAATTATAGATAATTATAGATATTCTCATATTTTTCTCATTTTTATAGTAAACTCAAAAAATAACTATCTTAATCAAAGTTATGCAAAACATTTCTGATTACCGAAAATCTAGTCTATCTACCAAAAATTCAGCAAATATACTTACACAAATCAACATCACCCATCTAAATGTAAATTATCGGACACAGGAAGCATTAAGAAACATTAACTGCACAATTAAACCAGGAAAGATAACAGGTATTTTTGGACCCAATGGTGCAGGTAAAAGTACATTAATGAAAGCTATTTTAGGATTAGTTCCCATCACTAACGGTCAAGTTATATACCAAAATCAGCCCTTAACCCAGCAACTAGAGAAAATTGCTTATGTACCCCAACGTAGCCAAATTGACTGGAATTACCCCGCCACCGTATGGGATGTAGTCATGATGGGGCGTATTAAAAAAACAGGATGGTTACGTAGTTTCTCTACAGTCAGCCGCCAAATAGCCACACAAGCATTAACAAAAGTGGGAATAGAAGCATTAAAAAATCGTCCCATTGGTGAACTTTCAGGAGGACAACAACAACGGGTATTTTTAGCCAGGGCTTTAACTCAAGAAGCCGAAATTTTCTGTTTTGATGAGCCATTTGTAGGTATTGATCAAAAAACCCAAACTATCATATTTGCAATCCTTCAAGAACTAGCAAAAGCCAATAAAATCGTCTTAGTAGTTAATCATGACTTAGGTGAATCTATTACCCATTTTGATGATTTAATCTTACTAAATTGTGAATTAATCGCCACCGGTTCACGCCAACAAGTCTTAACAGAAAATAACTTAAATCGGGCTTATAGCGGAAAAGTCATGTACTTTGCTGAAGCAGCATAATAACTGCTAATGAAGAACCTCACCCCCAACCCCCTCCCCGCAAGCGAGGAGGGGACTATGATCTATTTATTTCATACAAATAAATACCGCTATATCTTCTCTTCCTTTCTTCCTTCGCGTTCTTTGTGCCTTCGTGGTTCATTTTCATCTATGTTGCAAACACTAATTGAACCGTTGCAATATGGCTTTATGCAACGTTCCTTAATCATCGCCATACTAGTAGGATTATTGTGTGCTATAGTCGGTAGTTATTTAATGGTACAACGCCTAGCATTACTGGGAGATGCTATTAGTCATTCAGTATTACCAGGACTAGCTATAGCCTTCATGATTGGTGCTAATATCTTTGTCGGGGCGTTTATTGCGGGAGTTTTGAGTACCATGGCCATAGCCTTAATTAAAACCCGATCTCCCATTAAAGAAGATGCTGCTATGGGCATAGTTTTTTCTGCTTTTTTTGCTCTGGGAGTTACTTTAATTACAGTCATTCAAAAGGATAATAAAATTGATTTGAATCACTTTCTTTTTGGTAATATTTTAGGGGTAACTGTTGATGAAGTCAGGGATACAGCTATTATTGCAGCTATTGTTTTAATGGTAGTTTTCTTATTATATAAAGAACTGTTATTTTACACATTTGATCCTTTAGGAGCGCAAGCTGCTGGTTTACCAGTTAATCGTTTAAATTTTGGTTTAATGTTGTTAATTGCTTTGACAATTGTTGCCAGTATGAAAGCTGTGGGAGTAATATTAGTATTATCACTTTTAATTACTCCTGGTGCAACTGCTTTTTTATTAGTCAAACGTTTACATCAAGTGATGATTTTAGGGGCGGTAATTGGGGTAATTTCTAGTATTAGCGGAATGTATCTTAGCTACTTTTATAATTTACCTTCTGGTCCGGCTATTGTATTAGTGGTTTCTGGTTTATTTACCTTGGCTTTATTGTTTAGTCCTCGACATGGGATTTTGATATCTATTATGAATAGGAAATAAAATTATCAAATTAGTACAAATTGGTAATTAAATTACATTTAATGCTGGTTATATTTACATAATTCCACGTAAATAAACTTTTTTTGTGTAGTAGCGATCGCTAATATAACTTATCAAAAAATAAACAACCAATTTATTAGGCTTTGGGGATTTCATATTGACGTATTATTTATCCCCTCATCCCCACCCACCAACCTAGCAACACTAGGCGTATTAGGGAAATAAGTAGCGACTGTCTTAATTGTCAAGCGATCGCAAAAATGCCAAAACGATGTTCTTTAGCTAGAGAAAATGATTATTTTAGTCAAGAAATTCGGCAGATAATTTATGGAAAAGGACGCAACGCATACAGGATAATTTTCACAATTATAGAAGGGGAAGAAATTTCTATAGTTCGCGTTCTTCATATTCGTCATGCAGCACAGCAGACTATAAGTGAAGTTCCTGATGAATTTGAAAAAGAATAATATCGCATTTTTGATGAGATATTTTCTGAATCAGGATAACCAGGATTTAAGGATTTACAGGATGTTGTTGTTTATTTGAAGTGGGGATTTTGAGGATTTTTTTTGTCTGAATCAGGATAACCAGGATTTTAGGATTTACAGGATGTGGTTGTTTATTTGAAGTGGGGATTTTGAGGGTATTTTTTGTCTGAATCAGGATATCCAGGATTTTAGGATTTACAGGATGTTATAATATTTATAAACTTTCACCAAAATATACAGTTATGGCGATCGCTATTTCCCTAACTCCAGAACTAGAAGCAAGACTACTTGAAAAAGCAACCCAACAAGGAAAAGATATCAGTTTAGTTGCGGCTGAATTATTAAAAAATATCCTAGACTGGGAATTAGAAGACTCACAAGCAGCTATTCACGGTATTCAGCAAGGATTAGATGATTTTGAAGCAGGAAGATTTCGGTCTTTTGATGATTTTGCCAAAAAATCAACATTTTGACTTGAAATATTAACTATAAACATTAACAAAAATACAAGGTTGTGGCAATCCTTATGAGTCAAATAACATTACCAGAAGTTCTCACAATTGATGAAGTTGCCGAATATTTGCGTTTACCTCAAGAAGCGGTAATTCGTCAAACATTACTGGGGAATATTCCTGGACAAAAAATAGAGAATAACTGGAGATTTTTAAAAGTTGCAATTGATGAATGGTTAAGTTCTCCATCTCACCGATATATTCTCATTCAACAAGCTGGCACTTTTGCTGATGATGATTCATTAGCTGATTTAAGAGCATCTATTTATGAAGCAAGAGGAAGAGCAGAAGTTGATGAGGATGAAGAGATTTAATGTACTTACTTGATACTGATACTCTAACGCATCTACACGCGGGAAACAGTAATGTAGTTAAGCAATTAAATACTGTAGAGGATGATTTAATTGCAATTACTATCATTACTAAAATTGAGGTTTTGCGGGGAAGAATTGATTATGTTCTCAAAGCTGATACAGGAGAAAAATTAATAAAAGCACAGGAGTTATTATTTCGTACAGAAGAACTTTTAAATCAACTACCAATTATTCCTATTAATCAGTTAGCAGCAGACGAGTTTAACGGGTTACGTGCTATTTCTAAACTGCGTAAAATAGGACAAGCTGATTTATTAATTGCTAGTATTACCTTAGTAAATCGTGCTATCTTAGTAACAAGAAACCTGCGTCATTTTCAACAAATACCTGGGATAAAAGTTGTTAATTGGGTTGATTGAGATTCAGTTAAATTTGAGATTTTTGAGCATTTTTGTGTCAGAATCAGGATATCTAGGATGAAAGGATATACAGGATGTAATTTTTTTAGGCTCTACCGTTCCCTTTATGTAACACAACATTTATTGTAGGTTGGGTTGAGGCACGAAACCCAACACCTCTTACTATCCTCCCGCGAATGTTGGGTTTCACTTCGTTCAACCCAACCTACAAAAATTAAATTAATATTCTCTTCCATAAGGAGAGCGGTAGAACCTTTTTTTATTGTTTAAGAAAAATGGCAATTTTTGGATGATAGATAATATCCTGTGATTGTAATTATCATCTTTCAATATTCACAGATAATTCATCAATAACAATCCTGTACATCCTAAAATCCTGGACATCCTGATTCAGACAATTACAATTTCAGCATCCCACCAACAACTTACAAATAACAATCCTGTAAATCCTCAAATCCTGGACATCCTGATTCTGACAAAAAATATGAATCGGATATTTTCATTATGTTGGGTTGCGTTCCTTAATCTAAGCTAGAAGATGAGCGATACCTAGTATAATAGAAAGACATCTATTGTTTTAGGAGATATTGGGAAAATGATCAGATTAGCTCAGTTTGAAGATTATTGTCTTAGTAAGCTTTTAATAAATCAACTGCAATTGATAGACGACGAAACTGGAAATTCTGATTTAATACTTCAAGAAATTGAAATTTTAGAAGGGAAAGCATCTGATTTATCATCTACAAAAATTCCAACTCAATACAAACATTTACCATTAAAAGGTCTTTGGCACAAGCATTTTTTTATGCCTGAATTTATTGTTAAAAATCTATGCCTACATTTAGGTATTGATCGCACAAATTCAAATGTGAGCAATATCATAAATCAAGTATTTGATTCTAGCAATTCTGACGTTATTACAGAAGATATGGTTATGAACTTAGTCTATGAATTAACAGAAGGAGGAATGAAAAAAAGAGCAGATGAACAAAAATTAACAGGTGAATGGATTATATACGCCAAATATGAAGGCAAAAATTATTATTTAACTCTTGCTCTTCATGACGAAGATGATAATGTAATACATAAAAGAATTATTGATCACTGTAAACCGGAGTTTCCTTTTCTCTTTTAAAAGTGGAGTTTCATCGTATTTCTGATATAGAGTAAACAGAGATACATTTGATTTGCTTGAAAATTCAGATCCCCGACTTCTCACATTAGTCTATAATTCATTTAGAAGATTAAAAAAGAAGTCGGGGATCTAGTCACCTTGATAAAATTCTAAATCTCGATTTAATCCCTATCTGGAAAAATATCATCACCAAACTCTGAAACTAGCCAATTAAAAGTTGCTTCTCCGTCTTCCCTTGCAGCATCAAGCATTTCTCTTTCTATTTTAAGTTCAGTTGTTCTTACAGCTTTTGCCCATTCTTCTGGGTCTGCTCGTAAGCTATTATATTCTTCATCGTATAGCTGAATAGCTTCTTCAAAAGTTTCCGCAGAAACATAAATTTCTACGGGAATATATCTTTCAATACTCCATTCAACATTGTCATCCTCTAAATTAACATCTACTTGATAATTAACTCCATCTCCTTGATATACAATTGAATATGATGCAGAAGTTATCCCAGCCTGATCAGAGTGGTATTTAATTCTAACTTTCTTTTCATGAGCATCTAAATTATTCTTTTTCAGAATATTGATAAAATCATTGCCATTGAGAGGAATGCCTTTAGTTAAACACCAAAGTATTTTTTCATCTCTTTCTTTCAGGTAATTATGATAATCATTCATTAACTGATGATCAGCATCACTAATAGACTTACCTACGCCCCAAAATTGGCGATAACAGCCAAATCTATTTTGCAACAATTTAATTGATAACCATTGAAAGCTACTATCTACCAATTCATAGTAAATATATATCAAACTTTCAAAATAATAATTTTTTGATGACAAAAATTTTATGTCCTGGAGATTACGATTTTGGTATTTTTTATCTGCTGCTAAATTAACTCCACATCTAACGTAAGATTTTATTTTTTCCGGGGATACACCTAATTGCTCCATAAGTATGTAACCAGAAAATCCTTCAAACCAACTTTCTCTATCTAGCTGAAGATTAGTGACACTTCTAATAACTTGTTCATTCACATCAATCATTGGATTATACAATGAACAGTATTTGAGAAACTCAATAGGTGTTTTAGGTGAATATGGAGTCATAATTCTGGATATTCAATAAATAATGACGTTGGAAATTTGTAAAAATTGATTTCTGACTAAAATCGAGTCTGTGGGGTAGGCATTATGCTCGCTCATGTATAATACATTACTGAGGTTAACTCTACTGTAACGGTAGACATTTAAACTATTAGTCAGATATATTATATACTGTAAAAACCTATTGATAGGAGAAGATGATGATAGTTACAATCACATATAAAGACGGAACAATTCAAAATGTAGAAATGACTCAAGAGGAATTTGGGGAATTTTTTAAAGCTGTTAAAGACGGAAAACATCCAGATATAGCTGAATGGTATAGTGGAAATATTAGTCCGTAGTTTGTAGGGTGCGTTAGCGCCAGCGTAACGCACCTTATTCACAATCAAAATGGTGCGTTACATTTCATTAACGCACCCTACAATTAACTAACTATAAGCCTCCATCGGTAAACAAGAACAAACAAAATTCCTATCCCCAAAAGCCGCATCAATTCTCCCCACACTTGGCCAGAACTTATATTCCTTACTCCAACTTGCAGGATAAGCAGCTTGTTCACGGGAATAGGGATGATTCCATTCACCAATAATCAAACTTTCCGCAGTGTGAGGGGCATTTTTCAAAAGATTATCGTGAATATCCATTTTACCAGATTCAATTGCCGCAACTTCCTCACGAATCGCAATCAAAGCATCACAAAATCTATCTAATTCCTGTTTAGATTCACTTTCCGTTGGTTCTACCATAATTGTCCCAGCAACAGGCCAAGAAACGGTAGGTGCATGAAAACCATAATCCATTAACCGCTTCGCAACATCATCAATTTCAATCTGCGCTGATTTCTTCAAACTTCGCAAATCTAAAATACATTCATGTGCCACTAAACCATTTTTTCCCTGATACAAAACCGGATAATATGACTCTAATTTCTTAGCCATGTAATTAGCATTCAAAATGGCGATTTTGGTTGCTTCCGTCAACCCATCTGCACCCATCATGATAATATACATCCAGGAAATTACCAAAATACTCGCACTACCCCAAGGTGCAGCGGAAACAGCACCGGTGAATTTTGGATTTTGGATTTTGGATTTTGGATTATTTTCCTGTATTGTCGTCACAAAATGTCCTGGTAAAAAGGGGACAAGGTGGGAAGCGACACCAATGGGACCCATACCGGGACCACCACCACCATGGGGAATACAGAAGGTTTTGTGTAAGTTCAAATGACAGACATCTGCACCAAAATCACCAGGACGACAAATACCCACTTGGGCATTCATATTAGCGCCGTCCATGTAAACTTGTCCACCGTGAGAATGAATTACTGCACAAATTTCTTGAATTGCTTCTTCAAATACGCCATGGGTTGATGGATATGTCACCATTAAAGCTGCTAATTCATGACTATGTTTTTCAGCTTTGGCTTTTAAATCTTCAACATCAATATTACCATGATCATCACAAGCAATTCCCACTACTTTCATTCCACACATTACCGCACTCGCGGGATTTGTACCGTGTGCAGATTGGGGAATTAAACAAACGTTTCTGTGTCCTTCACCGCGACTTTGATGATATTCATGAATTACTAAAAGTCCTGCATATTCTCCTTGAGAACCTGCATTGGGTTGTAAGGAAATTCCTGCAAAACCTGTAATTTCTGATAACCATGTTTCTAGTTGTTGGAACAGGATTTGATAACCTCTGGTTTGGGAAATTGGCGCGAAAGGGTGAATTTTGCCGAATTGTTCCCAAGTTACGGGAATCATTTCGGAAGTTGCATTTAATTTCATGGTACAAGAACCCAAGGGAATCATTGAGGTGGTTAATGATAAATCCTTGTTTTCTAGTTGATGTAAATAACGTAATAACTCGGTTTCTGAATGGTAACGATTGAAAACTGGGTGGGTGAGATATTTACTTTCTCGTGATAATGGGTAATGGGTAATGGGTAATTGGTAATTGGTAAGAGAATTAAGTTCTGTTTCACTGAAAGGTAAGTTATCTGTACCTGCGAAAATTTGCCAAAGGTCAATTAAATCTGTTTCTGTGGTAGTTTCATCTAAGGAAATACCCACGGTGGAATTATCAAAAATTCTCAAGTTGATATTTCTCTCATTCGCAGCGTCGAGAATTGCTGATAATTTGGTATTTCCTAATTCTACTCGCAAGGTATCAAAGAAGTTTTCCGAAGTGATTTTATAACCTAACTTTTTCAGTCCTGCGCCTAAAGTTGCGGTTAATTGATGAATATTTTGGGCAATTTCTCTGAGTCCATCAGGTCCATGATAAACTGCATACATACTCGCCATCACTGCCAATAAAACTTGGGCTGTGCAGATATTACTGGTGGCTTTATCTCTGCGGATATGCTGCTCACGGGTTTGTAAGGCTAAACGGTAGGCAGGTTTACCATGAATATCTTTTGATACTCCCACAATGCGCCCTGGAACTAAGCGTTTATACTCTTCCTTGGTGGCAAAATAAGCAGCGTGTGGTCCCCCAAATCCCAGGGGAATACCGAAGCGTTGGGTACTACCTACGGCAATATCAGCCCCTAATTCACCGGGGGGTGTGAGTAATGTTAAACTTAAAGGATCTGCGGCTATTGTCACCAATGCACCCTGAGCATGGGACTTTTCTATAAAGTTGCGGTAGTCGTAAATTGTACCATCAGTTGCGGGATATTGCAGAACTGCACCAAAGATAGTTTCGGTAAAATCAAAGGTTTGATGATCACCGATAATGATGTTTATGCCTAAAGGTTTAGCGCGTGTTTGCAATACATCAATGGTTTGAGGATGACATTCACGGGATACAAAGTAGTTATGGGATTTATTTTTGCACACACCATAACTCATACTCATTGCTTCTGCGGCTGCTGTGGCTTCATCAAGTAAAGAAGCGTTAGCAATTTCTAAACCGGTCAAGTCAATGATCATGGTTTGGAAATTTAACAACGCTTCTAAACGTCCTTGGGCAATTTCTGGCTGATAAGGGGTGTATGCTGTATACCAACCGGGATTTTCTAAGATGTTGCGTTGAATGACCGCCGGGGTGATACAATCATAATACCCTGTGCCGATAAATGAGCGATAAACCTGATTTTTATCGGCTATTTGCTTTAATTTGGCCAATGCTGCATATTCGCTTTGTGCTGGTGGTAATTTCAACTCTTGCTGAAAACGAATTGCCTGTGGTACTGTTTTATCAATTAAGTCATCAAGGTGGGAAAGGCCTAATGTATCAAGCATTTGCTGAATATCATCAGGGTTTAGTCCAATGTGTCTTTGTGTAAAGTTACCCAATTTTTGATTGGTTTTGGTTTGAGTACGGGCAAGATTAGCTACCACAAATTGTTCTCCAAGGATTTATATCTTCATATATTGTAATGATTACTTTTGGATCTTAGGGTTTTTGCTAGATATTGATTTTGTTTCGGGCAAAAATCTAAAAGTTAGGTGTGGGTTGAATTTGTAAGTTGGTATTGTTTCCATTTTTCTTGTTGTCGTTTTCTTTTGTCCGGTGTTAGACTGTGGAAGCAGTGGGGGCAAGAAATTCCCGCTTCATATTCAGATGATGATTTATCTTCGTCGGAAATGGGGTTTCCACAACAAAAGCATAATTCATGACTTCCCGGTTTTAAGCCATGACTGACAGCAACTCTTTCGTCAAAAACAAAACATTCTCCTTCCCATAAACTTTCTTCCTGGGGGACTTCTTCTAAATATTTGAGAATGCCGCCTTTGAGGTGATAAACTTCTTCAAAGCCGTGAGAAAGTAAATAAGATGATGCTTTTTCACAGCGAATACCTCCAGTACAAAATAAAGCCACTTTTTTATGTTTACTGGCATCAAGATGTTTTTCTACATATTCGGGAAAATCTCGGAATGTCTGAGTTTGGGGATTTTCAGCACCCTTAAAAGTCCCAATCGTGACCTCGTAATCGTTGCGAGTATCAATAACAGTGACTTCGGGGTGAGAAATTAAATCATTCCATTCTTGAGGTGTGACATAAGTTCCCACTTTTTCATTCGGGTTAACTTCTGGTATTCCCAAAGTCACAATTTCTTTTTTCAAGCGGATTTTCAGCCGCTCAAAAGGGGGAATTTCGGCATAAGATTCTTTATATTCTAAATCTGTAAACCGCGAGTCATGACGGAGAAAAGCTAAAACTGTATCAATTCCCTGACGAGAACCAGCAATTGTACCATTAATTCCTTCGGGAGCGAGTAATATAGTTCCCTTGATATCCTGTAACTGACAACAATTTAATAAGGGTGTTTGCAGTTGGTTATAATCAGGTAAACTAACAAACTTATACAATGCAGCAACAACTACAAAATTTTCTTGGTTCATGGTATTGACAAAATAATCATAAGAGTTTACAATGGTGTAGTTATATAATTATTGCATTCTTTGTATTAAAAACAGAGCTTGGGGGTTTAGCTCAGTTGGTAGAGCGCCTGCTTTGCAAGCAGGATGTCAGCGGTTCGAGTCCGCTAACCTCCATTTATTTGCGAAATTATGTAAATATGTCTCACGCAAAGGCGCAAAGGCGCAAAGATTCAAGGTTGATAGATTGCGTGGCGTAGTCATATTTTCCGGTTTCATATTTTAATTCAGCAAGCCCTAATTATGTTTAAATATTAGGGAAAGGTTATTTGCTGGCATGGGGTGAGTTTGGTGCAATATCAGATTTTGTGCTTCAGCAGATTTAACCACATCCTCTAAATTACGGACTCCCCAAGCTGGATCTTGTGCTTGTAAAGACTCGTCAAAAGCAGTGTTACTGGGCGCTGTATGTTCTCCATTTTGTTTATAGGGACCATATAAGTAAAGTATACCACCTGGTGGCAAAATTCTCCCAGCCCCTGCCATTAGTCCTAAACAAGCAGACCAAGGAGAAATATGAATCATGTTAATGTTTACTATAGCAGAAATGGGCGGTTCTGGCAATGGCTGTTTTTCTACAGGCCATATTGGTGCATTGGCATCTAAATCTAGGGGTGGCTTAAGATAATCACAGGGGAGATATTCAGCCCATGCTCTAATACTAGCACGCAGTTCTGGGTTGGGGTCAGATGGTAGCCATTGCCGGGGTGCTAAATGTTGGGAAAAAAATACAGCGTGTTCACCTGTGCCGCTGGCTACTTCGAGTATTGTCCCATTTTGAGGTAATATTTGTAAAAGCACTTCTAGAATGGGTTCGCGGTTGCGCTGGGTTGCGGGGGCAAATTTCCGCCAGTCTGGTGTCATAATTTGATGGGAGGGTGTTTGAGAAATATTGGACGAATATAATATGGTAATATGGCTTCGCTACAGGGGAACGCTACTACACAGGCTAAGTCCACCTGGGTGGACAGGTTTTGTCTGTGTAGACGCGATTTCTAATTGCTTTCTTCGCTACACCACAGGAGAACAACTTGCCTAAATCTATTCATTCTACCCAACCACCGCTCAAGTTTATTCCCCAATTTCATAATCCATTGGTTGTAAAAATTATATCTTGGTTTTTGCCCTTGATTTTGCGGGTGAGAACTAGACCCTGGCTACCTGCGGGTATTGTGAATATTGAAGCTAAAAATGCCGAAGTCCTAGCTGAATTATACCATGAATTTCAGGCTGGTAAAGTCCGATTTTTAATTGCTTTTCGTCACCCGGAGGTAGAAGATCCTCTATCTATGTCATATTTGTTATCACGGATTGTCCCTAAAGTGGCGCGAAAAAAAGGTATTAAGCTCAAATATCCACTTCACAGCTATTTTATGTATGAACGGGGGATGACAATCTGGGCAGGAAATTGGTTGGGATGGTTATTTTCTAGACTTGGTGGTATACCTATTCGTAGGGGTAAACGCATAGATAGGACGGCTATTAGTAAGGCAAGAGAATTATTTGCAACCGCAGAGATGCCCATAGCGATCGCTCCTGAAGGTGGTACAAATGGACACAGTAGTATAGTCAGTCCCTTAGAACCTGGTGTAGCCCAGTTGGGTTTTTGGTGTGTAGAAGATCTAAAAAAAGCTAACCGTGAAGAACAGGTTTTTATTATTCCGATTGGGATTCAATATAGCTATGTGAACCCACCTTGGAAAAGAATAGATTGGCTATTATCTAAATTAGAACTTGATAGCGGTTTACCTGTTAGGAAAACTAGTGAAATTGGCCAGGAAAGGGAAGAAATTTTATATCAGCGGGTGGTGGATTTATCTGAATATCTAATTTCGGAAATGGAGGAATTTTATCGGCGTTTTTATCATCAAGAATTTCCAGAAATTATAACTTGCGAAATTCCCAAAAATGAAATTTTAATTACTAGATTACACCGATTGATGGATACAGCTTTAAAAATTGCAGAACAGTATTTTAATATCCAGCCTCAAGGTAATTTTATTGATAGATGTCGCCGTTTAGAAGATGCTGGTTGGAATTATATTTATCGGGATGATATCGCTGATATTCAAAGTTTATCACCTTTCCAACGTGGTCTAGCTGATTGGGTAGCCCAAGAAGCAGATTTGAAAATGCAACACATGAGACTTGCTGAAAGTTTCGTCGCGGTCACTGCTAATTATATTCTAGAAAAACCAACCCCAGAAAGATTTGCAGAAACGATTTTATTAATGTTTGATATGTTGTCTCGCATTAAAGATTCTACCTTACCAGGCAGGCCGCGTTTAGGTTGGAAACAAGCCATGATTTCTGTCGGGGAAGCGATTAATATTAATGAAAGATGGGAAAATTGTCAAGGGAATAAACAAGCTTTAAGAAAGGGTGTAAGTGATTTGACCCAGGATTTACAGACGATTTTGCAGGGGTTAATTAAGGATTAGTTTCTCCCTCCAGACCCATAAGGTAGACCTGTAGCGGGCAAGATGCCCGCACCACAGGGGTTTGATTATTTTGGACTTCATTTACTCACAATCTGATGTAATTATACTTAGTGATCGGATTAAGTTTGATTACCGCAGATATCGCAGATTCCCTCAACTGTCACTTCATACCTTTCTACTGTTAACCCCTCCCGCAGTTGACTGACATCAATACCGGGGAAAACATTCCAGTTAATGTCTTCAATCGCACCACAACAGGTACAGCGAAAATGATGATGGGGCGCTACATTGGCATCATAACGAGATATTCCCTCTTGTAATAGCACTTCTCGCACTAAACCCGCCTCACGCAGTGCTTGAAGCGCCGCGTACACCGTAGCTTGGGAAGAAGTCGGCGCTTCCTGGTTTAAGTCTCTCAAAATTTGATCAACTGTAGGATGATCTTCCCTTGCTAATAGGTTGGCATAAACCCCAAATCTTTGGGGTGTGACTCTCAACCCTCTACTTTTCAGGGTTTTGATAATATCATTAGCTTTTTGCTGCATAGGATTTACTGGATTATATAAAGATATAAACCCCTATTATAACTTTTCCTTTTTCAGAATTAAAGTCTTTTTAAAAATACATTATAAAATAAGTATTTATAACTATTGACAAATTCCTAAATCAGAATTATTCTGATTTATAGGCTAAAGACACGAGTTAAAATCTTCCATCTAAAAAAGAGGTATTTATGACTGCTATTACTCACGTTCCAAATGTAGTATTCAAGACTCGTGTTCGGGATGAATCTGTACCTGGACCCAATCCTTACCGTTGGCAAGATGTAACCACTGAAGAGATTTTTGGTGGTAAAAAAGTAGTATTATTTGCCCTTCCTGGTGCGTTCACCCCCACCTGTTCTTCCACCCATTTACCTCGTTACGAAGAACTCTTTGCAGAATTTAAAGCGCAAGGTGTTGATCAGATCATTTGTTTGTCAGTTAATGACGCATTTGTTATGTTCCAATGGGGTAAACAACAAGGTGCTAAAAATGTCTTTTTGTTACCCGATGGCAGTGGAGAATTTACCCGGAAAATGGGAATGTTAGTTGATAAATCTAACATCGGTTTCGGAATGCGTTCTTGGCGTTATGCAATGGTTGTTAATAACGGCGAAATTGAAAAAATGTTCGTTGAACCTGGTTTTGAAGACAACTGTGGTACAGACCCCTTTGAAGTATCTGATGCTGATACTGTTCTTGCTTACCTCAAAGGTGTAGAACGTCCTGCTGAAGTTGCACCTCGTTTAGCATTTGTTGGTTAATTAGTAAAGTTAGAAATTTCTAACTGGCGATAGAGGTTGATATTTTTAAACTATATAAGGCAAAGGAAGTTAGATAAAACTTCTTTTGCTTTTTTGTTTTCATGGACAAAACACCCTTAATTCTGTCTAATAAATTAGCTTAAAATCACTTATTTTGCTAGTTACTATTCCAAAATATAAATAGGGGATAAATTGATGGTTTTATTCCAGGGAATAAAGTATTTAAGGAGGTCAAACAATAATGAAAATCATAGTTTCCGAATTAGGAACGACGATTTCAGAAGCGATTCTAGATGAACTAACACCTTGGGAAATGAAAAATATCAACGGTGGTTACATGACCAGAAGAGAAATGGCAAGATATAACATGACCAACAGCAACAATACTACTACCAATACTAATGATTTTTCCACCATGATCAAAGAAATAAACAGTAGTATAGCGCAATGGAAAATAACCCTCCAAGATACAACAGATAGTCTGGGAGTTAACTTTACTTTTTAAAAGATGCTGTTGTAAATTGAATATTTTCCTTGCTTTCGTGTATTTTCAGATGTTTTAATCTGAAGATCCACGATTTTCTTATTTAATTACAGTAGATTTCAACTTTATCAGGCACAAAAATACCGGGGAGTGTGTAAGGGTGTAGTTCATAAACCTAAAATAGCCTGTAGCTTAAACTAGGAAGTTAACTTTTAATAAAAGACAAAATTCATCTATTTGTGTCTTTTTTACTAGGTTCAAAGCCTTGATTTTTCTATTTTTCTTAAATAAAAATAGGGGTAACAGTTAAGAAAACACAAACTTAACTGTCTCACAAGTCCCATTTACAAACAAAAACAAGGAAGTTATGGCAAGTATTACTCTTTCCCAATTAAATGTAACTGGTTCTGAATTATTCCAAGATTCCGAAAGCTATCTTAATGACCTCAATGATGCAAGTTCTGTAGCAGTACATGGTGGTGGTAGTGATAGTCATCATAGCGGCTTTGGGGCATATGGCGATTTTGGTGTGAAATACCTTGAATACTTAGTTGGTGGCTATGCGATCGCTAGTATTAAGAGTATAGCTCAATCTTTTAGTCATAGCCACTCCAACAGCCACCACTACTACTAATTCCTTAGCTTTGTAGTTCGCAAGGCTGATTTAGCAATCCTCAAGGAATTGTGAACACCGATATAGATGTTTATAATTTCTGTCAGGATTGCTAATACCTATCCAGAATGAAAAAGTAAAAGAAACAATCTATTACTAATAATTCTGGATAGTTAATCAGATTGGTGTTGATATTTTGATCTGCGGGCAGATTAATTTACAATTTACAAAAATTAGAATTTAATTTTTCTCAAGGTAGTGAATGGCAACCATTAGAATTTATGATCTACCTATCTCCCAGGAAATAGAGTTTATTAAGGATATGAATAATATGGAATTATCATCTTCTTTTGGCGGTGGGGATAATGATATGAATCAAATATTTTATTACGGTGTTAAGGGGCTAGAATTTATGTTAGCAATTTTTGCTATAGATAGCATTTTATTCTTAACAAACAAAGTGAGAAACTTTTTGTGATCTTTGAAATAATACAACTAGTTTATTTCGGATATCATTGACTTTTTTCACATATTATCATCAGCAATTATGCCATTTATCATCAGTTCTAGCAATGTGTTTGATTACTTAATTGAACACGAAATTTGTCATCCACAAGATAATTCAATCACTAAAATAGAGCTAAAACCTGCTAAAAACTTTAACTTATTAATCAGTTTAGCAGATGGTCGTCAACTCCTAGTAAAACAAGAACGTCATGATCGAAATGGTAAAACCTTGGGTGAATTTATAGATGAATGGAAAATTCATGATTTTTGTCAACAATTCCCAGAAATTAAGCATTTACAATCATCTTTTTCGGAAGTAATTCATTTTGACTTAGAAAACTCCATCATTATTTTTAATTACCTAAATCAATATCAAGATCTAGCAGAATTTTACGCGGAAGATAAGATATTTCCTGTGGAGATTTCCCAGTTAATTGGTACAACTTTGGCAATGGTGCATTGCTTAACTATAAATAACAAAAACTATCGAGAATTTCTAGAAAATTCTCTCCAGCAGCAAAATATTACCAAAGGATTAGATAGAATTACCCCGCAAGTATTTGGTCAAGTTCCTGCTGATGGTTTAAAGTTTTTTTCTCTCTATCAACGTTATGATAATTTAGGAAAAGCAATTAAAGAATTGAGTCAGGCTTTTACTCCTTGTTGTCTTACTCATAATGATCTCAAGCTTAATAATATTCTTTTATTTTTGAATTGGGAAACAGAAATTGAGCAGAAACTAGTAGAAAATCAAAATATCATTAGATTGATTGATTGGGAAAGAGGTAATTGGGGAGATCCTGCTAATGATTTAGGCACAATAATTGCTAGTTATTTACAAATTTGGTTGTATAGCATAGTGCCTAGTAAAAGCATATCCATTGAAGAATGTTTGCGTTTAGCTGCTACTCCCTTATCAATGATTCAACCTTCTTTATCAACATTAGTTAGTAGTTACTTAAATACCTTTCCAGCAATTTTAGAAACTCGTCCAGACTTCTGCCAATTAGTCATGCAATTTAGCGGTTTAGCATTAATTAGAGCTATTCAAGCTAGAGTTCAACATGAAAAAATATTTGATAATTCTAGTATCTGTATGCTCCAAGTTGCTAAGAGTTTATTATGTCGCCCCCAAGCATCTATTCCCACCATTTTGGGAACAAACTTTTCAATAATAAATTCTAAACATTTATCTCTTGCCTAGAAAAGGAAAGACTATATGCAAGTATTAGATTCTCTATATCATCAATTGTTTGCACTTCCACCGGAATTACAAGCCGCATTACAAAACATAGCTGATTATCTGGAAATTGAATCATTTTATTCAATTAAACATCCAGAATACAAGTTGTTAGAATTGCCAGAGTCGGTAATCTCTCGCTTTAAAGACTTACCCTTGGATATTCAACATAAACATTTGAGTATCCAATTGCGTAATTTTCTTTATAGTGCTTATTATAACGGTTCTTGGAATGATTTTTCTACCGCTGATTCGCAGATAAATAACCTCAGTAATAATAGCTTGTTTGGCATAGATTTGGCTTTTTATGAACGGCTACATACAAGTAATAAAGGTATAGGCTATTGGAGTCAATATTGGTTAGTGGTTAATGAAGAAGAAGATGGATCTTTGGCAGTCCACAAAAATGGTTTAACTTTACATATTGAGCGTGATTTGTACTTGTCAGAAGTTGATAAGTCTGCTACTGTCGGTAACTTAGTAGCGATCAAAATGCCAAAGAATTTAGTTCAAAATGGATTTTATATGGCAGCATCTAATTTAGGAACTGAACATAATCAAGATATTCTGAGAATTTACTTTAATGTATCACCCGAAGGTGCAGTATCAGTGATGGAAAATATAACTACAGAACTGAATAATCTTCCAGTTGCTTTCTCATTTAAAGCCCTATATCATCCTGATGAATATAGACGTTATGACTCGGCAGTTCTTTATTTCAATAAACATGAATATCAGACTATTTACCCTATATTACAAAAGGTATATTTAGCAAATCAAGAGATTTTTTCTCCACAAGTACCGTTATTTACTAAGCCACTAGCACCAGGACTAAGTTGTGCTGAAGAACCGGAAGATAAATTTGGTGAAAAAGAAAGTTTTGGTACTCATCGTTGTCAAATTATTGCTAATGGTTTAATTGCTGCTTGGCAAGCAGGTAAAAATGATTCAGAAAGTCGAATAACAGCTATTTTTGAACAATTTCTAGGACAAAAAATTAAATTACAATATCCTTATCTTAATAGACATTCAGAAGATATCTATGCCCCATTAGATATATAATTTTTTGTTTTGAATATTCTCTGCTCACAAGATCCCTGACTTCTTTAAAAAGCCAGGGATATAAATCTCTTCTATTTTAACTGGCTTTATTCAATATTTCTACTGGAGGAGAGGAAAAATTGATATCATTTTCTAATTTAGCGATAATCTCTAATTTATTAACTTGCTCTTTTAACCAATTAGTAAATAAATCGCCGAGAATTTTTTCACGTATTTGTTCATTTAATTCGGGTTCAATTATTTCTTCAACTACAATGATATGCGATCCTTTGGGTGTAATTATTGGCTTGATAATTTGTGGGGGATTAGCTGCAAATACTAGAGCGGAAATCTCTGGTCTAAAATCACTACGTTTACGAATACCTTGATATCCCCCAGCACGTCTGATTTCGGGATTTTGGATATATTGACGAGCAATTTCTGAGAAACTAATTTCACCTTCTTGAAGGGCATAAAATATTTCTAGAGCTAAGTCCTCGTCATCTAATATCACTTCATAAGTAACTGCTGAGGTGTAATCCACTTGGTGAGCATAAAAGAATGGTTCAACTTTATCAGCAAATAAATGATGAGCTAATTTTGTGGATAGGATGTTTAAGTGTGCTATTTCTTCAAAATTATCTAAGGAAAGATAATGTTTTTGTAACCATTCCCAGGTTTCTTCAGCTTTAATAAGTCTATTAGCTAATCGTAAATTATCTGCGGACTTTTGCAATTCTGCTATCTCAATGGTAATACCTACTTTTTCAGCAGTTTCAGTAATAACTTTCCTGGCGGCGATCGCTTCTAACAAACTAGGTATTTGGCAGGATATTTTGATGTGATAAATAATATCTTCTTGGGATATTTTTAAAATATCTGACATGATTTAATTCCTCAATTTACTAAATTTATTGAGAATTTATTTGTCCTTACTTAAATAAAGTATTGACGTATCTATCATATTTACCTAAGATATTATTATCTTATCTCTATCTAATGGTACTTTTAGCATTTTTGATAATTCATACAAGCATAATTATCAAACTTACACCCCCGAATTATCTAAGAATCCGGGGACATGATTGTGATCGAGTTATCTGGTAACTAAATAAAGAGATGGATTTGAAAAATCAAGACTAAAAATTTTGTTATTACGGGCAAGAGAAGCAAATAGCCCATTCTCGCTTGATGTCTGGTTAGTTATAACGTCCTGAATGGTGGTTAACAGAAAATTAAGATCAAAACCACCCGATAAAGGGAGAATATCAGTATCTACTATTTGTTGTATTTCTTCTGAAGTTAAGTCGTACAAGAATGTATTTTTATCAACAGATTTTAAGTCAGAAATTATGATTGTAGCCATGATATTATTTCCTAATCAAAACATGAATAGTTTTGCAATTGTGACAAACTTCTATCTGAATTTGCTTCAATAATTAACTGCTTCCTTTATCATTACATTATTCCCTCACAAAAATTCTAATAGTTGCATATTAAAGTCTTTTTTTAAGACATAATTTCATGAATTTTGTCAATTAGATTGTCAGAACCAGATTCCTGAATTCTTAAAGAACTCAGGAATCCCATAGTTTACAAATTATTTGGTAAATATTCAAATCACTAAATAGGCAGATATTTTGGAAAAGTCAATAGCAAAAATCTTGTTATCATGGAAACCAAATGGACCTTCATATGTTGTTTGACGATTGTTTATTCCATCATAAACTGTTGATAATTGAACAGCAGGACGATCCCCTAAAGGCAGAAAAATACTACCTGATATTTGTGTAATTTCCTCTGAATTTAAGTCAGATAAAAACGTCTTTTTTTCAATAGGTTTTAAGTCAGAAATTATGATTGTAGCCATGAGCTTATTTTATTATCAAAAGTGAACAGTTTCCCTGATTGCACCTTTAAATCTGGTGAAATCATTAATGATATACCCAAGCATTAACTGTCCTCGCATAATCTATCGTATGGAATTTATTATCATGAAAATTCCCTGCTCCTTCATAAGTTGTTGATATGGTATTTAAACCATCATAAGTGGTCATGACAAAAACATTAGGAGTCCCTCCCCAATTAGGATAATCGCCCCAAAATAATCCCCCTAATACAATGCTTGATTCTATTTTTTTTAAATCATAAAAAAAGCTTTCTAAGTGCGGAAGAAATAAGTTACTAATTACTATTCCTTTCATTGTATAATTCTCCAAATCTTAACTTTATTTGACTCTTATATTTTTACATTATTTTCTCATTAATTATATAAAAGTTGCATATTAAAGTCTTTTTTTATTAGACATAATTCCCTGAATTATGTCTTTAATGCTGATTCCAGTTAAAGCTCTAAACCGTTCTTTTGTAACTTCTTAAATGGATCTATTATAAAGTCAATAACTCGACGTTGACGGATAATTACTTCAGCACTTGCTGTTTGTCCAGGGGTGAGAGGAATCTCTTTGTTACCAACTTGAATATAAGGATTTTCTAAAGCAATATCTAATTCATAAGTTTCTACACGATTGGAACTATTTTCCTGAATTTTAGAGTTAGGTGAAATCCAAGTAATTCGCCCTGATGAAATTCCATATTCTTGGAAAGGATAAGCATCAAATTTAATTTTTACCGGCATTCCTACTTTAACAAAACCACTATGTTGACTGGGCATATGTGCCTTTAAAATTAAGGCTGCATTTTTGGGTGCAATTTGAGCAATCATTTGTCCTATTTGGACTACAGATCCAGGTTTTTTAATGGGTAGTTCAAAAATTGTTCCATCAATAGGAGAGCGGATAATTCGCTGTTTTAGTTGTAAATTTAGGGAGATTATCTGTCCTTCTGTTTGCATAATTTCTGATTGAAGGGAAGTAATTTGATTTTGTAGGTCTTTAAATTGTTCTTGACTTTTTAATAATGCTAATTCTCCTCCTTGAATAGCACTTTTATAACTACTTTCTTCTTGTTCTAATCGCAATCTTGCTTGTTCAATATCTGATTTAAATTGATTCATAAGGGACTGATAACTACTTTCTTGCTCTTTTAATCTTAACCGTGCTGTTTGAATATTATATTTTGCTTCTTCTTGCAACCGTTGACTTTCTTCAGCAATTTTTTCTAATTCTACTACTTTAGTTTGAGGAATTACACCTTCCTTTAAAAGTAGATGATAACGGGCAACTTCCGAAAGATCTCGACCTAAGCGACTTGTAACCAACCTATAGTTACTTTGAGTAGATTTTATATTCTGTTTTATCTGATCAATTTGTGCTATTTTCTCGAGATTTTGGAAATTATAAGCACTTTTTTTAGTTTCAAATGTTTGTCTAGCTTGATTAACTTGCGCCATTTTTTCTAATGATTGATATTGGTTTTGCTGACGTTGAATATTAATGGTCATTAAGACTTGATTTTTTAATATTTCTATTTGAGATTGGCGGTTTTTTAAACCTTCTAATTTATCTCTTGCTTGTTGTATTTCTGTTTGTAAAATATCAGATTCCATTTTTACTAAAACCTGTCCAGATTTAACTATTGCACCTTCTTTAACATTAACATAAACAATAGTACCAGTTACTGCACTATCTAATTTTTGTGTTGCGCCTTTCGGTTCTATTCGTCCAATAGCATTTCCAGTTTCATCAACTTTAGTTAACATTGCCCAAGGTAAAATAATTGCTGCAAAACTGACCAGCAAATACAACATTGAACGAGTCCAGACCTTTGGTAAAGCATCTAATAATTCTTCTGTACCATAAAACCAATCCTGGGTTTTAGCTAATGTCTGATTTTGATTTTGATCTGGGATAAAATCAGTATATTCGGTTTGATTCTGCTGATTTATAGTAGTTGTTGTTTGTGTATAAACTGACTGAGGCATAAATAATTTTACAGTTCTCTATTTTTGTAGTTATAGATCCCTGCCTTTTTGAAAAAGTCAGGGGTAGGTTGGCAATTAAACAATTAAAACAATTAATTTGTTTGTGCTAATTGTTGTTGATTGAGATAAAAATAATGTCCTTTTTTGGTAATTAATTCGTCGTGAGTACCACTTTCTACTAAAACACCACGATCTAAAACTAAAATTAGATCAGCATGGCGAACTGTAGAAAGACGGTGAGCAATAATTATACTTGTGCGTCCTTTCAGAATTTTTTTGAGGTTGTTTTGAATAATGCGTTCAGATTCAGAATCAAGGTGACTGGTTGCTTCATCTAATATTAAAAGCCTGGGATTTCCTAATAAGGCGCGGGCAATTGCTAACCGTTGGCGTTGTCCTCCTGATAACATTCCTCCACCTTCACCAATTTGTGTTTCATAGCCCATTGGCATCCTTTTAATAAACTCATCTGCCCCTGCAAATTGGGCTGCTTCTATAATCTCTTCTAAAGAGGCTTCAGGATGGGCAATACTGATATTTTCCCGAATTGTTCCTCCAAATAAAAATGTATCTTGATCAACAACTCCAATTTGCGATCGCAGAGAATGCAAGGAAATACTAGTCACATCTTGATTGTCAATTAAAACTCTTCCATCTGTCGGTGGATATAAACCCAAAATCAATTTAGAAAGGGTGGTTTTCCCTGAACCGCTGCGCCCTACAACTGCTACAGTTTGCTCAGGTAAAATTTCAAAACTGAGATTTTCTAGAATGTTAATTTCACTCTCAGAATGATAACGAAATGTAACGTTATTAAAACGAATTTTGCCGATTAATCTTGGTAAATCTTGCCGAGGTTTATATTCTAAATCTTCTTCTGGTTCTGCTTCTAATACATCATTAATTCGTTCTGTTGCAACAATTACTTCTTGTAATTGATTCCACAAGATAATTAACCGTTGGAAAGGCTGAATAATATTCCCTAGAAGCATATTAAAAGCAACTAATTGACCAATAGTAAGTTGGTTTTGAATTACTAACCCAGCCCCAAACCATAATAATCCTGTACTGGCTAAAGATTGAATGGTAGAGCTAACTAATTGCAATTGATTACTAACTACTTGACCGCTAAAATTCTTTTTAATTAAATTATTCAGCAATTCTTCCCAACGCCAACGCACCGTCTGTTCAATTGCCATTGAGCGAATGGAGGAAATCCCCGTCAAGCTTTGAATTAAATAGCTATTTTCTAACGTTCCTGCGGCAAATACCTCCCGACTAATTCGACGTAAAAA
Source organism: Dolichospermum sp. FACHB-1091 (assembly GCF_014697585.1). Taxonomy (GTDB): domain Bacteria; phylum Cyanobacteriota; class Cyanobacteriia; order Cyanobacteriales; family Nostocaceae; genus Dolichospermum. The sequence goes on along the minus strand of NZ_JACJSB010000011.1, from coordinate 15,880 downwards.
CGGCGTTGCAAATAATGTTAATAACACAAATGGCGGGACAATTGCTAATGTCATTCCTGCCATTGGTGGACTGTACCAAAACATTAATCCTACATAAATAACGACAGTTAATAAATCTAAGCCAATAGATAAAGCTTCACCGGTAAGAAAACGCTGAATTTTTTGATTTTCTTGGACACGGGAAACAATATCACCAACATATCGAGACTCAAAAAATGACAGAGGTAAAGCAAATGTATGTTTGATAAATCCCACCATTAAAGCAACGCTAATTCGGTTGGCTGTGTGGTCAAGTAAATATTGTCTTAATCCATTAATTGCGACGCGAAACAACCCAAAAATCAATAATCCAAATCCTACAGTATTTAAGGTTAAGGCACTACCTTGAACAATGACTCTGTCTAATAAAAGTTGAGTAAATAGGGGTGTAACTAATCCAAACACCTGAATTAATACCGAAGCAATAAATACCTCTAAGAGGACTTGAAAATGAGGTTTAACTAAATCCAATAACTGCCAAAATGGCGTATTAGCTTCTGGTGTTTTTTTGAGTGAAGCTGTGGGTTCTAATAATAAAGCGTAACCAGTCCAACCTGCTTTAAATTGATTAATAGTCAAGGAGCGTTGACCAATAGCAGGATCAGCAATAATTACCTGTTTTTTGGTAATTTCATAGACAACAATGTAATGTTTACCATCCCAATGAGCAATGGCTGGTAAAGGTTGTTGAGTAAATTTATCTAAGCTGGCCTTCACTGGACGAGTAGCAAAACCAAGACTTTCCGCCGCCGCACTTAAACTTCGTATAGATGCACCACTACGGTTAACATTAGCCAAATCCCGCAGGCGATTAATACTGAAGTTTTTCCCCCAATAACGACCAATCATTACTAAACAAGCAGCACCACAATCAGCAGCACTTTGTTGTTCAAAAAATGGATAGCGTTTGGTAAATTTACGCCACCAATTTCCAGCAGTTACAGTAGGAATCGGAAAGGATTGAGGACGCTTTTTTGTTGGTGTAAGTGGGGCAATTGTCAGTTGGGTAAGATTGGAACTTTTGGCTAATTTCTGGGTTTGAGTAATAGGAATCTCTGAAGATCGAGGCGTGTTAATTAGTTGTGCTTTATTCAGCAAACAATTATAAACACTAGGAAATTCTTCCATGACTTTTTTCACCATCTTCTGAGGAAGATAGGCAATTTTTAAATTCACTGAAGCTCTAGCAACATAATTACTAAACTCTTGTTCTGGAAATAAAGTCAACTCCCCAAATGATGAACCAGGAACAAGAGTAGTAATTAAATTATTAGCACTATCAAGTAATCTCACCTTACCTGTTAGTACAATATAAATTCCCGGCTTTGCTGTTGTCCCTTGCCAAAATTGTTTTGCTGTCGGTGGTTCAATAATTTCTAAAACCTTAATACAATCTACAACTATTTGATTTGATAGAGAATCACCCAAGGCTTCCCTAATATGTTTAGCTAACTGTTCATCAGAAAAGACTGATACCATTGCCTAACCTCCAAAAAAATAAATATTATTTATTGGACTGAATTAAATTAAATGACCAATGAAAACTGGGTTCAGGTGAAGAATACAAATCACTAATTGTAATTGCCACATCCTCATTCTCAGAAGTTATCAATGGGGAATTTTTACGTTTAGTGGAAAGTCCCATTTGCTTAAGTAGGCGGTTAATATGGCGATCGCTAATTTTAATTCCTAACTCTTTTGCTAAATGTTTGCTCAACCATTGAGCCGTCCAATCACTAAAAGCATAGCCATATTCACGAGGACTGCAATTAACTAATTCTTTCAATCTTTCAACATATTGATGATTAACAATCTTAGGTCTACCTAATGGGTGATGATTCCATTTATGCGCCATACCGGCCTCAGCAATACCTATCCAATACCTGGCCATTTCCTGAGAACAACCTATGATTTCACAAATATGAGTTTGCGATTTCCCCATATCTGCTAACAGCATAATCTCAATGCGTCGCCGATATTCTGGTTGTGAATTATTTTGTAAGTTTTTTAGCAACGCCTTCCGTTGAAAAGGTGTTAAAAACTTACTTTCATAGGTATCGTAAATATTAACAACTTGATCTTGATGAGAATAAGATGACATAATTCTTACCAGTTCTCTTCTACTTTCAAATTTCGGCAAATCTATCTTCTGCATCTATTACTTAAGATGCAAAAATTTTCACGGATATTCAGTATTTAGTCTGTAGGATGTTTCCTGAGTATTCCTTTAATTTCCAGTATCTATCAGCCATAGCTGTTTTCTCCCCCAATAAACAGCATTATCTAGTAAAACACCTACAAATAAACTTCTGTAATTTCTATCCCTAATGCTAAATTTATTGGCATTAGTGAATAATCTCAAAAATCCACTTATTAGATTTAAGGATATTCATAAATACTGGTATTTAAATTTATCAATCAACCCGAAAATATTTAAATTCATGCGGTTTTAATTCTCCGAAAATTATGGAACATCTGTTCCAAATATTGCAGCCTGAAAGGCAAGGATATAATCTATCTCTTACACTAGCCTAAAATCAGAAAATTCTCATCAGCAGATTTTCTTAAATATGAAATTATCTGTCGGATAGCGTAGCGTTAACCATTCAGCCTAGATAAAAAAGTGACAAAGCTTTGATTGTTATTTTTAAATTCTGCTATATCTTCTTTTAAAATTTATATAAAAAATCAAATTTTCATCTAAACTTCATGATATCTTTACATGAAATTTATATGAATTTCCATTCAATTGTATAGCTGTGTCTGCCTAGGGTGCATCAATTATTAAATATCTGCTTATTAACAGCTTTCAAGAAGTATGATGCACGCCAATTACGTCAATCCTGATTTATTTAATTCTTGAGAGACATAAGTGCTACAAAGAATCAGCTTATGTGTTTCATTATAGACACAAACAGTTTTTTGGGAAAATGCAATTTGTCCCCCCATGAACCATTAATTTATTAAGATGTTATCAGTATATATTTGCCATTCTGGCACATATTTACAAGGGATTTAGTAATTGCAGTTACTCACATTTCAAATTAACTTGCACTGAGTAACGAGCAATTACACTATGGACAGTAACTATGCCGACTTTTTTTCCCTAGTATTAGCGCGTGCTTCTGCTTTTTGCTTACCTCCCACTTCTAGATAAGCTATATCTTTAATCTTGTTTAAACAGGTAGAGGTAAGATTGCTTTCGGACTTTTTCTCTGTGGTTGGTTTAGCAATTTTCAGACCTTCATGATTTTGTAAGTTTGACCTATTTGTGCGGGCATTTTCTTTCAATATGCGGTTATAAGTGCGATAAGGAATATAGTGCATGGGATTATAACCAATGAACCGCAACATTAAAACGCAAGCCCAGGAATACTTCCCTGCTAAAATCGCCTCGACTACCTGGTCTAACTGTTCAGGATGGATTTTTGGTTCTGAGTTGTTACTACTACCAGCAATATCTTGATTCATCATCTTAGTTGTCTTTAAATTGAGTAAATTAGTCCAGTTTCTGCATTGCACTTGATAAACAGCCTCAGCTAAGTTGCTGGTGGCGGAAGGACCGGAATCTATAGGTAATCAATTGCTGGTAGATGCTTAAAAAAGTAACAACCTTTTTTAACAGTATGGTAATTACAAAAACTGATACCTGATGGGTGTGTGATTGAGAGAGATGCATCTCTAATTTTATACGTTTAAATGAGCTAAAAATTGCATTAGACCTGATGATTTTTTTCATAACCTGACCTGTAATTGAAAACTTGATTAAAAATAATCAAGTCTCTGTACCGTTGTGCGCTGTTGAAACTTCCAAGGCTCAATCTTCTGCTTTTCCCTGGTCACTGCTGTATAAGTTTTACCATTAACTTCGCAAATTTTCAGTAGAGGCTGACAATTGCTGAATGGAATCAGGAAAATCATTGATTTGTCAATTTCAAAAGCCACATTTTTATTTATACTATTTTTTGTCGCTAATGTCATCTGCCAAACTGGCAAAATTTAAGTTAACTTTACTCAAGTTATCTAGAGATTTACCTATCTCTTGTGCAGGTTTAAGTTTCGACCCTGCTGGGGAAAAAATGAGGGGTGTCACCCCCCACTTTAATCTCAATAGTAGCTGTTATTATCGTTGTACAATGCAAAAAAAATATCAATTACATTCAGATATGCTCCTAGTATATAATTAGTAGTTCAGGCTATGTTTTGATAAAAAAATAATTTTTATTCAAAAATATCCGATATATGTAACACAATTTTATGAGCTATAAACCTTATCTTATAAGGAGTTTGCGTTATTTTGTTATGATAAATTTTGATCGATATAGGACTAAATACGAACTAAAAAATAATTCAATAATTGGCGATATATTTAATTGTTAATCCCCTGGTTTTGGATATTTACTCAAATTACCAATGTGTTTACTTATATACAAAGAATACATTTGAGCTAAATGTGTATAGCAAAAACTGTACAACATGAACATTTAACTATTAACTTGTTTCTTGGTTGATAGCTATTTATTTATTAGACAATATTGCTCTTTGATTAAAGAATCAGTTTCCTAATTATATATAGAAATTATGAGTACAACTAAGACTACAGTAATATTAATTAAGCTGATTTCGGAAAAATAACTATCATTATTGATTGTCAGCTACCACTGATTATTCTAGACGATGTGAATACATCGGTATAGAGTCATGACTGAGATCCTATGGCTAAATAATTTTTAAGAAATTAAATTTTGTGTAATTTACTGTATAAAGTGCTACTTTTCAGCCCACAAAATGAATTACTAACTGAGATATTTTTGGCAAATTCCCCAAAAATTTATGAGGTAATTGCTTGACAAATAACAATGAAGAGGTTAAGGTGTAACTCCCAAGGCTGTTGAAGTTTCTATAAATTTTTCAGTCACGGGACAAGAATTGCAGGGTGATATACGCTGCACTCAGTAAAAGCTAAATCAAGATCAAAATTTTCATGATCTTGAAACTAACCGGGAACTTATAACTGAAAATGGGAGTCATAGACACCAGCTGCATTTGAACCTGGCCAACCTGACCAAATAGATTGATAAAGCTGCTGCTGTCCTAGCCTTATTTATCTAACGTGCAACTAGGTATATTTTTAGATAATTGAAGTCTACTGATAAATTCTGAATTTATTTCCAACTAGAGGAGAGAGTTTTTTTAAGTAGATAACTTCAATCTTTTTATCTCCCATAACCCGAAATAAAGTAGGGAATTGGTGATTATTTTTTGCGAACCTGGGTAAAAAATGTACTTTGACAGATCATCGCTCGAATGAGCCATTATAGGCACAAACTCTGTAAAACACAATTACTGATTTCTGATTTTTCAGTGGCTTTGGGAGTGAAAATCAAGAAAATTATACTTGAAAAGAACCCAGGAGGACAGAGGACACACTAGAGTAGGAGAGAAGATAAAGGTTTGAGATCTTTTGAGCAAACCCTGATTTAATTAGGGAAAAGAGACAGATTTTCCAACATAGGTTTTCAGATTAAAATTCCTTAACTCTTACCATTACTGATTTTTTCACTAAATTCCGGAAATAACAGGAAAATAAAAGAGCTTCAACGAATTAGAGTATCAGGACTTACGCAAAATCTCCGAAAAACTCTGTTTTATTAGTTTCCTTTGGGTCTGCGTGGTTTCTAATTCCGTGAATTGTGCGTAAGTCCTAAAAACACTAAAATTAACACATCAGCAAATAAATTCCCCAAATAGCCATAGCGCGGAGATAGGTACTAGCGCGGAAAGTAGCATTAGCGGTGATAGCTTCCGGGGTGCGAAATTGCAAACCATTGTCGTAAATTTGCCTCACCACAGCCTCAGTTAAGCGCATTGCTTCATTTTTCATGTCCATTTGCACTAAGAAGGCTGCTAGACCAAAATTAATTCCAGTCCAAACCTCCAGAGGGTGTGTAGAATGAGGATTTTCTGGTAAACCATTGGGAAGAACACCATTAGCAGCACCAAACTTACCATTTTGGAACTTGAGAAAACAGGAATCATAGACAGTTTTCAGAGCAGACAAAGCGCGATCGCTGGGGACAATATCTGGTAAACTCAATAAACGAGCGTAAAATTGCCCACACAATTGATCAGCCATAACCACATCAGAACCACTTTCACTATCTAAACGGTAATACTTGCCATTCCAAAGCTTTTCTTGGTATACTGACTTTGATTGATTTAACCAACCTTGATAAATTGACCCTTGCACCTCCACCTCCGTGACCTCTGTGCCTCTGTGGTTCGTTAAAATCCTAGAGATAGCAATAGCAGCTTCCAAAGCAGCTAACCACAAACCACCACAATAGGCACTAACACCATTTAAGCGCCAATCATCAAAAGTTTGGTCAGGTGCGCCAGAATTTTCCGGTATACTGTCCCCATCTAGATCAAATTTTTTCACATAATCGAGAGTTTGCACAATAGCATCCCAACAATCTGCTAAAAAGTCAAGATCATTAGCACCTGTCAACAAAAAATCTCGATATACCTGTAAAACAAAGTCACAACCCAAATCTTTCCAAAGATTGCAATCTTGATAACTAGTGTAATTGGTTTTTTCCCAAACGTGTTCATTGGGAGCGCCTAAATCGTGAGGTGTCGCACCTGCGACTTTACGAACTGCCAGGGGACTTTGGGATTTAATTGTCAGATAATAACCGATAATTCTAGTTGTATCATCACTTTGGGGAATTGCTCTAGCAAAGGCGCGAATTACTGATTTTTCCAGTTCAGGAAATAACATCAATAAACCAAAAGAACCATATAACCGCACATCTAGACTTTCATACCAACGGTAATCTAAACATTCTAACACAGCAAACTGACCAACGGGATCAATGTCTGAGGCTGCATTCCAAAGAGTTCCTCCACTAGTTAAATCATAGAGTTCGTTGAACAAAGCCATTTTAAACCAGTTGGGTAAATCTGGTCTTTCTAAAATAGGATTTTGCCAATTTTGAATGAGCGATCGCCAATTATGATATGATTTAAAAGCAGTAGTAGCAATTTGCCAAGCATTCTCACCATTACACCCAAAAAAGTCTGTATATCTGCGGAAATAGTTCACTCCTGCGGCAAATTCTGTTACCGGGAAATCCCAACTGAGGACAAAGGGAACTTCTAAAGTTTCTCCTGGTTGTAAAGTCAAACGCACCGCAATTGCAGCGCCTAATCTAGAATTTTCATCTGCGGGAGTTTCATCTATATAATTAGGTAAAGAACCATTTTCCGAGAAACTTTGCCAAATATCAGCACCATTACCTAAACAATTAAAACGGGAATGATAAAATATTTCAACCTGGTTATTTTTCGGGTAATTTTTTGCAGTTGCAATACACCAAGTTCCGTCTCCTTCTTGAACAGTTTGATGATCAGAAACTTGACCGAAAACACAACCAAAATATTGATCATCTTCTGCTAAACAATTATAATTTCCTTGACTTTTTCCCCAAGCTGGCTGATATTCATAAACAGGACTACCATCATCTCTAACTTGCACTTCGGGAGATTTTAAAGTATTAGTAAACCAACCGACCATATTTTCCCAAGTTAGCATGATGCTAATAGTGATTGGTGCATTTGTGGGGTTGTGCGCTTTCCACAAAAAAACCGCCACAGGATAACTAGTTTCTTGATAATTATCTGCCCAAATTGGGGAAAATTGCTCACAGGTTAATTGAGTTTTGAAGACATTTTCATAAACAAACCAACTGCGAGGATAAAGTGCATGATAAGTTCCTGACTTCACCCCCACCCCTAACCCCTCTTGGTCCACAGAGGAAGGTGGATACCATTGCCAAGATTGTAGTGTATCATCTTCTGGAGGTTGGGTAGATAATGCGTAGGCTTGGCCAGATTCAAAAATACTAAATTGACAAGCGGGAACAGTTTTGAAAGTATGTTCTCCTCCGTCAATGTGCCACAGGTTAAAGTCTCCCCGTGAGGAACGGCCTATACACCCCGCACCAAAGCCACCAAGGGGCATTCCGTGCCAGGGACCATCATCTATATTACTAGGATAACGGACGGTGTAGGGCTTATCCCAGCCTAGGCCAATGGGACGTTTCCAGGTGCAGGGGGGTATTTGGGGGTGGTTTGTCATGGTTTGAGTTTTACAGTTGACGCTAATGAAGACTAGCGCGATGTGTGATTTTTCTCAAGTAGCAATATCAATAACCACTTTATTTTTACTAATAAACCCTTCCCGCTTAGTCCAAATTATTTGATCAAGGGTTTGCGTAAGTTGGGTTTTGAAACTCCTTATGCTGGTGGGAGATGTCCACAAATGCGACGGGGGGGTGTGACTGTAATTATTCCTAACCCACATGAAGGTAATAAAAGTAAAATTAAAAATTTATTTTTTAACACTCACTTGCCATTTTTTACCTACTTGCTGCATTTGTAAAGAATTGCAAGATTGTAAAAATTTAACAAAACTACCAGTAATTTGTAATTGTTTGATTTGCTCGGTTATGGGTTTACCATATTGTTGAAAAAATTTACTGCTTAATATCCTAATATCAACTGATTTTTTTTATCCGTTTTGGTTAAATTAGTGATAATATCGTTTATGGCTTGCTCTAAAGCTGCGGGGGAATTAATAGTAGATAATACTTTTGATATGGTAGTTTCTGAATTATCCTGACTATTTTCTCCTTTGGGTTGATGATGTTCAAAAACTGTGATATAAATTTACAGATTTTTCGTCAATTTGATGAACTACAAACTCAGATATGATACGGCTTTGGGGTCAATATTTTGACGCTAATTGTTCCATGGTTTTGATCACTTCTACCAATTTCTGAATATGTGCTAACTCATGGGTAGCCATCATAGATATTCTAATCCGACTTGTACTCACTGTGGGAGGACGAATGGCCGGGGCGAAAATTCCTGATGCTTGCATTAGCTTTCCTGCTGTTAATGCTGCGGCTGCATTGGGTAATTGAAAACATAATATCGCTGATTCCGTTGGTAATAGTTTTAATTTAGGTAAATTATCTTCAATTAATTGTTTTAAATAGTTGACATTTTGCCACAATTGCGATCGCCTTTGTGGTTCTTGTTGGACTATTTTCATGGCCGCTAAGGCTGCGGCTGTGTCTGCGGGAGAAAGGGCAGTGGTATAAATCCAACTAGGGGCGCGATTGCGTAAAAAGTCAATTAGGGCGCTGCTACCGGCTACATAGCCGCCCAAACTCCCCAAAGCTTTACTTAATGTGCCAATTTGAATTAATTCTCTACCTATACATCCGAAATGTTCTACACACCCAGCACCAGTTTTACCCATGACTCCCGTAGCATGAGCTTCGTCTAGCAGTAGCATACAACTAAATTCTGTCGCTAAATCTAGTAGTTGGGGTAATTGACATAAATCACCATCCATGCTAAAAACGCTATCAGTAACTATTAAACAGCGTCGGTAATTTTTTCGATATTGCTGTAAATTTTGCAATAGTGCTGCCATCCCACTGTGCGGATATTCAATCACCGTTGCACCGCTGAGAATTGCCCCTTTTTTGAGGCTGGAATGGTTAAATTGATCAGCTAAAATTAAGTCTCTTTTACCGACTATAGCCGCAATTGTACCTAGATTTGCCAAATAACCGGAGCTAAATACTAATGCGTCTTGGGTTTGTTTGCTAGATGCTATTTCCCGTTCTAATTCTCTGTGTAATTCTCGATGGCCACTGAGTAATCTAGAACCTGTACTACCAGTGCCAAATTCTTGAATAGCATTAATAGCGGCTGTTTGTAAACGTTGATCACCTGCTAGTCCTAAGTAATCATTACTAGCAAAATTAATCACTTCTTGCCCAGATAATAACACTGTTGCACCAGGACGGCTGTGAATAGTTTCTACGGAACGATACCAGTCAGCCTGGTGAATAGTGGACAGAGATTCGTTTATCCAGGCATAAGGATGATTATTCATGGTTTAAATCGTTTAATTTATCAAGATTCTGAGGACTTACGCATAAGTTAGGGAATAATAAACCACAAAGGAGTAAAGAACAGGAAGACAAGAAAGTTTGAGAGGTATTTTGCGTAGGTGGTAATTGTCAAGATTTTATAAAACCATTGTCGTTGTTTTATTCACCTGAAAACCAATCTTTTCATAAAATTTTTGTTGGTGAGTAGTCATTAAGTATACACGCTCTACTTTTTGCATTCGGGGATGATTTAAAACGGTTTCTATTAACTTGCTCCCTAGTCCATTACCTTGATAATCTGGATGAATGACAACATCCCAAATTGTAGCGCGATAGATGCCATCAGAGGTCGCTCTAGCAAAGCCAATTAATAATTCTTTATCCCACACGGAAATAACAGGTTCACTGTTAGCAATAGCTATAGCCAAATCTTTTATATTTCGTCCTTTTGCCCAAAAAGCAGCAATATCAAACAATTCTTGAAGTTTACAAATATCAATATCACCAAGACTTTGACTAAATTGAATTTGAGAATATTTCATCTATGATTATCCAATTATCACAATATGTTTGCTTCTGTTATGACATATTTTCCAAAAAATTACTAAGGCTGTATATGTATATGCAACATTTCAATTAAAAATTAAAAAAACTCCCTTTCATTACTATTACCTATTACCTATTACCTATTACCTACTCACTTACAAACCCACTTCCATAGAGGATGTGTAGATCCTTGTTGACGAATGTGATAAACTTGCTTTTGTAAATGTTCCTGTTCTTTTAATGGTAATCCCCAAAGGATATTACGACTTTGCCAGACTAACACAGAAGTTGTCATGGCAATACAGAAGCTTAAACCAAGAGTAGACAGAGGGTGAAAAATCAGCGCGTATCGTAATCCTACCCAGGTAAAATATTCTTGCAATAAATAAATTTCTGTCCGTAAATCCCACAAACAAAAAGGCGCGATAGTTAGCCACAAAAAGCCAGCAAATAACCATCTACCATATACTGTTAGCAGATGTAATTTGTGTATTTGTTGAGCAAAATCAGGGTCTAAGGCTAATTGTTCCCCCTCAAATGGTACTTCAGGTTTATCCATAGCAATGGTATAACTTGTGTCTACAAAATCTCGTTAATCTCGTTCCCAGTCTCCGACTAGGAACAAGTGATCAATGAATTTAACTTTCTGGGGAACTGATAGGGGTTTGGACTGAGTAATTTTGACTACGTTCTCGCCACCAGATCAGCAGTGTACTAGCAATGAAAATACTAGAATAAGCTCCCATAATAAAGCCCACAATTAAGGCTAAAGAAAAATTATGCAGTGTTTCCCCACCAAAGAAGAAGATGGCAGTTAATGTCAGTAGAGTTGTTAAAGTAGTATTAATGGACCTACTTAAAGTTTGGTTAACAGCATCATCAACAACATCAGCAATTGGTTGTTCAGGATGAAGTTTAATCGTTTCTCGAATCCGGTCATAAATAACAACAGTATCATTAACAGAGAAACCGGTGATAGTCAGCAAAGCCACGATAAACAGACTATCTACTTCAACGCCGAAAACCAAGCCTAAAATCGAGAAAACCCCAGTTGTAATCAAAATGTCGTGAAACAAGGCTACAATGGCAAATACAGCGTAATCCCATTGAAATCTGACAGCCATGTAGATAGTAATTCCTATAAAGGAAACTATTAAAGCCAAGACCCCGGAAGTAAATAACTCCTTTCCTAAAGTTGCACCAACGGAGTCATCTTGATTTTTTTGCGGGTCGAAAGCGCCAATTTTTTCACTGAGAGCATTTTGGAGATTGATACGCTGTTCGGCTGGGAGTGTTTTCGTGCGGATAGTGATACCATTTTCCTGGCCATTTTCCGAGATTAATTGGATACTACTATCACCAAGACCCTGAGATCTAGCCACCTCTCGCACAACATTGATATCTATGGGCTGATCACAATTACCAATTTTGCCACAATCTCGCACCAATTGCAACCTTGTACCGCCAATAAAGTCCAAACTAGGACGCAAAGGGGCTTTAATATTGGGATTTAAAGAAGATATCACCATGGAAATAATTCCACTGAGGATAATAACACAGGAAATAGTCCACCATGTACCCCGTGCTTTGTTAATATTTAATCTCATTGTGCCACTCCTGTCTTATTTATTACTGGCACATTAGGAGCATAAAGTTTGGTGTTCCGCAAAGAGGGAATGGAAATAACTAAAAACATCAATGTGCGACTACAAGTAATTGCGGTAAACATACTTACCGCTACACCTAAAGCTAATGTGAGCGCGAAGCCTTTTACTAGTCCTGAACCCAACCAAAATAAAGCAGCACAAGCAATCCAGGTAGTAACATTACTATCTAAGATACTAGAAAAAGCGCGGTAAAAACCGGATTCTACAGAACGATACAAAGATTTACCAGCTTGTAATTCTTCCCTAGTGCGTTCAAAAATCAAGACATTAGCATCAACAGCCATACCGATACTGAGAATAAAACCCGCAATTCCGGGTAAGGTGAGGGTGACACTCAGTAAACAGAAAGCAGCCCAAGTGAGTAGGGAGTAAATTAATAGTGATACATTGGCGATCATTCCTGGTAGTCTGTAGTACAACACCATAAATATTAATACTAAGGTCAGACCACCAATACCAGCGTATATGCTTCTTTGAATACTATCTTTTCCTAGAGTAGCGCCTACCGTTCTTCTTTCTGCAATTTCCACAGGAACAGGTAAAGCACCACCGCGCAACTGTACCCCTAAATCATTGGCTTCTTGGGCTTGAAACCGACCTGTAATTACCGCAGAACCGCCTGTAATCCCAGTAGCAGCAAATTCTACTCCCACAGTAGGTGAACTAATCAGTTCATTATCGAGGAAAATACCGATACTGCGACCAGTTCCCGCCAGGTCTTTTGTCAGCCCTGCAAAGAGTTCACCACCTTTTTGGTCAAAACGGATGGCCACGTCCCAATTGTTGCCTTGAGTGGGCTGTCCATAGGCATCCTTGAGATATTTACCAGTAAGAGGTGGGTTGGTACTTTCAAACAATTCTGCTACCGCTTGATTATTTTTATCAAACTCTTCTTTATTTTTATCAATCGCAGCTTGATCTTTAATCTTTTTCAACTCTTCCCGCTTGATTTTTAGGTCGTTTTTTGTTACCTGTAAAGCTATAAGTTGAGCTTCTGTATTTGGTTTTTGGATACGGAACTCTAACTGCGCTGTACCACCTAATATTCGTTCTGCTTGTTCTGGGTCATTGACACCAGGTAATTGTACTAAAATTTTATCTGTACCCACGGTTTGAATTACAGGTTCAGAAACACCTAGACCATTAATTCGTCCTTCGACCACTTTTTTCACAGCTTCCAATTCCCTTTCCGTAATTTGGGGAATTTCCGCTGTTGGTTTTACCTGAATGGTAAGCTGGGAACCGCCCCGTAAATCTAGTCCCAGGGGTACAGGAATTGTGATAATTACCGTAATAGCGGCAATTACCAAGACTATAATTAATGCTAATAGCGATCTCTGTTTTTGCATACCATGACTCACAACTGACAAAGGTTTTGACACTCTTAGTGGCTAAAGCCACCAAGATTATACGTTCATAGACTCGCTCTAGGGTATTTAATCCTAATTTTAGGATATTCATGCCAAAGTTAGAGTCTCTGTCTTCAGTGAACCTACAATGATGACTTATAGGAATCCTAAATGATTTCTGAACAAGATTAAGAAGAATTAAAAAGAATTATGGTGAGAAACAGCAACCGTTATTTTCTCATATTTCTACCCAAAATATTCTTTATTTTGTCTGCTAAAAAGCGATCTGCAAGCAGCCGCGCTTCGCTCGCTATCGCTGCTATTGCGTAGGGTGGGTTAGTGTTTCTCGTAACCAACCTTGTTGAATTATAGGAATGGTGCTGTACTTTCCGATATTTGCTCCACTTCGTCAACTTGCTTTTTTCCAGAACTTTCAGGTTGAGCAAGGAGGCTACGGGATTGTGTGGAATGAAGATATTGATCTAAGTGAGGATGAGCTTTGGAAAAATGGTATCACCGTATAAATTGTGTTAAACTCTTAGATTTTTTGATAGTCTGATGGCAGTAAATTATCACAATAGTTCAAGTTGCTGAGTTTTGCTTTCAGATTTTTGTCGGTTTAAATTATATTTGTCTACTATATGTTCTGGTATGGAAACTTTATCAAGGTTACGAGGCTCAACTTTGATTGCTCCAGAACCATAGCTTTTACCTACCAGTCTGAGATTTTCAATGGTCTCAGGCTCATTTAAAGCCTGACACAGATTAGTAATATATAATTCATCAGAATAAATAGGATAAATGCACAAAAAACTTGTTAATGGCACAACACCAGCCTCATTTTTAATAAATCTAGAATTTCGTCTACCAAGATAAGCAAATAATATCGGTGGCACTTCTCTATATTCTATTCTATACCAATATTTACGTTGTTTCAGCAAAGGACGGTTAGGAAGACCTAATTTTTCACCTTTTTTAAGATAATTAGTAACTGGTTCGGGAATATTATTCTCACTATTTATTGAAAGTAAAATTGTCGGCCGATTATTTTCTTGTAATTTTTTGATATCTTCAATCGTTAGTTTATCTCCTATTACATCTTTTGTCCGGCCAATTGCAAGTTTAAGAAATTCTTGGGGAATTGCCAATTCTTTTACCTGCTGTGTTGTTAGCAAAAAGAAGTCATTTGCTCCTGTAGCAATACCTCGGATTACTTTTGCAAAGTCATTAAGGTGATATTTAACATCACAATTATTTTGTTTTGGTCTTGATAAACCTGTTGTTAATGCTTCCTTTAAATCTCGCTTATTAATTTCCAGGGTGATATAATTTGTATCTTGAAAATCATATTTAACACAGTTAAAAAGTTCGTCATTAGCTTCATTTGCCTTTATCCATTTAATTGTCTGGATAGGTTCAGATTTCTTGATAAAAAAGATAATCGCATTGGTATCAACCTTTGGGAAAGGTGTTGCATTTTCATGAAATGTAACAACGCATTCAAGAGAATAATTTTTAGTAATCCATTGCCAAAGTTTTTGGGCAAAAATTCCTTCACAAGTATCAGCAGGCATAATAAAAGCTAGTCTTCCATTTTTATTAAGTAAATTTAACGCTTGGACAAAAAAGTAAATATGATAACCTGCTCTACCATCAATTGTAAAACCTGTAATATTTATAAAAAGCTCTCTGAGAAATTGTTTCATCTTTTCATCAATGCGGTGATGTCTAATGTAAGGTGGATTAGCTATGATTGCGTTAAACTTTTTCTGTGGAGGATTTTTGATGAAATCACGTAATTCTACAAAGCAATTATTTTTTTGATAAATTTCATCTTTTAAAATATATTCGTCTATATCAATTCCATAATAATTAATAGAGGGATTTATTTGTAATAAGGCATTTAAAAAAGCCCCTTTACCAGCAGCAGGATCAAAAATCAAATTTGTGTCTTGTGCTATATACGCAACCATTGCTTTTGTCACCCATTCTGGTGTCCAGAATTGACCTTTATTACGTAATTTTTCCCTTTCTTGCCAATTATTAGGTAGTTTTTGATGAATCATAATTTATTAAAGGTTATTGAGGATTTTTAAAGCATCTTGGTTAAGACCTTTTATCTTCCCAAGTCCAGCAGATTCCAGTTACACTAAATCTTTATTCATCAGAAATTTTATCAGATTAAAATATTATACAGCAGTTTCCGAAGTTATGAGGTACAGTTAGTAATAATAAAGATAATACTGTCATGAAAGCATATTCAGTGGATCTCCGAGAAAAAATAGTTGCAGCCCATATTGAGGAA
>NZ_JACJSB010000010.1 GCF_014697585.1 Dolichospermum sp. FACHB-1091 | reverse complement strand
ACAACAAGGATGAATTTATTTCCTTGCAAAAGTCTGTCCAGTTTGGAGCGCAGACCTTTTCTTTTGAAGTTGAGTCCTGAGCCAATATCTTTGATGATTTCTGCGTCTGGGTAGAGGGATTGCATATAGGCGATTTGTCTATCAAGGTCATCTCGCTGTTTTGAGGAACTGACCCGGCAGTAGCAAATAGTGGGAGTTCTAATTGAATCGCCCGTGATGTATGATTCGACATCGTATAATCTTTGTCCTGCCGGGTTTTTAATGCTTTTGATTTTCCCCTCATCTGCATATCTCCTCAAGGTGTTTGGATGCAATCCCAGAAATTCGACCGCTTTTCTAAGTGGTATGTATGCCATAAGAAAAGTATAGCATTAGTTAGTATTAGTTGGCAAATATTTAACTAGCTAAACTCCCTCACCGACAGGAAAAAGCTATTTTTACCTCAGTAGTGTACAGTTTATTTTCCTTCTATAGCAGCGACTATGCCAAAGATGATAAATAGAAAACCGCCTAAGAAGGTAATTTGTCTTTCGGAAATTTTACCTGCTATTAATTTACCACCGATAACGGCGATCGCTGCACAAATTGCGTGTCCTAATATTGCGCCGGCTGTAACACCAATGGGGTTATTACTGGCTGCGAGGACTATGGTGGCTATTTGTGTGCGATCGCCCCATTCTGCTATAAATGTTAGTACGAAGGATTTTAGTAAAATTGACCAGACACTTTTTTGCTGGGAATTATCTAAATCTGCCTTTTCTACCGCCTCTTGTGCCTCTTCTACGACTTCTTCAGTAGCAGATACAGGCATTTTATGAGCATCATAAATCAACTTCAAACCAAAGGCAATAAACAAAACTATTTCGGCGTAATGAATGATTTGTTCTGGCAAAAAGGACACTACCTGCCCAAATGCAACTGATAAGATAGTCATAGCCGCTAAAGCAGCCATCACACCAAAGAACACCAAGCGCCGTGGGTGGTGCATGGACAGAATCACAGCGATAAAAAAGGTTTTATCACCTAGTTCAGAAATGGTAATTAGTAATAAACCGGCGGTAAAGGCTGTTAACACTCTCTCAAACTCCTGAAGGATTTTTTACCCGTGTGGAGCATCAATGAGAGCCATAAAACCTCACTGAACTCCACACTTTTCAATGTGTAGTCAGTGAAGGTCTCGCTTTCAAATACTTTGTTTATTCGCTATCTAAACCAGGCTCATCACCAGTATGTTGATTTAGATATACTGAACAGAAAACTTTGATTTACTGTCAGCAGCTACTCCCCTTCCATTAGTTTTACATAATACTCTTGCTGAGATTAAAAGTCAAGCCTTTTGGAAAGGAAAAATATGGCAGCACGGCGACGGTGAAGCCAGAAACAGTTCTGTTAAAATAGATTGATACTAATTTGAGACTATGACCTATTTAGAAACCGCAGCCCAATTTTACAGCCAAGTTGCTCAAACACCAGAAGTGGGGCTATGCTGTGTCCAAAGTACACCTTTACAATTACCAGGGCTGAAAATTCCTCTGGTTATGCAGGAAATGAACTATGGTTGTGGAACTACGGTTCATCACAACGAACTTAATAATCAACCAACAGTTTTATATGTTGGTGTTGGTGGTGGTTTAGAAGCGTTGCAATTTGCTTATTTTTCTCCTCGTCCTGGTGCGATTATTGCTGTTGAACCTGTGGAGGCTATGCGAGAAGCTGCAATGCGTAACTTAGAAATTGCTGCAACAGAAAACCCCTGGTTTGATACTAGCTTTGTTGAAATTCGTCCGGGAGACGCTTTTAATTTACCTGTGGCTGATGCTTCGGTGGATATAGTAGCGCAAAATTGCCTTTTCAATATTTTTGAACCAACGGATTTAACTCGCGCTTTAAAAGAAGCATATCGAGTATTAAAACCCGGCGGTCGCTTACAAATGAGTGATCCAATTGCTACCAGTCCAATTCCTGATCATTTACAACAAAATGAACATTTACGCGCTTTATGTTTATCCGGCGCTCTTACATATTCAGAATATACTCAACTAATAATTAATGCTGGTTTTGGACAAGTGGAAATTCGCGCACGTCGTCCTTATCGTTTATTAGATAAACATAGTTATCAACTACAGGAAAATATCCTTTTAGAAAGTCTTGATTCTGTGGCTTTTAAGGTGGAAATCCCCTCAGACGGGGCTTGTATTTTTACTGGTAAAACAGCAATTTATGCGGGTAAGGAAGAATTTTTTGATGATCAATCTGGACATATTTTACAAAGGGGAATTCCTGTGGCTGTTTGTGATAAAACGGCGGAAAAGTTAGCAGTTATCAATGCTGAAGAAATCATTATTACTAATTCTACATGGTATTATGATGGTGGGGGATGTTGTTAATTCTATACAGTATTTTCCTCCGCTATTAAGTACAGTTTTCTATCCTCAAACCTGTAAGGGCGGGGTTTCCCCGTCCTCAATAGTATTTTATTAGAGCGAGACTACTATGATTGTTGAATTTCCTTTTGTAAAGCCTGAACTTGCTGAAGAGATAATTCCGTAACCTCAGCAATTTGTTGTAAATTCATGCCAGTTCGTAACAATTTTAAAGCAAACTTTCTGGTTGCTTCAGCTTTACCTTTAGCTTCACCTTCAGCTTTACCTTCTTCTAAAGCTTCTTGATAAACTCTGGTTTGTTTCAACTCACTTAAACCTAACATAGCTTCAATCTCCTTTCTGCTTTTTTTGGGTAATTTGTAGACGATAATTGTCTCAATCAGATTAATTAAATCCCGTTTAATTTTGGTATCAGTTAGTTGTTGGTTTGCTTGGGCAATTAAACGTCTTGCTAATGCTGGTGCAGCCTTCTCTGTTTCTATTACCAGTTTAACAACTCCCACCCCTAAAGAACTCTCTCCCAACTCATCTAAATAAATGCGTGTAACTCTTTCAAGCAGTAAGATTTCCCCAAATTGTACATTCTGTTCTCTTTCTATATTACGACTAGGATAGATGATTACAGCTTGCCAAGGATGAGGAGTTTTGTATTGTCGTAGGTAGAGAAAAAGTTCTGCAAAGAGACGATAATATAAATCATCATCGGGTTGAAATTGAACCTCGACAATATAAAATGGTTTTTTGGCATCTTTGGTGGTTGGTAAAAATAAACCGTCTAAACGAAAAGCCAGTTGTTTAACTTCACGAGAGGTAAATTCATACGTACCTGCTTCTGTGGGAGACTGGTTAATTAATTCAAAGAAAATGCTAGGAAATAAATGCTTGAAATAAGCTATAGAAAATAGTATCGGTTTTCACGGTAATTGAGTAATTCTTATATCTAATCTAGCTGAGGTTTCGCGCAAAGAGGCAAAGGAGTAAAGACGCAAAGAAAGAAAACTCTCGTTCCCAGTCAGAGACTGGGAATGTCATCTTAGAGGTTCTACCTCTAGGTATAATAGAGGCAGAGCCTCTTAACTATATTCCCACGCAGAGCATGGGAACGAGAGATTTTATTAGAGCGAGAACTACTATGATTGTTGAATTTCCTTTTGTAAAGCCTGAATTTGTTCAAGAGATAATTCTGTAACCTCAGCAATTTGTTGTAAATTCATGCCAGTTCGTAACAATTTCAAAGCAAACTTTCTAGTTGCTTCAGCTTCACCTTCTTGTTTACCTTTAGCTTCACCTTCAGCTTTACCTTCTTCTAAAGCTTCTTGATAAACTCTGGTTTGTTTCAACTCACTTAAACCTAACATAGCTTCAATCTCCTTTCTGCTTTTTTTGGGTAATTTGTAGACGATAATTGTCTCAATCAGATTAATTAAATCCCGTTTAATTTTGGTATCAGTTAGTTGTTGGTTTGCTTGGGCAATTAAACGTCTTGCTAATGCTGGTGCAGCCTTCTCTGTTTCTATTACTAGTTTAACAACTCCCACCCCTAAAGAACTCTCTCCCAACTCGTCTAAATAAATGCGTGTAACTCTTTCAAGCAGTAAGATTTCCCCAAATTGTACATTCTGTTCTCTTTCTATATTACGACTAGGATAGATGATTACAGCTTGCCAAGGATGAGGAGTTTTGTATTGTCGTAGGTAGAGAAAAAGTTCTGCAAAGAGACGATAATATAAATCATCATCGGGTTGAAATTGAACCTCAACAATGTAAAATGGTTTTTTGGCATCTTTGGTGGTTGGTAAAAATAAACCGTCTAAACGAAAAGCCAGTTGTTTAACTTCACGAGAGGTAAATTCATACGTACCTGCTTCTGTGGGAGACTGGTTAATTAATTCAAAGAAAATGCTAGGAAATAAATGCTTGAAATAAGCTATAGAAAATTGTATCGGTTTTCACGGTAATTGAGTAATTCTTATATCTAATCTAGCTGAGGTTTCGCGCAAAGACGCAAAGGAGCAAAGACGCAAAGAAAGAAAACTCTCGTTCCCACACAGAGCATCCTCGTTCTTCGTTCCCAGTCTCTGACTGGGAATGTCATCTTAGAGGTTCTACTTCCAGGTAAGAGATGCTTGATTTTTGCGTGTTTGCCACATTATCAGCAAAAAAGACTATAATACGGGAATATTTGCCCTGAAACTAGCTCAATCTATAATATATGATAAGCACATCCAATGTAGAGATAACAATTTCTTTGGCGGAACTAGGTTTAGAACAAGAAGAATTACAAACGCAAGTACGGAAGTTACTCCCGATACTACGAGAAGTTGATGGTGTCGAAACAGCAGATGTAGTCACCGTAGAACAAGCACCACCGAATACTAAAGCTATTGGCGGTTTTGTCTGGGAATTATTAACTACAAAAATTAATCCTGCTAATATCAAGTCTTTGGTTGGTTTTCTGGCTAAACGTTTCGGTAACACTGACAAAAAAGTAAAGATCAAAATTGAAAGAAATAAAGGTGATCTTAATGGTTTAGAACTTGAAATCGGGGATGTTAAGGATTTAGAACCAACGCTAAAAGCAATACAAGATTTTTTGGACAATAAAAAATGACAACTCAAGATAGCTATACTACTGATGGCTGAGTTTTGGAGTTTTACAAGGTTTTACAAAATTATAAAAAACCTAAATGTGCCAGGGTTTAGCACTGCTAAACCCCTACTATAAAATTAAAAAATCAAGAAATCAAAAAATCAAAAAATCAAGCCATTTTGAGTAGAATATGAACAAATTTGCATTATTAATAGGGGTGAGTGAGTACCAATCAGGATTTAGCCCTTTACCCACGACTGTTAAAGATGTTGAAGCTATCCAGGAAGTGCTGGTAAACCCAGAAATAGGTGAGTTTGCTGCGGAAAATGTCACCGTTTTGAAGAATCCGCAAAAGCCGGATATGGAAGAAGCTATTCATGATTTATATGATAATAGGCAAAGAGATGACTTATTGCTTTTGTACTTTTCTGGACATGGTTTAATTAATGATGACGGTAATTTCTACTTCTCAGCTTCTTCTACAAAGAAAAAGGGCGCAAGTTTTCTACCATATTTAGCTGTAGCTGCAAGTTATGTACATGAATGCATGAAAAAGAGCAAGTCAAAACGCAAAGTAGTAATTTTAGATTCCTGTTTTAGTGGTGCTTTTTCTCAAGGAATGACAGCTAAAGGTGGTGGTGCTATAAATATTAAACAGCACTTGGGTGGTCAAGGAACAGCAATACTTACAGCTTCTACTTCAACACAGTACGCTTATGAAGAAGAAGGTTCAGAATTTGGGATTTATACTCGTTATTTGGTTGATGGAATTAAAACAGGTGCAGCAGATAAAGACGGAGATGGTTCGATTTCTATTGACGAATTACATGAGTATGTGAGTAGCAAAGTTCAAGAAGTTGCTCCAGCTATGACCCCGAAAATTTATCCTGTGGAGGAAGGTCATAGAATTATTCTAGCTAAGTCACCTCAAGATGATCCTAACCTTAAATACCGTAAGAAGGTAGAAGAATGTGCTTCGGAAGACGAAGGAGAAATTAGTTTTATTAATAGACAATCTTTAAATGTTATTCAAAAAAAACTAGGTTTAACAATTGATATAGCTCAAATAATTGAGTCCGAAGTTCTCGAACCATATCAAAAGCGACGAGAAAAGTTACAAACTTATGAAGAGGTTTTCTGTCAATTAATAGAACAAGAATATCCAATTTCCGAAAGAAGCCGTAAGCAATTACAAAGATTACAAAATTCTCTTAATCTTCGAGATAAAGATATAGCTTCTATTGAACGGAAAATACTAGCTAATACACAAGTAGTAGATTCATCTCCTTCACCAAATAATACCGAACCAGAACCGGAAAAGTTTTTAGATATTCCCGTCACCAGTTTTAAATTTGAAACAGCTAAGTTAATTCCTGGCGTTTTGAGTTTGGGAAAAAGTTCAGAAATTCAACGCATTACCAAAAACGCAAATTATTTTGGCGAAGATTTGGGAAATGGTGTAATTCTCGAAATGGTAGCTATTCCCGGTGGAACTTTCAAAATGGGTTCTCCAGAAAATGAGGAAGGTTATCATTCTTCTCAAAGTCCACAACATGAAGTTACTGTTCCCCCGTTTTTCATGGGTAAATATCCAGTTACTCAACAACAATGGCGAGTCGTGGCTGCCTTACCAAAGGATAAGATTGATTTAAAATCTGATCCATCTTATTTTAAAGGTGATAATCTGCCTGTTGAGTGTGTATCATGGAATGATGCTCAAGAATTTTGTGCCAGACTTTCCCGAATGGCAAATAAAACCTATCGTTTACCTACTGAAGCCGAATGGGAATATGCTTGTCGTGGAGGAACTACTACCCCGTTTTATTGTGGGGAAACAATTTCTACAGATTTAGCTAATTATAATGGTAACTACATTTACGGGCAGGCACAAAAAGGAGAATATCGAGAAAAAACCACAGAAGTTGGAAAATTTCCCGCCAATCCTTTTGGTTTATATGATATGTCTGGGAATGTGTGGGAGTGGTGCGAGGATGGGTGGCATGAAAACTATATAAATGCGCCTACAGATGGCAGTGCTTGGACAAGTCTAAGCACGGAATATATGCTGCTTCGTGGCGGTTCTTGGCTCAACGGTGCTGGGTACTGTCGGGCTGCGTCTCGCGGTAGGTATTCGCGCGACTATCGTTACGTCAGCTACGGTTTTCGGGTCGTGTCTTCGTTCAGGACTTTGTAGCCCTTTATACTCTTACTCTTTTACTCTCTGCCCTTCTTTCTCTTTTTACTTCCCTAGCGTAACGGAGTGGAGCGATCAAAAATATTTTTTCAGATTTTGGTAATGATTGATGGGTTGTTTATCCATAATATAGGAAACTTACAATTTAGTCAAGTGGTATGTCCCAATTATCAATAGTCTGTCACTTCCCCCTGTCTGTGAGGTTGAATGACCTTTAAAATATCCTCTTATAGAAATTCGTGCTAGAGATGCTTCTATGATTACACCTTTTTTTCAGCAGCTAAATTCTCCTTTAACAAAAAAGGAAGTTAACGTTTTACAAATTAATTTAGGAAAACGTTGTAATTTAGCTTGTAACCATTGCCATGTAGAAGCTGGTCCGAAAAGAACTGAGGAATTAACACCGGAAGTTTGTCAACAGTTAATTACTTTAATTGGTAGGTTTCCGCAAATTAAAACGGTAGATTTAACTGGTGGCGCTCCAGAAATGAATTATGGTTTTAAGTCTTTGGTAGAAGCTGCTAAAAATGCAGGTAAACAGGTAATTGTCAGATCAAATTTGACGATTTATTTTGTGGAGGGATTTGAGGATTTACCAGATTTTTTTGCTGAGAATCAAGTCAGAATTGTGGCTTCTCTTCCCTGTTATTTAGCCGATAATGTGGATAAAATGCGGGGAAGTGGTGTTTTTGATCAATCAATTAAGGCTTTACAATGGTTGAATAAAATCGGTTATGGTCAAAATCCAGATTTGATTTTAGATTTGGTGTATAATCCTCCATTACCAAATAGTGAAAATTTTTCTCTCACTCCTGAACAGGAAAATTTAGAAAAGGCTTATAAAACCTTTCTGTCTGAAAAATTTGATATTCGATTTAATCATCTTTTTACAATTACTAATATACCTGTGGGGAGAACAAAGTTTCATTTAGAAAGAAAACAGCTTTATTCTCGCTATTTGCATTTTTTGGAATCTCACTTTAATGCAAATACAATTGATGGTTTAATGTGTCGTGAACAACTTTCTATTGATTATTTAGGGAATATTTTTGATTGTGATTTTAATCAAATGATGAATTTACCTGCTAAAACTAGTAATGGTGAAAATTTGACTGTGAGTAAATTGTTAGAAATTGGTAGTTTAGATATATTTAATGAAGTCCAAACTGCTGAATATTGTTATGGTTGTACTGCGGGTTGTGGTTCTAGTTGTGGTGGTGCTATAGTATAAATTGACAAATATTAAAAATATATATGTCATGAAATAATTACTTTGTAAAGAAATTTGTGGTAATTGAACTTCTAATTTTAATATCTAGTATAATCAAGTAAGTTAAGTCTCCTCACACCACATTTTTATTAAAGCCGTGAATTTATTTTTTCACGGTTTTTATTTTTTATGGCTAAGTAAAATCAAAAATCTCAAAAATGGTATAATCTGATTTGGTAATTATCAGAAAAGTATATGGCTTATTGGTTATTTCAAGGAAATCCCAAGTATTATCGGGTTTTAGACGCTATCAAGGAGTTAGAAGCAATTCCTTGGTTGGTAACTCGTTATGCTAAAGATATCGCTGCTGGTGATGGTGTTATTATTTGGTTATCTGGTAGTCAAGGGGGAATTTATGCGACAGCAGAAGTGGTAGAAGCCGCTCAATTCTTGACGGAAATACCAGATAAGAAATATTGGGTAGACTCTACAAGAGCTTTGGGAAAACAACAAGCGATAATTAGATTTACAAATAAATTTGTAGAATCTCCTTTACTGAAAAATCAGTTACAAGAAGATTCTGTGCTTAAAAATTTATTGGTGCTTCGCGCTCCCAATTCGACTAATTTTAAGGTAAGTTCAGAAGAGTGGGAACAGGTACAGAAATTAATTCAGGAAAAGTAGGAAGTATTAAAAATAATTTTGTTACTAAAACTGTAATGAGAATTGCTGAAAAGAAGATTTAGTGGTTGACAATTAATTTAAAATTTGTTATAATAGAACCGACGAGGAAGAACTATCGTCAAATTTCTGTTGATCTGTGGTCAACTTTCTTTTTCCTGTGCCTAAATGGGATGGGAAATGTTATATAATTGTTTCCTGATTTGGTTAAGCAGTTGACTTTTAATTCTTCAATTATCAATAAGCCTACATTCATCCTTATAGATGGACATTCTTTGGCTTTTCGTTCCTACTTCGCTTTTGCGAAAGGTAGAGATGGAGGACTTCGCACAAAAGCGGGTATTCCTACCAGTGTTTGTTTTGGTTTTTTGAAATGTTTATTAGAGGTAATAGGCACAGAACAACCGCAAGCCTTAGCGGTGGCCTTTGATTTGGCTTTACCTACCTTCCGTCATGAAGCAGAGGATACATACAAAGCTGGACGTGCAGAAACACCAGCAGACTTTATTCCCGATTTAGAAAATCTTTATGAGTTACTGCAAGGCTTAAATTTACCTATACTCACTGCACCGGGTTATGAAGCAGATGATGTATTGGGAACATTAGCAGAAAAAGCCGCAGCCGCAGGGTATAGAGTGAAGATACTTTCCGGGGATAGGGATTTGTTTCAATTAATTGATGCTGATAAAGAAATTACAATTTTAAATTTTACCCCGGAAGCATTAAAACATTCTACAAATAGTATTAGAGAATTTAAAGCTGAAGAAGTAAAAGAGAAATTGGGGGTATTACCCACACAAATTGTTGATTTTAAAGCTTTATGTGGTGATAAATCAGATAACATTCCAGGGGTGAAAGGAATTGGTGAAAAAACAGCAGCACAATTATTAAATACTTATAATTCCCTTGAGGAAATTTACGCTGCTTTAGATAATATTAAAGGTGCGACTCAGAAAAAACTAGCTGCTGGTAAAGAAGACGCGGAAAAATCCCGTTATTTAGCTAAAATAGTCTGTAATGTTCCTTTAGAAATTAATTTAGAAGATTGTTTATTAACTGGTTTTGATCATAACCGACTTATCCCGATTTTAGAGAAATTAGAATTTAAGAAGTTTGTAGATCAAATTCATGATTTACAGCAAAAATTTGGGGGAAAAGTTCAAATTTTAGAAAACCAGGTATCTGAAGTCATAGAAACAGATGATGATATTTGGTTTTTTGGTGCTGAAGACACAGCAAAAAGCAAAAAACAAACAGATGCAAATATTCAACCGCGCATTATTGATACAGAAGCTAAATTAATGGAATTAGTAGAAATTTTAAGAAAATTTACTAATTCAGAAATACCCGTTGCTTGGGATACAGAAACTACCGCATTAGAACCACGAGATGCAGATTTAGTGGGAATTGGTTGCTGTTGGGGAACAGAAGTAAATGAACTTGCTTATATTCCTATTGGTCATAAAATTGGGAATAACTTAAATCGAGATTTAGTATTAGCAAAACTGCGGCCGATTTTAGAAAGTGCTGATTATCCTAAAGCTTTACAAAATGCTAAATTTGATCGTTTGATTTTGCGGTGTCAGGGACAAGGAATTGAACTAGCTGGGGTGGTATTTGATACGATGTTAGCGAGTTATGTAATTAATCCAGATAGCAGTCATAATTTAACTGACTTATCTTTGCGATATTTAGGATTAACTGCGACCAGTTATGGAGATTTAGTTCCTAAAGGGAAAACTATCGCTGACATGAGTATTTCTGCTGTTGCTGATTATTGTGGTATGGATGTTTATTCTACATTTAAATTAGTCCCAAAATTACGGGATAAATTAATAGAAACTCCAGCTTTATATCAACTTTTTAATCAAGTTGAACAACCATTAGAAGCAGTTTTAGCAGAAGTTGAATATACGGGAGTTAGGATTAATTCAGATTATCTCAAGGAACTTTCACAGCAATTAGAGACAGAATTAGCAAAATTAGAAATTACAGCTATTGAAATTGCTGGAGAAAAATTTAATTTAGGTTCTCCTAAACAATTAAGTCAGATTCTATTTGAGAAATTAGGTTTAAGTACCAAATATTCTCGCAAGATTCAAACTGGTTATTCTACCGACGCAGCAACTTTAGAAAAACTCCAAGAAGTTGATAATACGGGATTTGTAAAAGCGATAATTGAATATCGAACATTAGCAAAATTAAAGTCTACCTATGTAGATGCTTTACCAGCTTTAGTACACCCTAAAAGCCAAAGATTACATACTGATTTTAACCAAACTGCAACTTCCACTGGTAGATTATCTTCTTCCCATCCAAATTTACAAAATATCCCCATTCGCACTGCTTTTAGTAGACAAATTAGAAAAGCATTTTTACCGGAATCAGGTTGGTTAATGGTAGCTGCTGATTATTCCCAAATTGAGTTAAGA
This sequence comes from Dolichospermum sp. FACHB-1091, assembly GCF_014697585.1. Classification (GTDB taxonomy): domain Bacteria; phylum Cyanobacteriota; class Cyanobacteriia; order Cyanobacteriales; family Nostocaceae; genus Dolichospermum. The sequence continues at coordinate 134,806 of NZ_JACJSB010000010.1, read as the reverse complement.
ATTTTAGCTCATTTGAGTCAAGAACCTGTACTAATTCAAGCATATCAGCAAAATGAAGATATTCATACTGTAACAGCAAAATTAGTATTTGAGAAAGAAAATATTTCCGCAGATGAAAGACGTTTTGCGAAGACGATTAATTTTGGTGTAATTTATGGCATGGGAGCGCAAAAATTCGCCCGCGAAACCGGAATAAATCAAGTAGATGCAAAATTATTTATTGAGAGATTTAATCAAAGATATGACCGTGTTTTTGCGTATTTAGATAAAGTTAAAAAAGAGGCTATTGCTTATGGTTATGTAGAAACAATTTTAGGGAGAAGACGTTATTTTGAATTTACTAATAATAGTTTGCAACAGTTAAAAGGCAGTAAATTAGAAGATATTAATTTACAAAAATTAAAGAATTTAGATCCATACAATGCTGGGTTACTGCGTGCTGCTGCTAACGCACCAATTCAAGGTTCTAGTGCGGATATTATCAAAATAGCAATGGTGCAATTACATGAAGTTTTAAAAAAATATCAGGCCCGGATGTTGTTACAAGTTCATGATGAATTAGTCTTTGAAATTCCTCCCCAAGAATGGGAAGAATTGCGACCACAAATTAAGTCAGTCATGGAAAATGCTGTTTCTTTATCTGTTCCCTTGGTTGTTGATATTCATGCTGGGGATAATTGGATGGAAACGAAGTAAAATATTCTAATACGGAGTTATTTAAAAGATATATTTTTGACATAAGTAGGTGAACGGAAAAAAACCGACATAAGTAACGAAAAGTAAAGTTGCCCAAAACCTGTTCCCTGTTCCCTGTTCCCTGTTCCCTGTTCCCTGTTCCCTGTTCCCTTATCATAACGACAATTTTTAACGCCAACCTACTTAGCTGGGAGTATTCCCAGGAACATTTACCACCCCTAACTGTCAAAAAAGACTCTTGAGTAAAAAAATGGGGTTTGCCAATTTAATTAAATCAACCTAACAATGAAGAGGAAATCGCTAAAAAGCTGTTAATTAATAACTAGTGACTTTTTGCCAAACATGATTTTAATTGCAGATTGATTGTGATGAATATAGCTAATTTTCCGTGGCTGACGACGATTATTTTATTCCCCATAGCCGCATCACTACTACTTCCTATCATCCCAGATAAAGACGGCAAAACGGTGCGCTGGTATTCCCTGATTGTGGGGCTGATAGATTTTGTACTGATTGTCTGCGCTTTTTATACTGGGTACGATTTCTCTAATCCTAATTTGCAATTGGTGGAGAGTTATCCCTGGGTGCCGCAATTGGGGTTAAATTGGTCTGTGGGGGCTGATGGCTTGTCTATGCCTCTAATTCTCTTAACGGGATTTATTACCACCCTGGCGATTTTAGCAGCCTGGCCTGTGACACTCAAGCCAAAATTATTTTTCTTTTTGATTTTGGCTATGTATGGCGGTCAAATTGCTGTTTTCGCTGTCCAGGATATGCTGTTATTCTTCCTGGTCTGGGAATTGGAACTTGTACCGATATACTTCTTACTGTCAATTTGGGGGGGTAAAAAGCGCCAATACGCAGCGACTAAATTTATTCTATACACTGCTGGTGGGTCTCTGTTTATTTTGTTGTCTTCCTTGACAATGGGATTTTATGGTGATACAGTCACCTTCGATATGTCCGCGATCGCGTTGAAAGATTTTAGCTTAAATTTACAACTTCTACTATACGCTGGCTTTCTCATTGCCTACGCTGTGAAGTTGCCCATCATTCCCCTGCATACTTGGCTACCAGATGCCCATGGTGAGGCTACAGCACCAGTGCATATGCTACTTGCAGGTATTTTGCTAAAAATGGGTGGTTATGCCTTAATTCGCATGAATGCCCAAATGCTACCTGATGCCCATGCTTATGTTGCACCGGCTTTAGTGGTTTTAGGAGTAGTAAATATCATCTATGCTGCTTTAACGTCCTTTGCCCAAAGGAATTTAAAACGGAAAATTGCCTACTCTTCAATTTCCCACATGGGTTTTGTTCTCATTGGTATTGCCTCTTTTACCGATTTGGGTTTGAGTGGGGCAGTTCTACAAATGGTTTCTCACGGCTTAATTGGGGCAAGTTTGTTCTTTTTGGTCGGTGCAACTTACGACCGAACACATACTTTAATGTTAGATGAAATGGGTGGTGTGGGTAAAAGAATGCGGAAGATTTTCGCTATGTTTACCACCTGTTCCATGGCATCTTTAGCATTACCAGGAATGAGCGGTTTTGTGGCGGAATTAATGGTATTTGTGGGCTTCGCAACTAGCGATGCTTATAATCCAACATTCAAGGTTATTGTCATTTTCTTGATGGCTGTTGGTGTGATTTTAACACCAATTTATTTACTTTCAATGTTGCGCGAAATTTTCTACGGACAAGAAAACGAGGAGTTAGTTTCCCACCAAGCTTTAATAGATGCTGAACCCCGCGAAGTGTTTATCATTGCTTGTTTGTTGATTCCTATTATTGGTATTGGTTTCTATCCCAAGTTGTTAACTCAAATGTACGACGCTACAACTGTACAATTAACAGCTAGATTACGTGATTCTGTTCCTACTTTGACAGCAGAAAAAGCTGTGCAAAATGTTTCTTTGATTGCGCCGATAATTGGTAATTAATTTCTAATTACAGCTATGATTTACAATTAGGGTGGGTTCGATACCTGCCCTTTTTTTGTTTCCTAGGAAGTCCCAAAGGAGGGAACAGGGAACAGGGAACAGGGAACAGGTTTTCAGCAATGTTACGTTTCTTTACACAGTTTGATTTTATTGTGTTAGCCTACTTACAATTAACACAGAATAGCGATGTTTTCTGCTCAATTTGAGTTGCACAGAAGTTGTTAATTAAATAGGGTTTTTGTCCGCGAGTTTTCTACCGTAGTTAATAGCAATTAAACCTGTAAGATTCATAAACAAGCTGTAAATGGCCCCAGGTATTGCCATATCAGGATTATTGAGTAAACCGGCAGTAATGGCGATCGCTAGTGTACCATTTTGAATCCCAACTTCAATGGCAATGCAGATTTGCTGACGAGAATTGAGTTTTAACAATTTGCTAAGATAAAACCCGACTAACATAGAAATAGTATTTAATAGCACTACACTTAATCCAACTTGGACAAGAAAACTAGGCAAATTATTCCATTCACGAATGATCACGAGAAGGATAATTAGTGCTAAAAAAGCTACTGCTAGGCGGTTAGTCACCTTTTCTAAACGTAGTGCAATGTCTGGTAATATCTGTCTAAAAATCATTCCTAAGCTGATAGGTAAAAGCGTCATCAGGAAAATTTGTAGTATAGTTGCGCCAATGGGTAAACCAATCGCAGCAGTTTCAGTTTTTCCGATAAAATGCTGATATGCTAAGTTTCCTAGAATGGGAATTGTAAATACTGTAATTAAACTACTAAAAGCTGTCAGGGTAACTGAGAGTGCGACATCACCTTTTGCTAGAAATGTGATTATATTTGAGGATACCCCACCTGGACACAATGCAATGATCATTAATCCCATGGCGATCGCTGGTTCCATGGGTATAATTTTAGCAATAATAAAGCCAATAATAGGTAAAAAAATCAACTGACTAATTAAGCCAATGGCCACAGCTTTAGGATATTTTGTTACTCGCAGAAAATCTTCTGGTAGTAAAGATAATCCCATACCTAGCATAATGATAGCTAAAGCTACAGGTAAAAGAACGGTAGTTAAAAAGCTTGCTTGCATAATCAATTTTGTCGAAATTACAACCAAGCATCATATTAGACTATTTATCCAGACATTGATCTTTTCATGGTTTGTTTAAGTCCTGTTCTGAGATACTTAGAAGACCAGGAAGTGTCAAAAACTTCATCATCATTACGTTTAGCGACCGGAAAAACAGCAACTAATTTATTATCATCATCAATGGGGTACAAAATTCTATATTCACCTTGATAACCTTTTAAAGCTGCATAGTCTTGAGGACGAGGATTACCATGAAAGGAGAGAAATTTTGATACAACTTGTTTATATTGTTAGGAATGATTAAAATCTTGTGGTCTGGGTATCTTGGCCGCCAAAGTTACTAGCATTCCCACAAAAAAGAACAAAAGTAGGGGTAATTCATGAATTAACCCTACGCAAGAATAAGGTGTTCAGCCACATCTTACGTAAGTTCTATTAGTATAACCGTCATATTTATCACTCCAAAAAATTCCCAGGGAAAACCCGTTTTTCCCCTTGACACCATCAAAAAAACCTGTTATGCTGTCCTTGATAAGGAAGAACTATCTCTATTGTATAAGCGTGACAAGTTATAACGAATATACGTTTGTCCATGACTGAGGACACTTTCAAAATTACGGTTTACCAGATCAATCAGTTGCTAGAGTCAGATAAGCTGGTAAAGAAGATCCTTAAAAACTGAGAATGTAGGTTGGGTTGAGGCCAGGAAACCCAACATTATGAAATCAAAAATGATTAAGTAAATTGTAGGTTGGGTTGAGGCCAGGAAACCCAACATTATGAAATCAAAAATGATTAAGTAGTGATGCAAAATAAATTACAGCAAGTTCAGCTTGAGTGAGGTACACCTTGTGCGGGCAAGATGCCCGCACCACAAAAGTTTTATTATTAATATCTGTACTTCATAATATCGGAAACTGCTGTATATATAGGAATCCGGTTTGATTGCGTGAATTTACTTGTGTGGTCAGGGAACACAGGAAGAAAGACAGAATTGATACCTACTAATTCTTGTATGGCTACGCCACGCAAGCTATCAAAAATCAAATAGGAGTCCTATATAACTGATCATTCTATGGGAAAACCAGGGATAATTGTATCAATTTCCTCCATTATTTGTAAAGTTTCTGTTAAAGCAATGACAATTTTTTGATAGTGGTTAATTTCCTCTATAGATAATTCTCGTTTGGCGTTTTTTCTGTCTTTTAGCCATTTATCTAATACCTGATATCCACCAATCTTAAATTCCCAGATATGGGGGGGAATATCGGTAAAATAACTCTGTTTATTGATATAAACCCTTTGCAATGCTGAATTATAAGTAACTTCAGTAACTTGATTATCTCCTATTCCTTGATAGGTGGTAATTAAATAATTGAATATATCCGATTTCATTAAATGTAAATTAACTAATTCTTCTCCTTTAATAGCTAATTCGGTAAATAGGTTTTCATTACTGGTTAAAGGAAGACGGGGAAAATCTATTTTTAAAAACTCAGCGTAGCGAGTGCGATAAGTAGGACTATGAAATATTGCATAAGCATAGTAAAATATTTGTTCAGGTGTGGGTATTTTACCCAGTTTAATTTTGATAGCTGCTAAGAATTTTGGAGATAAATTAGGAGTTTTTTCCAGGAAAAGGTTAGTTTGTTGATTTTCTGTATTTGGATAAGTGTAGAGAGGAAAAACATAAGTTAATTCTCTACTTTTCAATGATACAATACAACGTTCTGTTAAAATTTCTGAACAAAATATATGATAAAAACCTGGTTCAACTTGTTGACGACATGAAAGTAAAGCAATATTATTACCTTTTAATAAATGTGCCATTAATTCCTTACGACTATCTCCTCTTTCAATAATCTTAGGATTATAATAAACCCAGCGATTATCAAATGGCCGATAAGCATATAATAATACATTTGATGCAATTTCATTTTCTTGGATATCTAACTTAGCTTTTTCTAAAGTCCAATATTCCGTATCTTTGATATTATACTTTTGTTTTAATTCTTCTAAGTTAGTATTTATTGCAATATCGCTAAACCTATTTATTAGGTTTTCTCTATCATAATCAACACATAAATTATCCCTCCTCGTTTGTGAACCAGCAGCATAAATTGGAAAGATATCAGTAATACTTAACTCTCTTTTATATTCATCTTCATAATCAAGATTTTTCGGTGCAAAAAAGTAATTAGGTGCTGTTGGTTGTAACTCTATCCAACCAACATTATCTAAACTTGCAGACTCTAAAAAATTATATTTATCCTCACGATTTCCCCATAAATCATAATACAACACCTTAGCCATTTCCTTAATCCCATTTCTGGATTTATAAGCAGTAGAACCATAATCAGGGTTACTTTTTTCACGCACAGCAATTAAAATTGCTACACCTTGCTGAATATCAAAAACATTTTGATCAATATTACCATCTGGTGTAGTTTCTTTCAATAAAGAATTACCATGTAAATCCATAATATATAAAGTATCAAAATATTTTAATAATTCCTCCCTCATTCCTCGATGAATTAAACCATTAAGATAGGAATGATTAGTAATAAAACCAATAATACCCGCATTATGACTATTATTTTCTATTTGATATTGAGCAAATCTAATAAATTTGATATAATCATCATCCAAAGGTTGAATATTTTTCTCCCCTTCTAATCTTACCCTACCTTTATATAATTCTAAAAGTTCCCCAATATGGGTTAATTCTGTAATAGTTTTACCTACTTTACCAGTTTTATAAATTCTATTCCACACTGAACCAGTATATTCCACATCTGCTAAATATTTTTCATCTTGATTTAAGATTCTTTTGCGTTTACTAGCATTTTGAGAACTGACAGAATAGGGAGGATTTCCTAATACTACAGTAATGGGAATTTCTGTTTTTACCTTTGCTGCTTGACTTGATTCTTCCGCGATAATTTGGGTAATACCAGAGATTAAATCACCTTGTTTTATTCCTTCTTCCAACGCATTAGTTAAATAGATTTTTAATCTTTCATTTGGTGCAAATTTATATTGTAAATATCCCAATAATACACCTATTTTTAAATGTGCTATGGTATAAGGAGTCATTAATAACTCAAAACCAAAAAGACGATTTAAAAGTTCTGTATCTCTTAATAAATTTTCCCAACTACGAACATCATATTTAGCAAAATTATCACGAATTTGTTGAATAACTGCATATAAAAATGTTCCTGTTCCTGTTGCGGGGTCAAGAATTGTTACTCTTCTATTTCCTAAACCATATTCTAAATCAAAAATTGTTCTATCTACTAAAATATCATTCACAGCACGCACGATAAATTTAACCACAGGTTCAGGAGTATAATAAACTCCGCGACTTTTTCTTAATGATGCTTGATAAGCTGCTAAAAATGTTTCATAAAAGTGAATTACTGGATCTTCTGTGCGCGTTTCTCGACCAAAATTTTCTAAAATATTGGTCATATCTATTCTGTTAAATAAATCAATTAAATTTTCAATTGATTTGTGAATTTTACTAACGCTACCAGTTCCTAAAACTAAATCAAATAAACCTTTTAAAAAAGGGATTCTATCACTAATATAAATACTGGCTGTAGTGCGATTAAATGCAAATTCTTCAGGGTTTTGTGTATGACCAATTTTTGCAGTAAATAACCCATAAGCAATAGTTTGGGCGTACATATCCGCAAATTTATCATTATCTATATCTAACAATAGTAATTTTTTAAATGTTTCTTTGAGACGATTTAATTCTTCTGTAGTATCTTCTATGACTAAAGATGATTCAATAGCATTTCTAATAGTTTTAGTATAAGCGGCCATTTCCTTAGCTAAATCATAGTAATTATTAATATCTTTAGCTTTTTGATTCAGAAATGATTGTAATAATTCTGTGATAGGTTTTAAATCATCAACTAGAGTAATTTCTCCTTGTTCTAAAGTAGCTAATTCAGCGATTTTTTCACATTCTCCATCTACATACCAACGGAATTGTAGGTAATTAGTTAAGATGAAGTTATAACCTATATTTGATTCCAAATAACGTTTAACTTGCTGTTCATTTTGTTTATCTAACTTAGTAATGTTGATATTAATATCTTTAGCTTCTATATATCCCACAACACGCTCATTTTTTCTGATAGTTAAATCAGGTATTCCTGCTTGATTACCTTTTTCTTCTACTATAGTATTAATGCCAATTTCTAACCCTTCTATTAAACTTTGTAAACTAGAGTAGTGACTGCGTTCTCCACCATGTTTAATATTCTTTTGTAGGTTTTGGATGTAGTTATTAAACTTATTCATAGTTGTGGTTTTTTAGATTATTAACTGTTCAGAATAGCATATATTTTTGAAAATTGAATTGATAAAAATAAAATTTTATTAATCTTAGTAAAAAATTACAATTATAGATTTTAGGTAAGAATGCAGCCATAGCGATCATTCATGGACAGATTCCCGACTTCTTAAAGAAGTCAGGGATCTAGAATTTGGGATTTACCACCTTTATATAAACCAGAACTTAGGCAAAATACCTCTAAAACTCTCTTTATCTTCCTGTTATTCGTGCCTATGCCTTCGGCACGCTTCACGAACGTAGTTCATTCTTTCGTAACTTGTGGGTAAGTCCTATTTGTCAAACTTACCCAAAAATCCCTCTTAAATCTCCTTTCTCCGTGTCCTCCGTGTCTCTGTGGTTCGTTTTTCCTTTCCTACCACGTAAGAAAATACCTATTACCAACTAAAACACCTTCAAAATTACGGTTTACCAGATTCATCAGTTGCTAGACTCAGATAAGCTAGTAAAGAAGATCCTTAAAAACTGAGTAAATATTCTCAACAGACTAACTACGTTATAACTGAATTATGTTTGATGCACTATCTGACCGTTTAGAGTCCGCCTGGAAAAAACTGCGAGGACAGGATAAAATATCAAAATCTAACATTCAAGACGCTTTACGGGAAGTGCGTCGGGCTTTGTTGGAAGCAGATGTTAATCTTCAAGTCGTTAAAGATTTTATTAGCGAAGTTGAAACCAAAGCACAAGGGGCTGAAGTTATCAGCGGTGTGCGTCCTGACCAACAATTCATCAAAATTGTTTATGATGAACTGGTGCGGGTCATGGGAGAGGAAAATGTTCCCTTAGCAGAAGTTACAGGGAAAACCACCGTTGTGTTAATGGCTGGTTTACAAGGGACCGGGAAAACCACAGCTACAGCCAAATTAGCCTTACATTTACGCAAACAAGAGCGTAGTTGCTTATTAGTGGCTACGGATATTTATCGTCCCGCAGCAATTGATCAATTAATCACTCTGGGTAAGCAAATTGACGTACCAGTTTTTGAACTGGGAATTGAGGCAGACCCTGTAGAAATTGCCCGTCAGGGTGTGGAACGCGCCAGAACAGAAGGCATAAATACAGTAATTATTGATACTGCTGGACGGTTGCAAATAGACGAAGGGATGATGGCGGAATTAGCCCGCATTAAACAGGTAGTTGAACCTGACGAAACCTTACTGGTTGTGGACGCAATGACCGGGCAAGAGGCGGCAAATCTAACGCGCACCTTCCATGATCAAATTGGCATTACAGGGGCAATCCTGACGAAAATGGATGGGGATAGCCGAGGTGGTGCAGCGTTATCTGTGCGGCAAATTTCCGGTGCGCCGATTAAATTTGTGGGTGTGGGGGAAAAAGTCGAGGCCTTGCAGCCATTTTACCCGGAACGGATGGCTTCGCGGATTTTGGGCATGGGGGATGTTCTCACCCTGGTAGAAAAAGCCCAAGAAGAGATAGATTTGGCCGACGCGGAGAAAATGCAGGAGAAAATCCTGTCAGCGAAATTTGATTTTACTGACTTTCTCAAGCAAATGCGGTTGTTGAAGAATATGGGGTCATTAGGTGGAATCATGAAGATGATTCCGGGTATGAATAAGCTTTCCGATGACCAGTTAAAGCAGGGAGAAACCCAGCTAAAACGCTGTGAAGCCATGATCAATTCCATGACTGGAAAAGAGAGACGTGATCCAGATTTATTATCTAGTTCTCCCAGTCGGAGAAAGAGAATAGCGGCTGGTTCTGGATACAGAGAAGCGGATGTAAGCAAACTAGTGGCGGACTTTCAAAAAATGCGATCGCTCATGCAGCAAATGGGACAAGGGGGCATTCCCGGTATGCCAGGAATGTTTGGGGGTGGAAATCCTTTAGCCGCAGGAAATCGTCCTTCACCAGGCTGGCGTGGCTATCCTGGGGGCGCAGCACCAGCGAAGAAAAAGAAAGAGAAAAAGAAAAAAGGCTTTGGCACTCTTTAAAATTTAAGCACAAAATCCCGGATTTTTTCCATAAATTCGGGACTTGCCAAAGGCAATAACTACGGAGTTTGTCTAGAGTCTCAAAAAAGCGCAATGCGATCGCAAATCACCATATAATTACTATTATTACTATAATTGTTGATATATTCATCAGTGCCACTGCTTGTGTTCAAAACTTTATTTACCCTTGGTAAAATGGAGATTTAGATATGGTACAGCAACTTATACCACCAGAAATCAAACCAGAAATCATCTACCCTGATAGTGATGGCAACCCTATGTCCGATAATACTAAACAATATGAATGGATTGTTAAAATTAAGGAAAATTTAGAAATATTATTCGCACCAAACGATGATGTATTTATAGCTGGTGATTTACTTTGGTATCCTGTGGAAGGAAGTGTAAAAACCCGACAAGCACCTGATGTTATGGTGGTGTTTGGAAGACCCAAAGGTGATAGAGGTTCTTATAAACAATGGCAAGAAAATAATATTCCTCCCCAAGTGGTATTTGAAATCCTTTCTCCAGGAAATACTACCAAAGAAATGGCCAAAAAAATCCTCTTTTATCAGCGTTATGGAGTAGAAGAGTATTATATATACAATCCAGACACAATTGAATTAACAGGATTTATTCTTGAACAAGAATGTTTAGAGGCAATTGAGGATATTAATAATTGGGTCAGTCCGCGTTTAGACATACGTTTTAAACTCACAGCAGATAACTTAGAAATTTATTATCCTCATGGCGGTAAGTTTCTCACATCTGTAGAATTAAATCAACGTGCAGAGAAGGAATATCAACGCGCCGAGCAGCAACAGCAACGTGCTGAACGGGAAAAACAACGTGCTGAACAAGAAAAACAACGTGCTGAACAAGAAAAACAACGTGCCGACCAAGAACAAAAAAATTATCAAGACCTATTAGCAAAATTAGCAGCTAAAGGTATTGATCTCAATAATCTCTAAAAATTAGAATTATATCCCCAACTTCTCAAAGAAGTCGGGGATATGAAAACTGCACCAACTAACACCACCAACTAACACCAAATGCGACCACGACGGAAAGGTTTATCAGGTTCAGTGTGTTGGCATTTTTAGAATATATAATAGCAAATCCTCAAGGAGCAAGATATATGACTACAATTCAGGTTAAAAGCTTCACCCTAGAAGAATATCACGAACTCATCGAAATTGGCTTTTTAAAAGAAGATGATCACATTCAATTAATTAACGGAGAATTGGTAGAAATGGTATCAAAAGGTACGGCACATGAAACTTGTTTAAGAAAGCTATTAAAGGAACTTCCAAAACTTATAGAAGATAGAGCAATTCTGCAATCTCAAGCCCCTGTTAGTATACCACCCAAAAGTGAACCAGAACCAGATTTTGCCATTGTCAAAAACCGTGATGATGATTATTTTTCATCTCACCCACAAGGGACAGATATATTGTTAGTCATAGAAGTTGCAGATTCTTCCATAGACTATGACCAAAAAGTGAAAATACCTCTTTATGCAAAAGCGGGAATACCTGATTATTGGATATTTAATTTATTAGATAATTGCTTGGAATGTTACAGTGAACCATATCAAAATAAACAGGGGATATTTGGGTATACAAATAAGCGAATTGTTTTACCTACTCAGGTGATATCTTTACCTTGGTTTACTGATTTACAGCTTGATTTAAGTAAAGTGTTTCCTGTGCATTAATGAATATCCCCAACTTCTCAAAGAAGTCGGAGATATGAAAACCGCACCAACTAACACCACCAACTAACACCAAATGCGACCACGACGGAAAGGTTTATCAGGTTCAGTTTGTTGGGCTTTTTGTCTAGCCATTTCCTGTGACCAAAAACCATAATCTTCCAAGCCAGTAGATAACAATTTGCGTTCAATTTCTTGTGACTGTTGAGGTTCTGGTTGACTCGAATTTGCGGGGGTTTTCTTTTGTTTACTCATAACTTTGATAACTCCTAAATTGCACAACTGCAAGAAGATTTAATTTGCTGATAGCTACGATTTTGAAATGCAGCGGGGTCATTATAATTAGCACCATGCAATAAGTCCATACGAATGCTAACTAAGTCCTCAACTCTACCATGAATGACATCCACAGAACGATGAGGATAAATAATATCTGGTCTTTTTACCGGAGGGGAAAGTTTGGGTAATCTCATAATCAATTTTAGATTGTAGGTTGGGTTGACGTATGTTACCCAACATTAAAAAACTCAACATGATTTTCTCGTTCCCATACTCCGTATGGGAATCAATTCTAGAAGGCTCTGCCTTCTATTAAAGCAGAGTCAGAGCCTCTGTAACCGCATTCCCAGTCAGAGACTGGGAACGAGATAAACGAGATAAAAGACTTTGTTGGGTTGCGCTGTCGCTTAACCCAACCTACCAATATTATATTAATAAGGAGTAGACCAAGAACGGACTTCGCCCAAGGTGACAGGAATAATATCACTCACATCAATTGTAAACCGGAATAGCTTCTTCAGGGGTTTCCGATACCTGGCACGGGGGTGTTGGAAAACTGGACTTAGATTTTTTGGGGTTGGTGGTTGAACCCTGATTTGTGAGATGAACCCCAGCCAACAGCTTACTACCCCAGTGGTATTGGGTTGGGGTCTTCTCCTTGGGTTTATACTTTTGGCAGAAGCCTTTATACTTTCTGGCACATTCTTCTAAGCTGTTTCCTAGCCGCAGAAATGCTGGATGCCATTGAGTTAAACCATCATCGGTTAAGCGTTCATAACTGCCATAATTGCTGAAGTCATAGAAAAAACTCTGGCGCATTTTGGCAGCTTTAGGATTAGCGTGAATGTAGCGTAAAGTATTTAATGCTCTGTCTCTATCTGAAGCAGGAAATCCATCACAGTAATATCGTTTCTCCCAAAAATGTCCCGTTCTTCTTAACATCCGATTGAAACACATCGCCGTGTACCAATTCAGGAAGTGCATAATTTTGGGTAACTCTTCTGGCTGTTTAGGTGCAATCAAATAATGAACATGATTTGACATAATGCACAAAGCATAAAGCTGGAAATTGTATTTATCCAAAGCCTTTTTTATTGCATAAAGAAACACTTCCCGACATTCACGCCGTGATAATTTAAATTCACGGTTATTGCAACGGATGGTAATGTGGTAAGAATATCCAGACTTTAAATTTCGAGGTTTTCTAGGCATATCTTTTAACAACAATATAAAAACCAGCCATTTATGATAGCTAATGTAACCCAGAAAGACAGATTTCAAGAACAAAAACTACAGTTTATTCGCAATCATCAACAAGCCTTTGATGTTGAGCCTATTTATCCACTCCCCTTGTTTGAAGACTTTGTGATGAATGTAGAAGGAGACTGTAGCATTGAAGCTTCTTGTAAGATAGAATTAGACAAGTTGATTGCCTCAAGATTTATGTTTTTTTTCCAAGATAAGGCACAACAATGGCAAAAATATCTCCATCAATCCCTCACTTTTTTTAATCGAGTAGAAAACCTTGTTGGTGTGCAAATTGACTACTCTCTATTGCGGCAGTTTTTAGGATCTGACTTTGATTTTCGTAAAGTTACTGTTCTTTCTGCGGGGATTGATTTAAGAAGCAATATTGCTGAATCTAGTTTAAAAATGCACATTAGAATCAAAGATTATCCCGAAAAGTTAGATCAAGCTTTATCCCTAGCCACCAACGCTGAGGATTTGATTTCCGTACGTCCGTTTCTCTCTCTTGTTGGTTTTGATTTCTATTTCAACGGTCGCAGTGAAATTGAGCTTTATCCCGAAATTCAAGCAGAAGATTTTGCCAAATCAGAAACCCAAAATTTGGTATGGAGACATTTTCCGAAGTTCGTTTTAGACCCTCTAGAAGTTACCGGATCATTTCTAGTTGGCCTCTCAAAAGCTAATCCTAATCCAGTTCTCTATTATAATATTAAAAATAAGCAAGATTTAGCTAATTATTTCAAACTCAACGATGCAGCCCAACGAGTTCACAGTTTTTATCAAAATCAAGATATTTTACCTAATATGTGGGTAGGTACTGTCCAAAAAGAGTTAGAAAAAACAAGAATCGAAAATGTTAGACTTTACTATTATAAATCCTTCAACTAATCTCTCAGCAATTGGCAACCCAACAAAATTAAATCACAAAATCACCAAAATGTTGGGTAACATCATTCAAATGCAATTTCCAGAAGTCCAAATAAATAAAACTAAATGCCCAAAAAAATTAGAGAATTAAAACAGATGTTGCAAAAAGCAGGATTTACGTTATTACCAAAGCGGGGAAAAGGTAGTCATTCTTACTGGATTCATCCGCTTTTACCAAAACCTGTAGTCCTATCTGGCAAAGACAGCAAAGATGCAAAACCCTATCAAGAGAAAGATATAATAGAAAGTATCAAAGAACTTGAACAATTAGAAAAAGGAGATGAACTATGAAATATAGTATTTTAATTCAATGGTCCCAAGAAGATCAAGCGTATATTGCTTTTTTACCTGAGTGGGGAAAATATGCTAAAACCCACGGAGAAAGTTATGAAGAAGCTCTAGAAAATGCTAAGGAAGTGTTAGAAGATTTGCTGTATGGCTATAATCAAATCGGTAAGCCTATACCCCAACCCCAAACATTACAAAATATAGCTTAAAAAAGACATAATCTGACAATAATGATATCTATAGGTTAGATGTAGGTTGGGTTAAGCGACAGCGCAACCCAACAACATTAAATCACAAAATCACCGAAATGTTGGGTAACATCCTGTAAATCCTGAAATCCTGGATATCCTGATTCAGACAAAAAAATAACAAAGAAATTCATCCCAAACATCATCTAAACTAGAATTGTAATCAACCATCGTATTTTCTATGACTATTCCCATAACTATTAACTTACCCGAAAGTTTAGCTGCTTCTATCCAGCGTCTTGGAGAAGCAACAGCGCGAGAGATATCAGATGTTTTACTTGACACCCTAGAAATAGTATTACCTACCTTAGATAATCTCTCAGAAATGAGCATTAATTCAAGCATTCCTGATATTTCCGATGAGGAAGTTCTAGAATTAGCTAATTTAAAAATGGATGTAGTGCAAAATCAACGCTTGGGAGAACTACAAGCTAAAGGAAAAAATACCGGTTTAACAGCAGGAGAACGTTATGAATTATTAATTTTAATGTCCCTTTATCAAATGGGACAATTAAGAAAATCTGAAGGTTTAGCCGAAGCTGTCAAACGGGGAATAAAAACTCCTTTATCGCCATGAGTTCTCTATCTGAAACCATACGCCAAAAGGTAAGAGAACGGGCAGAAAATCGCTGTGAGTATTGCCTTAGTCATCAAGATTATATTATGGGTAGATTGCAAATTGATCATATCCAACCTGTAGCTAAAGGAGGAGATGATACAGAAGATAATCTCTGTTTAGCGTGTGAATTATGTAATCAATACAAATGGACACAAACTGAGAATTTAGATCCTAAATCTGGTGAAATAGTTTCTCTATTTAATCCTCGTCAACAACAATGGCAAAAACATTTTACTTGGAGTCCAGAGGGGACAGAAATTATCGGTCTGACAGCCTGTGGTCGTGCTACAATCGGGGCGTTGAGATTGAATAATAGTTTAGCTGTTACTGTGCGTAAAAATTGGGTTAAAGCAGGTTGGCATCCACCAAATTAATCGCAATCAATTATGAGCAAAAGTTATCATCCAAACCAAAATTACTCATGTAACATCCTGTAAATCCTGAAATCCTGTACTTCGACTCCGCTCAGTAACCGTAAATCGTGATTGGTGACAATTTCATTTTCTGCAAAATTCGAGCAAATTTTATGATATCTACTACTGCAATTTCTCCCATCTTAACTATTCCTCCCCTAGAAAACGGCGACAAATTAACCCGTCATGAATTTGAACGGCGTTATCATGCCATGCCGAATCTCAAAAAAGCCGAATTAATTGAAGGAGTAGTTTACGTGGCATCACCTGTTAGAGCAAAACAACACGGCAAACCCCATGCTCGCATTATGGGTTGGTTAATCGCTTATGAAGCAGCTACACCAGGAGTGGAAGCACTGGATAACACAACTGTTCTTCTTGATACAGATAACGAACCACAACCGGATGCTTTATTAAGAATTGAAACAGGAGGACAATCAAGAATAAATAAAGATGATTATGTAGAAGGTGCGCCAGAATTAATAGTAGAAATTGCTGCTTCTAGTGCTTCCTATGATTTACATGAAAAACTCAAAGTTTATCGTCGTAATCAAGTCCAAGAATATTTAATCTGGCGAGTTTATGACTATCAATTTGATTGGTTTAGGTTACAACAAGGGGAGTATATTCAACTTCAACCCAATGCAGATAATATAATTTGTTCCCAAATATTCCCCGGTTTATGGTTAGATAAAATAGCATTATTAGGAGGAGATTTAGGTACAGTATTAGCTGTTTTGCAGCAGGGTTTAGCAAGTCCAGAACATGAGAATTTTATTAGTAGATTATCTAGTTAGCAGCAGTTACCATCCAAACTAAAATTCCTAAAATGACATCAACAGGAGGAAGGGGATAATCTGTAAAATCAATTGTTACAGTTTGTTCCGTTAATTGTAGAAATCGCCAAACAGTACCATTAGTGACGCTACCATAAATTGTAGGAATGGGTTGATTATTAATTTCATTGAATTTTTGAGCAGCAATCATTTCCGCAATACACTGGCCAATACCCGGATTTAAGTCTGATTTTTTGGCTTCCACAATCATAACTGCTGGTGCTTCCACTTCTAACTGTTCCGTTGAACGACTCAGAACAAAATCACAGACTCCATTCAATCCTAAAGCCGAATCTACAGTAAAATCTGTACCAGAAAATAAACTAATTTTTCTTTGTAAAATCTTACGAACCTCTAGTAAAACCGGACTAATGATTAACTCAGAACGTGCTTTTTCACTTCCTGTCGCTATAGCTAATGGTAAACTTTCTGCTAAAAAATCAGTCAGGGTTGCACTAGCAGCTATTGGTTGGATTTCTGGCAGAAACTTTTTATTTTCAACGGTATTTATGCCAAAGGTTTGCTTGACTTTTCTGAGGGTAAAATCACTGTATGACATAATGTAAATATTTCCAAAAATGATGTAAAATCTATGTGAAAATCAACCAACAGCAAAACCCGTATATTGTCTCACTAAAGGTTCATGAAATGCTAAAACAATATCTGATTTTGGCACTCCTAATTTAACTAACTCATCTGCTATACCAATTTCAGTTCCATCATGTTGTATCCAAATTTTCTGATCTTTAATATCCAAATGCAAAACACAACCATGCTGCCGTCTTCTGTTTTTCCAACCCACATACATCAATTGATAATGATCACCAAAACTATCAAAAATCAATTGTTGTTCAATTTCATCTTTAGCTGAACCTAATTGAGCATATTCTGTGATCACTTGTTTGACATAATTGCGATATTGTTCTAGTTTTTCCATGCTACAATTACCTCCTGAACTGGATCATAAATCATGATTTTAACTTGGGAACGCTCAACAACTGTTTTAATAAACTGCAATTGAAAGAAAGAGTAATAAATTCCTGAAGGAACAGCTAAATATAAAACTCTTTCTGGTTGTTGTTCTTCTAATGCCAAATGATAATTAAAAAATTGTCCAATGGCTTGATGAAATTGAGAAATATTAGATGTACCAATAAAACTCTTAATTTCTACAGCTATTTTTTCTCCTTCTCTTTCAGCAGCTAAAACTTGCTCTGCACCGAGATCAATATACATTTCCACATCACCGACTTCTATCCTTAAAGGATCATCTGTAATCACCCAACCGTCTTTTTCTAACCCGATCCTAACAGCATCATGAAAAATATCTTTAGCTGGCATTAACTTTATAAAAAATTAGACTTTTCACCCATAATTATAACATCAATTACAACAACACAATCAAAACCATGCCTAACCTTACCGACATTCCCGGAATCTCCCAAATTTGGACACGCACAAAAGGCGACCCTCGCATTAAAATTGCTATCCTTGATGGTGCTGCTGATTTAGCACGCAGTTGTTTTCAAGGGGCAAAATTTAGTCAATTTAAACCCTACTGGTCAGAAGATATTGAACTCAACGAAGAATACTATTATTATCTCAATTTATATTTAGATTTTAACAAACAACAAAAAGACAAAAAAGACGACCCCGACCACGATAAAGAAGAGGCAAAAAAAGAACGGGAGGCATTTTTTGCACCTTTCCCTCCAGCTATTAGACAACGCATTGAATTATCCAGTCATGCTACTCACATTTCTAGCACAATTTTAGGGCAACACGGCACACCTGCCCCTGGTATTGCCCCTTTATGTACAGCATTAAATATTCCTATTTCCTTCGCTAATGATGATTTTATTTCCCCTATCAACCTTACCCACGCTATTAATACCGCTTGGCAATGGGGAGCGAATATTATCCATATCGCTGCTTGTCACCCTACCCAAACCGGAGTAGCACCAGATTTATTTGCCCGTGCTGTGAAACAATGCCAAGATAACAATATGTTAATTGTTGCCCCAGGTGGTAATGATAAAGGGGAATGTTGGTGTATTCCCTCTATTCTTCCTGGTGTGATTACAGTGGGTGCAATGCGAGATGATGGTCAACCGTTTAAATTTAGTAATTACGGCGGAGAATATCAAAATAAGGGTGTAATGGCGAATGGTGAAAATATTTTAGGCGCACAACCGGGTACGGAAGAACCTATCAGAGAAAAAGGTACAAGTTGCGCTGCACCCATTGTTACAGGTATTTCTGCCTTATTAATGAGTATGCAATTGCAACGGGGTGAACAACCCAATGCGGAAGCAGTGCGGGAAGCGATTTTAAATAGTGCTATTCCCTGTAACCCGGAAGAGGTGGAAGAACCGGAACGGTGTTTATTAGGTAAGTTGAATATTCCCGGTGCGTTTCAATTATTGACGGGAGAAAAGTTAGAACCTCACCTCCAGCCCCTCTCCTATCAGGGAGTACAACAACCTCACCCCCAACCCCTCTCCTACCAGGGAGTACAACAACCTCACCTCCAGCCCCTCTCCTACCAGGGAGTACAACAACCTCACCCCCAACCCCTCTCCTACCAGGGAGTACAACAACCTCACCCCCAACCCCTCTCCTACCAGGAGAGGGGAGTAGGAATCTCTCGTTCCCAGGTAGAACCTGGGAATGCTACATTAGAGGCTCTGCCTCTCACTATATCATCAGGCAGAGCCTTGGAGACGGTATTCCCAGCCGGAGACTGGGAACGAGAACAAAGAAGCGAAATAACTCAAGGTGTTACCCCTAGCGCCGCTTCTAAATTGGTTTATGCTTTAGGAACTATTGGTTATGATTTTGGTAATGAAGCCAGAAGAGACTCCTTTAAACAATTAATGCCAGCAGTGAATATGGACGGGGCAATTATCCCTGCTAATCCTTATGATAGCCGGCAAATGGTGAATTATCTATCAGAAAATCCCGCCGAAGCTAAACCTTTAATTTGGACTCTTAACCAAGAACTGACTCCTATTTATGCTTTAGAACCTGTAAGTGGTTTTGCCGCAGATATCTATGAAACTCTAATTGCTATGTTAGAGGGACAAATTCAACCAGAAGATAGTGATGATTTTGTGGAACGGGTAAGTATTCCTGCAAGATTAACAGATAGAACTGTGGAATTATTTTCTGGTCAAGTTGTGCCTGTAATTACTCTAACTAATACTAGGGGAATGTATGGCTGGAAAGTCAATAGTTTAGTAGATATGGCAATGCAAACTGTAATTACAGAAGGCACAGCACCAGCCCAAGAAATAGCCATGCGAAAAGCCTTAACTAGTTTTTTAAATCGAGTTTATTTTGATTTACAAAATTTAGGTCAATTTGCTAAAGATAGGGCGCTGAATTTTTCTGTAACTAATGCTTTTCAAGCCGCTTCTAGTTTTTCTCAAGCTATTTCTACAGGGATGCAGCTTGATAGTATTGAAGTGGAAAAAAGTCCTTTCTGTCGCATTAATAGTGATTGTTGGGATGTGAAATTAAAGTTTTTTGACCCGGAAAATGGCCGCAGAGCTAAAAAAGTCTATCTATTTACCATTGACGTGAGCGATCGCATTCCTGTAACTTTAGGTCAAGTTCGCTCTTGGTCTGTGCGGAAATAAGCACCTAGTCTAGCTCAACACCTAGAATTTATCAAAATCGTTTATAATGAGTCAGTGCAGGTAATGGAGGAAACCTTGAGGTGCTACAACTGTTTTATCCCAAAACCACGGGAGCAGGGGACAGAAAAAATTTTTTAAGATATTCATTCTATTTTGATTTGCGAGTTTGATTATGATTGATTGTCTCAATGCGGCTCGTTACTTTATTGCGAGAGCCTACGAAGACGGTATGGAAGCAGAAATGACTAATATGAAAGTTCAGAAGCTTTTGTATTATTCACAAAGCTTACATTTAGCGATGTACGATGAACCGTTATTTGCAGAAGAAATTCAAGCATGGCGATACAGTCCTGTGTGTCCTCCTGCTTATAGATTTTACAGCGAATTTGAAGCGAATCAATTACCTGTTCCTAGTCAAGAATTATTGTTACAAATTCCTGATGATAAAAAACAACTTCTCGAAGAAGTATGGGAAAATTTTGGAGGTTATCACGCCTATTTGCTGAGTGATATGATTCATTTGGAGTTTCCTTGGAAAAAAGCTCGTAAGGGTTTAATACCCCACGCAAGCTCAACTAAGGCGATTTTGCTGGAAGATTTGAAAGCATTAGGTCATCAAAAATTAGACCTAATAGAACGTGATCATCCTGCTTATCAACCTATAATGTCTAAACTTGTGAAGGACGCTTTTACTTCGGAATCATCAACTAGAATCAAGAAAGGAGAAGTGCGTAACTGGCTTAATTCCCTTCTCGATTGAAGAATCCGAAAATTTTAAACGTTCTTTCAAAAAATTGAGAAAAGTTCATGGAGATGCTTTTGTTGAATTGATTGTAGAAGTATTGGAAGATTTGATTACATATCCTCCAAATTCCCGCCAAGAACCGTTACCTGGTAAGATTGATTTACCTGAAGGATGGACGTTTCATAAATTGGAATTGAGGTTTGCTAAAGGTGCTTCTGGACAAATTAGATTGATGTATTTAGTCAATTCAGAAATGTTTGTAATTACGCCTGTATGGATTTATAGTCATGAACAGTTTACAAAACGCCCTGCTGATGCAGATTTAAAGAGTGTTATTAGGGAAATATTAGACTGTTAATTCCAGCTATTTTACTTATTTATTAACAACTTCATTTAATGCTTCATGGATAATATCATCACTCACACCATGTCGTTTTAAACTAGCAATTAAAGCATTAACTGTCTTATTTAGGACTTACGCACAAGTCACGGAATAATGAACCACGAAGGAACGAAGAGAACGAAGAAAAGAGGGTTTGAGAGATATTTTGCGTAAGTCCTGTTATTTTCTAACTTTTCTAAATCTGCTCTCATTCCCTGTCCAATATATGCTCGAATCAAGGGTTGATAACCAGAAAAACAAAGTATGGGTGCAAGTTGTTTCAATTCTTCTACTACATCTTCTGGTATTCTTAGCGTAACCGTAATCATGGGGCGATTTTTGTCTAAGCTGGTATGTTATATATTGACAACTTTTAGAAAAATAATCTATGGTATACAGCTTGAGCTAAAATAAGTCTATGAGAAATTTAGAAAACGTCACAATTCATCAATTTAGAGGACTCCGAGACTTAGAACTAAAGGATCTCGGACGTATTAACCTACTTGTGGGTATTAACAACTCAGGGAAAACTAGTGTTCTAGAAGCATTATCTGTCTACTGTCATCCATTAGATATTAAAGTATGGCTCAGTACAGCACGTCAAAGAGAGCAGGATATTGGAGTATATCGTACTCCTCTACTGGATGCGATAAGGTGGTTATTTACACATAATTCTGCGTCCACTGTAGAACCCGATAAAGCTATTATTCTTATTTCTAGCACTGGTTTATTTTCTGTAAAAAAGTTAATAGCAAGCTATGAAGAAATGGAGCAAATATCGTTATCTGAGGAAAGGAGTATCAAAAATATTAGCAACGAAGAAGAAATTGAGAATAATAATGAGCAAGAAATTGAAAATGAAGATACACCGAGAGTTAGGAAAGGAATTAATCTAAAAATAGAAGTATTTGCAGATGATGGTTATCAGTTAAGTTTACTTGGTGAACCATCTGATTTGATTACAGATTTTTTGTTATGGGAGGATGAACGTTTTTATAGATTATCTGGAAAGAGAGAACCAAGTCTCAAGACATCTGTAGTAACACCATCATCTCATCGTTCAGAAGTTGGTCAATTTCGATTACTTTCAGAAGCAACATTTCAAAATTTTAAATCTGATGTAGTGAAATTATTACAACAGATGGATAACAATATTTCTGATATAGAAATTTTGTTACCTCCAGAATCTATGGGTTCTCGATTCAATATATATATTCAACATAAAAAACTAGGACTTGCACCAGTCAGCACCTTTGGTGATGGTATTCGTCGCTTATTACATATAGCTCTTAAACTAGCCAGCGTCAAAGGTGGTATTCTTTTAATTGATGAATTAGAGTCAACAATTCACACAGAAGCACTACAAAATTCTTTTCAATGGTTAGTTAAATGGTGTACAGAAATGGATGTTCAATTATTTGCAACTACCCATAGTCTGGAAGCTGTTGATGCTTTATTAGAAGTTACTGAATCAGATTCAGATTTAGTGCTTTATCGCTTAGAACCAAAGGAAGGAAAAACAAAAGTAGTTAGACATGATGGACATAGATTAAGACGATTAAGAGAAGAATTAGGTCAGGAGGTGCGTTGGTGAGTCGGAAATATGTTTTAATTGGTGTGGAGGGTCCCCATGATCAGGCTTTTGTATCTAGGATATTGTGTAAATTATTAGGCTTTTCTAAATTTGATGGGAAGATGTCAGAACTAGATAATTTTTGGCGAAAATTTATCCCTAATTATCCTAAAGGTGGAAAATTATATGATAGGCTTGATATGCCTCAGATATTAGATAATGAAAATTTCTCAATAGCTATATATGTAGGTAATGGAGATGAGTTAATTAAGAATTTAAAAGCTAAATTATCTGATATTGATATTTCAACTTTTTTCGCTTTTGCAATAGTAGCTGATACTGATAACAATACACCTGACAAAGTGGTAAAAGAGTATCATAAAGATTTTAAAGAATATTTTCCTCATTTTCCAACTGAAGTTACTCAAAGTGGTAATGTTACAGAAGGTTCACCAGAATTAGAAACAAAAGCAGGAATTTATATATTACCAGATAATTCTCAACCAGGAGTTTTAGATACTTTAATTTGTGATTGTGGAGATTTAGTTTATCCTGAATATATGCAAAGAGCAAGGGAATATATAGATAAATTTTCTGAGGAAGAGAGGAAGAAAAAGTTAGAGTGGAAACCTTTTGATCAACGAAAAGCTATAATTGCCACAGTGGCCAGTGTTCTTCGACCAGGTATGACAAATACGGTAACTATTATGCGTGATGATTGGATTAGTATTGAGACAGAGGAAATTCCAGCTATTAAAAATTTCACTGAGTTTTTAAGAAATTTGTTAAATTTAAAAACTGAATAATACCCTAAATTCTACACCTTCTCCCGCGCTGGTGGCACAATACCAAGCTTATTCAAACCCGCATCAATATCTCTCAACAATTTAAAATCATCCTCCGGTAAAAGATAACTATTGCTACTAACAACACCCCCAAGGGATTGTGTTTCTAAAAACCCAAATGCTTGACGAAATTGTTGCGATTCTGATTTAATTGGGGCATCAAAATGACAGGGAATAATCCATTGAAAATCCCATTTTGCAACTTTATCAGCCCAATTGATAGTTTCCTGGGGTGCGCGATTTAAAATCAAACGTTGTAAAATTGGCGCAACAAATATCCGCCCATTCCCTCGCAAAATATCAAAAGAATCTTGCCAATTTTCCTGCCATTGGAAAGGAAAAAACCCAAAATATGCCTTTTTAGACCTTTCTGGGGCTTTTTGGGCATCCCGCCATATTTGATTCCATGTAGGTACTTTCAACGTACTAGGACTGAAGTACAAGGCAAATAATGTTACTCGCTGCCACCCTTTGAGGCGATTGGCTGGGGTATCTAAAACCATGTCAAAAGCTTGATCTTTGGCGTGGTATAATAAAGGATAGGGGTCAAGTTGGACAATTGCTGGTGGTTCTGCTGGTACTGAAACTATAGTATCTGTAACTAAGAGCGTGTGCGATCGCTTGTGGAAAAAAGCCACCTCTGCAAACTTACCCAAACCCAAATCAATCGGTCCGAGGATTGCATAATCAAAATCCTCAGCAAAAGGGGCTTCCTGGCTATTTTCAGGTAATATCCGAGTTCGTTTACCAGGTAAACCCAACCAACTCAACGGTAGATTAATGGGAAAACTCCATTGTCCGGGTGCAACAAATACCTGTGCTGTGGGAAACTGTCGTGCAAAAGGACCAACAAATACTTTATGTTCTATTCCCGATATGGTTGGCAAAATAATATACTTAATACTGCCGTATTTACCCATCAATTTATTTAATAATCGGATACATTCACCAGTGGGTGCGACGGGTGCATAAACCAGCAAACCGCCCTTTTCTAGCCTTACTACAGTCATGCGAATTGGCACAACTACATAGAAAATACCCTGTAATTGGTCAAAGGTCCAGATGGTGTCTTTAACAACTTCTTTACAAATAGTACGCCGTTTACCATAAGGATAAATTGGCACAACAGGCCAAAACCGCCATGAAAAGTCCTGGGGATGAATTTGTTCTATGTCTTCACTTTCAATCACTCTGCGAAACCTCCCCCAATTCCCAATACTCAGATTTTTGTTTGCGGACAGAATCCTATTGAATTTTGAGTTTAGCAAATTAAGGGGTCATGTTCAAGATCAAGGTGACACCTGTGAAGTGATCCCGCATTACCAACCCAACGCAGCTAAATGTTGATGTTAGTTATTTAAACTTATTTTACAGATGGAAAAGTCCAAACTTTAACAGCAATTTCTGCTAATGATGCTGCTCGGTTTTTGATTTCTGTTTCATTCCATTGTTTCAGATGCTGTAGGCCTCTATTTAAATGTAGAGGACTATCTGCAAATCCACCATCCTTTTCATCTCGCTTATCTATAAATGAACGGTCTCTTAATTTAGCATTATATCTGGTTAAAGTTAAATTACCAATAGTGTGCAGATACTTGGCTTGAATTTCTGGCCATTTCTTTCCTAAATCTTCCTGCCATTCTAGAGATAAATGGGGATTTTGTGGCATTATATGTTCAACCTGATATTCGTCTATATTTACCAACTCTTTCCGCCCATGATTTTCCAGTTTACGCAATAGATACTTATAACTACGGAAGTTGTAAATGTCTTTAATTACGAATTGTCTATGAAACTCTTCATCCGTTGGAAACCTTTGGGATCTACTCTTAGTAATTAGCACAGTTTGTAAACTTTTCATGTAATTTTTTTTGTCAATTTCCCGACTCAACGTAGCAAAGGTTTTATTCATACCGTTGGTAGGAATTTCACAAATACTCCGTCGAAATATATAGCTTTCTACTAGCTTCAGGATATTTATAAATTCGTCGTTAATTATTACTTTACGGTGAATCCAGTCATCGTAGACTTCCATTAAAAATGGATAAGCAACATCTATTTTAAGACTTTTAATATCTGCAATTATCTCTTTTATTTTTTCATTTGTTTCCTGATTGAAAGCTAATTTAGCAAAATATTCTGCATACCGATAAACATCAGCTACTATATCTTTAATTGAAGGATCTCTTTGAGAATCAAGTTCATTTTTAAAACTGCGATAAACATCTCTGATATTAGGGATAGAGCCAACAGGAGATTTTAAAGTTAAGTAATCACGAATGAAACGATCAAACATTTCTGTTGAATCTACACTATCAAAAATCCGCTCCATGGGAAACCAATATTGGTTGTAGATTTTTTCTTGCTCTTTTTGTTCTAATCCCATCAAAACATAATTCCGGATCATGTCTGCTTGAGACAGGTCAAGTCCTGTGGAATTGAGGCTCTCAAAAATTAGTTGAGGATCATCTCGATCTCTGTCTAGCGATATATCTACAATAATTAATTTTTTAATTCCGTTATATAGAATAGTTAAATCAATTTCCGGTTGACGAATCTGATTTTCAAAAAACTCGTAATTTTGCTGAATATGAATAGATTTATTTTTAGGTAATTCACGATGTTCTATTTGACGAATAAATGTATCTTTGTCACTTTGAGTTAATAGTAGTTTATATTGTTCTTCTCCTTCCTCCTCTTTATTGAATAAATAATAACTCTCTATTTTACGAAGGCTAGTTTCTAATTTTGTCTCTGTTTCCTCAATAGCCTTCCCGAAAGCTGCTAGTAATAATGAGAGAGTGGTTAGTCTTTGCTGTCCATCAATTACCAGCAGTTGCGGAACGGAAGTCACATGATATAGTCCACGATCAATATAGACTACAGAACCAAGAAAATGCCCTGATGCTTTTTCATCCTTTCCAGTTCGCACTATATCTTTCCATAATTGTTCACACTGCCTGATTGTCCAACAATAAGTACGTTGGTAGATGGGTATAATAAATTGATGTTTACCCTCTAGAAATTTGAGGAAGTTGGTTTCAGTGGCCTTCATGGTTTTTTATGTACATTACATAACTGATTATATCAACACCTGTGTTATTAACATATATAGTGAAATTAATAAGATATTAACCAAATAAGAACCATCAGTTATCCTGTTCTCAGTCATTAGTAGATTAAATCAGGGGATCGCTTGCATAATTGTTCACAATTTGTTACAAAAATATAAAGAACTTCTAAAAACTAAAACCTAATGTTCGGCGGACTCACTGGTTTAACAGATCCCAAAAGCACCGATTGGGGAGAGCGAATGCTCAACACAGTCGCCAGCCAAACGATTCGCCACCTGTTTACCCAAAGCGAGTCGGTAGAAGTCTTTGTGCGCTGCTACCCCTCCAGCAAACTGTTGCAAGGCAGCATTGACAGCTTTAAAATGAACGGTCGTGGCTTGGTAATTCGTAAAGACTTCGCAGTAGAGGAAATGTCCTTTGAAACCGACGCGGTAGCCATTGACTTCGGCTCGGTTCTCAGTGGTAAACTCAATCTCAAACAACCTACCCAAGCGGTAGCCCAGGTGATTTTATCAGAAATAGGCATTAATCGGGCTTTTGAGTCGGAACTGGTGAAAAAGCGACTGCTGAACCTTTCTGAACCCACTTTAATTGAAATATCCGGTGGTGAACCGGTTTCCTTTACCGACGTTCAAATCAAGCTATTACCTGAAAATCGCTTACATTTAGTAGCCACAGCCGACTTAAAAAATGGTGAACTCATACCCCTAAGTATGACCGTTGGGATTGGGATTGAAAGAAGAAGGCGGGTTTCTTTCCAAGATCCCAAGATTGAACTTGAGGGAGTTCCAGAAGCACAACGGGAAATTTCCCAGACTTTAAGTGTGGCATTGGTAGAAATTTTGGATAATATGGTTGATTTAGATCGCTTTGATTTAGATGGGGTAAAAATGCGACTAAATCGTTTAGAAACAGAAGGCCAAAGATTGATTTTTAGTGGTTATGCAGAAATTGAACGAATTCCTCGCAGTTCTTAACAATTTTTAAAATTGAAAAAAATCAACGCCGTCCAGATTCCACTGGGCGGCGATTTAATTTTTCCAGGAGCAGTCAGGAGAAAACAAGAGAAAACAAGAACATTACCCCTAACAGTTGCCTTTTTTACCTTCCCACACCTACATACTGAAATCCAGCCCGGATTATGGTTTGAGGATCAAGGAAATTACGACCATCAATCATTACTGCGTGATTCATCAATTTTGCCATTTTCCCATAGTCTAAAGTGCTGAACTGTTGCCATTCAGTGACAAGTACCAAAGCATCACAGCTATCCGCTAGTCTTTCTGCATCGGTTTCTACTAATACACCGGAAAGACCATGACGCATTCCTGTTTGGGAGATTATGGGGTCATAAGCCTTAACTTTAGCTCCCAATCGGTTAAGTTGTTCAATGAGGATTAATGCGGGTGCGTCTCGTAAATCATCCGTATCTGGTTTGAAGGTTAAACCGAGCAAGCCCACAGTCTTACCTTTGAGAATTTTTAAAGCCTGTTGTAGTTTTTCTAAAGCGATTAAGCGTTGGCGCTCGTTAACACTAACCGCAGCTTTCATAAGTTGGGCTTCATAGCCATAATCACCTGCGGTGTGAATGAGGGCGGAAACATCTTTAGGAAAACATGAACCACCCCAACCAATACCAGCTTGTAAAAACTTACTACCAATGCGGGAATCTAAACCTATGCCTTTTGCTACTTGGGTAACATCCGCACCCACGCGATCGCAAATATTAGCTACCTCGTTAATAAAGCTAATCTTAGTGGCTAAAAAGGCATTAGCCGCGTATTTGATCATTTCTGCGGAACTTAAATCTGTCACCAGAACGGGAACAGGAGGTAAAGATTTATCGGCCGCAAATTTGCGTTCTACAATAGGGGCATATAATTCTTTCATCATGCCGGTGGCTTGTTCACTATTTCCACCTAAGACAATCCGATCAGGATTAAAAGTATCATAAACTGCCGAACCTTCCCGCAGAAACTCTGGATTACTGACAACATCAAAATCATGGGCAATTTGCGAGAATTTGTCGTCGCTAATTGTATTACCAGATGCTGAGAATGTTTTTTGTCTTTCCGCAATCCCATCTAAAACAATCATTCTTACCCAGTCACCAGAACCGATGGGAACCGTGGATTTATT
Source organism: Dolichospermum sp. FACHB-1091 (assembly GCF_014697585.1). Classification (GTDB taxonomy): domain Bacteria; phylum Cyanobacteriota; class Cyanobacteriia; order Cyanobacteriales; family Nostocaceae; genus Dolichospermum. The sequence goes on along the minus strand of NZ_JACJSB010000010.1, from coordinate 105,768 downwards.
AACAATTACCTTATAACCACCATTGAGATTTTCGCCAATACCACGAGCCACAGCTTCTACATAGCGAGTATCACTTTCACCATTAGGTAAAGGAGGAGTTCCCACAGCAATAAAGAGAATTTCCCCATGATCAACCCCAGCCGCGAGATCACTAGAGAATTGAATATTACCACTATTAATGGCAGATTGCATAATTTCCGATAGTCCTGGCTCAAAAATGGGCGACTGACCAGACTTCATTAATTTTACTTTTTCTTCATTGTTATCTATACAGATGACATCATGGCCAATGTGAGCTAAACAAGCACCTGTAACTAAACCAACATAGCCAGTACCGATTACGCAAACACGCATTTTTGAAATCCTTGTTTTTTAAAATTGTCAGTGAATCAAGCCAATCAAGAGAATTTAGCACTACTAAACCTGTTGAAACCGTTGACGGAAATCTTCGATCATTAGCTTTAACCCGTCTTGGAGGGGAATAGTAGGTTGCCAATTTAATAAAGTTTGTGCTTTAGTAATATCAGGACGACGACGACGGGGATCATCAGCAGGTAGGGGTTCAAATTTAATTTCTGAGAAGGGATTAATCAAGTTTTGCACAGCTTGAGCTAATTCTAAAATAGTGTATTCATCAGGATTACCCAGATTTATCGGTCCTGTATGTTCACCATTCATTAATCGCATTAATCCATTTACTAAGTCAGAAACATAGCAAAAACTGCGAGTTTGTTGACCTTCACCATAAACAGTTAAAGGAATACCTCGTAATGCTTGGGCGACAAAATTGCTGACTACTCGCCCATCATTTTCTAGCATTCTCGGTCCATAGGTATTGAAGATTCTGGCGACGCGAATATCAACTTTATTCTCTCTGTGATAATCAAATGCTAAGGTTTCCGCCATTCTTTTCCCTTCGTCATAACATGAACGAATACCAATGGGATTGACACTACCGCGATAATCTTCCGTTTGGGGATGAACTTCTGGATCTCCGTAGACTTCACTGGTGGAAGCTAATAAAAATCTCGCTTTCACCCGTTTAGCCAAACCTAACATATTGAGTGTCCCAATAACATTAGTTTTAACGGTTTTAATCGGGTTGTACTGATAATGCACTGGAGAAGCGGGACAAGCTAGATGATAAACTTGATCAACTTCTAAGCGAATTGGTTCAGTGATATCATGACGGATCATTTCAAAATTAGGATTATCTAACCATTGGAGGAGATTATGTTTCTTTCCTGTATAGAAATTATCCAAACAGATGACTTCATGACCATCATTCATTAATCTATCAATCAAATGAGAACCGATAAACCCCGCACCGCCCGTGACTAAAATTCTCATACTTTCTTTAACCGTCATATTATTCTTTTTTATAGTACACACAATTATTCTTTTTGGTAAAAAACCAGATGTCTATTCAATAAGTTCTTGTATGATTTTTGGCGTTGCTCCAACCAAGTATGAATTTAGTAGGACTTACCCATGAGTCACGGAATACACGAACCACTCCAGGCACAGAGAACTCAGAGAAATGAGGGTTTGAGAGATATTTTGCGTAAGTCCTGTTTAGGTGTAGGTTCGATAATCCCTACCCAGGTCACGTCTCTACTTTCTCCCATATGTCTATTGTCTGTCAGATATTTTTTAAAGATATTTTCTCATAAATTAGGTTTTTTCCATGAACACTTTATCAAATCTTTAAGCAAAAGATCCTGTTTTTAAACTCCAGTTAAATATTCAAGAACTGAGGATTAAAAAATCCTAACTGCTACAAAAATATGCAGCTTAAACACTAATTAATGCGCTAAATGAAATGAAAATATACTTATTTAAATCAAAAGTTTATACTCATAATATTAACGTACACTCCTAACAATTTTATTAGGTTAAACCAGGCATACAGTATAGATATAGCTAGTTTGTACATAAGCGATTTCTGCCTACCATACCATTTCTTTGTCAGTCTGCGCCAAATTTTTTGATCTTTTATTTCTTTCTTCCCGTCGTTTTGAGTAACCTAAAACATGAAACCTTCATTTAACAAAGCTTTTGGCGATTTATCAATATTTGAAAATATTGATAATATTTTGTTTTTGTGATCAATAAAACGTTAAAATCTTTAACATACCTGGAGCGCAGAATTAAGAAATTACTTTTGTGATTTCCAGTTTGACAGAAAAGTTTCTGTTTAGTTAGTATCAACCATAAACTGGTGAAAAATTGGTAAAGAAAAGTGAATCTACCTTTGATTACTCGTGCTAAAGAACATAACAACAAGATAGCAATTGTGACAGATAAAGGAGAATTTAGCTATCGTAATTTACTGCATATTTCTAGTCTAATTGCTACAACTCTGCTTAAAGATACAGAAGACTTACAAGAACAGAGAGTGGCTTTTCTCATCCCCCCAGGGTTTGAGTATGTGGCTACTCAGTGGGGAATTTGGCGGGCTGGAGGCATAGCTGTACCGCTGTGTGTTTCTCACCCTCTTCCAGAATTGGAGTATGTGATTACAAATTCAGGAGTATCAATTATTGTTGCTGATCCCCAATACGAGGATACACTACGAGCGATCGCTACTGAAAAAAATTTGCCCTTGATTCTTACCTCAGAAACATTGCCAAATCATGTTACTACCTTACCAAATGTAGATATTAAAAGACGGGCATTAATTCTTTATACCAGTGGGACAACGGGTAAACCCAAGGGTGTAGTCACAACCCATGAGCATATTCAATCTCAAGTGACCAGTCTAATTACTGCTTGGGAATGGACATCGAATGACCGCATTTTAAATATACTGCCTTTACATCATATTCATGGTATTATTAACGTCCTCACCTGTGCTTTATGGGCTGGGGCTGAGTGTCACATATTCAGTAAATTTGATGCCCAAATCGTTTGGAATCGTATTTGTGACGGGGACTTAACCCTATTTATGGCAGTACCGACAATTTATGTAAAATTGATTACTGTTTGGGAAAATTCTACTCAGGAACGTCAAACAAGCATGGAAGCAGGGTGTAAAAAAATGCGTTTGATGGTTTCTGGTTCAGCGGCTTTACCAATACAAGTGTTAGAAAAATGGCAAAGGATTAGCGGTCATTTTCTCCTAGAACGCTATGGAATGACGGAAATTGGTATGGCACTATCTAATCCTTTACATGGTCAAAGATACGCAGGATATGTGGGTCAACCTTTACCGCAAGTAGAAGTAAGATTAGTAGATGAGAGTGGAGAATTAGTGTCATCAGGAACACCAGGGGAAATCCAAGTCAAAAGCCCTGGAGTGTTTTTAGAATATTGGCAAAACCCCCAAGCAACGGAAAAGGCATTTAGAGACGGCTGGTTTTGTACTGGAGATACGGCTATAGTTGAGAATGGCAACTACCGCATTTTAGGGCGAATGAGCGTAGATATCATCAAAACGGGAGGGTATAAAGTTTCCGCTTTAGAAATTGAGGAAGTATTAAGAAATCATCCAGATATTCAAGAATGTGCAGTGGTTGGGGTTACTGATTTAGAATGGGGGCAGCGAGTTTGCGCGGCTTTAGTATTATTACCACAACGTCAATTGACATTACAATCTTTGAGGATTTGGGCGAAGGAGCAATTGGCAGTTTATAAAATCCCAACTCGAATTATGATAGTTGAAGAATTACCGCGCAACGCTATGGGGAAAGTCACTAAACCTAAAATATTTGAGCTATTTCACTAAAAGTCCCAAACTCACTCATGAAAAAGACTTTATTATCAACATGAAAGAGAAGTTTTAATTACGCCCTGGGTCACTAGCTTGTATGGATATGATTTTGCGTATATCATCAGGAATATTTTTAGGAAATTTGGTGGATAATACAGCCAAAAAAAGCATTAATTATGAAAAAACTCAGACTAACTGTGTTTAAATCGTTGTAACTCCCATTCTTTAGCGATAACATGAGAATAAGTTTACTACAAGCTTTTCATTTCTCGTTTAGCTGAAATTTTTTTTATGGAAATTCAATTAATCAATATCGGGTTTGGTAATATCGTCTCTGCTAACAGAGTCGTGGCCATAGTTAGTCCAGAATCTGCTCCCATTAAACGGATTATTACCGATGCTAGGGATAGAGGTCAACTGGTTGATGCTACCTATGGAAGACGCACTAGAGCGGTAATTATCACCGATTCTAGTCATGTAATTCTCTCCGCAATTCAGCCGGAAACCGTAGCCAACCGGTTTGTCATTTCCCGTGACCATCATGTTGTAGATAATTAATCACCGGAATAGTTATCAACCCAACTCTATTTGTACCATATCGTCTATACCATTTCGATAGACTGGTTTTCTGTCACCAGTGCTACAAATTCTTTAGTCTTGATGCTAATTTGAACAGTGAGGATCAAAGATTCAGCCGCAAAGGCTTATATTGTAGATATGCAAAAATCTCAATTCCCAAATTCAAAATAGCAATTAGTTGTTTTACCAGCTAAAACAAGACTAAGGAATCATGTACACTTATTAAGGAATCATGTACACTTATTGATTAATTTATTAGTTCACTTTTTTCCCGGATAATGCCAGTCTTACCTTTCTATCATGCTACAAATACCCAAGAATCTCCTACCCTGGGCAAACTAATTGTTTTAACAGGTCCTAGCGGAGTCGGTAAAGGCACTTTAATGAATGAAATTCTCCAGCGTCATCCAGAATTATATTATTCAGTCTCCGTCACGACCCGTTCTCCACGTCCGGGAGAAATAAATTGTGAAAAATATTACTTTATTACTCGTCAAGAATTTCAAGAATTAGTGACTAAAGGTGAACTTTTAGAATGGGCAGAATTTGCTGGTAACTTTTATGGTACACCCCGTGCAGCGGTGCTTGACCATATTCAGTCGGGTAAGTTGGTGCTATTAGAAATTGAATTAGAAGGAGCAAGACAAATCAGAACCGCCTTTCCTAGCGCCCAGAGTATCTTCATTTTACCACCTTCATTTTCAGAATTAGAAAACCGGATTCGTGGACGCGGACAAGATTCTGAGGAAGCAATTTGTCGTCGTCTCAAACGTGCTGAAGCAGAAATAGCCGCTGCTGATGAATTTGATTTACAAATTATCAATGACGATTTTGAGCAAGCTTTAAAGGAAATAGAGAAAGCTATTTTTGAATAAGTAGGTTGGCGTTAAAAATTGTCGTTATGACAAGGGAACTCTTAACTGGGAACAGGTTTTGGGTAACTTTACTTTTCGTTACTTGTGTGGGTTTTTTTCGTTCACCCACTTAAGTAAGGTAATTGGTAATGGGTAAAAGTAGTAACTACTACCCATTACCAAAAATCAAATTAGCCCAATAAACCTTGGATTAAACCAGAATTAGCTGTCAAGAAGAAAGCGACTACTGCACCACCGATACCACCAATTAAGAACGCACTGGCGAAATTATTCCAGCTTTCCTTGGAGTTGAAAGCATCAACTGGAGGATTAGGTACAGCAATACTAGCAAGGGCTTTATCAGGATTGCTATTTGCATATAAGGATAGGCAAGCTGTTAAAATCACAACTAAGCCAACACTGCCCAATAAACCAGCTAAGTTAGCGTTGGAGGCATTGCGTAATGGACCTAATTTTTCAAAAGGTCCAAATAGCAAGTATCCATGAGCCATACCAACTTCCAAACCCCGTCTAAAAGGATTTAAACCAGCGCGGTATGCTGGCAAGTTGCTAATAAACCACTTCACCAAAGGAGCGGAATTGATGGGGGTTTCTAGATCGCCTTTTTGCGGATCACGTCCTGCTGCTATTGCCATAAGTATTTTTAGATTCCTTGAATCACTCTTGTTGGTTTTTGATCAACTTACTGCTTGAGTTATGTTGTCTGCTTGCCTTTAAATTAGAGAGTTGGCACTTCTATATTAGAAATAAATTAGAAAATAATTTCCCTGAAAACTGCCATTGAGGAAGTTCAGAAAAATTACTTTTGCCACTTTCTAATCAAGGAAAGTATGAAACCCGCTTTCCAAGCGACAACATAACGAGTTTCATACATTAGTTAAGATCGCCGATTTGAGGTATACTTTTACCTAATTCGGTTTGATCACTCAATCAGACAATCTACCAGCAAAAACTAAGTAAATTAGCTTTTATGAACCGTATTTTCAACCTATAGAGGGTGAAAAAGTAGGTCAGGGAAGAAGCGATTAAATTCAATCAAAATTCCTGCTGTGATTGTCAACCAGATAGTTGCCGCAACGGGAGCAGTGGAGATGAATGTAATCAAGTAGTTAGTTTCGTTACCTTTTTCAGCCATGAATTTAGTCTCCAGAATAAGTGAGTGAAAACAAGTGAATTAACGTGGCGAAACGGTAATTTCTGAATCTTTCGCTGTTAGCTCGCCGGAGAGAAATTCCTTAATTGCTGCTGCTGGCCAAGCAAAACCGGAGGTGATAATAGGTAGAGCAATACCGAAATCAATTTGGATTTCTTTTTGTTCGGCATTAGCTCCGTTTTTAATCGCTTGTAAATAAGCACGGCCTACCCAACCAATCCAACCAGCAATGTAGAGGAAAAGAATACTAGGGATCAGGAAATCTCCAGCATGATTCAGGCTGCCATCTACAATCAAGTGGGGATAGCCTTCTGGTCCACAGAGAGCCTGAGAATAACGTTCAAACCGCTTTTTACCTGATTCGGGGTCAGAGGTGGTATTGCGGGCATTTAGTGCTAGCTCTTGAAAGGCGGGAGAGTCTTTACAAGGTACAAGGTTAGCCCCTAGCGCTTGTGCTGGAGGAGCAAAATTGAACCAAAGAGTCATCGCCAAAAGCAAAGCAAACAATCGTGTCATGGAGTTGTTTCCTTTTGTTACAAAACGAGAAGTTCCTTGTACAAAACGAAGCGGCTTGTACAGTCTTTATTTTAGATAACTAGGAAGTTATCATACTCTTGGCTGGGAATAGAGTAAAGTTTAAGTCAACAAAAGTTAAAGCTTCTCAATCAAAATATAGGAAAGAGGCAGGGGAGAATATTGGTCAGTCGTCAGTTGTCCGTTATCCGTTGTCACCTGTAACCTATTCCCTATTCCCTATTCCCTGTTCCCTGTTCCCTGTTCCCTATTCCCTATTCCCTATTCCCTATTCCCTAATCAATTATGACAACCGTTTTAGCTATTGAAACCAGTTGTGATGAAACTGCTGTTGCAATAATTAACAATCGTCAAGTCTGTAGTAGTATTGTTACTTCACAAATTCCTGTTCATCAACAATATGGTGGTGTAGTCCCAGAGGTAGCATCACGTCAGCATTTAGAAACGCTGAATTATGAAATAGAACAAGCGATCGCCTCTAGTGATCTAAACTGGAGTCAAATTGATGGTATAGCTGCCACCTGTGCGCCTGGACTGGTAGGGGCATTACTGGTGGGATTAACAGCCGCCAAAACCCTGGCTATGGTACATGAGAAGCCTTTTTTGGGAGTACATCACCTGGAAGGTCACATTTGTGCAAATTATTTGACTGAGCCAAGTTTAAATCCCCCCTTTCTTAGCTTACTTGTTTCCGGGGGTCACACAAGCTTGATTTATGTCAAAGATTATGGTATATACGAAACTCTGGGGGAAACCCGTGATGATGCAGCCGGTGAAGCTTTTGATAAAGTAGCGCGGTTATTAAAATTGGGTTATCCCGGCGGACCAATAATTGATCAACTATCACAAATCGGTGATCCCCAAGCTTTTATATTACCGGAGGGAAAAATTTCTTTACCAGGTGGGGGTTATCATTCTTATGATTGTAGCTTTAGCGGATTAAAGACAGCAGTATTACGTTTAGTGCAACAATTGGAAAAAGAGGGTAAAGAAGTACCAATAGCGGATATAGTGGCTAGTTTTCAGGATACTATAGCGCGATCGCTGACGAAAAGAGCGATCGCTTGCGCCCTTAATTATAAACTAGACACTATTACGGTAGGCGGTGGTGTAGCAGCAAATAGTGGACTCAGAAAGCATTTACAAGCAGCAGCTAATAAAAATAACTTGCGGGTTCTTTTCCCCCCCCTAAAATTTTGCACTGACAACGCGGCCATGATTGGCTGTGCTGCTGCTGAACACCTCTCCCGTGGTCATAGATCATCTATGACATTAGGAGTGCATTCCCGGCTCTCCCTGAACCAAGTCATGAAGTTATACGAAAATTAAAATTAGTTAAATTAGTTAAGGAGTTAGGAGAAGAACACATATAAGAAAACATATAGGGTTTGGTGAAAAAGTTATCTGTGAGAGGTTGTTTGAAAAGTATTAGATGAAACCGATAATCTCCAGAAATCTAATCCCTCTTTCCCCATTCCCTACCTCTCCCTAGCCCTCTTTTAAGAGGAGAGGGAAAAGGAATAACATTTAATAACTCAAGTTGCTAGTTATCTCATTGAGGCCGGTAATGGGTAATTGGTAATAAGTAATAAAAGCTCTGGTTTGATCCTGTTCATCCTTTAATCCTAGACATCCTGATTCTGACAATTTACCTAACTAGCAACTTACATTAATACTTGAGAGGTTTACGAGAGGGGCTTATTTATACATTAAAAACTTTTAAAACATCCTCTGAGGCTAGGGAGCAGGGAGCAGGGAACAGTTACCCGTCAACAGTATTCTAAACAGGACTTACGCAAAATACCTCTCAAACCCTCTTTTCTTCGTTATCTTCGCTCCTTCGTGGTTCATTATTCCGTGACTTGTGCGTAAGTCCTACTAAATTCTAAATTGCTTTTCGCTGAGTTTGATAAATGTGAATTTGGTCGCTTAAACCCCCAATACCAGGAATATCATAACCATAAAGCCGGAAACCCTTACCCACAGAATTAGTTAAAACTTCTGAACCTTTACCTTGATAATACACAGGAACTGGACGATTACTATGATTTCCCCAACCATATTTAATCTGAGGATTAGAACCCCAAAAATGACCCGCTTTTAGAGAATCAGATTCAGCGGTTAAAGTTTCTGCATCTTTTTCTTTGAGTAATTCAGAAAAGTTAGGATTTAAAGTCAGATAATGATCATGATCAGCAGTGACAATGAGCAGATTATTTTCCCAACCACCATTATTTTTAATCCAGTCAATTGTCGTTTTTACAGCTTTGTCAAAATCCAATACTGTCCCAATCATATTATCTAGATTATCATCATGGGCAGCCCAATCAATATCACCACCTTCTACCATTAACCAAAATCCATCTTTATCTTTTGATAAAACTGCTAAAGCGGCTTTAGTTAAATCCTTGAGTGTGGGATTTTCATTAATTTCTTTGGCTATAAAAGATTTATCAGTTTCTCCAACCAGCAAAGGCCGAACTGTATCCGGGTTTTTTCCTTGAGAACCAAACAGAGAAAAAATACTCAAACCCGTATTACTATAATCTCCATTGGCCGTACTTATAGGCAGATTTCCCTCTTGTCCCCTAGCTCCATATAATCCTAACAGGCGATCGCCCCGATTTGGATCTAATTTAGCCGCAGTCATCGCTAATTTTTCAGCCGCATCTTTTCCTCTTTCTAAAAATGTGTAATCATAACGGTTTTGATTGGGGTTCTTACTCAACTCTCTATAAGTCGTTTTGGTGATATATTCAAATTTAGTCGGAGGTTCTACACCCGTAGGTAAAGGTTGACTATTAGCACCCGTAAGCGGATGACCACCACCTAAAATTACCGTTGGTTGATATATACGAAGTTCCTGCTGGAGAATATTATCTAAGGTCGGGTAATCACCATCATATTTATTGCGACGATTAACATTAGCTGCTGCTGCTCCCGGTGTCGCATGATCTACAGGAACAGATGTCACAATTCCCGTAGATTTACCATGATCAGCCGCAGTTTTCAGAATAGTTTCTAAGGGTTTTTCAAAAATATCAACGGAAATAGCGTTATTATAGCTTTTTACTCCCGTATACAAAGTAGTTGCTGTATTAGCCGAATCAGGATAACTATACTTAATATATTCAGGATCATTACCAGGTGTCCAAGGATTTATTCCCCCCCGTTGAGGATCATAACCTACCAAATTACCGACCGCATTGGGATGAAGATTTTTCCCCCCTCCAGATGGTGTATTTCCGGGATTAAATTGCGGTTGGAATTTAAACCCTGGTAAAATGGGACTAGCGCCTGTAATCGGATTAGAACCAGATAATGCGGAGTTATTTGTACTGAAAACTCCATTACCAGGAGCAATGGTAGTACCATAGGTGGTAGCGAGAGCATAATTCTCCAAAGTTTGAAAACTTAATCCTTCCCCCCGACCAGAATTGTAATTATATCCTTGCGCTATAGCCCCAGCACGAGCCATTTCCCAGCCCATACCGTCCCCAATCATCAGAATCACGTTTTTAGTTTTTGTGACAGGTGTAGCTGCTTGAGAATTGTTAATCAGGGTAATTAATATACCAGCTACAATGATCAATGCTATAGATAATAAACGACGTTTATATCGAAGTTGTGAACTAGATTTGATGACCATTGGTAAAATGCCCGTTATAAAATTACTCTATAATGAGAGAATACTAAAAAATGCAATCAAAACTTTAGATTTATTTATCATGGCGAAAATTCAGTTTGCTAGAGGTATTGAGGAAACAGTAGTTCCAGATGTCCGCTTGACAAGAGCAAAAGCAGGTGATAGTAGTACAGCAACATTTACCTTCACCAATCCTGATATCTTGGCACAAGACGGTAAAATCGAACCTACTGGACTTTATTTAATTGACGAAGAAGGGGAAATCAAAATTAGTGCAGTTCAGGGTAAATTTGTCAACGGTAAACCAGAATCTTTAGAAGCAGTTTATGTTATGCAGTCTAAAGAAGAATGGGATCGGTTTATGCGGTTTATGAATCGTTATGCTGAAGAAAATGGACTAGGATTAAGTAAATCTTAATTAGGGTTTACTGAAAAAGTTGTCTGTGAGGGTAGGGAACAGGGAACTCTTAACAGGGAACTCTTAACAGGGAACTCTTAACAGGGAACTCTTAACAGGGAACAGGGAACTCTTAACAGGGAACTCTTAACAGGGAACAGGAACATTGACTGAAATTTAAAATGTCTATGGAATTTAAACCACACGCAAATACAGAAGAAATTTCTGTAAATTGTGCAGTTATTACCGTCAGTGATACTCGTTCCCCAGATACTGAAAAAGTTGTCTGTGAGGGTAGGGAACTCTTAACAGGGAACTCTTAACAGGGAACTCTTAACAGGGAACTCTTAACAGGGAACAGGAACATTGACTGAAATTTAAAATGTCTATGGAATTTAAACCACACGCAAATACAGAAGAAATTTCTGTAAATTGTGCAGTTATTACCGTCAGTGATACCCGTTCCCCAGATACAGATAAAAGTGGTCAATTAATTAAAGAACTACTTTTATCTGACCATCACATTGTGGAATTGTATCAGATTATCAAAGATGAGTCAAGAGAAATTACAGCCCAGATGGAAGTTTTAGCTGCATATCCTTGTATCAAGGCTGTAATTTTTAATGGGGGAACGGGAATTGCTCCCAGAGACACTACTTATGATACCTTAGAAAATTTATTAGAAAAAACTTTACCAGGATTTGGGGAATTATTCCGGTTTTTAAGTTATCAAGAAATTGGTTCACGGGCTATAGCTTCCCGTGCTGTAGCAGGTATTTATAAAAATAAAATCATCTTTTCTCTTCCTGGTTCTAGTCATGCTGTGCGACTGGGTATGGAAAAGTTGATTTTACCGGAATTGGTGCATTTAGTCAAACAGGTTACAGGAAATTTGTCCCATTAAATTTGACTTAAACCACAAAACCTGAAGAACCGAAATCTTTTCGCAATTATCCTCCCTAGCGACAAAATAACCCCCAAATTTGGAGGTTTTGAATTTGTTTTCCTGGTTTTCCTGAAAAATCTGATGATTAAATTTGGTTATTTTATGCACATAATACAAACAAAAGCGAGAACAGCAGCAATCATATAAAAAACTGCCACTACTTGTAATTCTGACCAACCAGTTAATTCTAAATGATGATGTAAAGGAGCCATTTTAAATAATCGCTTACCCTTACCGTCTGGTCCTTTGGTCGCTTTATAATAACTGACTTGAGCCATGACAGAAAGGGTTTCTACAAAGAAAATCCCACTCAGGATAAACAATGATACTAAAGAATTTGTCAGGAGTGCGACAGCAGCTAAAGCCCCACCCAGGGCTAAAGAACCAGTATCACCCATGAAAACAGTAGCTGGGTTGCGGTTATAGGCTAGAAACCCTAAGCAGCTACCACTGACAGCAGCACAAAAAACCATCAAGTCGGGAGAAGTTGGAGCAATGATCACACCCAATGCGAAAATAGCGATCGCTACTGTTCCGGCTGCTAAACCATCCACACCATCTGTTAAATTAGTAGCATTGCTCTCCGCGACTAAGACAAAACCCGCTAGCGGCCAAAACAACAGTCCTAAAGGCAAGGATAAAGCCGCCCAAGGCAAATGGATATTAGTTATGCTAAAATCACCTTTAAGCATGAGCCAGAAACAAAACAGCGCCCCAAAGATAACTTGTAAAGCCAATTTCGTCTTAGGAGATATGCCTTTATTTGATTTACGCCGCAAAATTTGCCAGTCGTCTAACCAACCAATTAAACCGTAACTCAGAGTTAAAGCAGAAACGGCAACTACATCTTGAGAAAAGTTAGATAGTATACAAGCAACTACCACAGCTACAGGTATAAAAAATATACCCCCCATCGTTGGAGTTCCTGCTTTTTTTAAATGAGCTTGCGGTCCATCTTCCCGGATAATTTGCCCGGTTTTTAGTGCTTGTAAAATAGGTATTACCTGCTGGCCAAGGATACCCACAATTACAGCAGACAAGAAAAGAGGCAAGGTTAAGGAGGTATTATACCAGGGATTCCTCTGCCCCACCCAATCCAAAATCAAGGAAGTTGTAGTTAGTAACATTGTTAGCATTGATGCTAACCTAATTCCTGAAAAATTCAAACCTTGGTTAGAAGATAATTTAAACTTAGCGTCCACAAAAAAAATCCTTCACTCCACACTTACAAAAAACCTAAATCAAACAATATTGACAATATTTGGGGTCCCTAGTTCCCAAAATACCCACACCTAATCTTCATCAATAGTTATATCATCGTCGTCATCGTAATCAATATCACCAATTCCGTCGTCTGCGATCAGAAAATCGGATATTACTTCTACATCTTCCGGGGAGTCTGTTTCATGGACTTCACGGGATATCAGTCGGCCACTTAGTCGTAACCAGTCTAACATTGAGGATTCCTGTTTGACGGGAATAACCTCTGCTCGCTGGTTTCTGGGCGCTTCACGTAGGGGAGAATCTAACATATCAACAAATACACCTAAGAGTTTATCTAACTAGACATTAACAGTCTATCATTTGATACGAGTTATTTTATCCTTCATTCAACTCTTTAATTGCTTTATCCGAATTAAACAAAATAAACAAAATTTTTATCCTTTCCCTGGAGTTATTCACTTAATTAGGAAATAGTGGCTAAAAAGTTCAGATTTTAGAGTTGTATGCTTATAGATAGGGGACATCTATATCTCCTTGATACTGTTTCATTATGTATACTCTTGAGGTAAAAAACAATGATAGGTAAGTCAAATCTCATAGATATAGTTGCTGGCACAAATCGCGGTTTGTTGGTCAATTCAGGACAACAACAAGCTATTTTAGCAGCGATCGCTAACCTAGAAGATTTTAATCCTACACCACGTCCATTAGCTAGTAATTTACTAGAAGGCGACTGGCGACTACTATACACTACAAGCAAGGCTTTATTAAACATAGATCGTCTGCCATTTTTTCAACTCGGTCAGATTTACCAATGTATTCGGGTAGAAACTAACAGTGTTTATAACATAGCTGAGATTTACGGTATTCCTGCCTTAGAGGGATTAGTCAGCGTTGCTGCTAAATTTACACCAGTATCACAATCTCGTGTACAGGTTAAATTCCAGCGTTCTATCATTGGTTTACAGCGTTTAATTGGCTATACAACACCAGGGAATTTTGTCCAACAAATTGAATCTGGACATTTTCAAAATAAACTAGGTTTTGATTTTCCCATTCAAAGTCAACAACAACAAGGTTGGTTAGATATCACTTATCTAGATGATGATCTCCGTATTGCCAGGGGTAACGAAGGTAGCGTTTTTGTATTAAGTAGGACATGAAACATTTTACAAGAAGTGTTCGCCAATGAACTTACCCTATTATGCCTACTATGTCAAGAGGTTATTGACAAGATTCACAACTCATTACCCATGAAAAGCGACCGATTTGACAAATAACTTAACAAAACCCAAGGACACGCCTCTGTTGTTGTAGAGTGAGAACAATCAGCCCTAATTTACGGCATTCATTCTTCAAAAGGGAAGATACATCATGGTTCAACGTGGTTCTAAGGTACGTATTCTCCGTCCTGAGTCCTACTGGTTTCAGGAAGTTGGTACAGTCGCTTCTATTGAAAAAAGCGCCATCAAATACCCTGTAATTGTCAGATTTGACAAAGTTAACTACTCTGGTGTTAATACTAACAACTTTGCTGTAGATGAATTAATCGAAGTAGCAGCACCTGCTGCTAAAGCAAAGTAAACAGCCAACCGACAGGGGTTTGATTAAAAGTAGCCTAAGCTAACAATTAATCATATCACCAGGACTTACGCAAGATATCACTGATAGTCTCCATGGTGTGGCCATAAACCACATTCTCGCGGTAATTCACCAATTACCGCTACTTTCTTTGTGTTTTGCGTAAGTCTTGACTAGATTTTGGGCAGATGTTATCACTCAAGTCTAGTAAAATATCTTATTTATTCAGTCTTTAATTATACATTTTTTTAAAATATTATTTACCTTCATGCCTGAATTACCCGAAGTTGAAACAGTCCGCCGAGGTTTAAATCAATTCACCCTGAATCAAGAAATTACGGGTGGAGATGTCTTGCTAAAACGCACTATCGCCTATCCATTTTCTGCTAATGAGTTTGTTGATAAAATTAAAGGGACTAATATCACTATCTGGCATCGTCGTGGCAAATATCTTCTCGCTCAATTTAGTCCCCATTCTTTCTTAGGTGTTCATTTGCGAATGACTGGTCAATTATTATGGTTAGATCAAAATCAACCTTTACATAAACATACCAGAGTCCGCCTATTTTTTGGCGAAAGTCATGAATTGCGCTTTGTTGACCAGCGCACTTTCGGGCAAATGTGGTATATTCCTGATCAGATGTCGGTAGAGAGCATTATTACAGGTTTAGCCAAATTAGCCCTTGACCCCTTTGACCCAGAATTTACAACAGAGTATTTTGCCAGTAAATTAAAAAAATCCCGTCGTCCTATTAAAACTGGATTATTAGATCAGTCGGTGGTGGCAGGATTAGGTAATATTTATGCTGATGAAGCTTTATTTAAAAGCGGTATTTTACCTACAACTCTTGGTGTAGAATTACAAATTACCCAAATTGAACTTTTGCGAATCGCTATTATTGAGGTTTTATCAGCTAGTATTGCCGTAGGTGGCACGACTTTTAGTAATTTTCTCAGCGTTAAAGGTGTTAACGGTAATTATGGCGGTGCTGCTTGGGTTTATAATCGCGCTGGCAAACCTTGTAAAATTTGTGGTAACATCATACAGCGAATTAAATTAAGTGGTCGTTCTAGTCATTTTTGTCCTCAGTGTCAAAATTAGTCATGATTAATCAGTTAAAGTTGCATGGGCTTGCTGAATAAAAGCTGAATAAAATTAGAACCGCTTTTCAATCAGGGTTTCGGGGATTTTTAGAACAAGAAAGTGCAAGGTTATGGCATAAACAGCCTCAAAATCCTTGCATTCTTATGGAAAATCGGGGGTGAATTTGGAAACCAACCTCTAAAGCCATCATTTTTCGCACTGGGGAGCAACTAGGTTCGCTTTAGGTACTTTTTCAGCAAGCCCTACTTTGATTCAGTTATAGTACAATCAAACCATTCGAGGATCTCTGATCAAGGTTAAACCCCAGCATGACCCAATGCAATACCCGTTACCAACATTCCTAAAACTAAGAAAGGTTGGGCGCTGGCTTGATATTTGACATCATTAGCTATGGGGTCACGCAGAAAATACATATCTTGGAAAGTGATTTGGGGGATAATTAATAATCCGAGAATAGCTGCATATAAATTTTCGTGAATACTCACCAAATAACCAGCAACCAAAACTTGAAATAAATCAATCATGACCACACAAATTAAAGCCGCAGTTTGCACCCCAAACATAACTGGTAATGATTGTAAACCTAATTGGCGATCGCCTTCCACACTTTTAAAATCATTAACAATGGCAATACCCAAACCTGCCAAACTATAAAACAGAGTCAGAACGACAATTTTCCAATTCAATTCACCAAATAAAGCATGACCGGCCCACCAAGGTAAAGCGATATAACTAGCGCCCAAAGCATAATTTCCTAACCAACCATTTTGTTTTAACTTTAATGGAGGTGCAGAATAGATATAAGCAATGAAACTACCAAAAACAGACAACATTAAAACAGTAGGAAATGGATGATTTGCCCATAAATCCAAAGTATAAGCTACCCCATATCCTAATAATAGTAAAACAATGATTTGACTAATTACTTGCTTTTGGGAAATTGCCCCGGAAGGAATAGGTCTGTAAGGTTCATTAATAGCGTCAATGTCCCGGTCATAATAATCATTGATAGTTTGAGTATAACCGGTCAATAAAGGACCAGAAAGCAGCATACAAAGGGCTGATTTGAGAACATTTTCCAGAGTCCAAGTGTAATTACCAGCAGAAGCCGCACCACAGACCACACCCCAAATTAGGGGAATCCAGGTAATTGGTTTCATCAATTGTAAGCGAATTTTCCAAATAGAAGTTTCCCCCGGACTTGCACCTTTCATTCCCAACAATTGCCGAGTTTTCGCATTACGGTCTTCCGTTGTTGTTACTTCTTGATTTGTAGATTCTCCAACCCCCTCATTTGCTTGAGGATTTGGATTAATAGGATTTGATTCAGACATAAGGTGTAATGGTAATTGGTAATTGGTAATTGGTAATAGGCAAAATTGGTACAACCAATTTATTTCACCTATTACCCATGACCTAAAAAGAAATTATCAAATAACTGTTTTGAAACTTTGCCCCAGTCACAGGTTTACCACTTAAAGCAGGAGGGAGAAAGATATTGCGTCTTTGATCTCCGGCTTCTACCGTGACTTCTGGACCGTACTGAGTAAGTTTAACTTGTTTTTTGTCAAAACCAGGTAAAAAGAGGCGTACTTGGCGATTATGTACATCAATTTCTATTGGTTGGTTAGCTTGTAATGCTTGCTCAACAAAATTGGGTAAAGCATTAATTAGAGGTTGCCATTCACCATTAGATACATCAGGAACTATACTCACAGGTAGAGGTGCAAATTCCGAGGTTAGATGAGTATTTTCCCCTCCAGCTACTAAAATTAACCCACCAATAGTTAAACCAACTTGTTGAGCGCTTCCCCAAAGATAGCGCGAATTTGCCACATCAATTGAGTCTGATGTTGTCACCAGAAAAGCAGCGACACGCTGGGGATTAGCCACAGCGGCTTTACCTTGTTCAAGAAAACCATTAACTTGGTTAGTAGGTTGAGCGAAATTATCAGCAGTCCAATTAACATTAAAAAGACTACTAATTAGAGGTTGAAGAAAGGGAGATTCTGTAATTGTTTTCCCCAAATCAGAGTTAATAAACAATTGCCGAAATCGTCTCACGTACCAACTCAAAGATTCTGGCATTCCTAACATTCGCAAGGTGGAATCATCTCCGGTGCCATCATAGATAATTGCGTCATATTTGCCACTGGCATCATATTCACGCAGGGCATTGAGCGCGAGGGCGTGATCCATACCTGGTAATGCTACTAATTCTTGCCCGTAAACCTCTTTAAAAATCGGTGTACGCAGGTATTGAGCCTCTAGTTTTTTCATCTCATCCCAATTGCGTTCTAGCAGTACAGACGCTTGAAACTGTACTGCTTGGAGATTGGGAGAGATTTCCTGGGGGTCAGGAGTTAGAGCCGTATTGAGTAGAATTGGCAATGTTGGATCTGCTAGTCCTGCTAAGAGTACCCTTTTACCTTGTGTTGCCAAACTAATGGCTGCGGCGATCGCTATTTTACTGCGACAGATGCCGTTTTTGCCCAAAAATGTCAGTATCAAGGCCATTACTCAATTTCCAAATCGCCTATCTTGTCAATTACAACTTAGCACTCAACCAATCTTTTTAGCTTCTGCTGTCAGTTATTTTGATTAAGCTGGCTTGATTTCATCGGCAAAAAACCAGGTAGAGAAGTTATCGTCAAACTTCACCACCACACCAATTCCTGCCCCGTCAGTGACTTTGTAGCCTTCGATAATGCCGATTTTTCCCAGTTTTTGAGCGATAGTAGAGGATACCCGGTCGCGCAAACGAATCACTTTAACTTTTTGTCCAATTTCCATGATCTAGTTAACATCCAATAATCTCAATCTCAGTGTAGCGGAATCTGGCACTCTATTTTCGCCTTGCTGAGAATACTGTGATTACTTCGATTACTTCAAGTACATCTGATGCTAATTCCTGCTCAAAAGTACAATCTGTTGGTTGTGGTTAAGGATTGTCACCTTAGTTCCATATTAAGTTATACACTTTCTTAAAAGCCCGTGACGAGGATTGAACTCGTGACCTCACCCTTACCAAGGGTGTGCTCTACCACTGAGCCACACGGGCGAAACTGAAACAATTTATAAAATCTAATCAAGATTTATAATGCTGTGTATTTTATCATTACACAGCAATTATAATTCCTAACATCCGCAAGAGGTGGGCCGGGCTGGATTTGAACCAGCGTAGGCGTAAACCAACGGATTTACAGTCCGTCTCCATTAACCACTCGGACACCGACCCGTTTGTGTCCCACGCTCAACTATAATAGCAATAGTTTTTAAGTTTGGCAAGGGGTTAGAGAAAATATTTTTCATAAAACCTCAATCCCTTACCCCAAGCCAGTTTTCCCAGTTGCTCACAAGTACAAGCGGGGTTAAATACCATTTTGACCTGAAAGTTCAGCTTGGGGGGAAAAATTCTAGGCGATAGCGATATAATGCCACTGGTCGAGAACCTGCGGTAAAATAATCAGGATCTTGGGGGGAAAGGTAGACAGCGGTAACTTGGTCTGCTGTAATGGTTGGGGAAGAGGTGGAAAGTTTTTGGTAAGCGGTGGTTGATTCTACAGTATTTAGATAGGGACGAGAACCACCTTTAAATAATTGTTGAAAAACTTCGGAAGTAATGAATTTATGTTCTGATATTTTCTCTGTAGCGCGTGCAGTGACAAGAGAAATTAATTGACGTTCACCACGCAAAAATGTAATTTGACGATTAGGAGATTCAGGATCTACTTTTGATGATAATACAGCTTCATCTCCTAAATAGGCTCTAGTTAAATTTAAACTATTAAATTCTCTATCAGCTACTAATATTGGTGTTTGATTTTGAAAATAAGCAAGAATTTTTAAACCCGAATTAGTTGGTTTAACTTTCACAAATCTCACTAAAAAACTAATTGGTTGATTTAATTGACTGCGATTATTTTCAAAGCCGGGTGTGACTATATTCGGTGCTAACGGTGCTGCTAAATCTACTAATGTACTTGTTACTTTCCACTTACCAGCTATCCAGTCAGGGTACACTAAATCTCCCTCTGCTGGTTTGACTGATGTTAATTTTTCCCATTGGGGGAATTTGGCTAAATGTTCTGCTAATTCTCCTGCTTGTGCTTTGTTATTCCCTAAAAACAATAAAAGCATTAAGCAACAACTAATAATTATTTTGATCAACATATTCAATAATTCAAGATTAAACCTACTCCCCGACTTATCAAATAAGTCGGGGATCTGAAAGAAACGAAAAATTACAAAATTTCTAAGGGTAAAGGTTGCCAAATTTCGCCATATTTTTCTTTTAAAATTTGCCAAGCTTCTACTTGTCCTGGTTCATATTCTCCGGGTTTACCCCATTGCAAAAATAGGCTTAATGCAGGTTCTGATTTTTCGTCTAAAAACCGAATTGCATAAGTTGTAAAATTCCCTCGTTTGGCTTCACCTGTTTCAAATTTCACTTGGGTGATTTTGTCCATGTTTAAATGAAATTCAAAGCCTTCGGTGTGCATATTTGCATATTTACCTTTTGGTAATTCGGCGTAAAATAGCTTTTCTATTTTCCCTCTCGCTTCTAAAACGGCGGCGCTACTGGTGACAATTAACCGCAAAGTTCCTAAGCTTTCACAAGCTTCTAAAAATTCTTTCAATGTTGTTGTCATCATTTATGTTGAATATGAATTAGTTGACGTGATGGAAAATGAATAAATAACTTCTGGCTATAAAAGTTTATAACATGATTGGACTCAAATTGCTATCATGAATAAATATGATATGGTGAATTGTTCTCTTGGTCATGAGATTTACTTATGAAAATTCAAAGCCTTAAACTCAAACATTTTAAGAAATTTCGAGATCAGGAATTAGATTTTACTGATCCAGAGACAGGTTTAGCACAAGATTTAATTGTTCTCATTGGGATGAATGGGGCTGGAAAAACCAGTATATTACAGGCGATAGCGGCAATACTAGGTACAGCCACAGGAAGATTGAAAAAACCTGCTGATTTAGATTGGCCAGGGTTTAACTATGACTTGCTGGGTAGAAATTGGCGGGGATTTCCATCTCATGTGACTATAAATATACAATTTTCTAAATCAGAACTACAAGCTGTAGGCGAATTTCAACAAAAATTACAAGAAATGGGTCGTGATTTACTTCCTCCTGCCCAAAAGCATCTTGTTACTTTAAAATGGCAAGGAGACGATGTAAAAGCAGATAGCGCGGCTGAATTATTTCAATTTAAAGGACGAGAATATGCTAAACAATTATTTCGTTCTGAAGGGTTTCCAGTGTTTGAAAGAGTGGGTACGGTTTTTTGGTACACAGAACAGAGAACTGCAACTAGTTTAACTCCTGAAGATCCAGAAAACAAATTAGAAATTACAGAGGATCTTCTCCGCGCTCGTCTAGCAAGGTGGCAAACTGTTCATCAAAAGAATGGTAAAAATTTTCGACCTGGACAAAAAGATTTATACGCAGAAATGGAAAGAATTTATCAAGCAGTTTTTCCAGGGCGTGTATTTCAAGGTGTGGAAATACGAGATAATATTGATGAAATTTTTAGTAAAGAGCCTTGGTTTTATCTTTATGATGGTAAAAACTACTATGAAATTTCTGAAATGTCTGGGGGAGAACGTGCTATTTTTCCTATGCTTATAGATTTTATGAGTTGGAATATTCACAATTCAGTTATTTTAATTGATGAAATTGAATTACATTTACATCCACCGATGCAACAGGCATTATTGAGAGCTTTACCGAAATTAGGTAAAAATAATCAGTTTATTATTACAACCCATTCTGATTATGTAGCTCAATTAGTACCTGAGTCATCTATTATCAGAATTGAGGAGTAATTGCATTGTGGCAGTAGTTAATAATAAAGTTATTTTCTGTGAAGGTACGCTCGACAAAGACCTTATTAATCAGCTATTAGGAAATTTATCAAATCAGATCACTATTGTTCCTACTGGTGGAAAGTTTAATTTTTCAAATTTTGTTCCAGGTTATTTATATCAAAATACAAATATTGAAAATAATAAAAATAAGCATGAGAAAAAGGAAAATACCCAAAATTACCTAATTTTTAGGGATCGTGATTTTGATATTGAACCTACTTCAGAAATTAAATTACTACAAATAGATAAACTAAGAAATCGAGCTTTTCTTTCTCATCGTACCTGTATTGAAAATTATTTACTTAATCCTGAACTTATTCATGAATATTGGTCAACACAATATGCAAATAATTTAGAAAATCCTATTTCTAATAATAAGTGGGGTCATAAAGATTCCCCTGGAGTTGATGTTATCACTAAATGGATAGAAGATGCTGCTAGGATTTTGCAAGATTATCAAGCTGTAAGATGGGCTTTGGGTAATTTATGCCAACTTACCGCTAGTAGAAAACAATTAGAAACGAGATGGATTAAAGGTACAATCCCCAATTCTCTAACCTTATCTGACTGCGAAGAAAGGGCTGAGTCTTTAATTAAAGACTTTACAAATACAGTTCAAGAAGTCACAATAGATAAATTTAAAAACAATCTTCATAAATATTTACAACTCTTTGATCAAGAGGAATTTTGGATACAAAAACAATATTTAATTTGGTTTGATGGCAAAGATATTCAAAAGGCAATGGACAAAGTTAGCAAAGATAAAAAACTCCCATATAGATCATATAATAGATCCTATATTTCTATGGATCATTTTTCTAAATGGGCAATTAATCATATTGATATTAATCAATATGATGATTTAATTGAATTAAAAAATAAAATAGAACAGCTATAGGTGGTCAATAACCACTGATTACTAACTATTGACTACTATATAACCAATTTACTACGTTTCATATTTCTCATAAGCAGCTACAATGCGCTGTACTAAAGGATGACGCACTACATCTTTCTGAGAAAACTCACAAATAGCAATCCCTTCTACGTTTTTTAAAATTTGTAAAGCCACATCTAAGCCGGATTTTTGATATGGTGGTAAATCAGTTTGCGTAATATCACCTGTAATCACCATCCGGGAATTAAAACCTAAGCGCGTCAAGACCATTTTCATTTGCGCCGGTGTAGTGTTCTGGGCTTCATCAACAATTATAAAAGCATTATTTAAGGTTCTTCCCCGCATATAGGCCAGTGGTGCAACTTCGATGATTTCCCGTTCGATTAAATTGGGGACTTTTTCCGGGTCTATAAACTCATTAATGGCATCATAAAGGGGACGCAGATAGGGATTAACCTTTTGCTGTAAATCTCCCGGTAAAAAACCGAGTTTTTCCCCGGCTTCCACTGCGGGACGAGTTAAAATCAACCGTTCAAATTGATTACTAAGTAGGGCTTGAACTGCGACAACTACAGCCAGATAGGTTTTTCCTGTTCCCGCAGGACCAATACAAAAGGTTAAATCGCGTCTGCGAAGCGCGTCTATATATTGGCGTTGGTGAAAGGTTTTAGCGCGAATTTCTAACCCTCTGCGAGTTTTGGCCAGGATATCGCGCTGTAAGTCCTGTAATTGGTCTTCTGTATTGGTATCGAGGGCTTGACGGGCTGTGAGAATATCAGCACTAGAGATATTATTACCTTTACTCCACAAATTTTCTAGCGATCGCACCAATTTCCTTACTAATTCTACCTGTTTCGGTGTTCCTGAAATTAATAATTCTTGTCCCCGCAGAACTAAATTAGCTCCTGTTTGTTGAGATAAAAACTTGATATTAGCCTCACTATATCCTGCTAAAGCGATCGCACTTGACATATTAGGCAGTTGGATCAAATCATCTGCCATATTATTGTTGAATTGGGTAAAAGGTTGTTTTTAACAAAATTAATATTTTCCTATTAAGAAATGTAAAATCCAAATTCTCAGATTTTCTGTTAATTAGTATTTTTATTATTGGGAAATAGGCTGACAACACCTGTTAATTCTTGGCTGGTAAATCCGCAATAAACACGGAATTATTAGCCAAGATTTGACAATGCTGTTGTCTCCCGTCTCCAACAATCTAAACTGACTACTTGACAAGGGCGGAAATTAACCAAATACTAAAAATTTCTAAAAAGCCTATTTAATCCGCTTTTTTTAATTTTTAATATTTAATTTTAATGCAGCTGATATTACCGCAAACGTGGTTTAACAACAGGTTTGGGAATATTGTTCTCTCTTTCTTTCGACTTGGGTGGTAGTATCCGCTCTTCCTGTTCTTCATCAAAAGACATACTTTCCCGACCTGGGGAAGCGCCGCCGTAGATATCCAGGTATACTGATTGACCGGCTAGTTCTGCTGCGGCAGCAATTACAGTCCGAATTGCCTGGATATTGCGTCCCCCTCTACCAAACACTTTTCCTTTATCTGTAGTATCAAAAGCAATGCGTACCCAAACCCGCTTCAGGGTTTTAGATATTTCACAATCAACCCTTAAAGATTCTGGAGATTCTAAAAACGGCTGGACAAGAAACTTCACCAGCCCAACATAATTGGGACTGGTTGCTAGGGATTTAATCTCGAAACTATGATGCGGCTGTTGCACTGACCTGTTCAAAAACGTTAGCTTTTACGAGGATACGACGAACTGTATCGGTAGGTTGAGCGCCTTGTTGTAGTCGCTTAACGATACCAGGAATGTCTAATTTGACTTCATCTGTTCTAGGATTATAGAATCCTAATTCTTCCAGGGGGCGACCGTCACGACGGGCAAGATCGTTAATAGCAACAATTCGGTAACTTGCTTCCCGCTTTTTCCCAAATCTTTTTAAACGCAATTTGATCATTTTGAGAACTGTTTCTCCTGTTCCTAGTTAGTGAGTTTGCAACTGATTGATGAGGAAGTGACTGGGTTATGACACCCACGTTCACAATTTCCGATACTGAAACTTCAATCTTAGCACTTTCTGTCCGTGAATGGCTATTAATTAAAAGTTGAGAATATCCGTCGTTTCAGGATAAACAGGATAAAACCGTTGTCTCACTAAGTTACAGGAATGCGATCGCTTACGTCAATCGCTCAAAAAGCATCAAAAAATCACGTTAAAATGCCCGAAACCCATACCTTAATAGAAAACCTAAATCTTACATTACCCATTCTCTACTTTTTAACTACTTGTAACCGTTGAGTAATAATAGTCATATTTTCACCCCTGCGAATAACTGCGGAAATCCACTGGAAACCGGGAGTAGAGGGTGCGCGTCCGATTTTGAAAAGTCCTCCAGCATTGAGAAATTCTAAATTTGCAATTGTGGGTTTGAGAAATTTATTGGCTTGAATAGGTTCTTCTATAGCTGTTCCCAGTAGAAAGTCCTCACCTAATGGTTCTTGAACAATGGCATCAAAACTATATTTTTCACCAATTTTTACCTGTTGTGGTAATTTAATTACTACTTGGGGTGGTTTATTCCCAGATGTCAGTTGAGTCCTTTCTGACAAAATATCTTGATGAACAATTTTTGAACCTGTAATTTTTTGACGTGATTTAATTGTAGACTGGAGAGTTAAATTATTGTTACTAGATGCAGGTAAACTGCTAATACTAGTAGTAGTTTCCACAATGATAGTATTACCTTCAGATTTCCAAGATTCTAGCTGTGTAGTATAATGCAATTTGGGATATTGCTTCCACAGTCCTGTTAAGGCCTGTTCCATTCCTTTGTGGTTTAAACCGTCACCATGAGTAAATTTGGGGCTGTAAAATTGCATCACAGCTTTAACATTACCTTGATTAGCAGCAGTATCAATCTGTGTTAAGAGCTTAGTGAGTGTAGAAGGTGCATTTTCCGGTTCTCTGGCTTGCGCCAATTGCCCATGACTAGATAAACCCATTGCTAGTAAACTGGAAAGGAGACCAAACCCTAAGGGTAATGTTTTGTTACGTTTCATTAATAAGGGGATAATTTTAGTCATAAGTAAGATCTTACTGATTTGATGATCAAAGATAAGGAATTTGTTTTATCTTAATGAAGCTGGGCGATAAATGGTATAGTCGGGAATGGTAAATGCACCAATTAAATTACTTATAGCAGCTAGTGGGACAGGTGGACACTTGTTCCCAGCGATCGCATTGGCAGAAAAACTGCCAGAATACAATATTGAATGGTTAGGTGTACCTAACCGCCTAGAAACTCAGTTAGTTCCAGAGACCTATCCTTTAAATACCATTGCTGTTGAGGGTTTTCAGCAGGGTTTGAGTCTTCGTTCTCTCCGCACTTTTGTTAAACTCATTGGTGCAATTTTGAAGGTCAGACGCATTCTTAAACAGGAAAAATTCCAGGGAGTTTTCACTACAGGTGGTTATATTGCAGGTCCTGCGGTAATTGCAGCCCGTTCTCTGGGTTTACCGGTGGTTTTTCATGAGTCTAACGCTTTACCGGGAAAAGTTACCCGATTCTTTGGTCCTTGGTGTAATGCAGTAGCCATAGGTTTCGATGTTACTGCTCAATACTTACCTCGAACTAAAACTTTTTCTGTGGGTACTCCGGTTCGTTCTCAATTTTTACATGAGAAAGGCAATAATAGCTTCGACTTATCTGTTCCTGATGGTGTTCCCTTAATTGTAGTATTTGGTGGTAGTCAGGGGGCTGTAGCTGTAAATAAATTGGTACGTCAGTCTGCTGAGGCTTGGTTTCAAGCTGGTGCTTATATAGTCCATTTAACAGGTGATAATGATCCTGATATTAACAGTCTACAACATCCTCAATATATCGCTTTGCCTTTTTATGACAATATGGCGGCTTTGTTGCGAAGGGCTAATTTAGCTATTAGTCGTTCTGGTGCGGGTAGCTTGACAGAATTGGCAGTTTGTGGTACGCCAGCAATATTAATTCCCTATCCCTTTGCAGCGGAAGATCATCAATCTTATAATGCAGAAGTGTTTACTAAAGCTGGCGCTGCGTTGTCCTTTAAGCAGTCAAATTTGACACAAGAAATATTCACAACTCAGGTTTTAAATTTGTTGCAATATCCAGAAAAATTGGCGAAAATGGGGGAAAATGCCAAAGCAATTTCTGTTCCTGATAGTGCGGATAAATTGGCAACTTTGGTACGAAAAGTAATGGAAACAGGACTTATGTAAGTTACACAAAAGCACAAAGAATAAGAGGTTGAGAAATTAAATTCTCTGCTATATGACTAAACAAAAAATCCTTCAAGAAGGACAATCTTACACCTTTGACTCTTATTTTGAATTACCTTACGATATAGAGGAAATTCTCACTGAGTTAGGCTACTCATTTATTAAAAAAGCCATTACTCTACCTAAAACCTCCAATCATTTAAAGAATATTGCAGAACTCAAAGATAAAATCACCTCTTTCTTACCATTAGTTAGTTTGAATAATGAAACTGCTAGACGAGAAACTCTAGTTTCACCCCTTTTATCGGGGGTTATCACTTGTTGTCAATGTCAGCTAAAAATTGAGTATACAGTTAATGTGAATAATTGGTTAAAAGGAAATCTAGATTATTTGTTGCGTTCTCAGCAAAGCTTGTTAGTTATTGAAGCCAAAAATGATGATTTAACTAGAGAATTTACTCAACTCGCAGTAGAGTTACAGTGATTTCCAATCATATAAGGTACATCTTAGCCCCCTCCTCGCACCCCCCTCAATCCCCCCGCTGCGGGGGGAAGAAAAGGATAAACTTTTGATATTGGAGGGGGTTGGGGGTGGGGTTGGGGTTCTTGTTCCGGGTTTGATAACAATTTGCTGTAATTGCTTTATCGGAAATTGAAGAAAATAAATCTGTGTTTTATGGCGCTGTTACCACTGGGGAAATTTGGTGCTTTGGTAAATTAGATCGTCAACAACAACAAATTACCCAAGATATGACTCTTTTGAGAATCTCTGATGATATTGAAGAAATCGGTCGTATTTTAGTTGGTATTTTGGAAATGAAAGATTAATTATGTTTCGCACTAAGACGCAAAGTTTGAGATTTAAAATCTTCTCACTCTTGACTCTTGACTCTTGACTCTTGACTCTTGACTCTTCCCTGTTCCCTGTTCCCTGTTCCCTGTTCCCTGTTCCCTGTTCCCTGTTCCCTGTTCCCTGTCCCCTGTTATAATATCTCTCAGACTTGCAACAATCATTTACAATAATTGCAAAGATAAGTAACACTCTGAGAAATTAACAATCCGCCATAATGGTGGAATGGCACCTATATTTATGTCGAAGCAGGAAACTGGCTGACTTTTGTAGCGATAGTGTGACTTTCTACCATTAGAGACGGGTACAAAAAGTGTTTTCTAGAAATGAAAAATAACCTGTTGCAAGATACTGAGATCTGCTGTAATCAGGTTCTTATATTCCCAATGTGACTAAGCTGATATGGAAAATAATCACAACAGTTTGACAAAACCAAACAAGGAGAACCAAGGTTTGGTAATGGAACGTTTGAAACAAGACCTGAAAAATGACCTAATTGCTGGTTTGCTGGTGTTAATTCCCCTAGCAACTACCATCTGGTTAACAATTACCATAGCTACCTGGGTGATTAACTTTCTTACCCAAATTCCCAAACAACTTAATCCTTTTGATGGTTTAAACCCAATTCTAGTAAATATACTTAATTTACTAGTCGGATTAGCCGTACCACTATTAAGTATTCTTGTCATTGGCTTAATGGCTAGAAACATTGCTGGACGTTGGTTATTAGATGTAGGTGAACGGTTATTACACGCGATTCCTTTAGCCGGTCAGGTATATAAAACACTCAAACAACTTTTAGAAACACTGCTAAAAGATTCTAATGGTAAATTTCGCCGTGTAGTACTAGTAGAATACCCTCGTCAGGGAATTTGGTCCATTGGTTTTGTGACAGGAGTAATTAGCAACGAAATCCAAAATCACATCTCTCGTCCCGTAATTAGTATATTTGTTCCCACCACCCCCAATCCAACAACAGGCTGGTATGCAATAGTTCCAGAAGAAGAGGTAATTAATCTTTCTATATCTGTTGAAGATGCTTTTAAAATAGTTGTCTCCGGTGGTATAGTATCTGCTAACCAACCATCTCACCTGGAAACACTAACAACATTATTACCTGTAGAAATCAAACAGCAGGGGATTTCAGCAACAGAATAAATTTGACAGCAACCTAGCCAATTGATCAAAAAATAGATAAGCTAATTGTTCATCTGTGCCAAAATTCACATAAACTCACATATTTTTTATCATCCCAACTGTATGCAACGTCGTAAACCCCAACAAATAGCCCGCGAATTGGCGCTGCTAAGTCTCAGTCAGTTACCAATAAACCCCAAAAAACTGGAAACCCTATCAGACGAACAATTAGTCTCTAAGCTAGTTTTAGGGGCAGTACGTACTCTTACATTAGAGGTACAGGATACATTGAATAATGCCGCAGGAGAACTGCAACGGAGTAATGAGCGTCTATTGACCAGTGAAACTAGAGCCGCTGACTTGAATACAGCTAGAACCATGCTGAAGGAGGCAATTTCCTATACCCAAACCGCTATTAATCAATTAGGTACGTCCGTTGATTTTCCTGAATTAATTCAATTAGCTAATCAAGATAAAGAAGTTCGTAATTACGCCAAAGCAATTATTATTACCGTCAATGAAAATCGTCAGACTATCGAGGAACTTATTTCTAATGCTTTAGTAGATTGGCAAGTGACGCGTTTAGCCCAAATTGACAGAGATATTCTACAAATAGCTACCGCAGAAATAAAATTTATGAAAGTTCCCCACGGTATTGCCATTAACGAAGCTGTAGAATTAGCTAAACGTTATAGTGGAGAAGATGGTCACCGTTTTATTAATGGTGTTCTCCGTCGAGTCAGTGAACAGAAACAAACTGCTTAAATTAGTCCTTGGTCATTGGTCATTGGTAAGACTTTTTTCTTCTTCCTTGACTCCTGACTCCTTCAATCCTTCCTAATTAAATTCTTATCTAAATCAACTACAATGGCTTTTAATTGGTTTAATCGTCCCAATAATCAATCCGCTGATACTCCCCAAACCCAAACAGAAACACCCGCAGTAGCAGCAACTCAACCAGAAACAACAGTACCAGATACAGAGGATTTGTTAGCTTTTGCTAAAGCTGCGTATAAAAATATTCAAGAAAAACAACAAATAGAAGCAGTAGCACCTGTAACTATTGCAGAAGATACTATTCCTGAAAAAATAGTAGCCACAGAGGAAGTAATTACACTAACTGAAAATGCAGTAGAAACTACCGAAGATATTGTTAACGAATTACAAGCAGAAGCAGCTAATTTATCTTTTTTAGAACGGGCTGCGGCAGAAAGACAAGCTAAACAAGAGAAATTGATTGCTAGTTCCATAGAAACCGAAATTCCAGAAATACTGACAATAACCACAGAAACAGAAGTAACAATTCCCGAATTAGTATTTGATGATGGTTTTAGATGGTCAGCAGAGGTTTTAGCAGCCCAAGGGAGAAAAGCAGAAGATATTTCCCTAGAAGAGATTACTTGGTTGAAAAAACTGCGTCAAGGTTTAGATAAAACCCGACGAAATATTCTTAATCGCCTAAAATCAATTGTTGGTCAAGGTCCGCTCAATCAAGATGCTGTAAATGAAATTGAATCATTACTTTTACAAGCTGATGTAGGTGTAGAAGCAACGGACTATATTATTACCGCGCTGCAAAAAAAATTACTCGCAGAAGTAACTCCACCAGACCAAGCAATAGCCTATCTTAAAGAAATTCTTAGGGATATGCTAGATGCACCCTTGCAAAATCAAGTAAAATCTGGGTTTGCGCCGGAAAAAGAGACTCTCACCATTTGGTTAATTACTGGAGTTAATGGGGCAGGGAAAACTACAACCATCGGTAAAATTTCTCACCTAGCACAAAAATCGGGTTATAAATGCTTAATTGGTGCGGCTGATACATTCCGGGCGGCGGCGGTGGAACAGGTTAAAGTGTGGGGGAATAGAAGCGGTGTAGAAGTTATCGCCAATCAAGGTAAAAACACTGATCCGGCCGCCGTGGTATTTGATGCGATCGCTGCTGCTCAGTCCAGAGAAACCGAGTTATTATTAATAGATACCGCTGGGAGACTGCAAAATAAGAAAAATCTGATGGACGAACTGGGAAAAATTCGCAGAATTATCACCAAGAAAGCTCCTAATACCCATGTTGAATCTCTTTTAGTTCTTGATGCTACTCTAGGACAAAATGGACTGCGACAAGCGGAAGTATTTTCCCAAGCAGCCCAACTCAGCGGCGTTGTTTTAACCAAATTAGACGGAACAGCTAGAGGAGGTGTCGCCCTGGCTGTTGTTCAGCAGTTGGGTTTACCCATTCGTTTTATTGGTGCTGGGGAAGGAATTGAAGATCTACGTCCATTTTCTAGTTATGAATTTGTAGAAGCTTTATTAAGTGGTTGATGTCGCTTTTAAGTGAGATGTGACGCAAACGGAAAATTCACCCCGGCAACAAATCCTATTATCATACTTACAGGAGTCAGGAGTAAAACTGCCTTGAGAGTTGGCTTTAAAATTAGATTTTATACCTACTTGATTGGCAATTTGCTGTAAATTGCGTATATAGTTTTGACCTATGTTACCCAACAGTTCTGTATTTCTAGGAAAAAAAGAATTTTTCCATAAAAGAAATCTATCTAGGGAAACATTTAAGGAATTTGTGGTATATAGGTTAAATGTTTATAGACCAAAATAGATACAACTCTGTTTTTGGAAAAATCCAAGCACCCAAAAATAAATAATCAACTAACTCACAGGAAATCTATTTGTAATATTTGATTTTTGAAAAATACTTAGGTAAGTCTGTGCCTGAAAACATCCTCCTATCCTGGAAATTTATCACCCTAAACTACTGAAAATTTTTCAAATATCATTTATGATTCCTGTATGTAGTTTTTTGTTTGATAACTACTAATATCCAACCCGTAAGAAATAGAGGTAATTTTTTTAATGAGAAACTTTATATTTCTCAAGATATATGAATGACTAATACAGCTATGAAAAAATTCAAATTTTCTGATCAATCATAAAAATCACTGATAGCTAAAGACTTATTTTTGACAAATTGGGAAATTCATGATCAACCACAGAAAATTCCGGTCTACGGTTTTTCTGCTCTTGCTAAAATAACGAATGCCCTTGAACAGCATTTCACAATTGCTCAAGAAATAGTCTTTATAAAAAACCACAAATTTGCTATTCTTAACTGCAATATTAACCTGTGTCACAATTTCCCTCTCATCCTACTGATAGTAATAACAGCGCCACAACAGATGTCACTCCTGTGGTAGCCCTTAAGGAACTTGTGGCCAGGCTGCATCGGGAACAAAATAAAATTCAAGATTTGTTGAGTTCTTTAGGATTTGCTCTCAGAAGCTTCACTAATTTAAATCAGTTTTTGGAATTGATTCCTCTTATGTCCACAAGGGTGACTGATGCTGAAGGTAGCGCACTTTTTCTTTATAAACCCAATGGACAAATTAGATTAGAACAATTACATTGGCAAGATAGCCAACAAAGAAAAAATATTAGAAAAGCTCTAGAAAATGTCAGTAGTCAAATTACCCTTTTACCTAATTCCATACCCAATATATCCACGGGTATTTTAGATGAGCAAATGCATCATTATTTAGGTGCAGATGTACAAGTATTTGGTACAGCTATTTTAGTTAAGCATACGGAAAGGGGCTGGCTTTATGTTTTGACCCGTGATCCAGAATATGCTTGGACCGAAACTAGACAAAAATTAGTGCGATTAGTAGCAGATCAAACAGCAGTTGCGATTGAAAATGATGAACTAGCTGTAGAATTAAGAAAAAAAGAACGTTTAGATCAGGAATTAGAAATTGGTGCGGAAATTCAACGCCGACTTTTACCCCGTCAATGTCCAAATATTCCCGGCTTATCTATAGCAGCACGTTGTAAACCAGCTAATCGCGTCGGTGGTGATTATTATGATTTTATTCCTACTAAACCCAACCCACAACAACCTAGGGCTAACCCACAGATGGTATCAGAAAATGCTAGTTGGGGTTTAGTAATTGGGGACGTTATGGGTAAGGGTGTTCCCGCAGGTTTAATTATGACCATGTTGCGGGGAATGTTACGGGGGGAAGTATTACATGGTAACACTCCAGCCGGAATTTTGCAAAATTTGAATCGCGTTATGTATGCGGATTTAGAAAATTCTCACCGCTTTGTAACTATGTTTTATTCAGAATATGACCCGCAAACACGAATTTTATATTATAGCAATGCAGCCCACAATCCGCCTTTGTGGTGGCACGCTGCGACAAAAACTGTTACTCGTTTAGACACATTGGGGATGTTAATTGGGTTAGATGCTAATAGTGAATATGAAGATGCTGAAGCCCAGTTAGAAGTTGGAGATACAGTAATTTATTATACCGACGGATTGACTGATGCGGCGGCGGCTGGGGGCGATCGCTTTGATGAAGATAATTTTGTTACATCTTTCAGAACTGCTTGTAAGTATTGTAATAGTCCTCAAGAAATTGTTGAATATTTATTTGATCAGGTTCAGCAATTTATCGGCGCTGACAGGCAAAATACTGATGATATGACGTTGGTGGTTTTACAAGTTGTGTGATTTGATGACGGAATTTCTGGAATCTGGGCAACTGGAAGGATAATGAGTAGGACTTGTGGAAGAAATCTAAAACTCAGTTTCTGCACCCTAACTGTTACAACCTGATTTGCTTCTCTGCCGTATATAGAATATAGAATATTTAATAAATACTAAATTTTGACCAAAGGTGTACATTTTGTGTAAAATATGTGCAGGTAAACCACAAAATGTCAAATGTCATCTTAACCTGGGAAAAATTGGCTAAAATTTACCTGATAACTGTTAATGTAACTAGGTCAGTGTCAATAAATTAGCAATAATTAAAATATTGTAGATTTACCGACAACATTACTATTATAATATTTAGAGGTACTAATGCACTTTGATCGTCTTAGCAAAAAAACAAACGAGTATAAAGAACTTAAGGAAAAACCCTATTGGCACGGACCTGCTACTCAAGAGAGTATTAAGCCGCAAGAACCAAATTCGCTCAATAATAGTACATTTAATGATGATGGTCGTGGCCGGGTGGCAATTTTCATTGATGGTTTAAGTCTATTTCAGACCGCATTGCAATTCGGAATTGAAATTGATTATATAAAATTGCTTTGTAGTTTAACTAAAACATCTCGGCTATTGCGTGCATTTTTTTATACGTCAATAGATACTGGCAACGAAAGACAACAGGGATTTCTGTTATGGATGCGTCGCAATGGCTATCGTGTAGTTACTAAAGATATGAGTGTAGTTGTAGATAATTACAAAAAACCAAATCTGAATGTGGAAATTGCCGTTGATATGATTACTTTAGCACCCTATTATGATACGGCTATCTTGGTTAGTGGAGATGGGGATCTATCTTATGCTGTCAATGCAGTGAGCAGCATGGGAGCTAGAGTAGAAGTAATCGGGTTGCAAACAATGACTAGCGACTACCTCATTGATGTAGTTGATGAATTCATAGATTTTGAAAGTATTAAAAAACACCTTAAAAAGAATCCTTAATTATTTGTTTCTCAAATAATAAATGCTTTAAAAGGCGTATCTAGTGGTGGATATGGACAAGCTGGATATAAAAAACCCTATAAAGAATCTCTTCAGACAAAGAAAAGGAGATATTCAAGACTGAAATCATTAGTTAGATTAATGAATTAAAGTGACAAAGCAAATTAGAGCGATGAATCAAATAATACGTAAAAACTTTTATTATGGCCACTCCACCACGTAAGCTATCAGCAAGTCCTAATTACTAATTAACTCTACAGCATCTCGTCCATCAATATCTTGTAAATAAACTTTAACAATTTCTTCTTTTGCTGTCGGTAATTTTTTTCCGATAAAATCTGGATTAATTGGTAACTCTCGATGACCTCTATCTACTAATACTGCTAAACGAATCACTTCTGGTCTACCATATTCGTTGACTGCATTTAAAGCAGCACGAATGGTTCTCCCTTTAAAAATGACATCATCTACAAGTACCACAGTTTTACCAGTCAAATCAAAAGGAATATCCGTTTTCTCTGGAGTTCTCAAGCCAATTTTATCAAGATCATCACGATAAAATGTAATATCCAAAGCACCTACAGCAACAGTAATATTTTCCAGAATTTCTATTTGTCGTGCTAATGAATAAGCTAAAGGAACTCCTCTAGTGCGAATACCCAGAAGTAACAACTGAGATAAATCTCGCGTTCTTTCGACAATCTGAGAAGCCATACGAGTTAATGTCCGACGCAGTTCCTCTGATGAAAGGATTTCAACTATTTTAGTAGACATGAGATTGGTAATTGGTGATTGGTAATTGGTAATTTTTCATTATCTCGTTCCCATACTCTGTATTTCTCGTTCCCAGTCGGAGACTGGGAACGAGATAACTAAGGTATTAAAAATATTGCTAGTCCTAACCACAATAAAAACGCATATCGGGTTAATTTTAAAGCTTGATCAATAGAATCTGGTGTAATGGGATAAATAGGATCTCCTAAAAGTGGTTTATGTTTAGCCACCCCACCATACCAATTTAGACCTCCCATTTGTACACCCAAAACCGCAGCATAAGCGCATTCACTCCAACCAGAATTAGGACTAGGGTCTTTAATTGCGTCCCTGCGGCAAATTCGCCAAACATTTACAGGTTTGGCGGATAATAATGATAAAGTTATCACTGTTAGGCGACAGGGCAACCAAGTAAAACCATCTTCCCACCGCGCACTAAACCAACCAATGTAAGTATAAGGTGCTTCCTTGTAACCGATCATTGAATCTAAAGTGCTACTCGCCTTATATGCTAAAGCCAAAGGAACAGGACCGAGAACAGGGATAAATGTACCAATAATAGTATAAAAAAGAGGAGCCATTACCCCATCAGTAGCATTTTCTGTAACGGTTTCCAAAACTGCTCGGAGAATTTCCGCTGGGGAAAGATTAGCTGTATCTCTCCCCACATAATTGCTAAGAATTTGTCGTGCTTGAGCTAATTCTCCATTGCTTAAAGGTTGTAGAACTTCCATAGCTGCATTTTGTAAACTTTTGAGAGCGAAACAACTAGCTATAAGAATGCCTTCCACAGTAATTCCTAAAAATGGATGTACCCCCCGGGCGATTTTGACTATTATCCACCCTAGCAACCCACTGCCAATAATGACACTAATCCCCAATATAATGCCCGCGAGACGCTGAGAAAAAGGATTTTGACAATATTGGAGGGAGAGATTACTCAAACGGGAAATTACCCAGCCCATGACCCGGACTGGATGCGGCCAACCCCAAGGATCACCTATTAAGTAATCTAACAATGCAGCCAAAATCAAAACGAAAGCAGATATCATTTATTCTTCCCTCTTTCCTTGCTCTGACTAAACCACAAAATTGGCTTCTTCACCAAGAGAAGCTTGCCAACTGCGAGCATCATAGTAAAGGTCAGCCAGGGTAATATTGTACAAAGCTTCTTTGAGCTTTTGGTTGAGCCTGTTCCAGAGAGCGGATGTTACCCAATCGGCTGTTTGAGCAGGTGTAGGATGATTGAGAGGTAAATTAGTGATATTTTCACCAACAGCCTCCAAGATTTGTCCAATAGATATTTGTGCAGGTTTTCTGGCCAACTTGTACCCACCAACGCTACCACGAATTGATGTTACTAAACCAGCGCGACGCATTTCTATGAGTAGCTTTTCCAGATAGGGAGCGGGAATATCTTGACGTTTAGCGATCGCTTTAACTGATTCAGGACCATATTTTGGCTGTAAACTCAAATCTAGCAGAGCCTTCACACTGTAGTGTCCTCTAGTCGTTAGTTTCATCTATAGTATTCCTAAGTATTCCCATTTAATTTTGAAAATGATTGATGAAAAAGCAGAAAAGGGGAAAGGAAAATCCCGTAAAACAACCATCCAGTTAACAATATATTTTTAGGACTGAGCCAAAATATCTCTCAAAGCCTCTTTTATTCGTGTTCTTCGCTCCTTCGTGGTTCATTATTCATTGACCTGTGTGTAGGTCTTGATCTTTCTTATAGAATTTCTAGAAAATATTGATGATAGTACAACAATTTTGTCCATGAGTGTAATATACTTGGCTAGACTGATGGAAAAATTAAAGGAATCCTTTCCTATTAGTTCAATGTCAGCTAAAATAAAATTCACTTAACAACTTCAAAAATTCGTTTTCGACCTAAGTTAATGCCTAAACAGAAAAAAATTGAACCCCTAGTTGGCGAAGAACTGATCACAAAAGTCAGAGAGCTAGAAACCCTCAGCAAAGACGAAAAAGCTAAAGAGTGCGGCTACTATACTGTTACCAAAAATGGTGTAGAGCGTGTCAATATGATGAAATTCTTGAATGCCCTAATTGATGCAGAGGGTATTCAGTTAGATAGTTCCCCTGGTGTTAATGGGCGTGGTGGTCGCAGCGCCAGCTATAGAATTAGTGTGCAATCAAATGGCAACCTGCTCATCGGTTCAGCCTACACAAAACAGATGAATCTTAAACCCGGAGATGAGTTTATTATCACCTTAGGCAAAAAACACATTCGACTTCGGCAAGTAGATCAAGTAGATTCAGAATCTCTAGAAGATAGCGAAGTAGAAGCTACAGTTTAGCTTAAATAGTAGAAGCCGATCCAAAAAAGCTAACTAATGCTAACATAATAAGAGCCAGCTTTTTCTTCCTGCAACCTCTGAGAAAGTGTCGGAACTATGTAGAGACGTTCCATGGAACGTCTCTACCACGGTCAGCCTGACCACTTCTTTTTCTAAGTTACAGCAGTCTTAGGCGATTTAAACAACACTTTGACTACCTTCTTTCTTTGCGCCTTTCCCGCTTTGCGCCTACCCCTTTATGCCTCTATATCGGTAACAGGTAGAACCAGTAAATAGCTATTGAGTGCTTTAGTAATTGCCGTTATATTACAAGTCAATTCCAGTTCCCTAAATTCTAGTAAACCCAGGACAAAATCAGGATTTTCTCTAGCTACGACGGGTAACTGATGTAAACCACGTAATGCCATGCGGTCCAAAGCTTCAGATAAAGGTTCATCAACCCAAGCATAAAGAATATCAGTAGTACAAATATCTATCAGTTTTTGGGTAGATAAAGTTCCGTGAATTTCCGGGGACGAATTGGGGATATTTTGCCATAGAGAAAGGGTTCGCTTAATATCTTCCAGGGAAAGAATTCCCACCAATCTCCCTCCATCATCAATTATTAAAGCACTGCGTGTACGTTCTTGGGTCATTGCCACCGCCGCCTCTATGAACCCTAGAGTGGCTGATAGTTTTTGGGGACGAGTGTGCATAGCATCAGCGACTAACATTTGCTGCCACATTTCCACCTTTTCATCTTTCAACTCTGGTAAACCAATCTGTTGCAGATTAGAATTGGCATCTATTGTTGGTTTAATTGCTTCTACCAACCAAACACTTAGACCCACAGCCGCCATCAAAGGTAGTACAATGCGGTAATCGCGGGTTAATTCAAATAACATGATAATTGATGTTAATGGCGCTCTGACGCTACCTGCTAAAACCGCCGCCATACCCACCATGGCATAAGCTGGAGGAGCAGCCATATATTTCCCAAGTTCTGGTACTATCAAAACCAGGAATTTAGCATAAGCAGACCCAAAGGACGCACCTAAAAACATAGCTGGTGCAAATAGTCCACCCACAAAACCACTACCGGAACTTACTGCCGTCATCAGGAGTTTTAATGCTAGTAATATTAGTAATAGCTTGAGGGAAAAATCCTCGTCCTGTAGCATTGCTTGTACAGTTCCATAGCCAATACCCAAAATTTGCGGGTAGCGCCAACCTACTGCACCAATAATTACACCACCAATGATAGGCTGAATTGACTGAGGAATTTTCCCTAATAACTTTAACCCTGGTAAATTACCAGCAAAGCCGGCTTTAGCTAAACGAATTGATTTAGTATAAGCGAGAGAAATTAAACTCGCACCCAAACCCAAACCCAGATAAAGCGGTAATTCTAAATAACTCCGAACTTGATAAGCAGGTAAAGCAAAAGCTGGTTGTGAACCTAAGCCAATTTGACCAATTAAAGCGGCTACCACGGCGGACAGTAAGACCACACTTACAGCCGACGTGGCAAAATATGTAGTTCCCATGACTACTTCCAAGGCAAAAAATACTCCCGCAATGGGGGCATTAAAACCAGCAGCTAAACCGGCGGCCGCCCCAGCCCCCAAAAGTAACCGCTGGCGTTCCTGAGAGACTTGTAATATATCAGATAATAAAACCCCGAAATTCGTACCAATTTCTACACTTGGACCTTCCGGACCTAAGGACGCACCACTACCGAGAGAAACAGCCGCAGCGATCATTTTTGTCACTGGTCGTAGTGGTTTTTTGGCTTCTTTTCCTTGGGAAACAGCGATTAGAGATGAGAGTCCCGGTCCAAAATCCTGAGTGCGCCAACGCATCAGACCAACAATGATGCCACCTAGAGTAGGGACAGCGGCTAAAGTCCAAGCACCCCAGCCTCCAATCTGTCCCATGAAATTTTCCAGCATGAAATTGTTAATTAGCTGGATTAAATAGTGAAAGGTAACTATACCCATACCCGTACTACCACCAATTAATACGGCTAAAAAAAGCACTACTGTTTCTTGGGAGGGTTGAAAACGATTAATTAACTGGGTAACCTGAATAGAAGGTGTGGGAAAAGCAGGGGATTCCCTGACCTTCCTCTGGGAAGCAGGAGGCAAGAGAGTCATAGTCATTAACAACCGGGGTAAATTTAAGAAAAAATCTATTTTTTATTTGTTATCTCTTATTGTGGTTTATTAGGGGGCTAACCAGCCAATCAATAATTGATTAACTAAAATTACAAAATATGTGGAAAAAAGAATTAGGCCTGGCAGTGCTAACAACTTGAGTTAAAATCGAAAGGAGTATGTCATATAGACATCCATTCTCAATCTGATGCTATTCTTCAAATAATTACAAGTAATTATGGCAGACGTAGTAAATTTTAAGTAAAATTCAATACGGCTACTGTTATACAGAAAATCAAGGGATTAGGCGGACGAGGTAGATGAGTACAAATACTTTTGATAATCATTATGTTACTTGCCCAATTTGTCAAAGAAATAACAGAACAACGCCAATTAATTCTTACATTGGTTTGTTTACCTGTCCTTATTGTCAAGAAAAGTTAGTTGTTTGCCAAAGTGGACATTATGTACGTGATCCCTTTATTTGGAGACAGATGATGATATCTTCGGCTCTTCGTCGTCAAAGCCGACCTTTAGCGAGGATTATTAGAGATTTTATCTCTATTAAGCGTCCTCTGTTGTCTTTGGTTGTGGGAAGTGTGGTTTTTTTGGCTATTATGACTATAACCCAAAACAATACGAGTCAAGATAGCCAAGAAATTACCCGCATTGAAAGCATCAATAAGGCTGAGAAATAGATTGTTTGTAGAAGCATGAACTGAATTTTAGATTTTAAATTCTGGATTGAAAACTCAGGATTTGCAAAGCTTTTAAGCTGTCAGATGTAAACACAAGAATAAATCTAAAATCTAAAAGCCAAAATCTCAAATTCTTTAACTGCTGCATTTATTATATGATAGCCTACCTGGCGTACCCATCTGATGTACAAATATATCAGTAGGATGCTCACCTTATTATGCCTCATTAACTTGTAATATTCTGTAATTACCACAGCCAATAATTAGATCTCATGAATAGAAATAGAGATACATAAGTTCCCCAAATGAGAATTTTGAGAAATTGCTTATCGCCTCGTTCTAGCAAAATTGCGGCTAAAGTCATAGTTAAAGCTACAGCAGCAAAAATGATCTGCAACTCTACTTTGTCTACAGTTCTCCAGCTAAAATAAATACTACCTGCTGAAGCAACCACCGCCAATATTGCTAAACTCGTTACCCAAGTACGGGGATACCTTGAAAATAAAGGTACATTACACATTTCTGTTAACCCAAAGCCTAAGGCTAAAGCCAAACTAGGATAAATGGGGAGTATGTACCAGGGAAGTTTAACGCTAATCAGGGAAATAATCAATAAATAAACTCCAAACCAGACAATAATCAGTTTTGCCCAACTTAAGTTATGATTCTCCCAGGTGATACGGATAATTTGGGGTAGAAATATCAACCAAGGCCATGTCCACTTACAGATTTCGAGTAGATAATACCAAGGTGGTTGTGAATTGCCATTAGTATTATTAGTACCATTAATAATGGTATTGATATCAAGTCTCAATGGATAACCGTAGTGGAATAGCTCAAACCCATACCAACAAAGTACGGGTAGACAACCAATAAAAATACCCATCCAGAAATAATCACAAGTTAGCAGTCTAGGTGTATCCCAATAAAGAAATACTAAGACAATTCCACCCAAATAAATGCCCGTCATGCCTTGAATCAGACAAATTAAGCCAAAACTAATCCCTATACCTAAACAGTAGCGTAAATCTCGACGCGATCGCAAGACAAACCACATCATCAATATCAAAAAACTGACAACGGGGCCATCTAATATGGCCAACCTGCCATAACAGACAACAGGCAGCATTGTCAGATAAATTAAAGAACTATAAATAGCCACCCAACGTTGGCGAAATATTTCTCTACCAATGCAATATAACAAGGGTACAGAAATTGCTGTCAAAATCGCACCGGGTAGCCGGGTTGTCCAATGGTTGACACCACCCAGAGAATAAGTCCCAGCAATTAGCCAGTGCATCAGGGGCGGTGTACGATGATAGGGTTCACCACCTAAAGTGGGGTAAAGCCAACGCGTTGAATCTGCTGGGGCTTGCCAAATTTCCCGTGCTACCTGTGCCACAATTGTCTCATCGCCATCTTGTAAGGGCAACTCCCCCAGGTTAATGGTAAACAATACTACCGCTGCCAATAACAATACTAGCAACCAAAGCCAATCAATCTTCTTTTCAACCACACGGTGTTGTTTTTCCAGATGAGTCCAAACAAAACTTCCTTCTTGCATATTTTATTAGTAATATTATGACTGCTGGGTTTCATTACATAGAGACCAGGGCCAATCTCCAGTTTTACTATCCAGAACCTATATTTTAAACCAGGGCTATATCCCAAATTAACTCAGTTTCTCAGGAACAGAGATAATTTTTTGGCGAACATTTTCTTATTAATTTTTTAAAAAAGTTTACAAGCATTTTCCCTGTTAAATGATATAAATACTACTATCATAAGTTGGTCAATTATCCCGAAGGAGAATGTCAATGAATCTACCTTTCATTTTAGATGTGGCACTAGGCCTAATTTTTATTTACTTAATTTTAAGTTTACTGGCTTCCGAAATTCAAGAATTAATAACAACAGTGCTGCAATGGCGTGCTGAACACTTGAGAAGATCCGTAGAAATTTTCTTAGCTGGTGACGCTCAAAATTCAGAAAAGCCGGAAGTGATTCAACTGGTTAATAGAATTTATGGTAATCCTTTAATTCAAAGCATTAATCAAGAAGCCAAAGGTTTATTAGCAACTTTACCGCGCCGGGTGACTTGGGTATTTGCTTCATTCTTTAGTCTCTTGAGAAAGTCTAACTCTAGATTTAGAAAAGAAACTGTTTTTGGTGATCAAAAACGTAGTGCGCCTTCCTATATTGGTGGAGACAATTTTGCCAATACTTTTATGGATACCCTACAATTGCCAACTCTGGTAAAAAAGATAACTGAGATCAGGCTAGAGAAATTCAAGAAAGAACACTTAGGTGAGATTATACAAATTTTAATCACGTTGGACAGTAGTATTAATAATCAAGAATTATCTAGTAATATTGCTACAGATTATAAGCAGTTGGAATTGGAATATAATCGTATTATTAATGAATTTAAAAAAGACAAATATGATATATACATGAGTATAAATCGCATGAGAGATAGCCTGGACAAATATATATATCGTTTCGAGTCCAATATGGAAAATCATGAAGATATTCTAGATAAACCTTTACGGGAACTAAAATTCCTGAGAAAAGATATTTTTGAAGATCCAGAAAAGGCAATAGTTCTGGGAGGACTAAAACCTAATATCAATGAAATTGTCAAATCTATTAAAAAAGGTAGTGATATTCATGATGAAGTTATAGCCAACCTCCAAGACAAAGATAGTGAAACTTATAAAAAAGTTAAAGAACTAATTGATCTTTTGC
Source organism: Dolichospermum sp. FACHB-1091 (assembly GCF_014697585.1). Classification (GTDB taxonomy): domain Bacteria; phylum Cyanobacteriota; class Cyanobacteriia; order Cyanobacteriales; family Nostocaceae; genus Dolichospermum. The sequence goes on along the minus strand of NZ_JACJSB010000010.1, from coordinate 62,771 downwards.
CAGATTCTGTAGTCAATAGTATTGAAACTATGGCAAAACGAGCGCAAATGAGAGCTAAAACCACGGAAGAAGGTATTAATCTCTTGCGAAAAGAAATTGAAAATAGTTTTGATAGTTCTATGGAAAGAGCCGGTGGTGTTTATAAACGAAATGCAAAAGGAGTTGCTATTTTAATTGGTATAACTTTAGCTATTGCTACTAATACAGATACTTTTCATATTGTTGACCGTCTATCTAAGGATTCCTTATTGCGGGAAATAATTATTAAAAAGGCTGTAGAAGCAGAATCATCTAATGCTTTAGGTATGAATCAACCATATTCTAATGAGCTTTTAAAGGATGTTGAATTACCAATTGGTTGGACAATTCCTAACTTAACACAACAAATTTGTGGAGATGATGTTTCTCCAGAAAATGCAATGTTTTGTGTAAGAGTAACAAATGGTCAATCAAATGTTTCTGTAAGGGAAATTGACTGGAAAAATTTCCAAGTTAGTAAGTCACCTATTTTTAGAATTTTGATTATGATTGGTGGTTGGTTTATTAGCGGTATTGCTATTGCTATGGGTGCGCCTTTTTGGTTTGATTTATTGAGTAAAGTTATGAATGTGCGGAATGCGGGTAAAAAAGGCAAACAATCATCTAAAAATCAAGATGAATAATTTAGAAAATAAAAATTATCTGTAAATACCATTCTTGATTTTGGCGGATAATTTGAATTTGTTGGATAAATTCGCGGAAGTAAAATCGTCGTTCTACTTCTGATAAATCCAACCAAAATTGAGGAATGGAAACAGCTTGAGCTACAGAACGCAAATTAACAGGAGGAAGAATTGCTAACTTAGCTTGAAGTTGAGAAATTTCTGTGCGGAGTTTGTAAGCTCTTAATTTTGCAGTTTCTATATCTAAAATTCCCGTTTCTATTAAAGTGGGTAACTGTTGGAGGATTTCTTGTTGACGAGATATACCATTCCCTAAACTATTTTTAATAGCATCTAATTGGGGAAAATTCATTCCCGCTACAGCTAAAGGTAAATCTCGACAAACACTATCAATGGTTTTTTCTAAAACTACTTGGTAAGGAATAGCACGACATTTTGGCTGTTGAGGACAGTTGATTGCGCGTAAATATAAATACTCTTTATCCTGATGACTTTGGGTAACACGAGTCACAATCATCTGTAACTGACATTGATGACAAATGACTAAACCAGCTAAAGAACGGGGCGCACTAGCAGTGCGTGGTGGTAAAAGGCTGTTGCGTCGCAATAGTCTATCAACTTGCGCGGCTTCTGCTCTGGAAATGATAGCTGCGTGGGTATTAGAGATAATTTCACTATTTTGATAGGCGGTATCACCTCGATAAACTGGATTAGTTAACCACCGTCTCCCAGTCGTAACCGATATATTTTTACCGTATTTTCTACCTAAAAACCGAACAGCAGCACCTAAGGAACCATAGAGTAAAAAGTGTTCAAAAAAATCTTTGACCACAGGTGAAGTAGTCCGATCAATAATATATTTACCCTGTCCTCTGCGGTAGCCATAGGGTGATTTTCCGGGAGGTGGTGAAGCTTCTAGGCGATTACGAGCGTGTCCTTGACGAATGCGGCGGCTACGGTGCTGATTTTGAATCTCTTGTAATAATTCCAGTAGTTCAGACCGGATTTGACTAGAATTAGATGTGTATGGTTGTTGTGTCGCAATTACTACAACTCCCATGGTTTCTAGTTGCTTGAGGCGATCGCTTACTTCTGTTAAAGTATCACCTAATTCTTCCAAGCGGCGAACTAGTAGATAATTGACGGTTTCTGTTTGAGTTTGACAGTCAGTTAATAAGTCAGTTAATAATTGTTGTAGTTGGGTACGCTTTCCCAAATCCTGATAAATTCTATCTACCTCCCAACCCCAGTCACTGTGAGTGGGAAGGACATCTAATACTGGATCAGTATAAATATAAACAATTATTTTCACAATATTTACGCAACCTCAGATTTTAGATTCCCTTTGGGAACGTTTTGCGTACACCCCCGACTGAAAATACGGCTTAAAAGACATTGATACCTAAAAATTTTGGGGACTTTTAGGTGTCAATTTAAGGTGTTAGGGTGCAAATCCCATAAATTTGACCGCTTTTCTGAGTGGTACGCCCTAATGATAGCATAGTATTATTTAGGGAAAGTTAGCAAATAATTAACTAGCTAATTTCCTTTTTAATTGTTGACTACCTGTCCACCAAGCCAGTCCAGCCATGAATAATATTCCCATAACTCCCTGTAAAGGATTATTATTCACACCAGTTACCCAATCAGGAACTTGTCCCGAATATTGGGTTAATTGTCCAACATTAATGATATAATAACCCCAAACTAATCCACAATGTAAACCAATAGGTAAGCCTAAACGCCCCCGTCTCCAACGTTTTCCCCACACCTGGGTTAAACCCAACAGCACTAAGGCCGGAAATTGTGGTAAGGTATAAATAATTGCGTCTAAGGGTTTAATGAAATGGGTAACAGCAAATAAAATTGCATCTATCCAAAGAGCAGTATTTAATTTATAATCTCTTTGTAATTCATCTAGTAACCAACCCCGAAATAATAATTCTTCTGCAAAACCTACACCAAAAGCAACTACTAAACCCTCTAATATTATTTTCCCTAAAAATGCTGTGGGTTGTTGCCATACTAACCAACCAAGCACACCTTCTAAACCAAATAACACTAAAACACTAATTAATCCTATGGTCAACCCTTGGAATAGTTCTATACCATTAAAGCGTGTAAATTCTAACCCATAACGGCGGAATATTCCTGGCTGTTGATGTACTTTTTTCCCCCAGATATTCAGCAGCAAAATAAACTCAACATATAATATAACAATTGTCAAGATACTTTCTAAATTAGTATCTTCGACTAAGTAATAAATTGGTACAGCTAGGGGGAGCCATAACAAAAGTAAGGCCAGCACAAAGCAAACCAGCCTTACAGTGACGGGGTAGTGGGTGAGTTTGGTGAGATTAATTTTCATAAATTAGTCAATTATCATTAGTCAAAACTATACTCTTTTGACCAATGACCAATGACTACTCATCAGGTTCAATTGTACTAATTAAACCATGGTTGGTAAGTGTTTCACAGTAAAATTCCGCGTGTTCTTGAGCGCAAGTAATAACTAAAGCTAACCCATTATGGTGAGCTTCCATCATGATACTAACAGCCTGGGGTTGGGTAATGCTATTAACTGTAGTCATTAGCACTTTAACTACGTACTCCATCGAATTGTAATCATCATTATGAAGCAAAACGCGATATCGAGGCGCAAGCTGGCGGGATGTAGAACGCTTCTCAATGGTTTCGACTGACACGATTCTTTGCTCTTTTATCGTTGACTTACTAGGATACATTTCCTGTTAAGCATCTGCTTAACAGTTATTTACTTCTACATGGGCTATCCAACCGGAAGATTGGTGTACGCCGTATTTTTATCTTGAATTACCTATGGTCTTGCTCACAGGCATTATACCATGATAACACAAACAGAGCGACTTGGTCATAAGCCAGAAAAATTCTTTCCTATCCCCAACTAGGAACTAACTGCACTCTACCAGCGTCCATTTCTGCCATAAGTAATTCTAAGGCTTCATAGTCAACGTCGGATATATGACCCAGCTTTGTTAGTTCTGAGTTAATCTCATTTTCTATTTCTGGAGTTAATTTTCTGATATACAGAGCTTTTTCGACCAGGTGACGAATGACGTATCGAGTTTTCATAAGAAATAAACCAATTTGTAGTTACTAGTCATTATCCAGGATAATGCTTTGTATAAAATGCGATCTTATTTTCCCTGTCCTTGTGATTTACATCGCCGCTTAATCAAGGAGATTAGTTATTCAATAACTCTGTGTTTTTGTCAACTACATAGGCAAACAATATGACTGGTGATTACGGAGGAATATCGGGAAAACCACGTTTATTTATAGGTTCAACTCAGGTGACATCTATCGCTAGAGATGGTTAATCTGCATTCAGAATCTATATGTAGATTGTTCTTTAACGGCCACAAAAAAAGTATATATAAATACACTTTACCAATAACTTATAGCAATCTTTAAATAAAGGTCATAAAACAGTAAGGATTTAGCAAAGATAGATTAAACTTGTAGTCAACTGCTATATAAAACCTAGACAAGTCTGGACATTTATTTCTTACTTCAATGAAACCATAGGAGTGGTTATGCCTTTTTTAGTTATACATTGCTACTTTAATCACTTTCCGCGCTTTCATATCCATAAATACCTGTTCTAAATCCTGTAAAGGTCTTTGTTCACTAATTAGTAAGTCAAAGGAAATTGTCCCACTAGCAATGAGTGATAGGGCGGATTTTACATACTCTGGAGTGTTATGAAATACTCCTTTGATTGTAATTTCACTATAATGAAGTTGTTCCGTATTCAGGGTAATTGTGGTATCTTTGGGACAGCCGCCAAATAGATTCACAGTTGCACCAGGACGGGCGCAAGCGATCGCTTTTTCCCAGACACTGGGTATACCAGTGGCTTCTATAACTACATCTGCGCCCCAGCCATCAGTTAATTCCCTGACTGTGTTAGGAATATCTGTGACTTGATGATAATTAAAAGTCCGGGCTGCACCTAACTTTTCACCGATTTCTAGGCGTTTATTATTACCGCCCCACAGCATTACCTCAGTATATTCCGATAGAACGGCTACAAACATTAACCCAATTGCACCATCACCTAAAACCACTACTCGGTCATGGGGTTTGACCTGGGAACGGCTGATACCATGTAATACACAGGCCAGCGGTTCGGTCATGGCGGCTAATACGGAAGGTAATTGGTCGGGTATTTGTAATAGATTATGCTGGACAATCGTGGCGGGGATTTTTATATACTCCGCAAATGTACCGTTATTCCAAGTTAAATTGGGGCATAAAGAATACTCTCGACGTTGACAAAAGAAACATTTCATGCAGGGGGCTGAATTATTTGCTACTACGCGATCTCCCACCCGCCAATTAGTTACTCCAGCACCGATAGCCACAATGCGCCCCGCCCCTTCATGACCAAACAAGGTTGGGGGTGTTAACATTTTAGCATGGCCACCGCGTCGCCATACTTTTAAATCTGTACCGCAGGTGGTGGCCGCTTCGACTTGAATTACTACCTCCCCCGCTGCGGGAGTGGGTTCGGGAACTTGTTCTAGACGTAAATCTTCTTGTCCGTAGAGTAATGCTGCTAACAAGGTGGTTAATCCCTAAAATAGAAGTTGGGAAAAATTGGGAGAAAAAAAAGAAAAATTTAAGAACTCAACGCACTTTGAGGTAAAATCTCTTGATTATGGGGTTCTAAATGTGATATTGTATCAGATACAATATTTATATTCAAGACTGGTACTTCTTGTTTACAGGAAAGACAAAACCAATAAACTCCATGGTAACGAACATGACGCAAAACTGAACCACCACAACAGGGACAGGTGTTAACTATAATACTCATGCTAAATCCTCCTTGACAAAAATTACGATAAGTCAGTAGTATTATGGTTGAGGTATGTATTTATCTGACCTAGAATAAGGTCAGATATTCAGAGAACTGAGAGAATTTAGTGGTGAAAACTATCAACAAATGCTAAATTAACGGTATTTTATGGTTTTTTCCCAAAAAGATATTTATCAAAATGAAAAATTTATGAAAACATTATTAACCTACAAGTTAGTATAGACTTTGTTCATCTATCGCGGGGATCATATTACAAATATGAATTTGGTTCATCTATGACCAAGATCATCAATAGCTAAATTTTTATGGGACAATTACTTTACACCTGACTTTTATTTTGCATTTACTTTGATGACTAAACCATGAAAATTGCTACTTGGAATGTTAATTCTGTACGAACACGGTTGGAACAGGTGATCAATTGGTTAAGCGAAAATCCGGTTGATGTTTTATGTTTACAAGAAACTAAGGTTATAGATCAGGATTTTCCCCGTCTCGATTTTGAAAAATTAGGTTATTATTTATATATATCAGGACAAAAGTCTTATAATGGAGTAGCTTTGATTAGTCGTCAATCTTTAACAGATGTTAGTACGGGTTTTACGGCTATTTTACCAAATGTGGATTCGGAATGGGACACACAAAAAAGAGTAATTACAGGTGTATTTTCAGGAATCAGAATTGTTAATCTTTATGTTCCTAATGGTTCATCTATAGGTAGCGAAAAGTATGAGTATAAGTTGGGTTGGTTAAAATTACTCAAGGAATATTTACAGGTATTATTATTAACAAGTTCTCCTATTTCTATCTGTGGTGATTTTAATATTGCTTTGGAAAATATAGATATTAATGATAAAGTGAAGATAGATAATCACATTATGGCTTCTGTACCGGAACGTCAAGCTTTACGAGATATTCTGAGTTTAGGTTTCGCAGATGCTTTTCGTAAATTTAATCATAAAGGAGAAAACTATACTTGGTGGGATTATCGTACTGCTGCGTTTAAGCGAAACCTGGGTTGGCGTATAGATCATCATTATCTGACACCGGATTTGTATGAACGCGCTCAAAGTTGCATTATTGATGTTGAACCACGAAAGTTAAATCAACCCAGTGACCATACACCAGTTATTGTAGAATTTTGATTTTATCCTATTTAGGGCTTGCTGAAAAAGTTGTCTGTGAGGGGAGGGAATAGGGAACAGGGAACAGGGAACAGGGAATAGTTTTAACTGTCTGGATATCCTCAATTTTCCAAATCCAACAAAGAAAAATGCACTTATTTTGAGACACCATTAGCCAAAACCTAGCACTTTTTTGTGGTAAAAATCCGCGAAACCCTTTGTTAATAAATGGTTTTAGGTTTATATGGCTAACGCCACGCTACGCTATCAGCAAGCCCTATTTATCTCCCTAATAATAAGCCTCGGAAAAAATAAACCGTGTTTGTTAGTATCTGTTCTATCCATGATATTAACTGATCTAGCCAGTGTAAAATTTGTTCTAGTGGGTGTTTTTCGTAGCCTAAAGAGGTCGCAGAAATATCAATCCAGTCGGGCTTAAAATTAAATCCTTGGTTGGTTTGACTGTCTTTTTCCTCCCATTCCTGATTTTCAGATTCAGGTGTTTTTTGGGCGATTTTCTCCCGGTTATTCAATAATCTCGAATTTGCTGGCTTTAGGGGGTTAAAACCACTATAATCGGATATATTGGTACTGGGATTACCAAACAGATCATCCCATGTCAACCAAGCATCTCCATGATTTAGCGGTAAACTGTTTTGAAGGTCTGATTTAATTTCTGCTTTTTCAGCAGCAGCATTTGATTGAATTTGATAAATATTTCTTCCTCCTAAGAAGTAATTTATCGCTGCGGTAATTAGATTAGCAATATCCGCTTTTTCGGTTTTTGAATCATCATTGTTAACTACTAAGTTATCAAGAATTTTTTGACCACTTTTTCCTATGGAGACTAAAGCTGTAATTTCCAAATTAGCAACTAATTTATCTAGAAACCCAAAAACTTGGGTCGGTTTTTTATCAGTTAGTTTATTTAGGAGTAAATCAATTTTTGGTAATATTTGTTTTTGCGAAGCAGGATACTCATAATGAATCAATTCTCTATTAATTCTATCTTTTAGCTGGGAGTTTTCCTGGGTTGTGAAAATATCAAAAATGCGATTATCAGTACCAACTAACACCAAATTCCCAGTTTTTAATTCCGTCGCAATTCCCTGGACTTTAGGTATATGCTTTTGAAGAGTGTTTTCCGACCTTGAGGAACTTTGTTTAGGAAAAAATCTCTCCCACAAAGATCCTATAAAAGTTAAAGGAGTTAAAGAATTTGTTTTTTGGGAAATCTCTAAATTACCACCCTCAGCAGGAAGATTTTTAACTATATCTAATATATGTTGAATTGCTGCGTCCGTTTCTGGAGGAATTATCGGCTGTATTTTTTTTTCGGACCATTCTTTTTGTGGCAATAACTGGTAAAGTGGATAAAGTAGAGAACCTACACCCACCTGAGTCGCAACTTGTAGATTTTTGAAAATGTTTTCCCATGTTTGGGTCAACCGTTGAGTCTGCTGGTAGACAAAATTAAACAGTTTACTTTGATAGCGATTTGAAGAACCGGAAGACATAATGATAATGTTGAAGTTGTAACCTTGGATGATCTTAATTCGAGAATCAAAAATTCTTAATTATCAACCTGATTATTTTACTGAATTATTTTACTGGATTATTTTACTGGAAATATGACTCTTCCTTTACCATCATTAAATACCAAATCTATATCCACGGCTATTGAAAATTTACGTGCTTGTTGTCAGGTTGATATCCAGTCAACCTGGAAATATCACGAAACTGACGCAGTAGTTACTGATTTTATCCCATTTAGTATAATTGATTGGCAACCAGTTGAAGTTAATGAAAAAGGCCATATTTCCTGGAAAGGCGGAAAACAGGTATTATGGTTAGGACAAAATTTCTCTATTCCCCACAGTTTACAGGATTTTCCTTTAAGCGGTCTGTCTTTGCGCTTGGCTTTGGTTTGGTGGGCTGAAAATGTAGAAGTATACGTTAATGGTAAGTTAGTATTAACTGGAGACTTGTTTGATGCTTCACCACGAGTTTTAATTAGTCCTCAAGTAAGTCCTGGAGAAAATTTTACCATAATTTTGCGGTTAGTTAGTCCGGGACATTGTGATGGGGCTTTGATGCGATCGCTGGCAATTTATGAAACAATGATCTATAATCATGATGATGCTGGTTTTATCGCTGATGAATTAGCCATTGTGGAAATTCTTCTAGAAAACTTCGCACCCGAAAAATTACCAGCTTTATCAGCAGCAGTTGAAAGAGTTACAAATCTCAAAAACACCGAAAACCAAGACTGGAAAACCTATTTACTGAATTTACGACAAACTTATTTGGGTTTATCTGATTTTATCTGTGAACAAAAACCGGAAATTCATTTATTGGGTCATGCACATTTAGATTTAGCATGGTTATGGGTGGTCGCGGAAACTTGGAAAGCAGCACAAAATACCTTTGAGTCAGTTTTAAAACTTCAACAGGATTTTCCCGAATTGATTTTCTGTCATACTACACCAGCTTTGTACGCTTGGGTAGAAGAAAATCGTCCTGACCTATTTCGAGAAATTCAAAATCAAGTTGAAAAGGGAAAATGGGAAATTTTGGGAGGTTTTTGGGTAGAACCAGATTTGAATTTAATTGCTGGGGAGTCTATAGTTCGTCAGTTATTATATGGACAGCGGTATTTTCTCCACAAGTTTGGAAAAATATCTCCTGTGGTTTGGGTTCTTGACACTTTCGGTTTTTGTGCGACCTTACCCCAATTTCTCGCAAATGCGGGAATTGAGTTCTTTGTTACTCAAAAACTTCGCTGGAATGATACAACTAAATTTAATTATGACTTATTTTGGTGGCGATCGCCTGATGGTAGTCAAATATTAAGTTTTATGTCCCCACCCATGGGCGAAACCGTTGAACCTGTTAAGATGGCCAGGTATGCTTGTGAGTGGAAAACCCAAACAGGTTTACAAACTAGTCTTTGGCTTCCTGGTGTTGGTGATCATGGTGGAGGTCCAACTCGTGATATGTTAGAAGTTGCGAGACGTTGGGAACATTCTCCAATTTTCCCCAAGTTGAAATTTACAACTGCTCAAAAATATCTCCAGAAAATAAAATCCCAAAGTCAAAATTTACCAAGTCAAAATTTACCAACTTGGGAAAACGAACTTTATTTAGAATTTCACCGGGGATGTTATACTACCCACGGAGACCAAAAACGCTGGAATCGCAAATCTGAACATCTATTATATAGTGCTGAGTTGTTCGCAACTTTAGCAAATATCCTCTGCGGTACAAAATTCCCCCACACAGAAATAGAAACAGCTTGGAAAAAAGTTTTATTTAATCAGTTTCACGATATTTTACCTGGTTCTTCCATTACTCAAGTTTACCAAGACGCTTTACCAGCATGGGAAGCAGTGGAAAAAGTCGGGAAAAATATCTTAGCAAACTCATTAATAGATATAGCATCCCAAATTAGTTTACCACAACCACCTGATCATAATGCCATCCCCATCATAATTTTCAACCCTCTCAACTGGGAACGTCGGGAAGTTGTCAGCGTTGACTTATCGAAAATCATCATAGCAGACCAAGAAGAATATGAAAATTCTGGAGAGAATTATGGAATTTTCGATATTCAAGGAAAAGAAATTTCTTCCCAACCTTGCGAAAATTCAACTTTATTATTTCTCCCAACAGTCCCATCTCTAGGTTATAGCATTTTCTGGCTGTCTCCATCTTCCCCCACACAACCCCAAATATTTCCGAAAAATTGGATTTTAGAAAATGAATATCTACAAATCCAGGTTAACCCAGAAACTGGAGACTTGGATAGTGTCTTTGATAAAACCCAACAACGAGAAATTTTAAATGGTGCGGGAAACCAACTCCAAGCTTTTAGCGACAGCGGCCAATATTGGGACGCTTGGAATATTGACCCCGATTATAACACAAAACCTCTACCGCCAACAAAATTAAAATCAATTCAGTGGCAAGAATATGGAGAAATTCAACAACGCTTGCGGGTAGTGCGTCAACTGGGAAAATCGGAATTTTGTCAAGATTACATTTTACAGCTTGGTTCACCACTTTTGAAAATAGCTAATACTGTAAATTGGCTGGAAAATCAGGTATTAGTAAAAACAGCTTTTCCCCTGAATTTCGCAGCGGAATTTGTCACTTATGAAATCCCCTGCGGTGTTATCCGTCGTCCCACAAATCCCCAAACCCCCGCAGATAAAGCAAAATGGGAAGTACCCGCTTTACGGTGGTCAGATATAACCGCAGATACGCAAACCGGAAAATACGGAGTTAGTCTTCTTAATGATTGTAAATATGGTTACGATGCTAAACCTAATCAACTGCGTTTAACTCTGCTGAGAAGTTCCCAATGGCCAGACAATCAAGCTGATACAGGTATACATCAATTTACTTATGGCTTGTATTCTCATCTAGGGAGTTGGGAAGAAGGGGATACAGTTAAACGAGGTTATGAATTAAATGTACCCTTGGAAATATTAGCAAATCCGCCAAAGCGGAAATTTAACAAAAATGCTTGCCAAAGTCAAAGTTTTTTAGACTTATCAGCGGATAATTTAATTATTATGGCACTTAAACCCAGTGAAGATCATCCTGAAAAATACATTCTTCGCTGTTATGAATGTCATGGAACAACAGCCGAGTTATTTTTGCGAAGTGATTTTCTCACTTTAGGTCAACCATTGGACTTACTAGAACAGTATATCAAGTTTGAGGAAATATGTCAAGGGGCTGTGAATATTCAACCTGGGAAAATTGTTACTTTTGAGGTTGTAGCAAAAATATAGAATCTCAAGGGAGGTTTGAATAAGCAAATGTGTTATTCGATTAATTTATTTTCATGACAAGAATTTCCTAAAAATTTATGATAACTATTGATTAGTTCTTGGCAGGAATTTTGTCGTAAATTAGATTCAGTTGCAAATTTAAAGATTGGAAATAGCGGGGATTACCCCTACTCAATGATATTCCCCCCGATTCTAACACAAATCCATGCTGAAGAACAAACTTTCAACTAAACTAGACTTACAAAATTATGTTAACATCTGCAATTAATGACCAAAATGCAAATCCTATCCAATTAATCAAAGAAGGTGTATTTATAAGCGATCACTCTCATTGGGGTCGTATCCGTGTTTATGATGATGACAGACTACGTTTTTTACACAATCAAAGCACAAATAATTTTCAAGTCCTCAAACCCGGTCAGGGCTGTGATACTGTCATGGTGACATCTACAGCCCGGACGATTGATTTAGTCACTAGTTATGTATTAGATGATGCTGTTTTACTCTTAGTTTCCCCTAACCGTCGTCAGCTACTCATGCAATGGTTAGATCGTTATATCTTCTTTGCAGATAAGGTCAAATTGACTGATATTACCACAGAAACGGCGACTTTTAGCCTTATTGGACTCCAAAGCCATGGTATTGTCGAACAATTGGGTGCTGGTGATTTAATTGGTCAACCTTATGGTAATCATATTTTAGTTGATGGGGTGATAGTTGCAGTGGGTAGCGGATTAGCTACACCGGGATATACTCTAATTTTACCAGTCACAAATAAAGAAATATTGTGGAATAAAATTCTGAGTTATGGTGCTGGAGAATTGAGCGATCGCACCTGGGAAATGTTGCGAATATTACAAGGCCGTCCCGCCCCAGATGCAGAACTTACGGATGATTATAACCCCTTAGAAGTTGGTTTATGGCAGACAATTTCCTTTAACAAAGGTTGTTATATCGGTCAAGAAACCATTGCCAGACTGAACACATATCAAGGTGTAAAACAATACCTTTGGGGTATTCATCTCAATGGTGCTGCTGAACCAGGAACAATCATTACCATTGGGGAAGAAAAAGTAGGTAAACTCACCAGCTATACAACCACCCCTAATGGTCATTTTGGACTAGGTTACATCAGAAGTAAAGCCGGTGGAGTCGGTTTAAAAGTGCAAATTGGGGAAACAGAGGGAGAAATAGTTGCTATTTCCTTTGTAAATCACGAATATCCCTTGAATAACGGGTAATTTACCAACTTAATCCCAAATTAAAAAAATCAATTAATTCATCTGCGTATATCTGAGGTGAATTAATCATAAGATATTATACAGCTTCATCCATTTCCTCTACCTCGACAAAATTCATCTATCCAAGAAGGTAAACTACTGCTAGAATGAGATGAAGCAAAGAGAATATTTTGGCTGGAGATTTGAGTAGTTATAGCCAGTGATTTCTTAGCTATTTGTTCCCGGAGAAACGGAACAGGTAGCCTAACTAAAGAATGATGATAAACTGGCTTGGCCACTGCAAATACTGAAGCACCAGTAGTCATTTTCAATAATACCTGTTTACGCTCTTTGGTTATAGATGAATTTGTCAATGGTATGCGAATAGGAGAGGTGCTAACAATCTCATTTTTCGCTGTAGAATGCTGAGATTTCAAGCTATTTAATTCCTGTTCAGGATTGAAGTGTAAACCTAAAGCCGTAATTATTTGATCAGGATTATTATTTAAATCCAAAATAAAAGGGAGAATTTTTTTAAACTCTGATTCTAAAGTAGATAAAGTTGCGATTATGTAACCAGAAGAAGGACGGCGTATACCATCATAATCTTTCCAAATTCGCATTTTAACTAGCCAAGAACGATTTTGTTCATAATAACTCAGCCAGTTCATTTTTAATGATTGACGTAGATGCTGAATATCCATTCATTCCCTCACTTCTAATTTGCACCAAATTACAGAATTTATATATTTTCAGTGATCTTTATCCTTGGGGATTAAACCGATGATAAAGCATTTTTACCTTTTTTACCAGATTATAAGTGTTGTTCGAGAGGTAAAACCCGACAATACTAAACCATCTCCGGTAATACTAACACCATTGAACCATTACCACATTCACCTAAATAGCCGCTAGCTGTAACTGTCATATTCAGTATAGATAAGGCTTGTAAAGCTGCTAAAATTCTCTTTGCACCTGATATACTTGTACACAAATCGGTAGAGGTTGTTCTTGAGTTGAGAGATTTGAGATTAATTCATCCATTCAGGGGGAAATTGGCTAAAATAAGTAAAATTAGCAATTTTCCCGACAACGTTCTCCGTAGTCTATAATTGTTAAAGCCAAAAACAACACTATTAATAAATCAGCTATGCAAACAGAATATCAGCAACGTCGTCAGGAATTAATGACGAAAATAGGCAGCGGTACAGCGATTTTCAGAAGTGCGCCCACAGCAGTCATGCACAATGACGTTGAGTATGTTTACCGTCAAGATAGTGATTTCTTTTACCTAAGCGGGTTTAATGAAGCGCAAGCAGTAGTAGTATTAGCACCTCATCACCCAGAGCATCGCTTTATATTATTTGTGCAACCGAAAGATCCAGAAAAGGAAGTTTGGAATGGTTATCGTTGTGGAGTAGAAGGAGCAAAAGAATTTTATGGTGCAGATATAGCTTACCCCATTACAGAGTTAGACGAGAAGTTACCGCAATATTTAGAAAAAGCGGACCGCATTTATTATCATTTGGGACGCGATCGCAATTTTAATGATAAAATCATCCAACATTACCAAAGTTTACTGCGAACTTACCCTAAACGAGGTACAGGACCAGTTGCGATCGCAGATCCTAGTATTCTTCTGCACAATATGAGACTCTATAAAAGCAAAACAGAACTAGACCTAATGCGTCAAGCTGTACAAATTGCAGTAGAAGCTCATGACTATGCTTTAAAAAACGCCGCGCCGGGACGTTATGAATATGAAATTCAAGCCGAAATAGAGCATATTTTCCGGTTACGGGGGGGAATGGGTCCTGCTTATCCTTCTATTGTTGCATCTGGTGCGAATGCTTGCGTACTGCATTACATTGAAAATAACTGTCAAATACAAGAAAATGATTTACTGTTGATTGATGCTGGTTGCGCTTACGGTTATTACAATTCAGATATTACCCGCACATTTCCCGTTAGTGGTAAATTCACACCAGAACAAAAAGCATTATATGAAGTTGTATTAGCAGCACAAAAACAAGCGATAGCAGAAGTAAAACCAGGTAATTCTTTCTATGCACCTCATAATGCAGCGGTGCGGATATTAACAGAGGGATTAGTGGAACTGGGTTTACTCAAAGGGGAAATTGATAAATTAATAGAGGAGGAAAAATATAAAGCCTTTTATATGCACCGTACCAGCCATTGGTTAGGTTTAGATGTGCATGATGTGGGAATTTATCAACATGGAGAAAACCCGCAAATCTTACAACCTGGCCAAGTGCTGACAATAGAACCGGGACTGTATATAGTCCCTGACACCAAACCAGCAGAAGACCAACCGGAAATTGACCCGCGTTGGCTTGGAATTGGGATTAGAATTGAAGATGATGTATTAGTTACTTCTGAGGGAAATGAGGTATTAACAGCCAAAGTTCCCAAGGAAATTAAGGATTTAGAAAGATAGAATCAAGACAGATTTACTAGTAATTTGTGTTTTTTTAGACAACATAATTACGTAATCATGCTAGAGACGTTCCATTCCTGAAAAGAATGTAGAGCCGAGAATCCCTACCCAGGTCACGTCTCTACAAGGTTTCTAGAAAACGCAAATTTAAGCGGACAGGTCTATTATAGATAATTGGTAAGCTCAAAGACATATATTTGCACATTAATGTTTTATTAGACTCTTGGTGGGTGAGTATCTTGTCTGCCCTAGTTGTGCTACTTGAGATTAGCTGATAAATTTTCAGTAATTACCACCATACAAAAATACCGTTAAAAAGTCCCAAATAGATTATCATAGAAGTTTGAGGCTTGATGAAAAAGGTGATAGTTACTTATGAGTATCAACGATCTAGCCATTGTGAACTGGAAACCCTATAACCGACATAGGGATTTAATATTTGATGATCATAAACCATTGAGATCAAATCGTTACCAAATTGCTATGAATGTCCTCATTCGGTCATTACAGCAGCTTTGGTCTGACCGCAATGATTATCTTACTCAGGGTAATATGTTTATTTACTACAGCAGTAGCCAAGTTAAAAACCGTAATTTTCGCGGTTCTGACCTCTTTGCTGTTCTCAATGTTGATAGTAATAATTCTAAGGAAGGTTGGGTAGTTTGGGAAGAAAATGGTCGCTATCTTGATATGATTGTGGAATTAATGTCACCAGCTACAACAGAAATAGATAGTGTCAAAAACCACCTTAAAAATCAGATTTTCCGCACCTCAGATTATTTTCTTTACAACCCCTTTGACCCTAATTCTTTCCAAGGATGGCATTTAGATGATAACCAAGAATATCGGTCTTTAACACCTAATGAAAATGGTTGGTTTTGGTGTAGACATTTAGGTTTGTGGTTAGGAACTTGGGAAGGAACTATAGATAGGGAAACTGCAACTTGGTTGCGCTTTTATGATATTTCTGGTAATTTAGTTTTGTTACCACAGGAGGCTGACAAAGCACAAGTAGAAAAAGTTAAAGTAGAAGCGGAAAAGTTTAAAATTCAAGCGGAAAATGCTAAAGCTAAAGCGGCGAAATTAGCTGCGAGATTAAGAGAATTGGGTGAAAATCCAGATATATTGTGATGTTGTTCCATCAGTTACAGCAGTTTTTATATATTGATAGCACACCCTGAATTAATCTACTGCTTTGCTAATTTGTATCGCCTTTGATATTGATCAAATTATCATAGGAGTTTAGGGCTTGGTGAAAAAGGTAATAATTACATGACTACCGACAACAATCTAGCCGTTGTGGACTGGGAAGCCCATAACCCACCAACAGATTTAATATTTGATGATGGTGAAGTCTTGGAATCAAATCGTCACCGTATTGCTATGAATGTCCTCATTCGTTCGTTGCAGCAGATTTGGTCTGACCGCAATGATTATTTTACTGGGGGCAATATGTTTATATACTACAGCAGTAGCCAAATTCGCCATCGTGATTTTCGCGGTCCTGATTTCTTTGTGGTTCTCAATGTTGATGGTAGCAATCCTCGACAAGGTTGGGTAGTTTGGGAAGAAAATGGTCGCTATCCTGATGTGATTGTAGAATTAATGTCACGGTCTACAGCAGGGATAGATAAGGGAATTAAAAAAGACTTGTACGAACAAACTTTCCATACTTCAGATTACTTTGTCTATGACCCATTTGATGCCAATTCTTTACAAGGATGGCATTTAGATCATGAACAACAGTATCAACCTTTGACACCAAATGAAAATGGTTGGCTATGGTGTAGACGTTTAGGTTTATGGTTGGGAACTTGGGAAGGAACTATAGACAGAGAAACCGCAATTTGGGCGCGGTTTTATGATGTTGCTGGTAATCTAGTTTTGTTACCAGAGGAGGCTGCTAAATTACAAGCCCAAGCCGCTAAATCACAAGCAGAAGTTGCTAAAGCACGAGAAAAAGAAGCTAAATCACGAGAGGAGGAAGCTAAATCACGAGAGGAAGCTGCTAAAGCAAAAGCGACTAGGTTAGCTGCTAGATTACGAGAGTTGGGTGAAAATCCAGATATGTTGTAATTTCTTTTGTTTTGTCTGGCTTAAATGTGGGTTGGGTTTTTTAGGGTCAGCCTACATTGACAACACATTATGAAATTATGATTACAGCGATTTTCGGGTAAATGAACCACATTTTATATCTCACGCAAAGGCGCAAAGACGCAAAGGAAGAAAGGAATAGAAAAATTAGCGTGTGGTACAAATACATGAAAACTGCTGTAATATAGGAATCCGGTTTGATTCTGTGAATTTTCGGTTGAGTTAGGGAACAGGGAACAGGGAACAGGGAACAGGGAACAGGGAAGAAGGATTTCAGTATGTCCTGTCACCTGTCACCTATCACCTAACTGGAAGCACTAGTATAAAAACGGAGAGCAAATCGCCAAAACTGAGTAGAAATGAAAAATAATACAAAAGCTAATAATCCTGCACTTAGCAACGAGGTAAATTCAATTTCTCCTAACATGGATTGGGCGGGAATAGTAGTTAAAAAGGATACTGGTAATACAAAGGTAAAGAAAAAGCGATAAACCGCAGGATAGCCAGTAATTGGATATCTTCCCGCTTCTAAAAACCCTTTTAATACTTCTGTAATATTGTATATTTTAACAAACCAAATGCTGGTTGCTCCTAGTATAAACCACAAACTGTAAAGAATAACTAAACCACAAAATAATGGCCAGAGGGTAAATAGATATCTGTCAATTCCTAAGCTAAGTTTAGTACCAGCATAGCCAATTATCAGTAACCCAAAGATTAAATCTGGTATTCCCCAGAGGGAAAAGGTGTGACAAGATAACCAAAACTGACTGCGAACAGGTTTTAATAATACAAAGTCTAAAGTCCCTTCCTGGACATGGCGCACAATGCGATTTAAATTGGGAGAGAGAAAGGTAGCACTAAAGCCTTGTAATAAGGTGAAAACTCCTAAAACTACTAAAGCTGCTTCCCATGACCAACCTGTAAAAGTGTAGCCTGTGCGGTAAAATAGGAACAAACCAAAGATACTACCGACTAAATTACCTAAACTACTAAGAGCAGCAATGATAAAATTAATACGATATTCCATTTCCGCAGCGATCGCCGCAGTCCAAAATAATCTCAGCACTTTTAAATATCTTTGCATTTTTCGCCTTGACCCCAATATCCATTAAACATAAATTAAACATAAAATAAATTTATCTAAATTTAATATTACTTTTTATTTCTATAAATTTATAACCGTTAAAATGTTGAGTAAAATGTCTTAAACAAGTGGGATTTTATGCACTTTGATTTACCAGAATTAGTTAAATCACTTGGTTACTTTGGCGTATGGGGAATTATTTTTGCTGAATCTGGTTTATTGATTGGTTTTTTTCTGCCTGGTGATAGTTTATTATTTACAGCAGGATTTGTCGCCTCTCAAAACTTACTGAATATTTGGGTGCTGATTTTTGGCGCGTTTGTTTGTGCTGTATTGGGTGATAATATCGGATATTTTACTGGACATAAATTTGGTAGAAAATTATTTGATAAAGAAGATTCTTGGTTACTTCGTAAAAAACATATTGTAAAAACTCAAGATTTTTATGAAAAGCACGGTAAAAAAACTATTGTTTTAGCGAGATTTGTACCAATTATCAGGACTTTTGCCCCAATTGTCGCAGGAATTGGGGCTATGCACTATCGTTCTTTTATGTCTTACAATTTATTTGGTGGTTTTGTATGGACCTTTGGTATTACCTTATTAGGTTTCTTCTTAGGAAAATCTTTACCAGCGGAACAATTAGATAAATATCTATTACCAATAATTGGCTTAATTGTGGTTGTTTCTTTATTACCTTCAATTATTCATGTAATTAAGGAAAATAGAGCCAATAAAGGATAAAATACTTTGTTTATTCCCAATAGTAACCGAAAACTGCTATTGTCAAACAAAGGAAAATATTTTTTTGTGGATGTTACAACTTGAAAACACGTTCTAATTATTGGCAACTTCTACCCTATATCCGCACCCAGTGGACAACTATTATTAAGGGTTTTGTGGGCATTTTAGGCTATGTACTGGCAACATTAACCCTAATTAATGTCGCAGGGAAGTTAGCAGTTCCCTTTGGGAATGGTAATGTATTAGCGATTGCTAAATTAGCCGGAATCAGTGCTGCTATCTTTCTTGTTAGAGGCTTTTTTCAGTCTGTACAAGATTTGTACATGGCCAAGGCAGCTTTAAGGGTGGCTTTTTATCTCCGGCAACAAGTTTATACCCATTTACAAAAACTCAATCTCAGCTATTTTGAAACTGCTAAAGCTGGAGATTTATCTTATCGTCTCACGGAAGATATTGACCGCGTTGGAGAAGTGATTAATAAGCTTTTCCATGATTTTACTCCCTGTGCTTTACAGTTAATTGCTATTCCCATTTACATGATTTATTTAAACTGGCAACTGACTTTAGCCACGGTAATTGTTGCCCCAATTATGGGAATTTTAATTGGTTGGTTTGGGGAACGTTTACGAAAATATTCTCTCAAAAGTCAAAGTCGTATTTCTGATTTATCTGCTATTTTAACAGAGGTTTTTAGCGGTATTCGCTTAATTCAAGCTTTTGCAGCGGAAAAATACGAAATTGATAGGTTTAGTTTTGAAGCAGAACGCAGTTTTAAAGCTAAATATTCTGTAGAAAGATTAAAAGCTATTCAAATTCCCATTGTCGGGTTTTTAGAAGCTGTTAGTGCCTTATCTTTATTAATGGTAGGAACTTGGCAAATATCTCAACGTAATTTAACCGTCGGTGAATTTTTTAGTTATTTAACAGCAGCAGCTTTGTTAATTGACCCAATTGGACATACTACTAATAATTATAATGAATTTAAACAAGGTGAGGCATCAATTGATCGGGTTTTTGAGTTATTAGCAATTCAACCAACGGTATTAGAAAAACCTGATGCTATTAATTTACCTGCTGTTAATGGTAAAGTCGAATATCGCAATATTACTTTTGCCTATCAATCGGGAGAAACGGTTTTAAAAAATATTAGCTTATTAATAATGCCCGGTCAAGCTGTTGCTTTAGTTGGTGCTTCTGGTGCTGGTAAAACTACTTTTGTGAACCTGTTACCTCGATTTTATGATGCGGAATTTGGAGAGATTTTTATAGATGATATCAATATCCGAGATGTGACTTTAAATAGTTTAAGAAAACAAATTGGCATCGTTCCCCAAGAAACAATTATGTTTTCGGGAACTATTGCCCAAAATATCGCTTTTGGACAGAATGATTTTGATATTCAAGCTGTTGAAGAAGCTGCAAAAATTGCCAATGCTCATCAATTTATTCAGCAATTACCAGAAGGTTATCATACTTGGGTGGGAGAGCGAGGTGTGAATTTATCGGGGGGACAAAGACAAAGAATAGCTATTGCTCGCGCAGTCCTGCTTAACCCGCAAATTTTGATACTTGATGAAGCTACGTCTGCTTTAGATTCCGAGTCAGAAGCTTTGGTACAAGAAGCTTTAGAGAGATTGATGAAAAACCGTACTGTATTAATTATTGCCCATAGATTGTCAACTGTCAGGAAATGCGATCGCATTTTAGTATTAGAAAAAGGGCAAATTGTCGAATCGGGAAATCATGAGGAATTGTTAGAATTAGAAGGAAGATATGCGCGGTATTATGCTCAACAGTTTTCCTGATATTAAGTGGGTTGGCGTTAAAAATTGTCGTTATGGGGAGGGAACAGAAAAGAGGTTTCGGGCAACTTTACTTTTTGTTACATATTTCGGGTTTTTCCGTTCACTTACTTGACTTTAGGTCCACCTATTTTTTGTTTTTGGGAAAAATGACATCTTTCTTCGGGATGCCTGAAAATTTTCCCGTACAATTAACGACTAAATAAGTAAATTCCTCTTTGAGTGGGACTAACAGAAAATTAATGTTTTTAAGCAGATGCAGGTCGGTAAAGATTGTATATGCGAGAATCACTACATAAGGAACTTGTCTATAAGAGTTTAAAATCAAGTGCATTTAATTTTCATCAGATGTCTATTAGACATCTCCACAAATGAGGTATTGACCCTGACCGTACAAGACTTTTATCTTCTTTTTCATCAGATGTCCATTGTGGGAATTGCTTTTTAGCAAAGTTGCGTTACAATGGCGATTAGGAGAAATTTTCTGGTGCTGCATTGAGTGACTTGATTCACTACCTGTGATACTCGCGGGCGCGAAGGCAAAGATATAAGAGTGCAACTTCTAAGTAAGATTGTATCCCGGAGAAACTCTGCTGCTGATTACAAACCACTCCATCTTTAGTTGCCTTGGGAATCAATCACTAACAGTAGCTTTTGTCAGCTTCTCGATTGGTTGGTAGATTATATCCCTTAAATAAGACTTGCTTTTATTGCGGGCTTTTATGCAATTGCTAAAGAGGCAACAGTGGTTGATCGTAAAAAAATAGTACGTAAGTATTGACAGAGATTAAAAAGCTGCCAAAATTCTTGTCAAGATGACCCAGTGGGTTATCCGCACTTAGCTATATTTTCAGTGAAAACACGGATAGCGAGTCCAGTGATTTATCACCGTCAGCATATGGTCAAAGCGGTTACATACCTTGTCTAACGGAAGTTTCTATAAAGTTATAAAGTGCCTGCCATTTAAGTACAGTCAACCTTACCTAATGAAACGTTAACTTTGGGACATATATCTACGGATATCCAAAGTTTAGATAGCAGCGTATAGTATGGGAAATCGGCCAAGGGCGGTTGATTCAAGTTCTTAAAGTATATGCTGTTCAGGAATGAGCCAGTGTGTAAATGCCATCATAGTATCATTAGGTCTTCCAACTCAAGCAGAGCTTAAAATTGGAAATTTTTATTACTAGTAGCACCTTGTAGTAGTGACTGTAGAAGCGGGATAACAGAGAACTTTCTTGTGATTCCCACCAGCGCTACCAGTTTTTGAGGAAATTGAATGCCAAAACAAATTATCATCGCGGAACAGCATCAAATCGCTGCTGTATTTTCTGAGGATCAAATACAAGAACTCGTTGTAGCTACTGGTCATCACCAAATTGGTGATATCTATTTAGGTGTAGTAGAAAACGTATTACCTGGGATAGATGCGGCTTTTGTCAATATCGGCGACCCGGAGCGCAACGGTTTTATTCATGTGACTGATTTAGGTCCATTGAGGCTAAAACGAAGTGCAGCAGCGATTACAGAACTGTTGACTCCACAGCAAAAAACTTTAGTACAAGTGATGAAAGAGCCAACAGGATCAAAAGGTCCCAGGTTGACAGGGAACATCACCCTACCAGGCCGTTATGTGGTGCTAATGCCTTATGGACGAGGTGTAAATTTATCTAGACGGATTAAGAGCGAAAGTGAGCGTAACCGACTCCGAGCTTTAGCAATTTTGGTTAAACCAGCAGGTATGGGTTTGTTGGTACGCACAGAAGCCGAAGCTAAACCAGAGGAAGCCATCATTGAAGATCTAGAAGTGCTGCAAAAGCAGTGGGAAATTGTTCAGCAAGAAGCTGTATCCTCCCGTGCGCCAGCTTTACTTAATCGTGACGATGATTTTATTCAGCGCGTACTTAGAGATATGTATGGTGGTGATGTGAATCGCATCGTCGTTGATTCCAGCACTGGCTTAAAACGGGTGAAACAATATTTACAAAACTGGAGTGGCGGACAAACGCCCCAGGGATTGCTGATTGATCATCACCGCGATCGCTCTCCAATTTTAGAATACTTCCGCATTAATGCGGCCATCCGTGAAGCCCTTAGACCTAGAGTAGATTTACCCTCAGGTGGATATATTATCATCCAACCGACGGAAGCTTTAACGGTAGTAGATGTTAACTCTGGTTCTTTCACTCGTTCTGCTACGGCTAGAGAAACTGTGTTGTGGACAAACTGCGAAGCATCGGCGGAAATAGCGCGTCAGTTACGTTTGCGGAATATTGCTGGTGTGATTGTGGTTGATTTCATTGATATGGAATCCCGACGTGATCAAATGCAAGTATTAGAACACTTTAACAAGTCTCTCAAGGCTGATAAGGCTCGTCCCCAAATTGCCCAATTAACTGAATTAGGTTTGGTTGAACTGACTCGCAAGCGTCAAGGCCAAAACATTTATGAATTATTTGGCGAACCCTGTCCCACCTGCGGCGGTTTAGGACATACTGTGAGATTACCGGGAGAAACGGAAAACCGCTTACCCATTCCGGCTACAGACATACCAGAGCGGTTTGGAAGTATGCCGACAAAGGAACCACGTATACCTACCCGCATACCTGATAGCGGTAGCGTGCCCCAAGCCCCATCAAGAGATACCTACGATGGCTTTGGAGAAGGATTTGAAGGTGAACCAGAATTTAATCCCCTACATTTGATCAATCATCCTAGTTACCAGGAATTAAATGATAGTAAGCGCCGTACTCGTACCCGTCGCACGAGAACGGGTGTTAATGGAGCTAACACTAAAGATGAACCCCGTTTGGCTACCAGTCCCCTAGCTTTTGTCAATGATTCAGATTTAGACTTGGAAGAAGTTGAATTACCAATACCAGAAATCTCCCCGCCTACTATTAATAAATCGGGTTGGACAGAAAGGCCGGAACGGGTAAAAATAAAACTAGAACCGATTAAGGTAGAACCACCAGAAGTTATTACTGTGGAAATGTCAGAAAAAGAACAAGATACTTATGCTGAAATGGGAATTTCTCCTTTACTTAAGTTAGATCGTGAGGGGAAAAGCTCTAGATCGGTAATTATTAATGTTGTTCAACCAGGACAATTACCTACTGAATCAACTGAATCACCTCAACCCGCTGAATCAACTGAATCAATTATTAGTGAAAAGATAATTTCTGATGGCGGGTATGGCAAAGCTGTGCTGGAGCCTGTTAAATTACCAATATCAACCCTTGAGCCAGAAATTGAATCTTCATTAGCCATCTTCCCAGAATTGACCATAATTCCACGGGAAACCGAGGCTGAAACTGAAATTAATAGTACCTCCACTACCTTACCTAATCGTCGTCGTCGTCGTCGTTCATCAGCCATAGATACAGATGGTTTTAGCCAAGATTGAAGTTAATACCATTGTGGATTTTGGATTTTAGATTGTATTCTCTTTTAAATCAGCTTTTGTAATTGGACTCTGATTTTAGGGAACAGGGAATAGGGAATAGGGAATAGGGAGCAGTCACCAGTTAACGGTCAAGAATGACTAATTAATCACAAAAACCACAGTTTTGACTTTTTTATGCAAGAAATCAAACCAGCAGCCGGGAATAATTCGAGGTGGTTAGAGTTTTCTAGCTACTCGGATATTCAGGGTGCGGTTTTAGGTGTTGATGAGGTAGGACGAGGTGCTTTATTCGGTCCGGTGGTTGCAGGGGCGGTTATATTACCAGTAGAAGCTTTATCAATTCTAATGGTAGACAATATTAATGACAGCAAAAAGTTGTCTAGTTCCCGCAGAATTAAGCTGGCTGAAAAAATTACGACTCTGGCTTTAGACTGGAGAATCGGTTATGCGACAACGGCGGAAATAGATGAGTTGAATATTTTACAGGCAACTTTATTAGCAATGCGGCGTGCTATACTCAAGTTGCGGGTGAAACCTGCGCTGTGTTTAATTGATGGTAATCAGTTGGTGACAAATTTACCAGTACCACAAGCAAGTGTTGTTAAAGGTGATGAGCGATCGCTGAATATTGCGGCTGCTAGTATTATGGCTAAGGTTTGGCGTGATGATTTGCTACGGCGTTTAGCTTTGAAGTACCCTCTGTATGACCTAGAAAGCAATAAAGGTTACGGAAGCCAGCGTCATTTACTAGCCCTCCAA
Organism: Dolichospermum sp. FACHB-1091; assembly: GCF_014697585.1. Classification (GTDB taxonomy): domain Bacteria; phylum Cyanobacteriota; class Cyanobacteriia; order Cyanobacteriales; family Nostocaceae; genus Dolichospermum. The sequence continues at coordinate 37,752 of NZ_JACJSB010000010.1, read as the reverse complement.
GAATATGGACCTTCACCTTTGCATCGTAAATCTTTCCGCCCTTGCCAAATTCAGCGCTAAACTATTTGTGATGTTCAAGATTGTTCATAAGGCTTGCACTACGCCACTGCTATCGGTGCTGTGGTGGTCGGTTTCTAGGTCTTTTGTGGTTTGGTTGCACCAATGGTGATAGTCTGAGAGAAGATGATGTAATAATCTTTGCTTAATAGTTAACAATACGCTTTTGAGCAATGCATTACCTGTAGCTTCTAATATTGATTTGGGTGTCAGGGAGAATGGTTGGGGTATGTCTACTAAGACTTCTAATTCTGCTTTCCCTTGTAAGTAAGTGCCGCTATTGAGTTCAATTGGTGATAAATAACCTTTTAAATTCAGATCAAACCGTTCGTTAATATACTCGAAGCCCAGAATTTCACAACCAAGCGATCGTAAATAAATCGTTCCGCTTGTATCTGCCCAAACTCTCATATCTACCGTTGGCTGAATACTCAATGACATAAAAGAGAGAGGACGCATTTTTAACCGAAACACTTCCGCCGACAACTGCTGAATTCTGGTATTATCAGCCAAGGTTTTCACCAACCGTTGAGGTTGACGTAAGTAGTGCTGAATAGGAATAGGATGCTTAGGAACGGAAATTTCAACGGACTCAGAGGCAGTAAACTTGGTAATCATAAGCAAATTCAACCATCTGTTTTTTTAATTGTAATATATTTTAACAATTTGGATTAAATTGTTAAAAAATCAACCTCCTAATTAATTATCAGTCAACATCGTCAAATTTAAAATTATGAATCTGAAAATCTCACATTTAGGTCCACCGGGAACTTATGCTGAACAAGCTGCCTTTTTTTATCTCAATTGGTTGCAAACTTATGAGGGTACTACCGCTAAAAAAAGTTTTGAACTATGTCCTTATCCTACCATAGCTCAATCATTACAAGCGGTAATCGCCAGAAAAGCAGAAATAGCTGTTATCCCGGTGGAAAACTCTATTGAAGGAAGTGTCAACATGACACTAGATAGCTTATGGCAATTAGATAATTTAAAAATTCAATTAGCTTTAGTTTTACCCATTCAACATACATTAGTGTCCAGATGTACTAGCTTAGATAATATTAAAACTGTTTATTCTCATCCTCAAGCTTTAGCTCAATGTCAAGGATGGTTATCACAGTTTTTGCCAAATGTCAACTTGATTGCTAGTAACTCGACTACTGAAGCACTACAAAGATTACAACAGGAAGTAACAACAGCAGCAATTTCCTCTAGTCGGGCTGCAAAACTGTATAATTTACCCATTCTTGCTGAGGGGATTAATGATTATCCAGAAAATTGTACTCGGTTTTGGGTAGTTAGCACGGAGGAAAATAATACTTCTGATTGTACTCATACATCTTTAGCTTTTAGCGTGCCAGCCAATCTACCAGGTTCATTAGTGAAAGCACTAGAAGTATTTGCCCGCTTAGGTATTAATCTGAGTCGCATTGAATCGCGGCCGACAAAACGTTCTTTAGGAGAATATTTATTTTATTTGGACATAGAAGCAGATGTGAATACAGTGATTATGAAATCTGCATTAGAAGAGTTACAAAATTATACAGAAATATTGAAAATTTTTGGTAGCTATGGGGTGTTACCGATTACGCCTTATGTGAGTTAGAGGGGGAAACAACAGAAACAACTCACCTAAAAGCCACATAATAATGGAAGCCGGATTCTTTGGACTTTTCGGCTGGTTTTCGCTACTGTTTCCCGCAGTTCCAGAATCCCAGCAACGGTATTTTTTACTACCTCTACTCCCCTGTTACCTCATCTACAAGGGGAACTACCTGATTTTCTTTAGTTTCTTTTTGTTCAATGGCTTGGCCTTGGCCTATCTCCGTACTTGCGAGAATTACCCGCACCATATTATTAAAGTCAGTGGCTAACTGTCCTAATTCATCTTTTGCATAAACTGTGGCTGCTACATTCATATTACCTTGACCTATAGCATTAAACTGGGTTTGTAAATCCTTAGTGCTGCGCCTAATTTGGTTGACCATGAGATTAGTCATAAACCATGTTGTAGCTGTACCTGTAGCACCTACGCTCAAAGGCATTAATAGATTAGTTAACCAGTTTGTATTTGTGATTGATTCCCGTTGTTTCACAGGCGAAGTGAAATTTGCCAACGCGTTAACAACAAATACAGCAAAGACTGATGCAATCCCCACAGTTCCAGCTATCCACCATTGTTTCTTCTTCAAAGAAGCGGTTTCAAAAAACCCAAATAAGGTTTTGAACAAGATCACATTAGATTTCATTTTGACATCTTCTGATTTGGTCAGGACGGGAACCACCTCTTGGGCTGCACTAATCGTAAATAATTCTTCGTCGTCATAGATTCTTTGATGATCAAATGACTTACCAACAAATTGATTTAAGTAATTTCCAGGACTGTCTGGGGATTCTGACAACATTCCCCCATCATGAAAAATGTCATCTTCAATAAGTTCAAATATTGGTATATCACTGAGATTATCAAATTCATCGGAGTCGCTTAAAAACTCCATATTATTTTTATTCCTGTCTCTATTAGAAATAAAATTTTCAGCAACAAAGTCTACTTTATCTTCCTCACCAAAAGCGGATTCAAACGCTTCTAAATCAAAACTATCATCATTAAAGTTATTTTTTTCTGATGAGTAATTAAGAAGATTCAACTGCTGTTTTTGCGGTGTAGAATTGTTAGTAACGGATATAGATATGGATACTGGTTGATGCTGATTTAGTTCTGTCCCTTGGAAAACTTCTCTTTCCCCAGCGATAGGCCACCCTTCCCTATGGGATATCTCCTTCACCGAACTATCTCCACCACTTAGGAATAAATCATCTTCCAGGCTTTCTTGACCATTGTTTTCTATAATATCGTTCTTATAAGTTGGATCTTGATCATCTATAGGTCTTGCCATTTCCTCTCTCCCAAGTTTAGTTTATTCTGTGGTGTACTTCGGAAAATTGTCACTTGTTCTAGTAGTCATAAACACTTCTCTTCTTTCTGCGTATCAAATACCCATTTATCACGTAGAAACGAAATCATAGGATCTATTACGTTATCTTGTGGCATCAGACATTATATATCAAGATCAAGGCGGCTAACTATTATTCCCCCCACAAATAAACCCACTAAGAAAATTGTGGGTAACTTAGATGTATTAACTTGAGCTTAGATTTTTCTAAATAACACCAACCAATATAAATTTGACCCAAAAATACTATAGCTAAACTGAAAACACTTAAGTAAGTTGGCGTTAAATAATCAACATATGTAACGAAATGTAAATTCAACAAATACCTTTGTGTATCTTGAATAAACTCCAGCAAAACATTGGATTATGGCTCTAGAAATGACAGTGGAACGGACATAAAAAACAGGACTAATGTGAATTATAGAGCTTTGATCCACCAAGCGATAACACGACTTTTTTCTAATAACAAATTGAACACCAATTTTTTCTAATATAGAACTCGTATTTTATTTTTGAAAAAAATTAGGTATTGTAGGGTGCGTCAGATATTACAAATCTGTTTATTGATAGAATTTATGCAGTAGTAAAGCACCCTAAGTATCTTTTCATCAATCAAATATTATTCCTATAGTATAGCTTGTATTGATTGAGTGATAGCGAAGCGCTGCTGCAAGCAGATCAGGGTTTTCGCGCCCTCCCGGAAAGTGACAGAAGAGGGATATCACAGCGAATAAATTCGCCGTTGGCACTTCCTCCACTGTCTAAAGCCAAGTGGCTTCCGTGCCGTTCGTTATTTCTTGTGAATGAATTTATTCTTCTGCATCTGATTCATCAGCATCATCATCATCAGGCTGGATTAATTGTTTCTCACTTTCGCTTAACTGAATCAAGTGAATGTGTTTGTAACCTAGTCTAATTTCAAATTCATCACCTGGCTTTAAACCCATAGCTTTAGTATAGGTTGCGCCAATCACGATTTGACCATTTTGGTGGACACTCACCCGGTATGTCGGTTCGCGGCCACGGCCATCTTTAGGTGCTTCTGGACTGAGGGGAATGCCTCTAGCTGACAGTAAAGCATCATAAAAATCTGTGAGATTAACGCGAACTTGGCTATTTTTAGTAACGGTGTAGTAACCACACTGTTTTGCTCTTTCCCGACGCGGTAAAGTTGAAAGTTCTTTCACTTTCGACAGCAGTGCTTTTCCTGTTAATGGGGCAGTTGCAGTTTCAATCATTATGCTCTAATTTTCCTTAATCTCTTCAAACCGATAGGGTAGCGTGGCCTTAGCCATGCAAAAATTTTCTCTGAATCTAGTATTGAGCTTTTTAGCTAGGGACCAGATTTCAGAAGCAGATAGATAGAAGGGTGATGGATGAATTTCTGCTGATATGGAAGCAATAAAATAGTCTATTATAGTTATCTATAATAGCTGTCTAAGTCATGGCTGCCACAGACATTAATTCCAGTAATTTTACCGCGATTTTAACCATGATTGTCCATCAGAAATTAAATTATTTTCTCTTTGGGCTGCTGAGTGCGGTGTAACTTCCAGCCACCTTTACAAATCAGGTTAGTTCTACTCCAAAAAAGTTGTAGAGCTAATAAATTACAGGTTTTTCACATTTAATGCTGACTTCTTCCGCTTTTGAGTTATGGGCTGACACCTAATTCTCGTTTTTAGCTGAAGACAGTATAGTATTTGTATGTGGTCTGACGAACATACACCCTTTAATTCTACCAGTAGAGACATGATTTTTCTAGTCTCTAGATTGTGAGAAAACCACAGAAGTTTTAGCCGTGCTTATGCGGTTATTGTTCCTGATTTTGTGAGTTCGTAATTTCCTATTAAATAGTAGCATGAAATAATAATAGCAAAATATTTTGAAAATTTTAAATTTATATTGCCACTAAATTTTCATCTAAATCCCTGAAGTTGAGCGGGTAAAAAGCAGGAGGGATTTTGGCTGTGGTTGATGCTCTCAAGAGGATAATCTCAGGACTTTTATAAAAGTTAATCTGATTCAGATTGGCTGGGCTTGAGAGAGTGAGTGAAATCAAGGGAATTTCTATGGCTTGACCACAGCAGCTATCAGTGGTCAAAGACAAAAAGCGGGGTAGAAAATCCTCGCTGTTGATCACCGTTAAATTTCAAGCTCTCATGAGATTATCTACGTCTGTCTAGGGGAAGAATAAATTTACCACATCTATGGGGTATTTGATAGCCACTAGCAAATATTTTCACTGGTTGTAACACTTCTATATATTTAAAGATGTAGAATTTTAATAACTAGGGCTTGACGAAATTCCTATTCAGTGTAAAGGATCAAGGGTGAAGGAGTAAAGCCTGTGGTTAACTTCAGCATCAAAGAAAACGATTTTTATACTTCATGCTGCATACTTCGTCCTTACCTGTGCTGATGGTTCTTGAGATATATCTCATAAGAGAAAAGATTTGATCCCAATATTTGGACCGATCATTATGGAAGTTATTTTTAAGATTGCTCGACAACAAGAAAATTCTCACCCTGTTTTCAAATCCTACCTTTTGCAGGTAGAACCAGGTAATACTATCCTGGATTGTCTGAATCAAATCAAGTGGGAACAAGATGGGACTTTAGCATTTCGCAAAAATTGTCGCAATACAATTTGTGGTAGTTGTGCTGTGAGGATTAATGGCCGTTCTGCTTTGGCTTGTAAGGAAAATGTAGGGAGTGAACTGGCCAGACTAGAAAAAATATCATCATCTCACAATCAGTCTCCAACTACTCCAGAAATTACAGTAGCACCTTTGGGGAATATGCCTGTAATTAAAGATCTAGTTGTGGATATGAGCAATTTTTGGCATAATTTGGAAACGGTTGCTCCTTATGTCAGTACAGCCGGTAGACAAGTTCCTGAAAGGGAGTTTTTACAAACACCACAAGAAAGATCGCTCCTAGATCAAACGGGCAATTGTATTATGTGTGGAGCTTGTTATTCTGAATGTAATGCTGTTGAAGTCAATTCTGATTTTGTCGGTCCCCATGCTCTGGCTAAAGCATACCGCATGGTGGCAGATTCCCGTGATAGCAATACAGAACAACGATTAGAAAAATATAGCGCGGGAAATCAAGGAGTTTGGGGTTGTACTCGTTGTCTTTACTGTGATTCGGTTTGTCCCATGGAAGTTGCTCCATTGGCGCAAATCACCAAAATTAAACAGGAAATTCTGGAGCGTAAACACAAAAGTGACAGTCGTTCAATTCGTCACCGTCGAGTTTTAGTAGACTTAGTAAAACAAGGTGGTTGGATTGATGAACGTCAATTTGGAATCCAAGTAGTTGGTAATTATTTCCGGGATCTTCAGGGATTACTGAGTATTGCACCTTTGGGGTTACGAATGCTTGTCAGGGGTAAATTTCCCCTTTCTTTTGAACCCTCCCAAGGAACCCAACAAGTGCGTTCTCTGATTGAATCTGTACAAAATTCTGGACAAAATCAGAGTTAATTATATGCGATGATTAGTAATTTATTCATGGGGAAGAATTTATTTTCTTCCTCCTTTTTGGCTTTTCCTTAACCTGGATCTTGACGAATATTCAATTTTCGTCCAAATCGGTCATAAACTAAAATATCCCATTGTCCATTATTACTATACTCAAAGGCAATTCTACTACCATCAGCACTAATTGTGGGATTGCGGACTTCTCCTTGTACATCACCTGCTAAATTCCGTAATTGACGCACATCTTGATCATAAAACATAATTTGTGTTCGTCCTTGACGACTCGCAGCAAAGACTATAAATTTACCATTTTCAGAAGCCGCAGGATGGGAAGCAATTGTATCAAACGAATTTAATCCAGGTAAGTCTACTAAATTACGAGTTAACGTATCAAACATATACACATCTTGACTTCCTCTGCGATCGCTGGTAAATACAATATATCGGCCAGATATCTGCGGGTTTAATTCCGATGCAAAACTATTAAGACTTCTTCCCCCAGAATCAAAGGGGTAACTGAGTAAACGTGGATAGCCAAAACATCCAGTTAATAGAATTGAGCAGAAAAATAAAATAGTTGATATTTTGTAATTCATCGAAGCACAAAGCGACAAAAAAAATTTTTTAATTTTAATTTTAATTTTCAATTAAATTTTAACAGGACTTACGCAACTGCCATAATATCCTAAATTGTAGTGAGAACTTTAGTTCTCTCTTTTGAGAGATGATAACCAAGATTGTAGTGAGAACTTTAGTTCTCTCTTGGAGACCTTAAAAAAATCAGATCAGGGCTAAAGCCCTGACTACAAACAAATGATATAATAATTTTTTGTGACACTTGCTTGCGTAAGTCCTGTTTAATTTTAATTTTCAATGGAAACAGTTGTACCATTAGGAATATCTAACTCAATAGTCGGACCCCTATCAAGAACCTCAATATCCCATTGTCCACGAGTAGAAGATTCAAAGACAACATAACGGCCGTCAGGACTAATACTAGGATTTCTCACCCAACCACGAAAAGTAGGAGTGAGAATTTGTGATTGTTGGGAAGCACGATCATAAAGTGCAACTACTGGCCTTCCCTGATCACTGGTGAGATAACAAATGTAGCGACCCGTATAACTGAGACTAGGACTTTCTGCAATTACTGATCCTCGATTTAACCCCGGTGTGGGAATAAAACTTTGATTTTCTAAATCATATACCAACAACTGCTGATAACGAGAGCGATTGGAGATCAAAGCCAAAAAACGTCCATTTCCACTGATAGCAGGTTGTTCCTCAGTATAGCGACTATTGAGGGAAGTCACTCCCATAGGGATATCAGCAGCATTACAAGATACTAGTAAATTTGTAGTTCCCAAAATTAGGCTCCAATAAATTGATTTTTGGAGCCAGGAACTAGATGTAAATGTTTTCACATTCGTGTTTTTCCGACTTCCACCCCAAATATTGCCAATATTTTAATTTTAAATTAATTAAATTAAATATCGTCATCCAAATCGGAATTATCCGGTTCATTACTGGGCTTATTAATGGGATTGTATGGTACATATTCAGTTGGGATAGCCTCATCATCATCTTGTCTTCTAGAGGGAACGGAATCTCTAGGTGGACGACGTTTTCTTGGTCTAGGAGTGGGAGTAACATCATCTTCACGACTCTGTGGACCTTGGGGACGATTATTACTGCTATTATTGCGACGTGGTGGTTTTCTTAACTCATCTTGGGAGTTGGAACTTTCCCAATCATCAACTTTTTTGGGAGCAGAACCCCAATTTTCATCTTCATAACCCTGGCTAGAAGGGCTAACAGAACGGCCAGAATTAGGACGACGCTTTCTTTCGCCTGAATCTGGTTTTTCCCTATTCCGTGGGCTTTGTGAACTGCGTGACGGTGCTTCATCATAATAGTCATCACGGCTAGAACGTTCATCTCGACTACCGCGAATTCTCGGACGTGGAGGAGCCTCCTCTTCTTCATAGGGTAAGGGTTCTAAATCAGCATCCATTTCCGCTTGATAATTTCGTCGCTCTGAGTAGGAGTATTTTCTACTGACTTCTCGCTCATCATCTACAATGGGAGTATTACGTTTTGCTTGTTGTGTTGCTATACTACGTAGACGAATACTTTCGACCGCAAAAAATACCGTCGAACCGACTAAAAGCAGTTGACCAAATTGTAAAATCGGGTCAAGTCGCCATCCTTGGAAAACGAGAATAAAACCACATAATAAACCAACTGCTGCAAAAAAGATATCTTGATCTCTTGACAGTTCAGGACGAACAGAACGAAGAAAGTATAGTGCTGCTCCAGCTACAGCCAAGAAAATTCCTAGAATACTGGCTGAGTTCGCTCCAAAATTTACCTGAGCCAAAACACTGGCTGAGTTTAGCCCAAAATTAATCATGACTATTTTCCTAAAATTAAATCTATGTTAACGAGTTCCAGTTAGTCAGCAAGATTCCAGTTAATTTAGATACTTGTGCGAACAAGGATACTCAGTTTACAAGAGTTAGACTTTCTACTTATCCTAAGTTAAATGCTCAACAGCCCATCACTACTTTAACTAGTCACAATATTATGCAATAATTCAGGAGTCTGGAAGAAAGGAGGAAAAAGGAGATAATTCTTCCCCATTCTCCAGTTTCCAGTCCCCAGGGATTAAAAACGTTGGATTTTATCTTTTTGGCTAATGAAAATTAAACCAACAGTAGCAGGGATAACGACAATTGCAGTACCCCAAACCAGGCTCCAAAGAAAATTTGCTAAAGAGGGTGTCATAGTTTTCGACCTTTTTTACACAGTTTATTCTTATTTTAATCTTGGATCACTTTCTTGAAAAGTGGACTGAGATTATTTATCTAACTTAGTATCTACTTGATTGATGATCCCAAGTCAATAACTTTGTTTTTGTATTCTTACAAGAAAATGACACCTTATGGTTAAAATTAAAGCAAGAATCCGTTACAAAGCTTAAAGTTTTTCAGCTTGCGCCCAAGTTTTGGATTTTATCACAGATAGTAGCTAAACAACATGACTGGTGTTAACTTGACTGCTTGGGTTCTTGGTCCATTTTTGGGAGTAATGACGTTTTTATTTATTTTCCGCATTATTCTAACATGGTATCCCCAAGTCCATCTCAATCGTCTGCCTTTTAGTCTAATCGCTTGGCCTACCGAACCCTTTTTAATCCCGTTGCGGAAGTTTATTCAACCTATTGGTGGTGTAGATATTACCCCGATTATTTGGGTGGGTATTTTTAGTTTTATCAGGGAAATTCTACTAGGTCAGCAGGGGTTACTGACCATGTTATATAGGTAATAGGTAATAGGTAATAGGGAACAGGGAACAGGGAACAGGGAACAGGGAACAGGGAACAGGGAACAGGGAACAGGGAATAGGGAACAGGGAATAGGGAATAGGGAACAGGGAATAGGGAACAGGGAACAGGGAACAGGGAATAGGTGACAGGTGACAGGTGACAGGGGAGAGAAATATTCTTTTGCAACTAAGCACTGACCACTGACCGAAAAAAATCGGATACAAGCCCCGTCCTTCTAAGACGGGTATGTCAATAATTAACGTAAGTTGGTAGTTAGACACAGTGTTAGAATCAGAATGTCCAAGGTTAAAGGATAAACAAGATGAAAACAGGGATTTTATCACCAATTACCAATTACCAATTACCCATTACCAGTCTCAACTAGATAACTAGCAACTTGAGTTAATTACTGCATTTTCATATCCTGAACAAAGCTGGTGTAAATATTACCTTGTAAAAATTGGGAGTTTTCCATAATTTTTTGGTGGAAGGGAATAGTTGTAGGGACTCCAGTAATGGCACATTCTCGCAATGCTCGTCTCATACGGGTAATAGCGGTGGATCTATCTGGTCCCCAGACAATTAATTTACCAATCAGAGAGTCATAATAAGGCGGAATTTGATAATCTGTGTATACATGAGAATCTATACGTACACCAGGTCCTCCGGGGGGAAGATAACCACTAATTTTACCAGGGGCTGGGCGAAAATCATGATCTGGATCTTCGGCGTTAATACGACATTCTATGGAATGTCCCCTTAAAACTACGTCTTTTTGTGTCAGTTTGAGTCTTTCCCCTTGAGCAATGCGAATTTGTTCTACTACTAAGTCTATACCAGTAATCATCTCTGTAACTGGATGCTCAACTTGTATCCGGGTGTTCATTTCCATGAAATAGAATTTACCGAATTTATCCAGGAGAAACTCGATAGTTCCGGCACCAGTGTAGTGGATAAATTGGGCGGCTTTGACGGCGGCCTTTCCCATTTTTTGGCGTAAGTCGGGGTCAAGAGCCGGACTGGGGGCTTCTTCTAGGAGTTTTTGGTTGCGACGCTGAATTGAACAATCCCTTTCTCCTAAATGGATCACGTTACCGTAGTTATCCGCTAATATCTGAAATTCAATGTGACGAGGACGTTCAATAAATTTTTCTATATAAACGCCTGAATTACCAAAGGCTGCTCCTGCTTCCCCTTGAGCAGCTAAGAATAGTCTAACAAATTCATCTTCAGAGCGGACAAGCCGCATTCCTCTACCACCACCACCAGCGGTGGCTTTAATCATTACAGGATAACCAATTTTTTTGGCGATCGCTAGTCCTTCCGCTTCTGATTCTACTAACCCTTCACTACCGGGAACTGTAGGTACACCAGCTTTTTGCATAGTTTCTTTAGCGGTAGACTTATCCCCCATTAGTCGAATAGCTTCGGGACTAGGACCAATAAAGGCAATATGATGATCCGCACAAATTTCTGCAAATTTGGCATTTTCCGATAAAAAACCATATCCGGGATGAATAGCACTGGTGTTACGCGTTAATGCAGCCGCAATAATATTGGGAATATTCAAATAACTTTTACTGCTGGCAGGTTCGCCAATACAAACCGCTTCGTCTGCAAGTTGGACGTGGAGGGCGTTTGTGTCAACAGTGGAATGAACCGCAACTGTAGCAATTCCCATTTCTTCACAAGCCCGGAGAATGCGAAGGGCGATTTCTCCTCGATTGGCAATTAATATTTTGTCAAATTTCATTTTCTAGTTAGGATATCAGTACCAGTAGATTCACATTTTCTCCCATCCTGTTGACATAAAGCTATTGCATTACTGTAAATCGTGACGAGAGATCCCCAAACATAATTCTTAGCAGACTATTTGGATAATGTGGCCTCTTTCTTGACTAGACCTTTTAATATCACCTTTGCTGTCACCATATTTCTGTCAGTCTCATACCCATTCAAAAAATATTTGCAAAATTTTGGGAAAATATTGTATTTGAGCATTTTTTATGTTATAGTCTAATCTGTGTTGAAATCCTGCGGATGTGGCGGAATTGGTATACGCGCACGCTTGAGGTGCGTGTGGGCCTAGCCCTTGCGAGTTCGAGTCTCGCCATCCGCATTTTTAACTTACAATTTACCTACTCTTAATGTCAGAGAAATGATATTAGGAGTTGGTTTCCAAGTTTTACGGCAATTTTCCGGTAAATCAAGGATTTTTTGTCTCACGCAGAGGCGCGGAGGCGCGAAAAGGAATTAGAAGTGTGAATAAATCAAATTAGATAGCTATAGTATATAGATAGATGAACTTTTGTAAAGAAAATTGACTACTACTTTTAATCCGATACATAACTTAATCCTTCCTAACCCTTGGTATTGTCTAACTCCTATTTGGACTGGTGGGGAGGAAGTTGTTAAACAAGGTTTACCTCACACCCAGTTAGCCCCAGCGTGGCAATTACTGCTTTTAGGTGATGGTTCTCCGACTCGGCACGTACAACTGTTGACGGGTGAACCAACGGAGGTAGATGTGATTGATATGTCACCCATTGGCATGAGTGCAGATCAAGCACCTGCTATGATGCAAATGCTACCAGGTCCAAGAATTAGAAGACAGGTGTGGGTGCGAACTGCTTCTGGTCAACGTTTATATTATGCTGCTTCTTGGTGGGAAGCAAGTCATGTAGATGAATATTTACAAAACAAGTCTTTACCCATTTGGGCAAGTTTAGCGCGGTTACGGACTGAATTATATAGAGATGTACAAGGTATTTATTATGGTAACTCAGAAGCGTTAGAGACAGGTTTTCAGGAAAAAGGACCTTTCTGGGGTCGTCATTATTTATTTTGGCATCATGGAAAACCGCTAACTTTGATTTATGAGGTTTTTTCGCCTTTTTTGACTAAATACTTAGGTCCGATGAATTTGGAAGGTTGATTTCGACAATTACTAATCCTCAAAAGCAGTTAGGATCAAGGTTAGATCTATAGCAGTTGCGGAAATTAATAGACTTTTAATGTCAAATTTGTGCCATAATCAACCCTAAATGGGGGGAAAATGACTTTTTGACTAAAGGGTGAGTCTAATGATAGGAACAATTATAGACGGGCGTTATCACATTATTCAAAATCTAGGACAAGGTGGATTTGGGACTACCTTTTTAGCGAAAGACACCAAGCGACCAGGAAATCCTCTTTGTGTTGTTAAGCAGTTTACACCAGCCAGTACAGATCCGGCTACTTTAACAATACTTAAAAGGCTTTTTGACCAAGAAGCCGTAACCCTAGAAATGTTAAGCAAGCATGACCAAATTCCCCAACTTTTAGCACACATAGAAGAATATCATAAATTTTATATAGTTCAGGAATATATAGATGGTCATGATTTGAGTGATGAATTAACATCAGGTCAAAAAATGAGTGAATCTGATGTTATTCAACTCCTAATAGAAATTTTAGAAGTATTAGAATTTGTTCATAAATACAAAGTTATTCACCGAGATATTAAACCAGATAATATCCGTCGTCGTCATTTAGATAATACAATTTTCCTGATTGATTTTGGTGCAGTTAAAGAAGTTCGTACACAGGTAGTTAATAAACAGGGACAAATTACTTCTACTGTAATTATTGGTACTGATGGTTATATGCCACTTGAGCAACAAAGAGGTAAACCACAATTGAGTAGTGATATTTATGCAGTGGGAATAATTGCTATTCAAGCAATCACTGGTTTATTACCTGATAAATTAGAAGAAGATGTAAAGACGGGGGAAATTATTTGGCGTAAATATGCAAATGTTAGTCCCAAACTAGCCGCAGTTTTAGATAAAATGGTAAGTTATGATTTTCGTAACCGTTACCCTACAGCAAAGGAAGCATTACAAGCCGTTAAAAAGTTATTACCACAGCCTATAGATTGGAAGTTGCTGGTGGGATTAGGAATGACAATATTTATCAGCTTAACTATTTTCTTTATTACTAAAAAAGATGATTTTAATGTATATGAAAATTCTCAATATAGGATAAAGGTAAAATATCCAAAAACCTGGGAAAGACAAGATTTAGAAAACCCAATTACAGCCGAAGTTGTGACTTTTATCTCTCCTAAACAAAGTAATACAGATAATTTTCAAGAAAAGGTGACAATTAGCATTGATAAGTTTTCTGGCAGATTAGATGATTTGCAAAAATCCAGTATTCAGGAAATTAACAATACTGTATCGGGTGCAAAGATTGTTGATAAAAGTGTAACGACTTTGGCAAATAAAGAAGCTAGTCAATTAGTTTTTACGGGTAAAAATGGTCAAGATATTTTAAAGAATATGCAGTTTGTGACTTTAAAAGGTGATCAGGCTTATACGATTACTTATACTGCGAAAATAGATGATTATGATCAGTTTGTGGAAACAGCAGACAAGATGATTAATTCGTTGGAAATTAATTAATTGTCAGAATCAGGATATCCAGGATTTAAGGATTTTTAGGATGTTATTTTTTATTTGATACAAGGGGATCTAAAAGTCTTGACGAGAGGAAATTTCTAAAGAATAATCTTCTTCAATACAAATTTGCTGAAGTTCGTTAAAAGCATCAGCTAAAGTTTTTGTTTGTTTATCTTGGACTAAAGTTTCTTGAGGATAATCTAGAGAAATTTGAGATTGTTTTAAAAAATGTTCAGTTTCTTGAAGTGAAGCAAATTTTAGTAATTGTTGAATTTGCACAGAGGTCATGATTTTATTTTTATAAGCTTCTACTGCTAAAGCTTCTAAGAGTTTTTGTGGTACGTCTTGCCAGTTTCGTTGTAGTTGGTTGCCAATATCTTCAGGAATTTCGATAGTAATTTGCATATTTTTGTCTTTTTTTCAGAATTAGGATTTGTTTAATTATACATGATATTTTTGGTCTGAATCAGGATTTCCGGTTACTGAGCGAAGTCGAAGTACAGGATTTGAGGATTTTCAGGATGAAAATAATATTCTCTTCGTGTATCCCTGTATGTTAATTGTCTGAATCAGGATGTCCAGGATTAAAGGATTTTCAGGATGAAAATAATATTCTCTTCGTGTATCCCTGTATGTTAATTGTCTGAATCAGGATGTCCAGGATTAAAGGATTTTCAGGATGAAATTAATATTCTCTTCGTGTATCCCTGTATGTTAATTGTCTGAATCAGGATGTCCAGGATTAAAGGATTTTCAGGATGAAATTAATATTCTCTTCGTGTATCCCTGTATGTTAATTGTCTGAATCAGGATGTCCAGGATTAAAGGATTTTCAGGATGAAATTAATATTCTCTTCGTGTATCCCTGTATGTTAATTGTCTGAATCAGGATGTCCAGGATTAAAGGATTTTCAGGATGAAATTAATATTCTCTTCGTGTATCCCTGTATGTTAATTGTCTGAATCAGGATGTCCAGGATTAAAGGATTTTCAGGATGAAATTAACATTCTTTTCGTGTATCCCTGTGTGTTATGTTTCGCGCAAAGTCGCAAAGGGGCAAAGATGCAAAGAAGAAAGTAACTGTGAGAATAATAGAAAATTCCCACAATCTCATCATTCAATTACAATTAAACATCCTGTTAATCCTTTAATCCTGGATATTCTGATTCTGACATTCTTTGCGCCTTTGCTTGAGATAATGATTAATTAATTAAGCTTCATTGCTGCTGAATTTCTCCAATAACTCCCAAAATTTGTTGATATGCTTCTCTATTTCCTTGTTGCTGAAATAGGTTTGCTGCTTGCTGTAAGTCACTAATTGCTTGCTGCTTATCTCCTAAATTATAACGTACAGTTCCCCGGTTATAGTAGGCTAAAGCATAGTTAGGATTAATCTTAATAGCTTGGTTGAAATCTGCTATAGCTGCTTGCTTATCTCCCAAGTTATAATGGGAAATTCCTCTGTTGTAGTAACCTTCAGCATAATTAGAATTAATCTTGAGTGCTTGGTTGTAATCTGATATTGCTTTTTTGTTATCTCCTAAATCAGAACTAGCAAGTCCCCGATTATTATAAGCTCCCGCTAATTTAGGATTAATTTTGAGAGCTTGATTGAAATCTGCTATTGCTCCTTGCTTATCTCCCAATGCCGAACGGACATTTCCCCGATTGATGTAAGCTTCAACATACTTAGGATTAATCTTGAGAGCTTGATTGAAATCTGCTATTGCTCCTTGCTTATCTCCTAATGCCGAACGGGCATTTCCCCGGTTGTAGTAGGGTTCGGCTAATTTAGGATTAATCTTGATGGCTTGGTTGAAATCATCTATTGCTCCTTGCTTATCTCCCAATTCAGAACGGGCATTTCCCCGGTTGTAGTAGGCTTGGGCATCGTTAGGATTGATCCTGATCACTTGGTTGAAATCATCTATTGCTCCTTGCTTATCTCCTAAATCAGAACGGGCATTTCCCCGGTTGTTGTAGGCTTGGGCATCGTTAGGATTGATCCTGATCACTTGGTTGAAATCATCTATTGCTCCTTGCTTATCTCCTAAATCAGAACGGACAACTCCCCGGTTGTTGTAGGCTGCAAAATAGTTAGGATTAATTTTGATAGCTTGGTTATAATCTGCTATTGCCCCTTGCTTATCTCCCAATGCCAAACGGGCATTTCCCCGGTTGTAGTAGGGTTCGGCTAATTTAGGATTAATCTTGAGAGCTTGGTTGAAATCTGCTATTGCTGCTTGCTTATCTCCCAATGCAGAATGAGCAACACCCCGATTAATGTAAGGCTCGGCTAATTGAGGATTAATCTTGAGAGCTTGGTTGAAATCTGCTATAGATCCTTGCTTGTCTCCCAATGCAGAACGGGCATTTCCCCGATTAGTGTAAGGCTCGGCTAATTGAGGATTAATCTTGAGAGCTTGGTTGAAATCTGCTATTGCTGCTTCCTTATCTCCTAATGCTGAACGGGCAATTCCCCGGTTGTTGTAGGCTTGGGCTAAGTTAGGATTAATTTTGAGAGCTTGGTTGTAATCTTGTATTGCTGCTTGCTTATCTCCTAAATCAGATTTAGCAACTCCCCGGTTGTAATAGGCTTGGGCTAAGTTAGGATTAATCTGAATCGCTTCGTTGTAAGCTAATATTGCCCCTCTATTATCTCCTTTCCTTTGCTTATCCACACCCTGAATAAAGAAGTCGTCAGCTTTCGGTGCTGTGACTATTCTCTCTGGAGGTGGAGTTACACCCACATCTATCCCAGATTTAGCTGATAGTCGCAAAAAAGTATTAATAGGAATCCCCAAATTAAAACCTGATTTAATATAAGCAACTTCAGGATTAACCTTTGAGGTTTCTATATCTACTTCTGATTCATCACTTCTCCCATGAACTCCTATTAATTCCCCTTGCTCATTAAACACAGGTCCACCGCTCATCCCTGGTAAGGTAATATTGCTGTAAGCCAACGCATAGCCATCTTTAAGTGGTTTGGAAGTATTTGCGTTAATCTTCCCATCAGTAAAAATGTAAATTGAACTGGAAATAGAGGAAGCTTTGGCTTTTGGGAATCCTGCTACATAAGCGATTGTTCCTTCTGGAGATTGATCAGAATTACCGATTTTAGCAACTGGGTAATTATTGCTGCTAGTAAATTGGAAAGTAGCTAAATCTACTCCTGGTAGAGGTTTAACAGTGCTGTAGTTGAGTTGGTAGCGTTTACCATCTGGAGTGACTATTTCAGCTTTATTTTTACTAGCGACAACATGAGCAGCAGTGAGAACAGTGTAAGTGTTGCCTGAACGTTTAACAATTACCCCTGAACCGGGACTTTTACTATCAATTAAAACAGTAATTTGTTTAGCCATTTTTGCCACTTCACCAGAAGATAGGGCAAAGGCTATTTGCGGCTGTACCAGTGCAATTGATACCCCTATTAGTGCTGCTGGAAATGTGTATTTATAATTCATTGATTTTTTCTCCAATTTATATTTTTTAACGGGCGATTAGAAATCGCGTCTACACAGGCAAAACCCACCTCCGTGGGTTTAAAATTTTTGATTTTTCATGAGTCCGCGAAGGCGGACTTTGTTTGTATAGCCGCGAATTTGATTCGCCGGGGCTTTTCCCCATCATTTGCACAACCATATCTATCGGTATAGCCCAACTCAAACCCACTATTTCCTGATGTAACTTTTCCTCTGCTTGCGAACCATCAACAAACACAGAGGGAGCATCCCATAAAGGATAAGCGTGCATCCCATTTACACCCACAACCTCACTCTGTTTATTCAATAAAGCACCGCCACTCATCCCCTTTTCTAAACGATTTGTATATCCCACCTGATAACCAGCCTCTAAAGCTTTTGATAATACCAAAGATACTTTACCACCAATAAATACAAAGCTGATTTTTTCGCTTTCTTCCTCCATAGGAAACCCGGCAATAAATACCTCATCTCCTACTTTGGGAGCAGTACCTAAATTTGCAACAGAATAAGATTTTTTAATAGTCGAAAATTGCAATATTGCTAAATCATAATTGTGGAAATTTACATTTTTTGGTACATCTGCTTGATAGATTTCCCCATCTGGTGTTTGAATACGATAACGAGGGTTATCTGCTCGTAAAACATGGGCATTTGTTAATACTGTATAAACTGAATTTTGTTTATTTAGTAATATTCCTGAACCCAAAAAATCTGTTGATAATATCTTGACAGTAATTGCAGTTGCTTTTTCCTGTAACTGTGCTGCTGATAATGGAATTGGCGATTGTATAATGCTACTTTGTCTGGCAGAAATACTGATACTTGCTGCCGAACTTGAAAGCAACATTGACAAACCGCCAATACAGGCGACAAATTTTAATATCCGCCAAATCATGTTAATTTAATCCGGTTCAACAGTGGCATTATCGAGGTAAAGCTGGAAATCAATATTAATTGTGTCACCTGCACTTTCATTGAGTGTATTACCAGCAGCCAAACCCCGACGGTCTAAGAGTCTGCGAAGAGTAGCACTGGGATTAACTCCACGTTTGAGAGTAAATAATAAATTATTACTTGTACAAGCAGTATTTTGGCTAGTACCAGCACAAACAACCGGTTCACCTCTCAGCGTCCCAGTGGTGATATTTTTCAGACTACCGTTGTCATTACTCCGTTGAAATCTCCGTGATACTTCCTCACAACGGCGTTGGGCTGTCCAAGGTGGTGGAAAGTAAGTATTAGAAGTCCAGCGAACTATTGTTACTTTTCTACCATCTTGAGTACGGACAAAGGTAACAGGTATACCTTTACTCTTACCACAGTAAAAGGTCTGACCTTTAGCGTGGCTGGGTTGGTTGGTAGTCGCAATGGTTGTTAATGCTGTCAGGGAGGCTAGGGTGACGGTTTGCGCCAACCCTATGCACCATTGACTAAATAACCTTTGTTTCATAACTTTAGGTAATTTGTGCAATATTAATTTAATACTTTTGCTCTCCTAAATTATATCTAAATGTAGACAAGTTTAGTCAGGTTATGGACAGAGTTGTATTTAAAATTGCTTAATTGTGTGATTCTCTAGTCAGGGTTTAGCACTGCTCATTAGTGTCAACTGAGGCTACAGACAGTTTATTTGTTGGCTTTCAAACCCGCTCTGAAATTCATTATGGCTTACGCCACGCTACGCTATCAGGGCTAATAGCGAAAGTAAACTTTAGTTTCCTCAAAAATTTCTGGTTTATTTAGTCATCTTTAGATGACTTTTGCTATGAGACTGGGAATTCATTCCCAGGTGGGCTTTCAAACCCGCTCTGAAATTCATTATGGCTTACGCCACGCTACGCTATCAGGGCTAATAGCGAAAGTAAACTTTAGTTTCCTGAAAAATTTCTGGTTTATTTAGTCATCTTGAGATGACTTTTGCTATGAGACTGGGAATTCATTCCCAGGTGGGCTATCGGTTTTTATCTAAATTTTGATCTAAATATCGGGGTCAGATGAATTATCAAGGTTAATCAACGGTTAATCTTGCCAATGACTAATCCCCAAAACCAGATAGGATCAAGGTAAGCGCAATTGATTTTTCAAGTATCCACTGGAGAGAATTGTTTATGAATCTGGTTGTACTCCAGAACTGGCTAGATAACGCCTCTTTTGCTGTCTTATTCTGTACAATGTTGGTGTACTGGGTGGGGGCGGCTTTTCCGAGTTTATCGCTGACAGCGGCTTTGGGGACGGCTGGAATGGCCATTGCTAATTTGTGTATGGCTACTTTGTTGGGGGCTAGATGGATAGAAGCTGGCTATTTTCCCCTTAGTAATCTCTATGAGTCTCTATTTTTCCTGACTTGGGGAATTACCGCTGTACATCTAATTGCTGAAAATAGTAGTCGTAGTCGCTTGGTTGGTGTTGTCACCGCACCAGTAGCTATGGGAATTACGGCTTTTGCTACTCTGACTCTACCAGCAAATATGCAGGTTTCAGAGCCTTTAGTCCCGGCTTTGAAATCTAATTGGCTGATGATGCACGTTAGTGTTATGATGTTAAGTTACTCTGCTTTAATGGTAGGGGCATTGTTAGCGATCGCTTTTTTAATTGTCACTGGCGGAAAAAATATCCAATTACAAGGTAGTTCTGTTGGTAATGGCGGTTATCGCAGTAATGGTTATAAATTAATCAAAGCAGATGAGTTAGAGTTAATCACATCTGCAAACACTGCGGAAACTAATGGCTTTTCACGCATGGAAAGCAGTAACAACGGAAATGGCACAGCGGTTTTAGATTTAGTTACAACTACTTCCAGTAAAACTACTGAAAATCTTTCACCTCAACGCCTGAATTTAGCTGAAACCCTGGATAATATTAGTTACCGCATTATTGGCTTAGGATTTCCCCTCTTAACTATCGGTATTATTGCTGGTGGAGTTTGGGCTAATGAAGCCTGGGGTTCTTACTGGAGTTGGGACCCCAAGGAAACTTGGGCGCTAATTACTTGGTTAGTTTTCGCGGCCTATCTGCATTCTAGAATAACTCGCGGTTGGCAAGGTAGAAAACCCGCAATTTTAGCCGCTGCTGGTTTTGTCGTGGTTTGGATTTGTTACCTGGGTGTAAATCTTTTGGGTAAGGGTTTACACTCCTACGGTTGGTTTTTGTAATCATCTTACCCAATAACCCCTTAACTCTTGAGTTGAGGGGATTAAAATCAAGTTAATATTTTAAGTAACATTTTTTTCAATAGCAGGCTTGATCACCGAGATATGTAACTTCAGATACCACATATAGTCCAATTACTCACTTCACCATCTTGAATTTTATTGCTATCCTGGAACCATTTTTTTGAAAATGAGAATTGCTGGGTTTTAATTAATCTTCACACAAACAGCAATCTGTACGCTACAATGGTAGTTCGCATGAGGATAAATCTTTATGGATAAAACTATTACAATAAGTGATACGAATACTCTCCAGACTGCATCAGAATCAGCAATTATTTGTTTAGAGGATATTTTCAAAGTTTATGGAATTGGAGATATAGAAGTTAAAGCACTTAATCAGGTGAATTTGGTAATTGAAAAAGGTGAATATTGTTCGATTATGGGACCTTCTGGTTCGGGGAAATCCACAGCCATGAATATTATCGGTTGTTTAGATCGTCCTAGTCAGGGAAGTTATTATTTAGATAATTTGAATGTCGCGCAAATGAGTGATACAGAATTGGCGCATATTCGTAATAAAAAACTAGGGTTTGTCTTTCAACAATTCCATTTATTAAACCAATTAACAGCCTTAGAAAATGTCATGTTACCAATGGTATATGCTGGTGTTAAACCTGGGGAAAGAAAAGAACGAGCCACAGAAGCATTAATCAAAGTCGGGTTAGAAAAACGCCTCAATAATAAACCGACCCAATTATCAGGGGGACAACAACAAAGAGTAGCGATCGCTCGCGCCATTGTCAACCGTCCCGTTGTTCTCCTGGCTGACGAACCCACCGGCGCACTTGATTCTCACACTACCCAAGAAGTATTAGATTTATTTAGTGAACTTAATAGTAGTGGGATTACTGTTGTTATCGTCACCCATGAATCAGAAGTTGCGCGTCAAACTAAGCGCATTGTTTGGTTTCGTGATGGTGAAGTTGTTCATTCTCATCTTACTCCCAATGAATTACATCAAGTTGTTATATCTTAAGTTTTCTTATATATAGGACTTACGCACAAGTCACGGAATAATGAACCACGTTCGCGGAGCGTCCCGTCAGGGATAGGAACGAAGAGAACGAAGAAGAGAGGGTTTGAGAGATATTTTGCGTAAGTCCTGATATATTGCGGATGTTGGTTCATCTAACACCAAGATATCAGCCTGCGATCGCATAAAAGCACAAGACAAAGCAATTTTCTGCCACTGTCCCCGAGAAAGTTCCTGTTCTCCCTTAAATTCCACATTCCACACTTCACAATGTAGTATGAGCCTTTTCAAGAATTATTCTTAATAATGGTGAAATAATTAAGTATTAAAACTTAAAAAAAATGAATAATATACCTAAATCCTTCCCCAACCGGGAAGAAGAACTAGACAGCGCCATTTTTACCTTTGACGATATCCAAGCGGAACTTAATTACAAACAAGCCAAAACCGCATTACGAAACTTAGTGAATAATCTGGATCTTTCTCCTGGGGAAAAATTAGGTTTAGAAGCTGAAATTCACGATTTGGAAACTATGCTAGATAAATTAGAAAGCATGGTAGTCCAAATTGCTGCTTTTGGGATGGTAGGACGTGGTAAATCTTCTCTTCTTAATGCTTTAGTTGGGGAAGAGGTCTTTGTTACTGGTCCTTTACATGGTGTGACTCGTGATGCTCAAATGGTAAATTGGAGTATTAGTGAAGAAGTTTTGGGAACTTTGAAAGCTACATTACCTAGCAACGGCCAATCTCAAGTGGAATTAATTGATACTCCCGGATTAGATGAAGTAGACGGTGAAACTCGCGCCGCTTTGGCTGAACAAATCGCTAAACAAGCTGATTTAATTCTGTTTGTGATTGCAGGAGATATGACTAAAATTGAACAACTAGCTTTATCTCAATTACGAGAAGTAGGTAAACCGATAATTTTGGTCTTTAATAAAGTTGATCAATATCCTGAAACTGACAGAATTACAATTTACGAAAAAATTCGAGATGATAGGGTACGAGAATTACTTTCACCAGCAGAAATTGTCATGGCTTCTGCTGCTCCATTGGTGAGAATTGCAGTACAAAATTCTGATGGTACTAGAAGTGTAAAATTGAAAAAAGGTAAGTCGCAAGTTGAAGAACTAAAATTAAAAATTTTGGAAGTTCTCCACCGTGAAGGTAAGGCTTTAGTGGCTTTAAATACTATGCTTTATGCTGATCATGTGAATGAGCAATTGATAGAACGAAAATTAATAATTAGGGAAGAAAATGCTAATCAGTTGATTTGGAAAGCAGTAATTACTAAGGCATTGGCCATCGCCCTCAATCCTGTTACAGTAGTTGATATATTAAGTGCTGTCATTATAGATATTTCCTTAATTTTAGGTTTATCTAAACTTTATGGTATCCCTATGACAGAAACTGGTGCTGTCAAATTACTCCAAAAAATCGCTGTGAGTATGGGTGGTATTGGTGCTAGTGAACTATTCGCAAATCTTGGTTTAAGTGGTTTAAAAACTTTGTTAGGAATCTCAACAACAGCAACCGCAGGAATGACAATTGGACCCTATTTATCCATAGCTATTACTCAAGCAGGAGTAGCTGGTGTCTCTTCTTATGGTATTGGACAAGTTACTAAAGCTTATTTAGCAAATGGTGCAAATTGGGGACCAGATGGACCAAAAGCAGTAGTTAATCAAATTCTCTCAACTTTAAATGAAACTTCGATTTTAAACCGCATTAAAGATGAATTATTGATCAAAGTTAAACTGAGAAAAAAAATCTCAAATTAATCTCAAATTAATCTCAAATTTATGAATATATCTTATGAGTAAAAAATATCCTGATTTTCGTTTAAGATAGTCAAATTACATGACATTAAATCATTATGTTCAGAGAAGAAGCTAAGTGGTTAGCAAATATTATCTATTCTCTCAATCCTAACAGTGTATTCCCTATGCTAAATATTGGTAGTTCTAACAAAAAATTTAGAGAAGAAGAACAACCCTGGATTGATGAGTTATTATTCAAACCTGCCAGAACAAAAGGCTACTCAGTAATTCATACGGACATAAAAAATGATATAGGTGTTGATCTCGTCGGAGACTTATGCAACCTTGATTTTTTAAAGAAACTTTCAGAAATGAATATTCAATCTGTTATCTGTTCTAACCTATTGGAACACATCAATAACAGAGAAGAAATAAGTAAAATTATTAGCTCTATTGTCCCTAAAAATGGCTATCTTTTCGTGACGGTTCCCTATAAATATCCTTATCACTGCGATCCTATTGATACAATGTTTCGACCCAGTATCCAGGAATTAAGTAGCCTGTTTCCCGATTTCAAAATTGTCAATGGGGAAATTCTCCCAGGAGGTTATTTAGTAAAATCAACTACTACTACGCCCATATTGTATACACTAGCGATGTTGATTCGACTTATGTTACCCATTTACCAACCATTGCGTTGGTTTGATTCTCTGAAATATGCTTTATGGCTATTCAAAGATATTTCTGTTACCTGTATTGTGTTGAAAAAAGTTAATTAGGGTTTGCTGATAGCTCGCGTGGTATCTCTCGTTCCCAGTCTCCAGACTGGGAATGCAGTCCTAGAGGTTCTACCTGGGAATAATGAACCATGAAGAAACTTTCAGAGGTTAGTAGCATTAGTATAAAAAAGTCGGTTCTAAATGTGTAATTTATTTTGCAGAATGACTGAAAATCTCAAACTTCGCGCCTTTGCGTCTTGGTGCGAAACATAATTTATAGCTTTTGATACCAGAGATACTCAACTTGTGTAAGAAATCGGAAATCTGTTCTTAATAATGAATTTAAGGCAAAGGTGGAG
This sequence comes from Dolichospermum sp. FACHB-1091, assembly GCF_014697585.1. GTDB lineage: Bacteria > Cyanobacteriota > Cyanobacteriia > Cyanobacteriales > Nostocaceae > Dolichospermum. The sequence goes on along the minus strand of NZ_JACJSB010000010.1, from coordinate 12,971 downwards.
TCGTTAGGTGCTAACCTAAAAGATGATATCGCTTGATCTGGGGTCTTAAAGAACCCACTTGTGAAAAACAGCTTCAATCATTTAGGCGCAGCATGGTCACCACCGCAGAAAAAACAAACATTGGGTACATTACCCAAATCATTGGTCCAGTTGTAGACGTTAAATTCCCCGGCGGTAAATTACCCCAAATCTACAACGCTTTAACTATCACTGGCACAAACGAAGCTGGACAACAACTGAAATTAACCGTTGAAGTACAGCAACTCCTGGGCGATAACCAAGTCCGGGCTGTAGCTATGAGTACCACAGATGGTTTAGTCCGTGGTTTAGAAGTTGTTGATACTGGCGCTCCTATCAGTGTACCCGTTGGTAAAGCTACCTTGGGACGGATTTTCAACGTTTTGGGCGAACCTGTAGACAACCAAGGTCCCGTAAACGCTGAAGCATCTCTACCTATTCACCGGGACGCTCCTAAATTCACAGAGTTGGAAACCACTCCCTCTGTATTTGAGACCGGTATTAAGGTTGTGGATTTGCTAACACCCTACAGACGCGGCGGTAAAATCGGTCTGTTCGGCGGTGCTGGTGTGGGTAAAACCGTGATCATGATGGAATTGATCAATAATATCGCTACTCAACATGGTGGTGTATCGGTATTTGCTGGTGTGGGTGAACGCACTCGTGAAGGTAATGACCTTTACAACGAAATGATGGAATCTGGAGTTATCAATAAGGATAATCTCAATGAATCCAAAATCGCTCTAGTTTATGGTCAAATGAATGAGCCACCCGGAGCAAGAATGCGGGTTGGTTTATCTGGCTTGACAATGGCTGAGTATTTCCGTGATGTGAACAAGCAAGACGTATTGTTGTTTGTTGATAATATCTTCCGCTTTGTCCAAGCTGGTTCTGAAGTATCGGCGCTTTTGGGTCGTATGCCCTCCGCTGTAGGATATCAGCCTACTTTGGGTACAGATGTGGGTGCTTTGCAAGAACGGATTACCTCTACTACAGAAGGTTCTATTACTTCTATTCAAGCTGTATATGTACCTGCCGATGACTTGACCGATCCTGCTCCTGCAACTACCTTTGCTCACTTAGACGGAACAACTGTATTATCTCGCAGTTTGGCTTCTAAAGGTATCTATCCTGCGGTTGATCCTCTGGGTTCTACTTCTACTATGTTGCAACCTGGCATCGTTGGTAGCGATCATTATGATACTGCACGGGCTGTACAATCTACTCTGCAACGTTACAAAGAATTACAAGACATTATCGCCATTCTTGGTTTAGATGAATTGTCTGAAGAAGACCGTCTGATTGTCGCACGGGCGCGGAAAGTTGAACGGTTCTTGTCTCAGCCTTTCTTTGTCGCTGAGGTATTTACTGGTTCTCCTGGTAAGTATGTGAAGTTGGAAGATACCATTAAAGGATTTAAACAAATTCTTTCTGGTGAGTTGGATGCTTTACCTGAGCAAGCTTTCTACTTGGTAGGTGATATCGAAGAAGCTAAAGCTAAAGCAGAAAAGCTCAAAGGCTAATGGCTAATGGGTAATGGGTAATGGGTAAGAAGTTCCTCCCAATTACCAATTACCAATTACCAATTACCAATTACCAACCATAAGTAGAAACTAAAGAATATGACTCTGACCGTTCGTGTAATTTCCCCAGATAAAATCGTTTGGGATGCTGAAGCTGATGAAGTAGTTTTACCTAGCACTACTGGTCAGTTAGGTGTCCTGAGTGGACACGCCCCCATGTTAACAGCTTTAGATATTGGTGTTATGCGTGTTCGGGCTAATAAAAATGCCAACTGGCAAGCGATCGCTCTTTTAGGCGGTTTTGCTGAAGTTGATGAAGATGAAGTGACAATTCTAGTCAACGGTGCGGAACGGGGCGACACAATTAAACTTGAAGAAGCTCGCACTGCATTTAATAAAGCACAAACTACTCTAAGTCAAGTTAAACCAGAAGATCGTCAAGCACAAATCCAGGCTACAAAAGCATTAAAACGCGCCCGCGCTCGTTTTCAAGCTGCTGGTGGTTTGGTGTAAATTTAATTACAACTGCTGGATTTTCAGGGTGGGCGATTTTGTCCACCCTATTTTATTGGTATTTTATTTTAATTTCATAGCTTTACAGCGTTTTCCGTTCTGATGAGGTACAAAGTTGAATCATGAAACTCTTGTGGTGCGGGCATCTTGCCCGCTAAATACAGGGGTTTCCGCTCTTATAAGGTACATCTTAAGCCCCCTCCTCGCTTGCGGGGAGGGGGTTGGGGGTGGGGTTCTTGTACCTTATAACATCGGGAAGTGCTGTATGTAACACCGGGAATTGCTTTATCTTTTAGATAAGATTTGTGGTGTTTATCCTGCTATAATTTTTATCTCTTCTGCTGTTAGTTCATAAAGTTGATAAACTAACTGATCTATTTCTGCTTCTAATGCAGTTGTATCTGCTTTTGGATCTGATTTTTTAGCAGCGAGGATTTGATTAACTATTGTTTCTAATAACAATTCTTCAGTTTCCGTAGGTTCTTTAATGGGTAACATTTCAATTTTATACTTTTTCCATCTATTTGTACCCATTCCTGTAGTAGTTGAAATCTGGTTAAAATACCATTCTGATAGTTTTGAATTTAAAATTGCTAACAAATATTTAAGTTTTTCACCAGTCATTAAAAATGTAGTAGCTTCAGCATAATAGTTAGAGTCATCAAAAGCAAATTTGGGTTGATCAGAAATTTCACCCCAAACAATTTTAGGTTTATGAAAATCTTCTAAATAAGCGCAATTTCTAAGATTTGTCCAATGCTGACCCTGATCTTGTCGTTGTTTTATTTCAGGAAGAAAAGAAAGCAGATAATTATAGATAAATGGATAATTTTCTTTAACTTTAATTCTCTCAATATTATTTTTTGCAACTCCGTTATGTGTATTAATGAGATAAAATCCAGAAAATTCATAACTATATTTTTTTAAGTCTCTACCTCTTAAAATTGGCTGAATTATTTCAGCAGAATTAGAACTTTCAGCAATTAATTGATTTTTAGTTTCCTCATTGATAATAAAAGCTGCATTTAGTCCAGTAAGCAAACCTCTATTAATATTAATATCAAATTCTTTTAAAAGTTTAGAGGATTGCTCTATTTTTTGTTTCAAACTTACGGTTTCTTGATTACCTATAATCCATTCTGATGTATTAGGTATTATAAATTGAAAACAATTTTTATCGAAATACTCATCTAATGAAGAACCGATAAGATAATTATTATTGAGACTAGCAACATCAAAAAATTCATTAACTTGATCTTTTTTCAAGATGATAATATTTGATTCTACAGTAGCTTCCTCAAAAATTTGCATATCTTCAATATTTAATAAGGTCTGAGGTTGCAGATTTTCAATTAAATACTTTTTCAGTAAATCACCATAAATAGTTTTTAACCAAGAATTAGAAGTAATGTAAGTTAAAAATCCTTCTTTTCTTAATAAACAACTTCCTTTTTCGTAAAACAAGCAATAAATATCTGCACCCTTTGTATAAGTTTGATAATTATTTTGAAAATAAGCCGTTTGATTTTTTTCTTTAATTTTAGATAGTGAAATATAAGGAGGATTTCCAATTACGACATCAAAACCGATAAAATCACCTTCATCATTCAAAACTTCAGGAAATTCAAACCGCCATTCAAAAGCATTTTGATAAAATTTACCGCTTTTTTTATCTTCAATTTCAGCATTGAGTTGATTAATTTCTTGTTCTAACTTTTCTTGCTTTTTTTGACGACTTTTTGCTTCTGCTTTACTTTCTACAAATAATGACTTTTGATCTCGTAAATGACGAAGTTCTGCAATTTTTTGATTTCGTTTCTCTATGTTCGGATCATTGCTACTAATTTCTGTGCTTATATTACCCTTAATATCATTAATTAATCGTTCCATTTCCTGTTTTTGATCTTTATTATCAGGGTGGAGATAGGTTTTTATAGCATTTCTATAACTTTCAATATTCCAATCGCTTTTTTTCAAAATCGTCCGTAAATCCCAATTTAAAGGAAAACGACTAATTAAAGAATTACCAGTTTTAATATTAATATCAATATTTGGTAAAGTTTGTAGTTCTCCTAAATTCCCCTCTCCTTGTAGGAGAGGGGTTAGGGGTGAGGTCTTATAATAAGCATTCTTTAAAAGTTCAATCCACAAACGTAACCGACAAATTTTTACTGAGTTAGGATTTATATCTACACCAAATAAACAATTTTCAATAATTGTCTGTTTTTCATAAAAAAGTGTTTCTTGTATGCGTCTACTTTCTGGATTTTTAGGATTATATGTGAAAAATTTTCCGTCATCATCTGTAATAATTAACTCATCATTTTCGATTTCTAGATGATAATCTCTTAAAGTTCTACCTTGTTTATCAAGTAAAATTTTCAACTCACTTTTAATAGTAATAATTTCATTTAAAGCTGAAACTAAAAAATGTCCAGAACCGACTGCTGGATCACAAATTTTTAAACTATTAATAATCTGATTAGCTTCTTTTTTATCTGTAATTCTATCATATAATTCATCAATATTTTTACAGTTCCAACCTTTAATTTCCCTGAACTTCTGTAAAACTGCTCTGCGGATAGTTTCCCGACACATATACATAGTAATAAAGCCAGGAGTGAAGAAAGAACCATCTTTATAACCGTTAATTTTCTCAAAAATCAATCCTAAAACAGACGCATTAATCAAGGTTTTACTTTCTTCTTGGATTTCTTCTGTACCCTCACTACTAAAATCGTAAGCATCAAGAAATTCAAAAATATATTCTAGTGCTTTTAATTTTCCTGTACGTTTATGATCATGATTATCTTTAAGAACTGTCTGATTAAAAATAGAAAGTTTTTCATCATTGACTAAATTACTAATAACTATTGTTTGATGTTCAATTTCTGATACTTCAAATAAAGAACTATTCAAATAAGGAATATTAGCAACAAGATTTTTTATATGTTTTTCTCTTTCCTCTGGTTTATGAGATAAAACACCAAAAAATAAACGGTTGAGATTACCAAAATCTTGAATTTTTGCTAAATTGAGAAATGCAAAAGACTTATTACCTTGATGATAGTTGATTAATTGAGATTCTAATAATTTTAAAAAGAGAATGCGATTAATCCAAGTAATAACTAATTCTAAACTAACATTAAAAAGTCTGTCTTCAGTATTTTCTCCAAATTGTTCTGAATTTTCTAATCTATCAATCTTGCGTAATTCTTGCAACCGAGTGATAGTATTTTCAATTAATGAACCCTGTTCCCTTTCATGAATTGATTTACGCTGAATTAATTTTTTACTACCTTCTTTAATTTCCGTTAAACCAAGAATGTGTAGTAATTCACTATAAAAGTTTTTATTTAAACTATTACTATCATTAGTAGTAGGTAGTTTCAATAAATGCTGTGGTGAAAACAGCTTAAATAAAGGAATCAGTTTTTGATCATTTTCAGGATTTTGATTAATTAAATACTGTTGATAATCCCTAATATCAAAATGTGTAAAAACTAATTGATTTTGAATTTCATCTATTGCGGGTTGAGCAATTTCTTTATAAAAAAAATCAGTACGAGAATTAGATAGACGTTTTTCTTCAAAATCATTAAATTGCTTGACTAATTGTGTATTCTGAGCAAACAAATTTTCAAAAATTGTCGCATCAAAAACAAACCATTCATAAATATTAGTAGCAATTAAATATCTAATTTCTGGATTTTTATTTGTAATCCGTTCTCGTAAAAAGTATAAAACTAATTGTTGTAATGCTTTAGTATTTAAATTATCAACCTTGAGCATTTCATTGTTATTTACCTTTTTAGCTTCTAAAATCACACCAACACTGCTTTTAGTATCTTTGCCATTATAAATTACTAGGTCATTACTTGCTTTAATATTGATTAAGTAATCAGCACCATAATAGGTATTTTTCAAAAAATCAGTAAGAATATTTTTATGAAATTCCTCTCTTTCATTTTCATCAATTTGATTAATTAGTGTAATCAGATTCCTTTTAAATATCTCAAACTCATTTCTAATTGGTTTAATTCTCAGAAATCCTTTGTTTAATGCTTGTCTAGGTTGAATTTTATTGTTAATCATATTGAATTACCAAAAATTATAAAATAAATAATAATTTTTTTATTAATAAATATTTCTTTTCCTATTGTAGCGATGATAGAGTTCCATTATCCCAAAGAGTGCCATTTAAGGTAGTTGCGTTAACCCAGACGAAGTTATTAGCCATAATAGATACCCCTTTTGGAATTTGTGATTTTGAAAAGAGTTAAAGTAATGTTACGATTGAGTATGGCGTTAATCCCGTTTTTATTCTACCACTAACTTCCCAAAATACTTACATAAATAAAATAAGTTTTGTAAAAAGCAGCTTATAACCGCTTCTTAAAAGGATGAATCAATCTGGTAAAAAATTTAGATAGGATTTAAGGAAACAGGCTGATTCATAGTGAAGTCACAAATTAGATAATTATTTCCCCAATGAGGTACACATATATGAAAAGCTTTCCATTTTCCCTGGGTAAGAGTAAGTACAATAAACTTGTGAGATTGGCTACATCTGCGATCGCTGCCCTATCTTTAATAGGTGGTATTAATGCTGCCCATGCCACTTCCAGAGAAACACTAACAAGAAAAGAAATAAACTCTGTATCAATATCAATCCCAACTAGTCAAACTCAGCCAATAATTACTCAGTCTGTAACCCGCCAAATTCCTTATCAAACGATGGGAATTGAACCTTTGATCATTGTTCCTGTGATTATTATTGGTGGTTGTATTTTCTTCGGTGGACTGGTAGTTATCGGTGAGCGCGAGGTGGGCATTGTTGTCAGAAAATTTACCTTCTCTGGTAAAGTATTACCCCCTAATAGATTAATCGCTTTAAATGGTGAAGCTGGTTTACAAGCAGATACCCTGGCCCCTGGTTGGCACTGGGGTTATTGGCCTTGGCAGTATGCTGTCAAAAAAGAGCCGGTAATCATTGTCCCCCAAGGAGAAATCGCTCTGGTTGTCGCCGCTGATGGGGCTTCTAACCCTCCAGAGCGAATTTTGGGCAAAATTGTCGAATGTGATAATTTTCAAGATGCTCGCAAATTTTTGACCAAAGGTGGCGAAAAAGGACGACAAATTGCTTTTATTACCGCTGGTACTTACCGGATTAACACTGCTCTGTTTAAAGTTATTACCACAGCAAATGCCACTACCCATGGTATGCGTCCAGAACAATTGCGTATTTATGAAGTAGCAGCAGACAAAGTTGGTATTGTCACCACGTTAGATGGTTCACCAATTGCAGCAGGTGAAATTGCTGGACGTTTGATTGGTGGCCATGATAACTTCCAAAATGGTCAAAAATTTATTGATGCTGGGGGACAACGGGGTTTACAAGAACAGGTATTATTATCGGGTTCGTGGAATCTCAACCCTTGGTTGGTAAATATCGAACAAGTACCGATGACGGAAATTCCCATTGGTTATGTCGGTGTGGTGATTTCTTTTGTCGGTGAAGATCAGGAAGATGTCAGTGGTGCGGCTTTTACTCACGGAAACTTAGTCAATCAAGGACACAAGGGGGTTTGGGTTGAACCATTGTATCCAGGAAAACACCCGCTCAATACTAAGGTGATGAAAGTTGAGTTAGTACCGACGACAAATATCGTTTTAAACTTTACTGACAGAATTGTGGGACAGCACGGATATGATACTAATTTGAAGGCGTTAAAACTGCTGTCGTTTGATGGTTTTAGCTTTGATTTAGAGATATTTCAAATTATCCACATTGGGGCTTCAGACGCGCCAAAAGTGATTTCTCGCTTAGGTTCGATGCAAAATGTCATTGACCAAGTTTTACGTCCCATTGTGGGCAATTATTTCCGTAATTCCGCTCAAGAATATACCATTTTGGATTTCTTAATTGCCCGTAGCGAGCGCCAAATAGAAGCTTCTGAATACGTTAAATCTGCTTTGCGTGCCTATGATGTGCAAGCTGTGGATTCTTTAATTGGTTTAATTACGCCCCCGGACGAACTAATGCACACTTTGACAGAACGGAAAATCGCGGAGGAACAACGTAAAACTTACGAAGTGCAGCAAATGGCCGAAACCCAACGACAAATGTTGGTCAGGGAAACAGCATTAGCTGATATTCAGCAAGATTTGGTACAATCAGAACAAGGTGTGACAATAGCCCAATTGCAAGCTAACGCCCAAATTCAGCAAGCAACCGGTGAAGCGGAAGCCATTAAACTGAAAGCTGTCGCGGAGGCTGAAGGTATTCGCGCCACAGGTAACGCTAAAGCGGAAACCTACCTCGCCGGTGTGGAAGCTTTAGGAAAACAAGGTTATACAGCGATGCAGTTAATGCAAATTATAGGCGATCGCAATGTCCGTATTATCCCTGACATTACGGTAAGTAGCAGCAATGGTAATGGTAATAGTAACAGTTTAGTAGATGGTTTACTCTCAATGATTCTCTGGAATCAAACAGGACAAACACAAGCGGAAACAAAGGTATCTAAACCACCATCTCTTCCCAATCCCATTATTATTAAACCTGAACCAGCGAGTCATAACAGTCAGATATAGGTTTAATTTAAGCTGATACAAAAAAGCTAACAAATGCTAACAAGTACCAGCTTTTCTTCTTGCTTCTTCCTGAAATTGTCCGCACTATTTAGAGACGTTTCATGGAACGTCTCCACCACGGTCAACCTGACCGCTTCCTGACTCAAATTGCAACCCGCTGTAAATCTCTATAAATCTCTATCATACTCAAAACCGCAGTTAGGACAGACATAAACGCGATTTCTTAACGGCATCTGAACTTCATCTTGTAATATAGCTTGAATTTTGCTATACAGCACTTCCCGATGTTATGAGGTACAAGAACCCCACCTCCAACCCCCTCCAATATCAAAAGTTTATCCTTTTCTTCCCCCCGCAGCGGGGGGGTTGAGGGGGGTGCGAGGAGGGGGCAAATGAAGTACCTCATAAGAGCGGAAACCCCTATATGTTGGGAGATACAGCATTGCTGTATCCCAAATCAGGAAACTAAGCAATCAAAATAAAATCGCTACTAGCAAGGGTAATATCAAGATTCCCTAAACGAGCAAACTCAAACACCGTTCCTGTACCCAAAATATTACCATCCTGATTATAAAATAAACTACCGGTGCTTTGACTATAAACAATCCGGGCATTACTAGCGTTGACCAATTCATCATCATCAACAACTGCGAAATCAGTTAAAGACTGTCCTAAAGTGTTAGTAATGGCATTGAAAGTTCCCAGACTGAGAGCAATTTTGTCCTGTCCGGCATCAAACTGAGTAATATAATCAACACCTAAACTGCTGCTAAATACCCCATTACCTTGGAAGCGATATTGATCATTACCAGTGCCACCGTTGAGAATATCATCACCGAATCCTCCCCACAAAATGTCATCTCCTCCTAACCCTTGCAGTTGGTCATTACCACTACCGCCATTTAAGGTATTATTTAGAGCATTACCCGTGAGACGGTCATTAGCCGTGCCACCTGTAGCATTTTCAATGACATTATTGGCAGAAAGGATGAGTTTGAGATTGCTATTAACGGTTTGTGATGTAGTGATACCTAAATTTACATTCACAGCAGCAATTGTTCCCGTAAAATCAATAATATCAGTTCCCCCTGTTGCCGTTTCTGTAATTGTGTCAGTTCCCAAAGCACTATTAGCTACAAAAGAATAAGTTTCATTGCCATCAAGACCTGAGAGGGTGTTATTGGCACTGTTACCTGTGAGGATGTTATTACCTGCGTTACCTGTACCGTTGATTGCGGCTGTTCCTGTTAAAGTCAGATTTTCTACGTTGGCTGGTAAGGTGGTGGTAACAGAAGCAGTGAGGGTATCGGTTATGGTTGTAGTTACAGTTTGGCTTATACCCAAGCTGGCATTAGTGGGAGAATTAAGGGTGAGGCTAAAGGTTTCATTAGCTTCATTTATGGAATCATTGAGAATAGGAATATTGATCACTTGACTGGTAACACCAGGGTTAAAGGTAAGAGTTCCGCTGGTGCTGGTATAGTCTGATCCTGCTATGGCTGTCCCGTTAGCAGTCGCATATTGGACGGTAATAGTTTGGGCGCTAGTGTTGGAAAGAGTAACGCTATAAGTAACGTTTTGAGGGTTGGTATTACCTTCAACTATGGTCTGGTTAGCACTGAGGTTAATATTAGGTACTAAATCATCATTGGTAATAGTTCCCGTGACTGCTGTGGTTGTTCCCACTGTGTAACCTGTACCAGCAGCTAATGTTAAGGCTACAGTTTCATCAGCTTCAAAGGTGGTATCTGCTGTGGGGTCTATTGTGAGGGTGGCTGTGGCTGAACCTGCTGCAAAGGTGATGGTTTTTCCTGTTCCTGGTATTGCACCTGTATAGTCTGTACTGTCACCTGTGCCAGTGATGCCATAGTTGACTGTTAAGGCATTCGTTGTTGCTCCTGTACGAGTAAAAGTGTAAACCAGATTGGTTGTACCGTCTTCTGTCACACTGCTAGGAGATGCTGCTAGGGTAATGGTGGGGAAATCATCATTGGTAATAGTTCCCGTGACTGCTGTGGTTGTCCCAATGGTGTAACCTGTACCAGCAGCTAATGTTAAGGCTACAGTTTCATCAGCTTCAACAATTGTATCGGCTGTGGGGTCAATGGTTAAAGTGGCTGTACTTGCACCGGCTGCAAAGGTGATGGTTTTTCCTGTTCCTGGTATTGCACCTGTATAGTCTGTACTGTCACCTGTGCCAGTGATGCCATAGTTGACTGTTAAGGCACTCGTTGTTGCTCCTGTACGAGTAAAAGTGTAAACCAGATTGGTTGTACCGTCTTCTGTCACACTGCTAGGAGATACTGCTAGGGTAATGGTGGGGAAATCATCATTGGTAATAGTTCCCGTGACTGCTGTGGTTGTCCCAATGGTGTAACCTGTACCAGCAGCTAATGTTAAGGCTACAGTTTCATCAGCTTCAACAATTGTATCGGCTGTGGGGTCAATGGTTAAAGTGGCTGTACTTGCACCGGCTGCAAAGGTGATGGTTTTTCCTGTTCCGGGTGTTGCTCCTGTATAGTCGCTACTGTCGGCTGTGCCAGTGATACCATAGTTGACTGTTAAGGCACTGGTGGTGCTTCCTGTACGAGTGAAAGTGTAAATTAGGTTGGCTGTACCGTCTTCTAGAACGCTACTAGGAGATACTGCTAGGGTGACGCTGGGGAAATCATCATTAGTAATAGTTCCCGTGACAGCAGTGGTTGTACCAATGGTGTAACCTGTTCCTGTTGCTAATGTTAAGGCTACAGTTTCATTACTTTCAACAATGGTATCGGCTGTGGGGTCTATGGTTAAAGTGGCTGTACTTGCACCCGCAGCAAAGGTGATGGTTTTTCCTGTTCCTGGTGTTGCTCCTGTATAGTCGCTACTGTCGGCTGTGCCAGTGATACCATAGTTGACTGTTAAGGCACTGGTAGTGCTTCCTGTACGAGTGAAAGTGTAAATTAGGTTGGCTGTACCGTCTTCTAGAACGCTACTGGGTGATACTGCTAGGGTAATGGTGGGTAAATCATCATTGGTAATAGTTCCTGTGACTGCTGTGGTTGTCCCAATGGTGTAACCTGTACCAGCAGCTAGGGTTAAGGCTACAGTTTCGTTAGCTTCAACGGTGGTATCTGCTGTGGGGTCTATTGTGAGGGTGGCTGTGGCTGAACCTGCTGCAAAGGTGATGGTTTTTCCTGTTCCTGGTGTTGCACCTGTATAGTCTATACTGTCACCTGTGCCAGTGATGCCATAGTTAACTGTTAAGGCACTCGTTGTTGCTCCTGTACGAGTAAAAGTGTAAACCAAATTGGTTGTACCGTCTTCTGTCACACTGCTAGGAGATACTGCTAGGGTAATGGTGGGTAAGGCTGCATAAGCAAAGTTACTGCTAGTTAGACTCAAGCCTGTTTGATTTCGGACTATACCAATGAGTTCATCTAGTTCTGTTCCGGGTTTATTGATTAATATTTGAGTGTCCACACCGACAACAGCCAGGAGGTAATTACTGCTTGTTCCTTGCAGTTGAATAATATCTCCGATGTTGAAGTCGGTAATGTCGGCATAGTCGTTACTACCATTAGTTAGAGTATTGCCATCATCATAATAAACCTTGGTAGCATTTCCTAAGATAAAGCGATCGCTCCCAGTACCACCTGTGAGAACATCTATTTCTCCTAATCCTGGTGTCAGGAGTGTTCCGTTAACACCATCAATTGTGTCATTGCCAGTACCACCATTGATAGTGTCATTACCAGCCCCACCATTAATGGTGTCATTACCACTGCCAGTAGTGATAGTGTCATTCTGACTTGTACCAGTAATCTGAAACCGATTTATCCCAGAGAAATCAACTCTGTCTAAGTATTGACCAGTGGAGAGATTAGTTCGATAAGCTGTACCATAAAATCCTTCTGCACCTGCGTAGGTAGATAAGTCCATCCCACTTCCAGTATCACCTATGGAGTAATCAACAATTAGTAAATCATCTCCTGCTCCTCCATCGGCACTGTCAATACCTAATCCAGTGTTTATCGTGTCGTTACCAGCCCCACCGTTAATAGTGTCATTGCCACGAACAACAATATTATTAACTAATCCTGATTGAGTAATCGTATCGTTGCCACTACCTGTCGTGATAGTAAAATTCTCAAAGTTAGTGGCTGTGACAATGCCAGTTAAATTAATTCCAGTAGTGGCATTGTTAATAAGAAGATTGCCAGTTTGAGTGGATAAGTCCAAGGTTAAGGTATCAACACCAGCGCCACCATCAATTGTGTCATTGCCAGTACCACCATTAATTGTGTCATCACCTGCACCGCCATCAATTGTGTCATT
>NZ_JACJSB010000001.1 GCF_014697585.1 Dolichospermum sp. FACHB-1091 | reverse complement strand
TTGCGAATTTGAATATTGAATTTACCTATAAGCAGAAAATGGGGGTGTATGAGGAGTTTGAAAATATTTGTTTTGTGGATACTTTGGATAATACCTCTTTTGAGGGTAAGCAATTGGATTTGTTTGCTATGACTGTGGAGAATACTGCGAGAATCAAAAGACAGAATGATAGAACTATTTCTGTGATTATTGGTAATCCTCCTTATAATGCAAAACAGGAGAATTTTAATGATAATAATGCTAATCGTTATTATACTGCTATAGATAAGTTAATTAAGGAATCTTATATTAAATATAGTAAAGCGCAGAATACTAATATTGTTTATGATATGTACACTAGATTTATTAGATGGGCTGCTGATAGACTAGGTAAAAATGGGATTATTGCGTTTATTACTAATTCATCTTTTATTGACGCAAGAGCATTTGATGGTTTTAGAAAAGCGGTAACTGATGATTTTAGTTATATTTATATTATAGATTTACATGGTGATGTGAGGAAGAATCCTAAACTTTCAGGAACTACACATAATGTTTTTGGGATTCAAACTGGTGTCGCTATTATGTTTTTGGTGAAAAAACTGAATAGTGATTTTAATAGTTGTCAAATATTTTATATTCGTCGTCCAGAATTTGATATAGCAAATGATAAGTTAAAGTTTTTATCTCAAACTAAATTTAATCAAATTCCTTTTGATCATATTAAACCAGATAAAAACTATAATTGGATCAATCAATCTGATAATGATTTTGAAATTCTTTTACCTTTAGTTACCAAAAAGCCAACACTTGATAATTCTTTATTTTTATTATCTTCTTTGGGCGTTTTGACAAATAGAGATGAATGGGTTTATGACTATAGTAATCAAAATTTAGTCGAAAAAATGTTATTTTTTAATAAAATCTATAACCAAAGTGTGCAAAATAATGTAGTTGATTATTCCATAAAATGGAGTTCTTCTTTAGAAATGTATTGGAAATCAAAAATCCAAGTGGAACATAATCCAAAAGTAATTAGAAAGACCCTTTATAGACCTTTTTGTAAACAGTTTCATTACACTGAAAAAATATTTAATCACAGATTAACAAAAAATCATTATGAGATTTTAGGAAAAAATCTTGATCAAGAAAATTATTCTATTGTTTTTAATACAATAGGTTCACCTAAAATATTCCATGTTTTAGTTTCTAATTGTTTAGCAGATGGTCATTTAACAGGTGATTCTCAATGTTTACCTTTATACTCTTATAATCAAGAAGGAAAACGCATTGATAACATAACCGACTGGGGACTAAAACAAATTCAAACCCATTACCAAGATGAAACAATTACCAAAATAGACATCTTTCATTATACCTACGCAGTCCTACATAACCCAGCTTATCGCACCAAATACGAACTCAACCTAAAACGCGACTTTCCCCGCTTACCCTATTATGAAAACTTCCGAAAATGGGTTAATTGGGGAAAACAACTCATGGAAATTCATATTAACTATGAAACAGTTACACCTTATAACCTAACCCGTCTTGATATTCCCTTAAAAGACAACCAAAAAACACCCAAACCGAAACTAAAAGCAGACAAAACCAAAGATAATATCATCTTAGATGATGTCACCACATTATCAAACATTCCTAAAATCGCGTGGGAATATATGTTAGGTAATCGTAGTGCATTAGAATGGATATTAGATCAATATAAAGAGAAAAAACCAAAAGATCCCACCATTGCGGAAAAATTCAATACCTATCGTTTCGCAGATTATAAAGAACAGGTAATAGATTTATTAATGAGAGTTTGTACCGTGAGTGTAGAAACAATGAAAATAATTAAAGAAATGTCAGAATCAGGATAACCAGGATTAAAGGATTTTCAGGATGAAATATCAAAAATTAAACGCAGATAAACGCCGATAAACGCCGATAATTTTGACATTTTCTCTGTCTTCTCTGTGTTCTCTGTGGTTCGATAAAAAAAAGAAATTGTCAGAATCAGGATAACCAGGATTTGAGGATTTTCAGGATAAAATATCAAAAATTAAACGCAGATAAACGCAGATAATTTTGACATTTTCTCCCTGTTCTCTGTGTTCTCTGTGGTTCGATAAAAAAAGAATTTGTCAGAATCAGGATAACCAGGATTTGAGGATTTTCAGGATTAATGAATATCAAATCCTGTTAATCTTTTAATCCTGTAAAACCTGATTCTGACAATTAATGCTATAATCAACAAATAACTACTTGGTGTCATATCATGATGGTTACTCAAAAATTAGAATGTAAGGAAAACATCTCTCAAGATGTGATTTTCCCCCCCAGTGATTTATATAGTGATGAACCACCCGTGGAAACAGAACTACATCTAGAGCAAATTATGCTCTTAATTAAATGTCTTAAATGGTTGTGGAAAGATAAAACTGATTTCTATGCTGCGGGAAATCTCACCATTTACTATAGTCCTAATCAGAAAAAATCAGAATATTTCCGAGGTCCAGATTTCTTTGTTGTGCTAGGAACAGAACGCAAAACTCGAAAAAGTTGGGTAGTTTGGAATGAAGACGGTAAATACCCTAATTTTATTTTAGAAATTCTGTCTCCAACTACAGCAAATACAGATAAGGAATATAAAAAAGAACTTTATCAAAATACTTTTCGCACACCAGATTATTTTTGGTT
This sequence comes from Dolichospermum sp. FACHB-1091, assembly GCF_014697585.1. Classification (GTDB taxonomy): domain Bacteria; phylum Cyanobacteriota; class Cyanobacteriia; order Cyanobacteriales; family Nostocaceae; genus Dolichospermum. The sequence goes on along the minus strand of NZ_JACJSB010000001.1, from coordinate 250,031 downwards.
TGATCCTTATACACTAGAATTTGCAGGTTTTCATTTATTAGATGGAAAATATCAACCTCTAGAAGCAAATGAAAAAGGACATTTATGGAGTGAACAATTAAATTTATATTTGGGAATTCATGAGGGATTATTGCGGTATTTCACACCAGAAGGAAAGCTAGTTTTTACCCCTGAAGAAACCGCAGAACGTTTAGCAGCAAAATTGCGAGAATTAAATATAGATCCTGATGAAATTTAATGTACAATCAAATGTAGGTTGGGTTAAGCGACAGCGCAACCCAACAAAAGTTTTAATAATCAGGTTTAATAATGTTGGGTTTCGTTCCTCAACCCAACCTACTGGAAATTTACACCTTCATAAATATCGCTAAAAGGAATTTGAAAATCTATGCAACCCAACAAAAGTTTTAATAATCAGGTTTAATAATGTTGGGTTTCGTTCCTCAACCCAACCTACTGGAAATTTACACCTTCATAAATATCGCTAAAAGGAATTTGAAAATCTATGCAACCCAACAAAAGTTTTAATAATCAGGTTTAATAATGTTGGGTTTCGTTCCTCAACCCAACCTACTGGAAATTTACACCTTCATAAATATCGCTAAAAGGAATTTGAAAATCTATTGATTTTAAAGATAATATATCATTGACTGATTCATATTCAGTTAATACCCATTGTTCTTCTGCATTTTTAGCAAATTGTTCAATAAAATATTCATATTGGTTAATCATAATATATTCTTTCAATTCAGGAAGAGAACGATAAAATCTAAATTTGTCAGTTTTATCATAATTTATAGTTGATTTAGATAACACTTCTACAATCATTAAAGGATTTGTTACTTGAGTAGTTCCAGTTCCTTGATATGTTGGTTCTCCTTGAATTACCATAATATCTGGATAAGTATATATTTGATAACGCTCTATCCATAATTTAACATCACCCATATAAATCTTGTAATTTTGATTCCGCATTTTTAATTTAAAATGTAGATAAAAATTACCTGCAATTTCATTATGATTTGTAGTTCCACCAGTCATAGGTATAATTTCCCCGTGTATATATTCATTTTTAAATTCTGATTTTTCCTCTAGTTCTATATATTCTTCTGGAGTGTAATATTTGCTGGATGTTTGGATTTGCATATTAACCTCATATTTTCAATTTTAATTACCCAGGATAATGCTGGGCTAAAAATTCCTGTGCTTGAGCCTTATCCTTAATTATACCATCTACAGTCGCAGTTAATAAATCATCAAGCATTTGCTTATATTGGGGACTAGGTTTATAACCTAATTGTTTTAAATCATTCCCATTTAACAGCGGTTGAATATTTCCCCAATTTGTTAAATATTGCCAAATTCTTCTTCTAATTTTCCGGGGACTTTGTAAAGCAATTAAAATCAAAGTTTGTAAATCATATTTTTTGAGTAAATATACAGTTTGACTGGGTTTTTCAAAAGTGGGTAATAATCTCATTACCTCAGATTGAATTTCAGATAATTTCTCTAATCTGCTAATACTATCATCAGCTACTTGGAGATTTTTAGCAACTTTTTCCCGATATTCTGGTTTTAAATAAGCTATTAATACCTCCAGACGCATTTGCCAATTTATTAAAGTTTGTTTTTTGTCAAATTTCCTTAAACAGTGGTTTAATAAATTTAATTGTCGGTTAAGTTCTCTATCTAATTTTAGCGTAGGATGAATACATTGTAAAGCCCCTAAATTATTAAGTAATTCTAAAGCTGATTGCCAATAATGTGCTGCCAAAATATACTTTAATTCAGTTTTTAGTCGAGTTTGCAAAGCCGGAGTTTTACTATTTTCTTGACTAGTACGATTATAAACTCCACTATTTATAGCATAACGAATATAGGTTTCTGTTTGGGTTTCTAGGGAAAATCCAAACCGTACCGCAAACCGCACCCCGCGATAAATCCGCGTCGGATCTTCAATAAAACTATTAGCGTGTAAGATTCTAATTTGCTGATTTTTTAAGTCTATAAAACCACCAAAAAAATCTAATAATTCACCAGCACGAGGAGAAGTTAACCGCAAAGCCATAGCATTAATTGTAAAATCTCGCCGATATAAATCTTGACGAATGGAACTAGCTTCAACTTCTGGATTTGCTGCTGGATAAGGATAAAACTCGGTTCTGGCTGTGGCAATATCTACCCATAATGAATCTAATAATATATCTTTATGCCATAATAAAGCCGCAGTTTGAAAAGCACCATGAATTTCTAATCTGGCATTTTGATAAATGTGCTGTAAGGCTTTAGCTAGTTCTACCCCTGCACCGACATTTGCTGTTTTATGAAAACCATCAACTACTAAATCAATATCATTAATCATTAAAGTGCGATTTTCTGTTTCTGATAATAGTAAATCTCGCACTGCACCACCAACTAAATAAAGATGCCAGCCTCGTTTTTCTGCTTCTTGAGAAGCGATATTAAGTAATTGCCACAGTTGAGGAGTAAGACGTTTTTCTAATTCATAATTGAGTCGCAAATTCTGATCATAGCTTTGGATTTGGGATTGGGGATTTTGAATTGTTAATTGATGCAGTTCTCTTAAAACATCGGTGCGAGTGACAATACCAACTAATTGCCCTTGCTCTAATACTGGTAATCTGCCAATATCATAAGTTACCATTAAAGACTCAATTTCTGGTAAGGAAGTATCAGGGGTAATTGTTTTTAAATTACTTGTCATATAACCTTTAACTGGTGCATGACTAAATCCATGATGTAAAGCAATATCTAAATCACGTCTGGAAATAATTCCAATTAATAAATCTTGGTTATTAACTACAGATAAACCTGAATGTCCATAACGTAATAAAATCCTTTGTGCTTCGGCTATAGTAGTCTCCGGGCGAATTGTTCGCACTGGAGAAGACATTAGATCTCTAGCAATAGGAGGGTGGGGAATTTGCCCTTTTAATCCATCTAATAATTGTTGTAAAATTGCTTGGGAATCTGTAGTGCGGAGGTTTAAAGATGCTGCTTGGGAATGTCCACCGCCACCATAAGATGTAAATAATTGATTAAGGTTTGTTTGGGGAATTTGTGTTCTCCCAATTACTGTTAATCGCCAATCTTCTTCACTTAAAGGATATTCATTTGCTAATAGTACGGCATCGGTTTCTGTTAAATCAATTATTTCTGAAGCTAAACCCGATAAACCCGGTACAAAACTATCTGTTTTTATTGTCACCCAAGCAATAGTATATCCCCGCAAACAAAGATATTCTAAGTTTTCCAAAGCTTGACTTAATAACTGTTGTAATTGTGGTGATAAACCAGGATCTCGATAGGTAGAAATAACTGATAAATTTGCTCCTTGCTGCATTAACCAACCTAATGCTAAAGCATCTCTGGCTGTAGATTGTTTATAAGTTAATGAACCTGTATCTACATGAATACCCAAAGCCATTACCGTCGCTTGAGCGGAATTTAAAGAAATATTGCTTTTTTGTAATCTTTCTACCATTAAAGTAGTTGTAGCCCCTACTTCTTCAATGTATGATTCAGTAGAGGGAATATCTCTCTTCTGTTCGAGATGATGATCATAAATGATGATCTTTTCCACATTAGCTAAATCAAACCAGATAGCTGCTTTACCCAAGCGATCGCGCTTTTGAGTATCTACAACCGTTAAAGAACGAATTTTCTCAGGAATTACTGAACGTCTTTCAATTAACGGATACTCGTCACGGTGTAGTGCCAAAAAATCCCTGACAGGGGGATGAGCGCCCCCAGTGAGGACGATTTTACTTCCCGGTTGCAGACAAGTCAACCCTACCGCTGCCCCCAAAGCGTCAAAGTCAGCAGTTGTATGACAAAGAATTAAATCCATATATTTAAAAGTGAGTTAAAAGTGACAGGGGACTCTTAACAGGAAACAGGGAATATCATTTCCATCTTAATCATTTTCCCAATGTCTAATCAGCAGATTGGAAAATTAGACATGAGCAACTGTTACAAACCCGACGTAAAATATTAATTGATCAGGTGATGCTTTGTGAGTTCAGAAGGTTCGCTGAAAACCACTAAGACTATAAACAGCAGCACACCTGGAGTAAACTAAGATTTCGTTATGTTGGGAAAAACAAAATGACCACAGTATTTCAAATCGCTTTAATATCACTAGTCTTGTTCTCTTTCGTGCTTGTGATTGGTGTACCCGTTGTTTACGCCACTCCTCAAAACTGGGTAGAATCTAAAAAACTGCTCTGGGTTGGATCTGGAATTTGGGCGGCTTTAGTTGTGTTAGTTGCTATATTAAACTTCTTTGTAGTTTAATTAACTGCTTTAACTATCCACTAACATATACCATACAAATCAGAGGAGCAGAAAAGCCAATACAAAAGGTAAAAATAGAAAAAATGCTCTTAAATGTTCTTTTTCTAGCCGACTTTTTCCTGATTGTGCTTTCCTGCTCTTATATTTTGAAAGCCGAAAAGTATATTGGTTAAGTACCTATTGTAATATTGATTCAGAGGCATTATGGCAGTTTTTGAAGGAAATTTTCAGCAAACCGAGTCTTTGCGCTTTGCATTGATTATCGCCCGCTTTAATGATCTTGTCACCCTGAAACTAGTGGAAGGATGTAAAGACTGCTTAAAACGTCACGGTATCAATCCTGACCCCGAAGGCGAGCAAGTAGACTATGTTTGGGTTCCCGGTAGTTTTGAAGTTCCCAATGTAGCCCGTCAATTAGCAATGTCTGGACGTTATGATGCCATAATTTGTCTTGGTGCAGTCATCAAAGGACAAACGCCACATTTTGATTATGTATCTGCTGAAGTTTCTAAAGGCATTGCTGCGGCTAGTTTCCAAACAGGAGTACCCGTAATTTTTGGGATTTTGACAACGGATACCATGCAGCAAGCTCTAGAACGGGCGGGAATTAAAAGTAATCATGGTTGGGAATATGCTATGAATGCCATAGAAATGGCCAGTCTCATGCGTCAATTACGCCCGAATTTAGCAAGTTAGTTAGGTAATGGGTATTGGGTAATAGGTAATGGGTAATAAGTAATTTTTTTCACTAAAAACTAATGACCACTGACCAATGGCACCGGGGAAAAAAATTTTTAATTTAGGGGTTGACAAACAAGAATAAATCTGGAATAATAAGATTATTGATGAGTTGCGGGTATAGCTCAGTGGTAGAGCGCAACCTTGCCAAGGTTGATGTCGCGCGTTCGAATCGCGTTACCCGCTTTCTAGTTTAGGTTTTTATATTAAAATAAAACTAACTGATTTTCCATCTCTATCAAATTGGTATGCGATGGATTTTTCGGTTGAGAGCTTTAATAGTAGGCTTTTCGGAATACTTCGCTAGGAGTAATTTTAGGTTTCCCCATACTGATTTTTGGAAAAAGTGGGGAATAATGTAAGAAAACCGCTCAAGTTATTTACCTCGCTTGTGCAACCTCAAAAACCAGATAAAATAGACCTAAACACGGAATACGCTTGTCCTTGTCGTCGCAAGGGACAGTTAATTCCCATCACGCTGACAGAAGCTTTTGGATGCGATCGCTGTCAGCAGATTTTTGTTGTAGAAGAAAATGGATATATATTAGAACAACTAACTACAACTTATCCTTATAAGCGGGCTTGGCGCTGGAAAGGAAATAGTTGGCACGTTGTTCAACCTCCCTTAAAACGAAGCTATTTACCAATAGCGCTAGGCATTATTTTTGTGTTAGTCATTATATGGCTACCATTAGCACTGCGGTTAGCTAATAGTTCCAGCCTCCTCGCTTGGGCAATGGTAGCAGTGTTACTGGCAATTCTACCAGCGCTAATGATCTGGCTTACTTACAGACGTTAACCCCATGACAGATGAAGTGATTGATGATTACCCCGAACCCATGAAAAGTGCTGAACGCGCTTTTCAAGCTTCTCTGAAATTGGGAATTACCAAGGGGACGGATAGGAGTCGGGCTGTGTTAGCAATGGCACAAGCCATAGAACGGGATTTTGATGAAATTCTGGAAGCTAATACCTTGGATTTAGAAGCAAGTCGAGAAATGGCAGTTCCAGAATTAATTTTGGACTGGTTGAGACTAACCCCCTCCAGGTTGGAGAATGCAGTGAAGATTCTGCAACGGTTGGGGGAATTATCTGATCCTTTGCGACGAGTCCGAACTGCTGACTATCAGCAGGAAGACTCCCAAAGTTATACCCAGTTAATGCCTCTAGGGGTGATTGCTTTTATTTATGAAGCTTTCCCAGATTTAGGGGCAATTGCGGCTGGTTTTTGCCTGAAAACTGGTAATAGTATTATTCTCAAAGGGAGTACAGAAGCTAGTCATTCTAATAAAGCGATCGCTAATGCACTACAAACAGCTATTACCAAAGTCGGTTTACCAGCGGGGTGTGTAGAATTAATTACTGCTGAACATGGCGCATCTGTGCGAGATTTAGTTACTCAAGACCAGTATTTAAGTTTAGTGATTCCTTATGGGCGTACTAGTTTAATTCAACAAGTAGTTAGACAGGCAACTTGTCCAGTTCTCAAGTCAGCCATGGGTAATTGTTACCTGTATTGGTCTGTCAATAGTAGCTTAGAAATGGTACGTTGGATGATTATAGATAGCCATGAAAGCGAACCAGATCCAGTAAATGCCATTGAAAAAGTCTTAATTCACCGTCAAGCTTTACCATCTTCCTTATTAGTGCTATGGAGTAGCTTAAAAGAAAAAGGTTTTGAACTTAAAGGAGATGCAGAATTAGTTGCAGCTTTTCCTCAGTTACAATTAGTAAAAGACGAAGAATGGGGGACACCTTATTTAACAAAAACAGTGACTTTTAAATTGGTAGATAGTTTAGAAAGTGCGATCGCTTGGATTAACCAATATAGTAGTAGTCATGCTGATAGTATTGTCACCGAATCCTATCAAGAAAGCCGCCAATTTGCATTAGGAGTAAATAGTGCTTCCACCTATATTAATGCTTCCCCTCGTTTTTCCCGTCATTCCTCACGAGGAGAAGCTGTATTTTTAGGAATGTCCAATCAAAAAGGACATAGAAGGGGATTTATTAGTTTAGAAACTTTAACAACAGTGAAGCATATTATTCAAGGGAATGGACGGTTTTAGGGAAAATATCTGACAATATTTAATATTTAACCATTTTTCCGTAAATCAAGGTAGGATATCATATAAGTACAAGTATGCTACCTACCAAGATTATGAGCCTGTGCATCAATTCTAACTGCCTAAATCCCGAAAATTCAGACAATATCTTTTTTTGTCAAGCCTGTGGTTCAGAATTGATACTCCAAGGACGTTATCAGGCTATAATCGAGTTAGGACGTGGTGGCTTTGGTGTTACCTACCAGATTAATGAAATCGGTAAAAATCAAACCAAAGTTCTCAAAGTCCTGATTAATAATCAACCAAAAGCAATAGAATTATTTAAACAAGAAGCCGCCGTTTTAAGTCAACTAAATCATCCCGGTATTCCCAAAGTAGAACCAGATGCTTACTTTGTCTATTTTCCCAACGAAAGCAGAAACCCAATTCATTGTTTTGTCATGGAAAAAATTGAGGGAATAGACTTAGAAAAATATATGCAAAACCGTAAGCGTCCCATTGGTCAAACCTTAGCAATATACTGGCTGAAAGATTTAGTTACTATTTTAGAACAAGTCCATAATCAAAACTTTTTTCATCGAGACATCAAGCCATCTAACATTATGCTGAGGGCTGAAAATGCTCAACCAGTATTGATTGATTTTGGCACAGTTAGACAAGTTACGGAAACAGTAGTTAATCAAGACGGCCAAGTTACAGCAATAGTTTCGGCCGGTTACACACCCCCAGAACAAATTAATAATAACGCTGTACCCCAATCTGATTTTTTTGCTTTAGGACGGACATTTGTTTATTTGCTGACAGGTAAAAAACCACTTGATCCTGCAATATATGATTCGGATCATGAGAGACTAAATTGGCGTATTCATACATCGGAGGAAATATCACCTATGTTAGCAGATTTATTAGATGATATGATGCAGCGTTTATATAAAGATCGTCCGCAAACTACCCATAAAATTTTGCAAAGAATAACAACAATAGAACAATCTTTACAACCAAGACCAACAACTTTTGTACCACCAACAATTGTAAAACCTTCACAACCACCAAAAACAAAATCTACCCGGAGAATTTTTCTGAAATCTGCAAGTTTAATATTGGGAACATTTACTATAGCAGTAGGAGGAAACAATATATTTAAGAATCTATTTAACAATCAAGATCATAAACCAACAACACCAAAAACTACAACTTCCACATCTCCAAATCCAACTCCAGAAAATACCACATCTGTGAGCAACCCGAAAATCTTTAAATTTGAAGTTGTGACCACAGACGCAAAGGGAAACATCACCAACCAACGCAACGCAACAGCAAAATACTTCACAGAAGACCTGGGAAACGGTGTTTTCTTAGAAATGGTAGAAATACCAGGGGGAAAATTCTTGATGGGTTCACCGGAAAATGAAGCGAAAAGAAATGAAAATGAAAGTCCCCAACATCAAGTTAGAGTTCCCAGTTTCTGGATAGGGAAATATGAATTGACACAGGCACAATATCAAGCTATCATGGGGACTAACCCTGCTTACTTCAAAGGTGATAACCGCCCAGTTGAACAAGTCAGTTGGAATGATGCAGTTACATTCTGTCAAAAGTTAAGCCAAAGAACAGGAAAAAACTACAGATTACCCAGCGAAGCCGAATGGGAGTATGCTTGTCGTGCGGGAACAACCACACCATTTTATTTTGGTGAAAGTATTACCCCTCATTTGGTCAACTATCATAGTAATTATACTTACGATTCTATACAAAAAGGTCAATATCGAAACCAAACCACAGAGCAAACCACAGATGTAGGAACTTTTCTCCCTAACGGGTTTGGTTTGTACGAAATGCACGGAAATGTCTGGGAATGGTGTCAAGACGATTGGCATGATAATTATATAAATGCGCCTCAATCTGGTATTGCTTGGACTAGTCAAAGCGGTAGTGCTAAAGTGCTACGTGGCGGGTCGTGGGGTAATAATCCTGATAATTGTCGTTCTGCTTATCGCAACACCCACTACTTCGACTACAACTTCTATCTTATCGGTTTTCGAGTTGTGTGTAGTGGTGCGGCGAGGACTTTGTAGCCCTTTACATTCCATAGATATTATAGCGAATTTAATCATTTAAAAATTTGTCCTTAGATTAATTTACTGATTGATAAAATACCAAATAGCTTCGGCCACAACTCCAGGACGAGATTCCGGTAAATTACTTTCTCCATGGGTAATATTATGTAACTTAACATTAGGAATTAGTTGAGCATAAGTATTACTTCTAGATATAGCAACTGTGGTATCTTGACTACCTTGCAAAATTAAACAGGGTACTTTCATATTAGGTAAGTGTTTTTCTAAAAATTCTGCTTCTATTTCTGGAGTTTTGCGGTTAAAAAGTAAGTGAGAGGCTGTAGGGTAATCTAACAAAGTTTTTCTTAATTCTAAATCCTTAGTGATTTTTTCTTCCCAACCAATTAATTTAATTAAGGGAGTGATTAAGCGTAAAAATTTAATTATCAATGGTGAAAGATTAAATAAGCGCCGTCTTTTTTCCCAATACTGTTTTTGTCCTTCTGCTGCTACACCCTCTGGTGCTAATAGTATCAAACCATATATTTGTTCTGGATATTTTAAAGCATAACTAGCAGCAATCCAACCTCCTAAAGAATTACCAACTAAATAGACTTTCTCTAATTTTAAAGCCTCCAAAAAATCAGCTAAACACTCCACTTGTAAATCTATAGAATGGTGAATATCGGGATTAGCTGATTCACCAAAACCTAATAAATCTAGTGCAAAGCAGTGGATACCCTCAGCCAGTAATTCCATTGTTGATACCCATTCACTACCATCATTCCATGCACCATGCAGAAAAACCACAGGTATTCCATTACCAACCTCACGCCAAAATAATACCCCTTGAGAAAGTTTTCTGCGGGAGTTGCGAAATAAAATATTCATTTTACTTTACTCATTTACTCATTTTTGTAATTTCTAATTAATAGACTTTGGATTTAATTTTCAAATCCAAAATCTTCAATTTTCCATCTTTTACGCAAGAGTTGTTAAGCCACTTAAATAGTCTTGTAACTGACGAGAATGATCATGAGACATATCTGGTTGTGGTAGAGAACTAAGGGGAAAAGCCTGAATTTCCATAACTTCTAAACTATCTTTGATGGTCATTTTTCCTGCGACTTCGGCTTCCACAGCAATACAGATAGAATGAATACGAGGATCACGATCTGGTGAGGAGTAAACTCCTACTAAACGGCCAATTTTGACTAATTCTAGCCCTGTTTCCTCCATTAACTCCCGACGGACTGCATGGGGAACATCTTCTCCCCAATCCACCATACCACCCGGTAATGACCAACAACCATCATCCTTTCTTCTAATTAACACAATTTGACCATCAGGTAAAATAGGGATAATGCTTGTACCCGTAATTGGATGGCGAAATATAATACCCAGTATAGTTTGCCCAAAGTGCCATAAGCTACGTGGGGACTGAATCATTGACGTAAAAAAAATAAGAATGTTCAAGGTCAAAATTTCCTCATCTTATATTACAACATCAAACCAGCCCAGAACTACCTATTCTACCTATTACCTAATTACCTACCCAAATTTAGCTTGACATCAGGATTTTTAGTAAGATATAATGGTATGCTATTCAAAGTGTATTGATTGCAGCACTAGGCTAAAAAAGTATATCAATAATATCGGTAGCTAATATGGCCTAAGTCATGCCTAGATGCCAATTTTTTGTTGTTTATTCATGAGGTGAATATGGCAAAGCGCCGTAACCCGAAGAAAGAGAAGGCGCTACGAAACCAGGCCTACGCCAGAAAGTTTCGTAAACGGACTACTACAGGGAGAATGGGCAGAAGATTCCAGCAAAGATCGCCCAAGAGTGAAGAGGACGAAGGCACAGGGGCAGCAGCAATGGATGCTGCTGATTAATGTATCTGGTTAAATTTTACTCTTTCATATTTTGAATTTTTGGGGTGTACACTAGTACACCCTTATTTATGTCAGTTGTCCGTTGTCAGTTGTCCGTTGTAAAAGGTGAATTACCAATTACCAATTACCAATTACCAATTACCAATTACCAATTACCCATTACCCATTACCCACTCCCTGAATTAAAAATTATTTTCCGCTGAGTTGAGTCCGGGCATTAATAATAGCCTCTCTAACTTGAACAAAGCCTGTGCCTCCATAGCTATTGCGGGCTGCAACAACTTGACGAGGGGCTATGGCTTCATAAATATCCGCTGCAAAGGCAGGATGAATTTCTTGCCACTCTTCTAAGTGCAAATCTTTAAGTAGTTTACCGGCAGCAATACTGGTTTTCACGACTTTACCGACAATATTATAAGCTTCTCGAAAGGGTACACCACGGGCTGCAAGATAATCTGCTACATCTGTAGCATTAGCAAAATCCTCTGTCACCGCTGTTGCTAATCGCTGATGACGAAATTCTAAACCTTCTTGCAGTAAAATTGTCATCGCCTCTAAACAGGCTTTAACTGTGTTCACGCTGTCAAAGATACCTTCTTTATCCTCCTGTAGGTCTTTATTATAAGCCAGTGGTAAACCCTTCATAATCACTAACATGGCTTGTAAATGACCAAATACCCGCCCCGTTTTCCCTCTGACTAATTCTGGTACGTCGGGGTTTTTCTTTTGGGGCATAATGCTAGAACCTGTGGCACAGCTATCTTTGAGAGTGACAAAACGAAATTCTTCCGAAGCCCACAAAATTACTTCTTCCGAAAGACGGCTGAGGTGAACCATGATTATACTAGCAGCACAGAGAAATTCTATGGCGAAATCTCGATCGCTCACTCCATCTAAGCTATTAGCATAAACGCGATCAAAATGCAATAATTTTGCTGTATAGTGGCGGTCAATAGGAAAAGTTGTTCCCGCTAAAGCACCACAACCCAAAGGGGAGATATTCACTCGGCTATAAACGTCTGCTAACCTTTCCCAGTCCCGTTGTGCCATCTGAAAGTATGCTAGTAAATGATGTGCTAAACTCACGGGTTGAGCCCGTTGCAGGTGGGTATAACCAGGAATCAGCGTTTCTACATTTTTTTCGGCTATATCAAGTATAACCCCTTGAAACTCCCGCAATTGCTGGCGAATTTTCCGAATTTGATCACGAAGATATAATCTAGTATCAGTACCTACTTGATCATTGCGAGAACGGGCTGTATGTAGTTTTTTACCGACATTCCCGACGATTTCCGTTAGTCGCTTTTCTACAGCAAAATGCACATCTTCGGAGTCAATACCGGGCTGAAATTGTCCCTGGTCGTATTCTTGACGAATTTGTTCTAAACCTGTAAATAGTATTTCCCCTTCTTCATAGGAAATTATCCCAGTGTGAGCTAACATTTTAGCATGGGCTTGAGAACCAGTAATGTCATATTTGATCAGTTCGATATCAAAACCTATACTGGCATTAAAACGAGCGATCGCCGGATGTAGCGCGGACTCGAACCGCTGACTCCAAGTTTGTTTTTCGGTCATAAATCTGAATAGAGGAGAATGTGATAGTAGACACTACAAAACAGGCAGTAGAAACCGCCTTTACACATAGAGAATACATCTTTATGGGTTTTAAACCCTTGTTTTTTTGTTAATATACGCAAGCTGACTTTGCCTATTTAGTATCAAATTATATTTGCTTGCAACCTTGAAAACACTGTGAGACATTTTTCCTAAAATCAATTCAAAATCTAAAATCTATTTAGCCGAAACTATTTAAACTTTTGAACAGATAACCAACAACTACACCAATAAACAACGCCCAAACTTGCCCAGTTGTGACAAAGTGATTCCAACCAAGTCGCATTTGCTCCAAAATGTCTGGGTCTTTAATATTACTGTAATTAGCCAGAAAAGTGATATGTTGGTGTAAATTGCCTATAAATGGCAATAGTAAATCGTTCAGGTTTTTCATAATACTGTAAGCAAAATCTTGACAAATTCTATTAAATAGTAAAAGTAGCTAATGAAGTAGAAAATACGGCAATTATATTCTATTTTACCTTCTTATCTAACTATGTTTCTGCTGTCAAGCGTAATTTTTCTGAAGTTCTTAAAATTTGTCCCGCTAAAACCGCTGCACCAAAGCCATTATCTATATTTACCACACCTATACCAGCAGCGCAAGAATTGAGCATTGTTAATAAAGGTGCTAAACCGGAAAAACTCGCACCATAACCAATACTAGTAGGAACAGCAATCACTGGACAATCCGTCAAACCAGCTACTACACTAGGTAAAGCGCCTTCCATACCCGCTACAACAATTAATACTGACGCTGATTCTAACAAGTGACGGTTACTTAGTAATCGGTGTATTCCTGCTACACCTACATCCCAAAGACGCTGTACAGAAAAACCAGAAAGTTCTGCGGTGACAGCCGCTTCTTCAGCAACGGCTAAATCAGCAGTACCGGCGGAAAGAATGCCAATTTTACCAGGAAATTTGACTTCAATTACCGAGGGAACAATGGCACAGATTCGAGCTTGTTCATAATATTGTATACCTCTAACTTTTTTTTGAATTGCGGAATATACTTGAGGTTCTATACGAGTAGCCATTACTACAGAAGTCCGATGTCGCATGACCTCCATAATTTGAGCAATTTGTTCCGGTGTTTTACCAGGCCCCCAAATTACCTCCGGGAAACCGGTTCTTAATTGACGGTGGTGGTCTATTTTAGCAAACTCACCTACAGATTGATAGGCTAAATCTTTGAGGGAGTCGAAGGCTATCTCTGGGGTTATTTTACCATTGGCGACAGCTTCTAAGAGCGATCGCAAATTTTCGGGTTGAGTCATGGGATTTTGGATTTTGGATTTTGGATTTTGGAGTTCTCTTATTCAGTCAACAGTTAACTATTTCGTAACTTTAATTTCATGAATATTCCAAAAAGCACCACCAAGAGCAGAAAATTGGATACCTTGAAACCGGTTCCGAATTGCGGACATAGCGTAGGAATTAACCAAATAAATAAAAGGTAAATATTCCTGGGTTAATTGTTGACTTTCCCAATAAATTTCTTTAACTTTCTCTTCATCAAATTCTTGCGCTCCTTGAATATAAAGATCATTAATTTTAATTTCCCAAGGTGTAACTTCTCTCCCTTCAATTGGTTTCTGTCCGGCTTGAGGTTTCTGATTAAACATATGTAAACCTCCTTCAGGTGACCACACATTTGCACCATCATTTGGTTCTAAACCCCCTGTTAAGCCTATTAAACAAGCATCCCAATCTAAAGTATTAGAAAGTTTGGCTATAAAAGCATTCCAAGCCAGAGGTGCAAAATCTACTTGAATACCGATTTTACTTAAATCTTGTTTAATTTGTGAACCCATTGATTCCCGAATTTTATTCCCAGCATTTGTTAATAATGTAAATCTCACCTCATTACCTTGATCATCTAGTAAGAGATTTTTGTCATTATATTTGAATCCGGCCTGTAGTAGTAATTGTTTAGCTTTATCGGGATTATATGTGTAAACCTTCAAGCCTTTTTCTGGTGGTAAAAAATAAGGACTTTGAACATAAATAGGAGAATTTTGAGGTTTACCTAAACCACGAAAAGTATTGTTTAACATGGTTTGTCTATCAATAGCATAGGCTACAGCTTGACGAAATTGGACATTATTAAACCATTTAGATTTAATAGGATCAACTAAGGGTTTACCATCTCTTTTTCCCTTATTTAAATTAAAAGATATAAAGGAAGTAGCAGAACTTAGACCACCATTATATATTTTAAAGTTACCTTGTTTTTCTTGAACTTTTAATAGAGAAAAATAATCAGGAGAAACCCCAATAGCATCTAAATCTCCAGAGCGAAATTGAAGTAAAGCAGTATCAGTTGATTCGACAATTTGCCAAATTATCCGTTCAATATATGGTTGGGATTTACCTTGAACATCTTTACGCCAATAATAGGGGTTACGACGAAAAATTATCCGTTGACTTGTATCATATCTTTCCAGTTTGTAAGGACCATTAACAATCAGTTCTTCAGGAGGAGTATCCACACCCCATTTACTTAAAAACTCTAGTTTACCATCTTTATTTTTGGTTTTGACTGATTTTTCTAAGATATGAGCAGGTAAAATAGGCGCTCCTGTACTCAGTAAAAAAGGTCTAAATGGTTCAGGTACACTAAATTCTACTCTTTTATTATCTATTTTTCTAACTGTTGGTAATTTGCGATCTTTTCCCACTCTTAAAACATCTCTAGTGTCTGTGGGTATGTTTTGATTTAGATAAATATCATTGTAGGTAAAGACGACATCATCAACTGTTAATGGTTCTCCGTCTGACCATTTTAAACCTTCGCGCATAGTAAAGGTAATTTTCGTTTTATCTTCTGATATTTCCCAAGATTCGGCTAATGTTCCTTCTATTTTACCGTTAATGGGATTTTGAGTTAATAATCCCTCATAAGTGTAACCAAAAATATTTGGTGATTCGGAACTCAGCGCAGCATTAAATGTTTTTGGATCACTAAGAATACTAGTTACTAATTGGGGTACTTTAGCGGTGCTAGTTTTTAATTTGGTTGGACTACAAGCGGTAATTGTCATTGCTGTAAAAGCAATGATTGTTATTAGTAATAAAAAGCGTTTGGTGGAATTGAGTATTGTTTTAGTTAATGTCATAGTTTCGGTAATTAAATAATTATTTTTAAGTTAATGAACGAGAGTTAAACCAGTCGAGAAAATGCTGGGTTATTGTAAAATACCTAATTCCAGCATTGCGTAAAGCATATTGAACTTCAGGTTTACCAAAGTCTTTACTGTTATTACTAATAAATGCTTTATCTTCTTGAGGATATAATTGGGCATGATCTAAGATAGATTGTAATATTATATTATCCATAATATCATTTTTAACTAACCATGCTTCTGTTTGAAAAATAGTTGTTTCTGCAATATTCTGAATTAAACTTTTATTTAAATTTATTAATTCTGAATTATTCAGAAGCTGATCAATAGTAGTGAAAAGTCTATCTTGAATATCATTAATCAATAGTTCATTATTTATACGCGCTTCACCTAAATTACCCATAAATAATCTAGCATAATCGGATGTTTTATCACGGTTTAATTCCTTAATCTGTTTATCCATTTCTTCTTGAAAATCTAAGCGTTTTCTTTTATCTATTTTGTATGTAGTCAGAGATTCAATATAACAAATATCTGGTATAACTATACGAATTGATGAAGGAATATCTTGCAATAAATCTACTGCTTTTAAATCTTGTCCTTTAGCAACAGCCATCAAAAAATTAGTTTCAATGTAAAGTATAATCACTTTAATTCACCTTGATATAGCAAGTTATTTATATTAGTTATCAACTGTTTAAAGGCATCCCTTTACTAAGGGTTGTAGTATCTCCATCTTCTAAAAGCTGCAACAAACCAATTTCAGCAATTTCTTTAAATTTCGGTGGTGTTTCTGATTTCCAATGATAAGCTAAATCACGAATCCAGCCTTCCGTAAGTCCTGTAAGATACAGACTAAATATCCTTTTTTTACCGAAGCTTGAATCGTAATGATTAAAAACCTCATTTGTATTAAAATTGATAATTTCTGAAAATTTGTGACCATTCCATTTAAAGATAAGAATATCTTCTAAATCAACAAACATAGCAAATTCAACTTTGTTTCTTACTGAGGTTTGCCAGTTTTCAATCATTCGCCAAAGATCATCTGCTATATGTTTATGTGGGTACTTAAAAGGAAAACCTCTAATTTTACCAACCAGAATGCTGTTTCCATGTTTATCTAAAGCGATTAAATCGGGAATATCTACATCTCCTAAGTTTTGATTTAGCATAGTATGATTTTCTCCTCAATTAATAAGCATATATTTTTCGTTTTCAAGCATTGATTTTAATGCCAATGATGAGTGAATGGTTTTATTAGATAAATGCCTAAAATTCAATCACCAGCCACCAACAAAACCACTGCATAAGCACAAATCCCTTCTTCCCGTCCCGTCGGTCCCAATTTCTCATTAGTGGTAGCCTTGACACCAATTTGATTTGGTTCTACTGCTAAAACTGCTGCTAATTTATCCCGCATTTTAGAAATATGAGGTTTTAATTTGGGACGTTCAGCAACCACAACAGAATCAATATTGCCGATTTTCCAACCTTGATCAAGAATTAGCTGATTGACCTGTTTTAATAATACAAGACTATCAGCACCTTTCCATTGGGGATCTGTGGGGGGGAAATAATGGCCTATATCTCCTAAAGATAATGCTCCTAGCATTGCGTCCATGATGGCATGAGTGAGGACATCAGCATCACTGTGTCCTAACAAACCGAGTTCATGGGGAATATGAATACCGCCCAAAATTAAATGGCGATCGCTCACCAATCTGTGTATATCATAGCCATTACCAATTCTGATGTTCATAGTTAGTTGTCCGTTGTCAGTAGTTAGTTGTTAGTTAGGGAATCTTCTCCCCGTTACCTGTTCCCTGTTCCCTCTCTTCTTGCCATTTTTTCAGTAAATCGGGACGACGTAAAGCAGTACGTTCAACTTGTTGTTGAAAACGCCAACGGGCTATTTTACCATGATTACCACTTAGTAACACATCTGGAACTTTCCAACCGCGAAAATTAGCAGGACGGGTATACTGGGGAAAATCTAACAAACTTTCTTCAAAACTCTCAGTTTTGAGAGATTCCTCCTTACCCACAGTTCCCGGTAACAGACGCATCACACCATTAATCAAAGCCATAGAAGGAATTTCACCCCCAGTCAGGATAAAATCTCCTAAAGACACCTCACGAGTCACTAAATTTAGTACCCTTTCATCTACTCCTTCATAGTGACCACAGATGATAACTAATTGGTCGTAATTCGTGGCTAATTCGCGCAGCAAGGGCTGGTTAATCGTTTGTCCTTGGGGACTCATGAAAATCACATCTCGACGGGGCAGAATTGGCAAAGACTCCACCGCAGCAAAAATAGGTTCTGGCTTCATTAACATTCCCACCCCACCGCCGTAGGGTTCATCATCTACCTTGTGGTGTTTATCCGTGGTAAAATCTCTGGGGTTAGTCAGATGCACCTGAGCAATCTGTTTAGCTAAAGCCTTACCCAATAAACCAGAATGGAGAATTGAAGTAAAACAGTCAGGAAAAAGTGTAACTATATCAAAACGCACAGTAATTCGTATTCGATAGAACTAATATTAGTGGTAGATACTGAACAAACACAATAACTCATAGCCTAGACTGGCCTAAGCCATAGAAATAGCTAAAATCAAGAAAAAATCTACCAATAGTATCTAAAAGTACCATAACTTTTAGTTCTTTGGTAAAATTAAAAGTTTTTCTAATCACTGGATTTGTGTTTAAATTGTGTTTAAATATTGTCACCACTAAATTTAAGTTAATAATCCCACTAATGTTAACAACTTCCGGGATGCATCCAGCCAGCCATGGCTACGCTATCAGAAGTAAGAGTGTCAAAACCTACTAAAACCTAAATCTAGAAAGGAATTGTAGTTGTATGAGGACTATAAAAGCCCTATAGAAGTCGTAGATAGGTAAAAAACAATGGCACTGGCTATGAGAAAGACGGACATGATGTCATAGTTGAAGCCTCATGTAAGTCAAGCCGTGTCCTCTCACACCAAGCAAAAGGCGAAAATTAACAAGTACCCAACCTTGTTCAATTAACCTGAAGTTGTTGACTCCCTCAAGCAGAAACACAATGCCGCAGTTAGAAGTTAAATCGCTGGAAATGAGGACACCCCAAGCAACTAAAACCGCCGTTATGGTTATCGGAGGCGCAGAAGATAAGGTTCATGGACGAGAAATTCTGAGAACTTTTTTTATTCGTGCTGGCGGTAACAAGGCGTATATTACAATAATTCCATCAGCCTCCCGGGAGCCTGCCATTATTGGTGGTAGGTATATCCGCATTTTTGAAGAAATGGGTGCGGAAAAGGTGGAAATTTTAGACATTCGTGAACGGGAACAATGCGAAAATCCTGAGATTAAAGCATCCCTCGAAGCCTGTAGTGGTGTCTTCTTGACAGGAGGAGACCAACTGCGCCTTTGTGGAGTCCTCTCCGATACCCCAGCCATGGAAATTATCCGCCAACGGGTGAGAGCCGGACAACTGACTCTAGCAGGTACAAGCGCTGGAGCAGCCGTAATGGGTCATCACATGATCGCTGGTGGTGGGAGTGGTGAAACACCCAATCGTTCCCTGGTGGACATGGCAACCGGTTTAGGATTTATTCCTGAAGTGGTAGTTGACCAGCATTTCCATAACCGGAATCGCATGGGCAGACTTGTAAGTGCTATCGCCTCTCACCCTGATCGCTTAGGCATTGGTATTGATGAAGATACTTGTGCTGTGTTTGAACGGGATGGTTGGTTGCAAGTTATGGGTAAAGGTAGTGTTACTATTGTTGATCCAACAGAACTAACCCATACCAATGAACCTAATGTTAGTGCTAATGAACCCTTGACTGTACATAATTTACGACTACATATCCTCAGTTACGGAGATCGGTTCCATCTTTACCAACGTACTGTTTTACCTGCTGTGCATCGCATCTCTAGCTAACGGGATAGAGTATCTAAAGTGACACTGGCTTGACCGCGACTTGATTTCTTCCTGTCCCCAGATTTAGATATGATCTCACTAGAAAAACTGTTCAGAATGAACAGTTTAGCGGTCAATTCCAGTCAGAAACTAGAATTTTGGTTCCGAATCTCCATCTACCTATTCCCATGAGAATCCTCAAGATCCAAACCTTACGCGGCCCAAACTACTGGAGTATTAGACGGCACAAACTGATAGTTATGCGCCTCGACTTAGAGAATATTGCCGAAACTCCCTCTAATGAAATAACTGACTTTTATGAAGGATTAGTAGAGGCGCTGCCAAGTTTAGAGGGTCACTATTGTTCCCCCGGCTGTCGTGGTGGTTTTCTAATGCGGGTGCGAGAAGGCACTATGATGGGTCATATAGTGGAACACGTAGCCTTGGAACTCCAGGAATTGGCGGGAATGCACGTAGGTTTCGGTCGCACCCGTGAAACTGCCACACCTGGGATTTACCAGGTAGTGATTGAGTACCTAAATGAA
The DNA here is from genome assembly GCF_014697585.1 of Dolichospermum sp. FACHB-1091. Classification (GTDB taxonomy): domain Bacteria; phylum Cyanobacteriota; class Cyanobacteriia; order Cyanobacteriales; family Nostocaceae; genus Dolichospermum. Next base: position 229,754 of record NZ_JACJSB010000001.1, on the reverse strand, counting down.
GAAGCGGGTCGTTACGCAGCACGGGCAGCAGTAAGGCTATGTCAAAGCATTATTGACCGAGGCCGTTATCCGAAAGCCGAGTTAGAGCAAGATATCCAAGACTTAAAAGACTTTTGGCGCGATGCAACTCTTGGACCGTCAACAGAAGCCATTATTAAAGAAGCTGAGAAAAAAGGCATTCCTTGGATGCCTTTACCAGCAAGGTTTCTGATTCAGTTGGGCTATGGTATCCATCAAAAACGGATTCAGGCCACAATGACCAATAACACAGGCATTCTCGGTGTAGAATTAGCTTGTGATAAAGAGGCTACTAAGCGTATTCTCTATGCTAATGGTATACCAGTTCCTAGAGGTACAGTCATCAATTTCTTTGACGATTTGGAAGAAGCTATTGAATATGTTGGCGGTTATCCAATCGTTATTAAGCCTTTAGATGGTAATCATGGCCGTGGTATCACCATTGATATCAGAAACTGGAAAGACGCAGAAGCGGCCTACGAAATGGCTAGACAAGTTTCTAACTCAATCATTGTCGAGCGGTATTATCTTGGCCGCGACCATAGGGTATTAGTAGTAAATGGCAAAGTAGTCGCTGTAGCAGAAAGAATACCAGCCCATGTCCTGGGTAATGGCAAATCTACTATTCTAGAACTCATTGAAGAAACTAACCAAGATCCTAAGCGCGGTGAAGGCCATGATAATGTCCTCACTAAAATTGAACTAGACCGCAGCAGCTACCAGCTACTAGAAAGACAAGGTTATACTATCAATAGCGTGCCTCCATCAGGAGCAATTTGTTATCTACGGGCAACGGCAAATCTAAGCACGGGTGGTAGCGCTGTAGACCGTACGGACGAAATTCACCCAGAAAACGTTTGGTTAGCACAGCGGGTAGTCCGAATCATCGGTTTAGATGTTGCTGGTATAGATATTGTCACTTCTGATATTAGCCGTCCTTTGAGAGAATTAGATGGTGTGATTGTCGAAGTTAATGCGGCCCCTGGTTTCCGAATGCACGTCGCTCCTAGCGTGGGTATACCCCGTAATGTCGCTGGTGCTGTGATTAATATGCTATTCCCCAATGATCAAGCCAGCCGTGTTCCCATTCTCTCAGTCACTGGCACAAATGGCAAAACCACTACTACCCGCCTATTGGCACACATTTATAAGCAAACAGGTAAAGTAGTTGGTTATACTACCACAGACGGTACTTACATCGGTGATTTCTTGGTAGAATCAGGGGATAATACGGGTCCTCAAAGCGCTCATGTTATCCTCCAAGATCCTACCGTAGAAGTGGCGGTATTAGAATCTGCTCGTGGTGGTATTCTCCGCTCTGGACTCGGTTTTGATAATGCTAATGTGGGTGTAGTATTAAATGTATCTGCGGATCATCTGGGTATCGGTGATATAGATACTATAGAGCAATTAGCCCATCTTAAAAGCGTAGTTGCTGAAGCTGTATTCCCTGATGGTTATACCGTACTCAATGCTGATGATCCACGGGTTGCGGCTATGGCAGAAAAAACTAAGGCCAATGTGGCTTATTTTACCATGAATCCCGATTCGGAACTGGTGCGAAAGCATATCCAAAAGGGAGGAGTAGCCGCAGTCTATGAACATGATTATCTGTCAATTGTTAAAGGTGATTGGACACACCGCATTGAAAGAGCGGAAAATATCCCCTTGACAATGGGCGCAAGAGCGCCATTTATGATTGCTAATGCTTTAGCTGCAAGTTTGGCGGCTTTTGTCCAAGATGTCACAATTGAGCAAATTCGTGCTGGTTTAAGAAGTTTCCGCGCTTCTGTAAGTCAAACCCCAGGACGCATGAATTTGTTTAATTTGGGTAAATACCACGCTTTAGTTGATTATGCCCATAATGCGGCTAGTTATGAGGCTTTGGGTTCATTTGTTCGCAACTGGACAACAGGACAGCGTATTGGTGTGGTTGGGGGTCCTGGCGATCGCCGTGACGAAGATTTTGTTATGCTGGGTAAGTTATCGGCGGATATCTTTGACTATATTATTGTTAAGGAAGATGATGATACCAGAGGACGGCCACGGGGTTCAGCCTCGGATTTGATTACTAAGGGTATTAATGAGGTTAAGCCTAATAGTCGCTTTGAATCAATTCTAGACGAAACTCAAGCCATTAACAAAGCCTTAGATATGGCTACCGATGGTAGTTTGGTGGTAATTTTACCAGAAAGTGTTAACCGGGCGATCAAATTAATTAAGTTGCGTGGTGTGATAGATGATGAAATACCACTACAAAACTCAATTAGCAATGATTCCCAGACAAAACTTTCAGGGGGGGTAGCACCTTCTTCTGTGGTCAATACGCCGATTTAGTGAACTTTATCTTGTTTGTAAATTCCCCCCGGACTAATTTATAATTTCAGTCTGGGGGTTAATTTTAGCTGTAATTCATGTTATTTACGTTTAGTAATTAACCAACCTCAGCCGATAAATACAAAAGTGGCAATAATGCTGAAAATTAATCGGGGTAGCATAGGACTTACGTAAGATGTGGCTGAACACCTTATTCTTGCGTAGGGGTAATTCATGAATTACCCCTACTTTCGGTTCTTTTTGCGTAAGTCCTGTAGCATTTGGATGAGGCTTCAATATTATCTTACCTCAGAGAGTCCTATACCCAACCAATCACTTAATTCCTTAGCTAACCATTCTAATTCTGCTTCAGATTGGAGAGTATCAAGATTAAACTCAAATTTTTCCACGCCCGCCCAAATTTCTAATTTTGCTGGTTGTAAGCTTCTATCTCCATCTGAATTTTTAGTAAAATATTGTGGTGTATAAATCAGTTTATTAATACTTGCTCTAGAAGCTGAACGACGACGAATTTTCCATTTTCCTAACCAAGCATTAAAAGTAATTTGTTCTTTATCTATACGTACTTTCACGCTGCCAAATAAAGGGTATAATATGCCATTACATATCATCGAAAAACCAGCACCCCAAAAAGGTAATGAAAACAAAGCAAAGGGAATATTGGCGGGAAAAGGAGCAGAAAGAGCGCCAATAGTCCAAACTAATATAAATAAATTCCAAAATGTGGCAAAAAAACCTATAAATACCATCGAGGGTTTAAAGCCAGTAGGGGGGATGGTAATTTCTAAAAAATCTTCATTTTTTGTAAGTTGAACTTTACTACCTGCTGGTTTACCAACAGCTAAAGCTGTAATTTCGGTATATTCTCCCTCTCCCTGTTTTAAAGCTATTAGCGCTTGAGTTGCAGAAGAGAAACGCTTTTCTAAACTCGGTTCTGTGATTTTCTGCAACCAATTAGTAAAATAGGGACTAATATTAGCAAATTGCTCAAACTCAATGCAAAAATCCTTTTGGGGTAAATCTGCTGGGTGAGTCCCCGTCACCAAATAAATTATTGTGCATCCTAAGCTATAAAGGTCAGAAGCGGGAACTGTGCGGCCTCCAAACTGTTCTTGTGGCATATAACCATAGGTTCCGACAATCGTTCTTGTCCCTCCTTCTGCTGCTAGAACAGTCTGAACTGAACCAAAATCTACTAAATAAACTGAACCGACGCTATTACCAGAACGTTCTCCTAATAAAATATTACTAGGCTTAATATCACGATGGATAACTGGCGGATTTAAGTTATGTAAATATATAAGAATTTCTAAAAGTGCTTTGGCAATTTCTTGGACTTCAACTTCTGTAAATTTTCTCCCAGTTTGTAAATATTGTTCTAGGGTTTGGGCTGGGATATAAGTCTGGACCAGGGCAAATCCTTTATATGTAGGGGAATTAACCTCAAAATAGTCTAAGTATGCAGGAATAAAAGGATGTGATAAAGATTTTAAAGTTTGGGCTTCCCTTTCAAATAATTTCAGATCATCCCATTCAAAATCACCACCAAAAGCAAGTAACTTGACAATTACCGATTTTCCAGTTACTACATCAGTAGCTAGGAAAGTGCTTCTACCAGCTTTTTTGCCTAACTGTTGTTGAATCTCGTAGCGATTGGCTAATATTTCCCTATTCATGATCATTAAAGTATCCTTGTGTCACTCATGAGCATAAATACCAAAATAATCTTCCCCATTCCTGATTTTTATTTAATTGTTAAATTAATTGTTAATTTTAATTTTTAATTGCTTATGCCTTCCCCACTTTGGCCTTATATTACTCCAGGGATTCCCGATGAATTATTTGAGCATTTACCAGGTATTCCCATCAGGAAGTAGGGCTGGTATACACTGAGGAAACTATGTCATAACCAGTAATAGCAATTTCCATATTATTGGCTTTGTTACCTAAAGGAAATTGCCGTATCAAATTGCTAAAGTTACCTATCACTTCAGCGAAAAATTGTTTTGCGTCTGGTTCTGCTTCTTCTAGTGTATTTGTTGCCCAAATCTGTAATAATTTAACAAAGGTGAGATTAAGTTTATCCGTATTTGCAGCCAGTAAAGGGTAAACTACCTGGGGACTATATTCACTTTCTGCGGTGGCTTGTAATACTTCTAATAAAAATTGTAAATAGGTATCAATATCTGCTTCATTAAGCGGCGTTTCTGGTGCTGGAGTTAGGGGTATATTTAACTCTTCACTCAGTTGAGAAGCTAAGGACAGCAACCAGTTAGCAGTATTTTCCTCTCCCTGTTGGGTAAAGGTCTCTGCTACCCCTACCACCGCTTGTAAAAAACCAACATCGAGTAATTCGGTGTTAGCTTGTAATATAGCCGCTTCTTCACCATTGGGACAACTAAGTAGTTGTTGAATTAGCTGATAATATGCCTGTAGACGCTGTTCATCCATAATTTAGGACTGGATAGGGTAGAACCTAGATCATGCTTCAATAGTATCTTGACACATTGCGGACAATATTACCCTGCAAATCCCGAAAATTCTGATTCTGACAAAAAAATCATCAGTCAGTGCGTCAGATGCAATTATTTAGTAATAATGAACAGATTTTCAATATCTGACTCACCCTACAAATTCTGACAAAAAAAATCATCAACTGGTGCGTCAGATGCGATTATTTAGAGTTGTAAATTGGGTTGAGGAACGAAACCCAACAAAATATAGCAATACTACCCCAATCGTGAGAAAATACGTAGATAAAAATCCTTGTTTTATAAGCATTTTAGCCTTGTTAAACTCTCTCGTAAGTAGGTTGGCATTAAAAATTGTCTTTATAGTGAGGGAACAGGGAACAGAAAAGAGGTTTTGGGCAACTTTACTTTTTGTTATATATTTCGGTTTTTTCCCTTCACCTACTTAACCAATAATTTTCAACCCCTCCCCAAACCTCTGTCCGCAACGGGGAGAGGCTGAAAATCTGAAAATCAAGTATATTATTCAATGGACTTCTCCGGAAATTAGGTTTTCAGCTAGATAAGTTAAGGGTTTGAGACTGTTTTGCAAAGATGTCTAATACCTTATCCAAATTGGAAAAAGCCTTGATTTGTAGGTTGGGTTGGAGTATGAAACCCAACCTACAGAAAATGGACTACCAGTTTATAAACCTCATAGTGTATATCTTTAAATTCTGGATATCCTGATTCTGATAATTAAACGCAGATGAACGCGGATGTTATACTAGTTTTTGATTACCCTGTGGCGTTGCTGAAACCAGGTATGAATTTATGTGTAGAGACGAGAGTCTCTAACCAGGTCGCGTCTCTACAAGGGTTTTGAAATCATCAAAAATCATTTTCATACCTCAAATCAGCAACGCCCCTCTGTTATCGTGTATTATAAATCCTGATTCTGACAATATGCAAGCTTGGACACCTAATACTCTACTCTGGACACCTAATACTCTACTACAGAACGGACAGTATATCATTAAGAAGGTCATCGGTGGCGGTGGCTTTGGTGAAACATATTTAGCAGAAGATACGGAAGAAAACAGGTTGGTTGTGATTAAAACCCTCAACCGCGAACAACGAGAAAAACCCGACTTTGCGGAGGGACAAAGGAGGTTTAGAAAAGAAGCTTTAGATTTATCAAAATGCTATCATCCCCATATTGTCAAAGTTTACGACATTTTTTTAGAAAATGGTCTTCAGGCCATTGTTATGGAATACATTGACGGGGATGATTTAGCAGCGTATGTGGAAAACAGCACAGCTGAAAATGGGTACTTGTCAGAAACTGAAGCTTTGCGCTACACCGACCAAATTGGACTAGCTTTAGAATGTGTTCATGAACGGGGACTTTTACACCGAGACGTGAAACCCAATAATATTTTATTGCGACGGAAAAGCAAGGAAGCAGTATTAATTGATTTTGGGTTAGCGCGGGAATTTCGACCGGGAAAAATCAGAAGCATGACAGCCACGAAAACCGAAGGTTATGCACCCATAGAACAATATCGACGGCGTGGAGATTTTGGTTACTATACAGATGTTTATGCTTTAGCGGCGACATTATATAGTTTATTAACGAATAGAGTTCCCATACCTGCTAATTATCGCGCTGAGGAAGATGTCAAGTTGTCACCACCGCAAAAATATAATCCGCAGATTAGCGATAAAGTAAATGCTGCTATTCTCAAAGGTATGGAGTTAGAACCTGTCAACCGTCCCCAGACCGTGCGGGAGTTTCGGGAGTTATTGGGTTTGGTTGTTCAACCTGTTGTGAATATTCCCACACCTCAATCTGTTAATTTTAATATTCAACAACCACAGAGAAGAACCCCACCCCCTAACCCCCTCCCCGCAAGCGAGGAGGGGGAACTAAAATCATCCTGTGGAATAGACTACAGGAAACTACGTGACTACCTCGCACAAGGAAAATGGAAAGAAGCAGACGCGGAAACAAGACGGGTAATGTTAGCGGTTGGGAAACGGGAAGAGGAAGGTTGGTTAGATGTTGAACACATTGATAATTTTCCCTGTGAAGACCTTCGCACCATTGACCAGTTGTGGGTAAAATACAGTGATGGGAAATTTGGTTTTTCTGTGCAAAAACGCATTTATCAAAGTTGCGGTGGAACAAGAGAATATAACCCTGACATCTGGAAGAAGTTCGGAGACAAGGTAGGATGGAGAAAGGTAGGAGACTGGTTGTACTATGATATTACCTATACAAGATCACCAGAGGGACACCTCCCGGTGTGTCCCGTTGGGGCTTGTTTCCCATTACTACGGTTAATAACATGGAGTTTTCTCTGGTCTCTTGCGTCGCGTCGAGACTTGTAAACTGTAACATTCAAAGGTTACAGAAAAAATATTAAGAATTGTAAAGAGGTAATTTTCCACGCAGTGTACTGGTTTAACCAGTGCATAATGTTTGGTAAATCTGATTTACTAGATACTGATACTGCTTTTAGAGGTTCTTTGAAAGGTATTAGATGAAATCAATAATCTCCGGAAACCTAACCCCCCTCTTCCCCAGCAGGGCGTTTTCATTTTCTAAATTTGCCATGCCTACGGCGAGCGAAGCTATCGCCAGAACCTTTTGACCATCAATATTTGGGCTTATTTTTCCAGGACTTACGCAAAATATCTCTCAAATCCTCATTTCTCCGTGACCTCTGTGCCTGGAGTGGTTCGTTATTCCATGAATCTTGCGTAAGTCCTATTTTCATATTAATTAATCAAAAATTAGGAAAGAAAGCCTCTATTGACCTGTGGGAAAGGGTTTTGGGGACATGATTTTCCAATTTACCCTCGACTTTGAAAATGCCCTGCTTTTAAAGAGGATGATTTTCGGATAAGAAAAGATAATGCACCGCATAACTTTGCAGTTATGCGTCCTATAGCAGTTAATGCTTTAGGAAAAGAGAAGACTAAAAAATTGGGAATTAAAAGCAAACAGTTTTGTGCCGGATTAGATAACGAATATTTAATAAAATCAGGACTTACGCAAAATACCTCTCAAACCCTCTTTTCTTCGTTATCTTCGCTCCTTCGTGGTTCATTATTCCGTGACTTGTGCGTAAGTCCTAAAAATTAATAAAAGTCTTACAATGTATCTGATAAAAATCAGAATAACATAAATAATAAATAATTTAATAAATAATTTGCTCTTCTTTTGATTCTCTAATTGAATCTAAATTTTCTATGCCTAGAAGTCCAGATATTAATATATAGAACTTAACCAAATAAGTTCATTAGAAAAGATAACTAATTTCTTTCAATTTATTAAATGTTTGGGATATTAATAAAGGATTTTATAAGCATTTGAATTAAATTATATGTTTTATTCGCTATTGATACACTAAAATATAGGACTCCTATTTGAATTTTGAATAAATTCCGTACATCTCAAGAGTGGCAAAATCAAAGGAAGTGTGTCGAATAAACCACTCAAACATCCACTTTAAATGAGAAAATGTTGGTATCAACGCACAGAAACGCCGAACCCATGTTTTGGCTTGTAACCAAATATTCTGTTCAGAAATCAAATAGGAGTCCTATAGCATTGTCATTAATATCTGTAAAATCTAACAATGCTTCTCCCAACTTTTCCAGTTGTTCTATATTCAAACTGTTGATATTCCCCTCCTGCTAAGATTTATTATGGAAATAATAATATTAGTGATTAAAAACTCTATATATATGGACGCAATATTTTCCACAACTAACATCATCATACACGAAACTTGGAAGACTGTCAACCCCCCTGGCTGAAATTAGCAAAACTCGTGAGATTATTGATAAAATTCTCAATAATAATGAGAATAGACCCTTAGTAATTGAGAAAGTTCTTTTTTTTCAAAATCCTATACAAATAACTTATATCCTGACATAAGAAAACCGAATATCATGAAAATTTAATTGGCTAGAATTGTTGGGTTGTGTTATCACTTAACCCAACTTACAGAGTATAATATTTACGACAACCTCAAATAATTAATTATTAGAAAAATGCCCTCTACCGTTACTCTCACCATTATCACTGGGAAACTTTCAGGAAAACAATATATATTTGATAGTCGCAGCACCTGTATTATCGGTAGAGGTGAAGATTGCAATTTGCAAATTGCCGATGATATTGACATGACAGTTTCCCGCTATCATTGCTTATTAGATATCAATCCTCCGAAAATGAGAATCCGTGATTTAGGAAGTTTAAACGGTACGATTGTTAATGGTAAAAAAATCGGACAAAGGAAACCTGGTGAATCTCCAGAAGAAGCATTAAAGGCAGTTTTTCCCGAATATGATTTAAGTAATAATGATCGGGTAGCGGTAGGAGATATTATTTTTGATATTAGGATAGAAATAGAACAAGAAAAACAGAAAACTCCTTATATTCCAGTGCAAGCAGAAAATAATAAACCGAACTTTTTTGAGATTATTAAAAATCTGCTAGATTTAGCAAATAAAGGTAATCAAGATCTCCAGAAAATTTCTAATTATCAGATTATTAAGTCTTTAGGTGAAGGTGGATGTGGAGAAGTATTTTTAGCTGAACATATCCCCACGAAAAAACGGGTAGCACTAAAGTTAATGTTGCCTAAAGTTGCTGCTAAAGAACTGGGTGTAAAAATGTTTTTGCGAGAAACAGAAAATACTAAATGTTTACAACACCCTCATGTAGTGCAAATGTTAGATTATGGCTATGCAGAAAATACCTTTTTCTTTACAATGGAATATTGTGGGGGTGGGGATGTTTGGGATTTGATGGAGAAATCAGGAAGACGTTTACCTGTTAACATAGCTGTTGATATTACTCTGCAAGTTCTTGACGGGTTAATCTATACCCATAATGTCGAAGTTCCTTGTGTGAAATTAGCAGATGGAAGACTAGGAAAAGGTAAGGGTTTAGTACATAGAGATTTAACACCGAATAATATTTTTATTACTAATATTAATGGTAAAATGATAGTCAAAATTGGAGATTATGGATTATCCAAAGCTTTTGATTTAGCTGGTTTAAGCGGACACACTTTCACAGGTGCGAAAATGGGGACTCCTGCGTTTATGTGCCGTCAGCAATTGCTAGATTTAAAAAATTCTTTACCAGAGGTTGATGTGTGGGCTTGTGCTGCTTGTTTATATAATATGTTAACGGGATATTTCCCCCGTGATTTTGTTGGTGAACCTTGGACTTGTGTGCTAAGAAATGATGCTGTACCCATTCGTAAACGTGATAGTAGTATTCCTGAAAAGTTAGCAGAAGTGATAGATTTGGCTTTAATAGAAAAGCCAAAAATTCATTTTCAAACTGCTGCTGATTTTAAAGCAGCGTTGTTAAAATGTGTTTGATGCTTCTTAAATTTTAGTAATTTGAGGATCTAAAACAATGCGTGTACCAGTTATATCTACATGATAAGTCCAGAATTGGCTTTTAACTTTAACAATTATTTCCCAGCCTGAAATAGGATCAAAAATTTGAGCGCAAACTTCACCGAAATTAAAAACACAGGAATTACTAAAAGTCTGCTTTTTTGATTGGGTAATTTTCAAGTAATTTACTGGTAAACCAGAACGTTTAGAAGTATCACTCAAAACCGCATTAGCAATTTTTTTCGGTAATTGATTATTGAATTGATTATTGGTAATTTTCGGGTCTAAAATAATTTGTGAACCAGATTTATTAACATGATAAGTCCAAGATTGTTCTTTCACCTGCATAATTACAATCCAACCGGGAATAGGATTATATTCCCTTGTGCAAACTTTCCCAAATTTCAAAATACAGGAATTACTAAAATTTGTAGATGTGACTTGAGTAATTTGTAAATTAGAAACTTTCACCCCAGAAACTCTAGAAGCATCTCTTAGCAATGCTTGGGAAATAGATTCAGGTAAAGTATTTTGATTTAACTGTAACTGTTCAGGATTTTCAGCATTTGCAGATATATGATTTTCACTTACGCCTAAACCACAAGCCAATAAGCTGGTAATAGCGAGAAAAAACACAAAAATTTGCGGAAAACCAGGAATATGAGAAAATAGCCTAGTAATTAAATTCATAACCATGTCAATTAACGAATTAGTTATTTAATCTGCTCTGATTAGAACTGATTAGAAGATGTTTTAAAAGTGGGAGGCTGTTGTAAGAGGATGTATGAATTTAGACTTTTCAAGCATCCTCTCAGGCGGGGTCAGGGAAAGGTAGGGGAGTTAAGTGTTTTATGTTTACTTATCTCATAGAATACTTTTAAAACATCCGCCAAGAAGTTGATCCTAATCTATCAATTTCTGCCAACTCATTGCCCCAATGATACCATCAGCAGTTAAGCCGTTTTGCTGTTGGAATTTCTTGATTGCTGCTTCTGTTTTTGGACCATAAATACCATCAGGATCTGTACCTACACGATATTGTAAATATCTAATAATCACACCACTGGCATGAGTTCCTTGAATCACCCGTTTAGCCAATATTTGATTAATAGCATCCCAGGTGGTATTACCTGCTATCCCTGTTGGTAAAACTCCCACAATTCTCTGGAATTTTTCTGTCGCTGAAGATGTCGCCGGTCCCATGCTATTATCTTCTGTTAAGGGGCGATTATTTTTATCTGTAATTTTTAGACGATTTAAACTCTGTTGTAGTCTGAGAATGCTCTTGTCTTTATTGCTTCCTTGGTCTATAACAGGATTTGCGGGTAAGTTAGCAACAGGATTTTCAGGTACATTAGGAACAGGATTGACAGGTGTATTTGTTACTTTACCTGTTAAACCAGCAACTATGGCGTTGGCCATGGCTTCACCATCATATATTTGCATATCTTTGGCAGAATCAATGAAGCAGCATTCTATCAGGATGCCCGGCATATTTGTTCTTCTGAGAACATACAAGTGTGAACCACTTTTAACACCACGATTAAAAAAGCCTAATTTGACAATTTCATCTAATACTTTTTGGGCAACTTTTCTGCCACTGTCGCTAATCGCAAATACTTCGGACCCATTGGCTTTACCATTAAAAGCATTAAAATGAATGGATACAAAAAAATCTACTCGGTTACTATTGGCTTTATCACAGCGGCTACCTAAAGAACGATTTACTGTACTGGCGCTATTGGGTTTACAAGGAATGACTGTATGCCCCAAACTTTCTAATTTATCTATAACCTTATTGCCTACCTCCATTGTTAACCTATCTTCCGATCTTATGCCGCTTGCACCACTATCAGGAGGGCAGTTGTGGCCAATATCAATGCCGTATTTCATTTGTATCTCCTTGAGTAACTTTACTGGTATTTTAATGATCCACTACTTGTTAATCTATTTCCAAAAAGCATAGATATGATTTTAATCTCTAGGCAGAGATTCCCCCATTAATCCCCAAAAATGTTTAAGATTAAGGTAAAGAAATATTTCGTAGCCAAAGCATGATGAAACGCATTGTCTTAATTGCTGGATTTGAATCCTTTAACGCGGACTTGTACCGAACAGCGGCTAGTTTAGCTAGTTCTCGCTGTCCAGATTTGGATATTCGAGTTTTTAGCGATCGCAACATTACCACAAACAGCACCGAAGTAGAAACAGCACTTAAAAATGCAGATGTCTTCTTTGGTAGTTTAATCTTTGATTATGACCAAGTTATGTGGTTGCGGGAGCGTATCGCTCATATTCCCATTCGTCTCATTTTCGAGTCAGCGCTAGAATTAATTAGTTTAACAAAAATCGGTGCATTTGCTATCGGTGACAAACCCAAAGGAATGCCTAAACCGATTAAATTCATTCTTGATAAATTCACTAATGGTAAAGAAGAAGACAAACTTGCTGGTTATATCAGTTTCCTGAAAATCGGACCTAAGTTATTAAAATTTATCCCAGTCCAAAAAGTTCAAGACCTACGCAACTGGTTAATTATCTATGGTTACTGGAACGCCGGCGGTTCAGAAAATGTCGCTTCCCTATTTTGGACAATTGCAGAAAAATACTTAGATTTAAAGGTTGGAGATATACCACCACCCACGGAAACCCCCAACATGGGCTTATTACATCCTGACTATCCAGGTTTTTTTACCTCACCCCGTGAGTATTTACAATGGTATCTTGTAGGGCGAGTGTCTCAACCACATAAGAAAGGCGGGCAAGATGCCCACCCCACAAAGCCAGTTATTGGTATTCTACTTTACAGAAAGCACGTTATCACCAAACTGCCCTATATTCCCCAACTGATACGGCATTTTGAAAAAACCGGGTTAATTCCCCTACCCATCTTTATCAACGGTGTAGAAGGTCACGTAGCCGTCAGAGATTGGATGACCAGCGACTACGAAACCCAACAGCGTCAACAAGGTAATCTAGAAACCCCTTCCCTTTCCTCAGAAGCGGTAAAAATTAATGCCATAGTTTCTACCATCGGTTTTCCCCTGGTTGGTGGTCCTGCGGGTTCTATGGAAGCGGGAAGACAGGTGGAAGTAGCTAAACGCATTCTGGCGGCCAAAAATGTCCCTTATATCGTCGCAGCACCGTTATTAATTCAAGATATTTATTCTTGGACGCGCCAAGGTGTGGGCGGTTTGCAAAGCGTTGTCTTATATGCCTTACCAGAATTAGATGGTGCAATTGATACAATTACCCTGGGTGGTTTAGTCGGTGAACAAATTTATTTGATTCCTGAAAGAATACAGCGTTTAACTAATAGAGTCAAAAGCTGGGTTTCCCTGGGACAAAAACCTATTTCTCAGCGAAAAATTGCCATTATTTTATATGGTTTCCCCCCCGGTTATGGTGCGGTGGGAACTGCTGCATTATTAAACGTTCCCCGCAGTTTAATTAAATTACTAAATGCACTCAAAGCACAAGGTTATACAGTTGGTGATATTCCCGAAGACGGAGAAGAATTAATTCGACAAATTAAAGCAGCAGATGAAAACCCCACCCCAACCCTCCCCGCAAGCGGGGAGGGAGTCATATCCCCCCTCGTTTACGGGGGGGCTAGGGGGGGTTCTACCGTCAATGCTAGAACATTAGAAAAATGGTTAGGCTATCTTTTGACATCTCGCATAGAAAAACAATGGAAATACCTCACCGGTAGCGGCATTAAAACTTATGGTGATGAGTTTAATATTGGTGGTGTGCAATTAGGTAATATCTGGATAGGTGTTCAGCCACCTTTGGGTATTCAAGGAGATCCCATGCGGTTAATGTTTGAAAGAGACCTCACCCCCCACCCCCAATATGCAGCTTATTATAAATGGTTACAAAATGATTTTCAAGCTGATGCTGTTGTCCATTTTGGAATGCACGGAACTGTAGAATGGTTGCCAGGTTCACCCTTAGGAAATACCGGCTATTCCTGGTCTGATATTCTTTTAGGAAATCTGCCAAATCTCTATATCTACGCAGCAAATAATCCTTCAGAATCAATATTAGCTAAACGTCGCGGTTATGGGGTGTTAATCTCTCATAATGTCCCTCCCTATGGCCGCGCTGGTTTATATAAGGAGTTGGTAAATTTACGGGATTTAATTGCAGAATACCGCGAAGATCCAGCCAAGAATTATCTGTTAAAGGAAGGAATTTGTAAAAAGATTGTTGATACTGGTTTGGAGGTGGATTGTCCTTTTGATGATGCGAAAAACTTGGGGATTCCTTTTACACCGGAAAATGTGAGAATGTTCAGTAATCACGCTTTTGATCATTATTTGGTGAAGTTATATGAGTATTTGCAAGTTCTGGAAAATCGTCTTTTCTCTTCTGGTTTACATACTCTAGGTGAAGCACCAAATCAGGAGGAGTTAACTGGTTATTTGGATGCTTATTTTGGAAACGAACCACAGAGGCACAGAGAACACGGAGAGGAGGAGGAAATTACAAGGTTATTAAATCAATCTACTGATGAGTTGACTAATCTTTTAAGGGGTTTAAATGGTGAGTTTATTCTTCCTGCACCCGGTGGGGATTTGTTACGAGATGGTGCTGGTGTTTTACCGACGGGAAGGAATATTCACGCTTTAGATCCTTATAGAATGCCTTCTCCTGCTGCTTTTGAAAGGGGTAAGGAAATTGCTAAAAAAATTATTTCTCAATCTTTGGATGAAAATAAGAAATATCCTGAAACTGTGGCGGTTTTATTATGGGGTTTGGATGCTATTAAAACTAAGGGTGAATCTTTGGGGATTCTCTTGGAGTTGGTGGGCGCTGAACCTGTGAAGGAGGGAACTGGAAGAATTGTTAGATATGATTTAAAACCTCTTGCTGAGGTTGGTCACCCGCGCATTGATGTGTTAGCAAATCTATCGGGTATTTTTCGGGATAGTTTTGTGAATATCATTGAATTATTAGATGATTTGTTTCAACGGGCTGCGGAAATTGATGAACCAGAAGATATGAATTTTATTAGAAAACACGCTTTGGCTTTAAAATCTCAAGGTGTGGAAAATTATTCGGCTAGATTGTTCTCTAATCCTGCCGGTGATTTCGGTTCTTTGGTTAATGATAGGGTGGTTGATGGTAATTGGGAATCTGGAGAGGATTTGGGAAATACTTGGGAAAGTCGCAATGTCTTTAGTTATGGCAGAAATGATAAGGGACAAGCTAGACCAGAGGTATTACAAACATTATTGAAAACTAGCGATCGCATTGTTCAAGAAATAGATTCGGTAGAATATGGTTTAACTGATATTCAGGAATATTATGCCAATACGGGCGGTTTGAAAAAGGCCGCTGAAAAACAAAGTGGTAAAAAGGTACAAGCCAGTTTTGTGGAAAGTTTTTCTCAGGATACTACACCCCGCAATTTGGATGATTTATTGCGAATGGAATACAGAACTAAGTTATTAAATCCTAAATGGGCCGACGCAATGGCTAATCAAGGTTCTGGTGGCGCTTTTGAAATTTCTCAACGCATGACGGCTTTAATTGGTTGGGGTGGAACTGCTGATTTTCAAGATGATTGGGTTTATGATCAAGCTGCTGATACTTATGCTTTAGATCCAGAAATGGCGGAAAAATTACGTACAGCAAATCCTGAAGCTTTTAAAAATATTTTGGGCAGAATGTTGGAAGCGTCAGGACGCGGTTTATGGCAAGCTGATGGTGATAAATTAGATCAATTGCGGAAATTGTATGATTTAACTGATGAGCAATTAGAAGGATTGACATAACAGCTTATCGCTTTAGCATTTGCTAACATTCCTGATACATTTAAATCTTCTATGCCTATAACCGCCCGGTTTTTGTTAAAACGGGTACGACAGGACTCGAACCTGTGACCGTCCGCTTAGAAGGCGGATGCTCTATCCAACTGAGCTACGTACCCATGAAGCCTTTCCTATTATATCTCATGTTTTCCAAATAAGCAAGAGGAAATTTTTAATCTCCTGATTCCGGCAATAAAGTACAAGTGATTGGTGAGTTGAGGTACACTAGAAAACAAAATAGATACGATATTCAGATATATTGTGATGTTAAGGAGTAATTGCCCATGAATATAATATAAATACTTCTCCAGAATCTTACTCTGGCTAGGTGTCCGTCTGAATGGCAAATTATCTTTCTCAACTAATTAAGTTAATTATACCCTATGGTAATGATACTAAAGAAAATTGCGTATTCTTTATCAACAAAGCCCTTGAGAGGAGTATTCTAGGTGTGTATTGGAGTGTTATTCGGTATGGGCGCAAGTTCTAGAATAGGAAGTATTATTGAGTCTTCAACGCCGAGACCGTGGACGCAAACAAACTTAACAAATTTTGGTGTCTACCGTGAGAAAATTAACAGATTCTGACAAACAAGAAATTCTCAAGTTATATCGAGAAACAGCTGAAACAACTTCGACCTTAGCAGAACGCTATGGTGTGAGCAATTCCACAATTAGCAGACTCCTAAAAAGTACCTTACCAGAAGAAGAATACGAGTATCTCGTATCTTTAAAACGGGCTGCTAGAACCCCTGAAGGTAGAGCTCAGGTAAATTATGAGCAGTTACCGCTGTTAAATCAATCCCCGTTGGTAACAGGAGTCTCAGCCGCTGTCAGTATTGTTGGTGAGTTATTAAAACCAGAACCGGAAAAGCTGATCATAGCAGCAGAAGCAGATGATGATGCTGATTTTGCTCAAGATATTATTACTAATAGGCGGGTAAAAACACGCTCCTCAGCGGTGGAACAACCCGAACCTCCAATCATCAAAGAATCTCCAGTTGTCAAAGAACTGGAAATTGTCAGACATAAGCCCACAGAAACGCCAATTATTATTCCCAAACCTAAGTTAGAGGTGGAAACTCGACATTCACAGCCGAGTTTATTTGCGGAAATTTTGGATGAAGATTTGTTGGATGAACCTGATGATTTAGATGATGATGATTTGGATGATGATGATTTGGATGATGATGAAGACGACTTTGAGGATGAAGACTATGAAGCTCCCAAACCTCTAGTTACTAGACGGAAAAATGGAGAAGCATCTGTTCAAGTTCTACCATTCTCCGTTGCCCATTTACCAAAAACCTGCTATTTAGTAATTGATCGTTCTGCGGAATTAATTACCCGACCACTCAAGGACTTTGGTGATTTAGGTCTCATTCCTAGTCTGGAAAATCAACAGAAAACTCTACCGATTTTTGATAATCATAGAGTTGCTAAACGCTTTTCTACTAAGCGCGATCGCGTCATTAAGGTTCCCGATAGTCAAATGCTCCATAAGGCTAGTAACCATCTACAAGCTAAGGGAATTACGCGACTGTTAATTGATGGTCAAGTTTACTCTTTGTCTTTAGTCTAAGAGCAATGCGGATATTTGCTGGTTGGAGTAGTTCACTACTCTAACCGCTCCAATTTTACAAATGCTTGAAAAACTGGCGTTACTGAGTTGGAGTAAATTACTAAGCCTACTATGTCTTGAGGGTGTCGAAGAGTGGACATAAGAAGCAAGTAAAATATGGCTACACTAAGCAAGCTATCAAATATCTCAACCTTTGCGTCTTTGCTTCTTTGGCTGAAACATAATTGATTTTTCTAAACTAACGTGAACGAATAAATGGGGGGGTGGGAATATTCCACCCCTGGAGATTAGCGTTTGACCAATTTCTTGGACATCTTGCGGAGACGAATAGATTCTGGTGTCACTTCCACCAATTCATCTTGAGCAATGTATTCTAACGCTCGTTCCAAACTCATATCTATGGGTGCTTGTAACTGCACAAGTTCATCACCACCCGCCGCACGATGGTTAGTTAACTGCTTGGTTTTACAAACGTTCAATTCTAGGTCTTGGGGACGATTATGTTCACCAATAATCATACCTCTGTAAACCTTAGTTCCAGGACTGATAAAGAATGCACCTCTATCTTCACAGTTTTTCATGGCGTAGAAGGTAGAAACACCTTCTTCAAAGGAGATTAAAACGCCTTTGTTGCGGGCTTCAATATCGCCAGAAAGTGGGCGATAATCAAGGAAGCTATGGTTCATGATACCTTCACCGCGAGTCATTCGCATGAATTCACCTCGGAAACCAATTAAACCACGGGCGGGAACGATAAATTCTAATTGGGTACGGTCTCCACCACCGGGCTGCATATCTTGCATTTCCGCTTTTCGTTGTCCCAACCGTTCGATACAGCTACCAACAGCATCGGCGGGAACGTCTAAAGCCAGAAGTTCAAAAGGTTCGCAAGGCTGACCGTTAACTGTACGGTAAATTACCTGCGGTTGAGATACTTGAAATTCAAAACCCTCACGGCGCATGGTTTCTATTAATATCCCTAAGTGTAATTCACCACGACCGGAAACTAAAAATTTATCAGGGGAATCCGTTTCTTCAACGCGCAATGCCACATTAGTTTCTAATTCCCGGAATAAGCGATCGCGTATTTGGCGAGATGTTACCAGTTTACCCTCTTGACCTGCAAAAGGGGAATCATTCACCCAGAAGGTCATTTGTAAAGTTGGTTCATCTACCTTAATTAAGGGTAAAGCCAGGGGTTCATTAGGATCTGTAATAGTTTCACCGATGTAAGCATCAGCAAAACCAGCAACTGCTACAATATACCCTGGGGTAGCTTCTTCCATATCTACCCGTCTTAAACCTTCAAATCCCATTAATTTAGTAATTTTACCCTTGACAATATTACCACTTTCTGTTACCAGAGCCGCTTGTTGTCCGGCGCGGATAGTACCATTGTGGATTTTACCAATGACAATTCGTCCTAAATATTCAGAATAATCGAGAGTAGTAACTTGCAGTTGCAGAGGTTTATTAGGGTCTCCCACAGGTGCGGGGACATGGCGGAGAACTGCATCAAATAGAGGCTGCATATCTACTGATTCCGCTTCTAAACTTTCTTTAGCGAAACCTGCCATTCCGGAAGCAAATAGATATTTAAAGTCACATTGGTCTTCATCCGCCCCTAATTCTAAGAACAGATCCAAAACCTTGTCAACAGCAACGTGGGGGTCTGCTTGTCCACGGTCAATTTTGTTAATGACGACAATAGGCCGCAGACCTTTTTCCAAAGCTTTTTTAAGTACAAAGCGGGTTTGGGGCATTGGACCTTCATTAGCATCAACAATGAGCAAACAACCGTCCACCATACCGAGTACCCGCTCTACTTCCCCGCCGAAGTCAGCGTGTCCAGGGGTATCAACAATATTGATGAGAGTTTCTTTGTAGCGAACCGCTGTATTTTTAGAAAGAATAGTAATGCCTCGTTCCCGCTCCAAAGCGTTCGAGTCCATGACACAATCCGGAACGTCTTCGCCTTCGCGGAAAATGCCGGACTGTTTGAGGAGAGCATCAACTAGGGTGGTCTTACCGTGGTCAACGTGGGCGATAATGGCGACGTTACGAATTGGGAGCGTCATAAATGGTTGTGGTAAACTTTAGGGTTTTTAGAGGAAGTCTTGGGCTGGGGTCTTTTAACAGAAGTGGGGACATTTTGCCAATTCTGTAACGAACCTTTAATAATTATAGCGTAATTGCCACAAATATTATTATTTTGATAATAAATATCAAGACCATGGTTTAGCTTGAAGAGTGGTCGTGAGGGTTAATCAACAGTAGGCCAAAAGCTAATAATATTCACATTGGAGATCATTTTTAAACTGGTGGTATACCATGATAGCATCTTGAATATCAATACTTCCAGCCCGCGATCACCTACCAATTGCCACAGTAATCTCTACAGCAGTAACAGCAGCAATAAATACATTATTTTTTAACTTAGGATTGCACAAGCCAACAACCCAACCTGAACCTATTTCCGCAACGTAGCGTTTAATTAAGGCGCAGCCATCTAAAAAATAAAGAGACATTTAGCGACGTTCCTCAATAATAGTTTGAGAAACAGGTTTTCCTTTATTTTAGGCAGATAATAACCTGAAATTAGGACTTATAACTAAAATTGTGTCAAAATGAACTTATAGAGTTATAAATTTACAGGTTATGGCTTGGATATCAGGACAGCAATTACAAGATAGTAAATATACCATAGAAAAAAAATTAGGCGAAGGTGGTTTTGGGATCACTTATCGCGCTAGAGATAATCAGGGAAATTACGTTGTTATTAAAACTTTAAATGATGCAATCCAAAAACGTGCTGATTTTGCTAAATTTCAACAAGACTTTCTCAACGAAGCCATTAAATTAGCTAAATGTAGTCATCCTCATATTGTGCAAATTTACGAAGTCATTCATGAAAATGATATTTGGTGTATGGTGATGGAATATATTGATGGTGAAGATTTAGGAAGTTTTGTAGAAAATCAAGGTGTTTTATCTGAAACTGAAGCATTACGATATATTCAGCAAATTGGATCAGCATTAACTGTAGTTCATGATAATGGCTTATTACATCGAGATATTAAACCACAAAATATCATGTTGCGTTCTGGTAAATCAGAAGCCGTGTTAATTGATTTTGGGATTGCGCGAGAATTTTCCCAGAATTTGACTCAAACACATACACAAATGTTAGCTGATGGTTTTGCACCAATTGAACAATATGATAAAAGAGCAAAACGGGGAGCATTTACAGATGTTTATGCTTTAGCTGCAACTTTGTATTCTGTGTTAACTGGAGAATTACCAACTATATCACCAATGAGAGCAATTGGTACAGAATTGGCAGAAGCGAAAAAGATAAATTCTAGTATTAGTGATAAAGTAAATCAGGCGATAATTAAAGGAATGGAATTAAAGCCAGAAAATCGTTCTCAGTCAATAAATGAGTGGTTATCTCTTTTGAATATCCAAAAAACCAGCAATAATACTATTCTTTCCGCCACACAAATTATTGAAGATAAGATTATTCATGAGTTTAAAACTCATGTTGATTATAAAAGTTCTACAGCAGGATTGCTAATTCATCATAAAGAAAGTAGCTCAGACCTCGCATTGCATTATCATATAACTATCTCTGATACCCACGCCTTTAACTTTGGTGGAAATGGATTTGCTGTATTCCGAATTCCGACAGTATCATATAGCGTAGAATCAGTGACATTATTGCCGAAAAAAGAAGTCCTTGATAGATGTTTAATTGCTTATGAATTATTCAAAACTTGGGATTATGGTTTATTGGGTTGGAACTGTGAACACTTTGCTAGATTAGTCACAACAGGAGAAGCAATTAGTTATCAAGTAAAAGAGTCAATATTAGCATTTTTAAATAATAATGGTTATCATCCATTAGCAAAAGAAATGATGGATAAAGCTTGTCGAACTGCAAAATACTAATTTAGTTAAAAACACTAACCTCTTTCTTTCTCTTCCTTCTCTTTCTCTTCCTTCGTGTCCTTCGCTCCTTCGTGGTTCATTTCCTCTTAACATCATCCAACTAAAAATGCTATCAGAAAGATTTACCCAAGCGCTTACCTACGCCCATGAACTCCACGCCACCCAAAAACGCAAAGCTGGGGATATTCCCTATATTACCCATTTACTGGGAGTAGCCAGCATAGCCTTAGAATATGGAGCTAATGAAGATGAAGCGATCGCAGCCCTATTACATGATGCCATAGAAGACCAAGGCGGAGCAGCCACCAGAGAAGAAATTCGCCGGCGATTTGGAGATCATGTCACCGCCATAGTTGATGGTTGCACAGACGCAGATACCACCCCCAAACCCCCTTGGAAACCCCGAAAAGAAGCCTATATTGCCCATATTCCCACCGCTTCCGCCTCTGTATTGCTAGTTTCCGCCGCCGACAAACTCCATAACGTCCGCTCAATTCTTAAAGATTATCGCCTGATTGGTGATGCAGTTTGGGAACGTTTTCAAGGTGGTAAAGAAGGCACAGTTTGGTATTATCGCTCCCTTGTGGATGCTTTCTTGAAAAATCAACTTACTCCTTTAGTAGAAGAACTAGAAAGAGTAGTTTCCGAATTAGAAATTTTAGCTGCATATAAAAAATGAAGAATGAAAAGTTTCATCCTTCATAAATTGATGTTTCATCCTTGGGGATGATATTTATTTTTTGATTAACGAAATAAACTACTGAGTGAGGTATCTTCGTGAATGCGCCAAATTGCTTCTCCCAATAGATTAGCAACTGAAAGAGTCACCAATTGGGGAAAACGATTAGCCGGTGGAATGGGAATAGTGTTAGTGACTATGACTTCCTCAAATACCCCACTGGATAACCTCTCAATTGCTGGTGGAGAAAACACAGCATGAGTAGCACAGGCATATACCTGACTTGCTCCTTCTTGACGCAGTAACTTAGCTCCTTCAGTAATCGTACCACCAGTATCAATCATGTCATCTACTAATATAGCGGTTTTACCCTTGACATCACCAATGATATTTAATACTTCTGCGACATTATGAGCCTGACGGCGTTTGTCAATAATTGCCAGTGGGGCATCATTTAACTTTTTGGCAAATGCTCTAGCCCGTGCTACTCCACCCACGTCCGGGGAAACAACAACAATATCCTGTAGTTCTTTACTAATGAGATAATCTAGGATCACTGGTGAACCATAGACATGATCAAAGGGGATATCAAAATAGCCCTGTATTTGTGCTGCGTGCAAATCCATAGCCAGAACTCGGTTAGTACCGGACTCAGTGATTAAGTTAGCGACTAACTTAGCAGTGATTGATTCTCTTCCTGCCGTTTTTCTGTCAGCACGAGCATAACCATAATAGGGAATTACTGCTGTTATCTGTCGTGCCGAAGCCCGACGACAGGCATCTATCATGATTAGTAATTCCATTAAATGGTCATTAACGGGTTGACAACATGGTTGAATTAAGTAGACATCACAACCGCGAATTGACTCTTGGATTTGAACATACAGTTCCCCGTCCGCAAATCTTTTGCGAATCATTGGACCCAAGTCCATTCCCAGGTAACGAGCCACCTCCTGTGATAGTACCATATTAGCAGAACCAGAAAACAGCCGGAGGCGGTTATTGTCACCGAGTACTGGTGTTGACGGGGAGACTGGTAAAGTTGCAGAACTTAGCACAACAGATTCTCGAAGTGCATTCATAGTATCATTATTCATAGTATCATTAGAGATTGAGCAAATTTAACCGAAATGGAGTCAATAAAACTCACAAATGTTTTGTGGAATTTTTCATCCAATCTTGAAAGATCTCTCCATAATAGGACTTACCCATTGACAGGATCAACCAAATATGAGGTATGGGTTTCGGGCATTTTAACGTGATTTTTTGATGCTTTTTGGGCGATAGCGAAGCGCTGCTGCAAGCAGTTCGCTTTTGAGCGGAAGTTAATCACCAAAAGCCTGAAACGAGGGATTTTCGTTCATGCACATCATGGTGAATTTGTACAGTGCGTAAGTCCTAAGTATTTGTTTGGGATTTACATTTCGTTACATATACTGATTGTTTAACACCAACTTACTTACCTCATTTAAGTGTATCAAGTGTAAACTGCTATAACAGTCATCTTCAAGTTGATCCCTATCTTACATCGATCAACGTTGACTTTGGAGACAATTTTCCCCGAGACAATTTCCCTTTCCCTTTAGCCCATAACCCCAAACCAAAGAGCAGTGTACTTCCTGTCAAGGGCAATGCATCGGTTTGTCATGGGACTGGCACAGCCCCAACCTTTATAGAAAAGGCATTTACAGAAAGGGGATCACCCGTCGATTTGTCTCCGTAGGTCAATATCCAATCACCATTACCATTCTCACCATTAAAACGACTTAAAGGCTCTAATGGTCGGTATGTCCCACTTATTAGCTCGTTACCTCCAATAGTAGTCAGGGCATCATCATCAAAAGTGAATTGTGCCCTCCTACCTGGAGTTTGACCCGTTAAGGAATTAATGTTAGGATTAATTAAGTATACTGTTGTTCCCATTGGGCTAGTAAGCTGAAGACTAATCTCGTCGTTGAAAGAAGTGCCAAGTCCTATGCACCCACCACTAGCATCAATTGGGTCGTCACATTTAGTGAGACGGACAGTCACATTAACCTTACCAATAGAACTTGAACCAAGACCACTAATCTTCAAAAAAGTCGTGCCAGTATCACCATCTATCAAAAGAACAGGATTATAAATAGCAGATGCATATGAGGTGACAGTGATTGCTTGGGCAGAGTTTGCAGTAGAAAAAAGCAATAAAATCGTTGCCAGGGAAAGCTTCATAAAAAAACTTCTTTCTTATTTTGCTAGGGTAATATCATTTCCTGATCAAGATATGCCTATAATATCTTTGTGAAATGACTCATTAGTAACATTAACCTTCTTCGACTACTTTCGGCAACGCCAAAAAATATGAAACTTTTTTGACCTTTTCCCGTCTCAAGACACAGAGGTTATAATTTCACTCTAGCTAAAAGCACAGATGTGTCTTCCTGAATCAGGGGCATATTCCAGGGTTTTCCGCATCTTCTTGCTAAATTTAGAAAACTGATACATTTATGTAATGAAATTAAAAAACTGAAAGACTGAGTAAACTTAGTTTTCCACTCAAAACCCCACCTATCAGGTAGGCAAAGATCGAACTATATGCTAATTACCCCATGATTTACTTATCCCTGATTATAAATGCTACTATGTTGGATACATCCTGACTATCCTGACTAAAAGCAGAATCTAAGAATAGAATAACGTAAGACTTATCCCTAGTATACACTTCTAGCTCAGTAGCTATTATATTCAATTAATAGACCATGCAATCACCGATTACAGTTGGTACTATTCTACAAAATCGTTACCACATAATCCACATTATTGGACAAGGGGGATTTGGTAGAACCTATCTAGCAGAAGACCAAAGACGCTTTAATGAGCTTTGTATCCTGAAGGAGTTAATTGCCCCAGCTATGGGAACATCTGCCGGAGGCAAGAAAGAAGAGTTATTTGAGCGAGAGGCTGCTATATTGTATCAAATTCAGCATCCACAAGTTCCCAAGTTTCGAGAAAAATTTGCCCAGAATGAAAAATTATTTTTGGTGCAAGATTTCGTGGTTGGTAAAACTTATCGCCATTTACTCAATGAACGTCAGAGCCTTGGCACCGCCTTTACTGAAGCAGAGGTATTGCATTTGATGCGATCTTTGTTGCCTGTTCTTGACTATATTCACGGGCAAGGAATTATTCATCGGGATATATCCCCAGACAATTTGATTTTACGTGAAAGTGATTCTCTACCTATATTAATTGATTTTGGCGTGGTCAAGGAATTGGCTACTAAATCACAATCATCAACTCCCACCCCGGTTACTACCGTGGGAAAATTGGGTTATGCACCTAGTGAACAAATGCAAACGGGTCGTGTATATCCTAGCAGTGATTTATACGCATTCGCTGTGACGGTAATAGTTTTGCTGACTGGGAGAGAACCGGCGGATTTATTTGATGAACAACAACTAAGCTGGAATTGGCACAACTGGGTTACAGTGAAGCCAGAATTTGCTCAAGTTTTACAACGAATGTTGTCTCATAAGCCGTCGGACCGTTATCAAAGTGCTGCTGATGTTACTCAAGCGTTAATCAATTTAGATAATGTTGGTCAGTCTGCTTCTAATTTATCTTACCTGCAAACTATCGCTGTAGGTCGTCGTCCTGAGTCTAGATCAACAACACCTGGGCAGCCTGAAATTTCGGAATCCAGTCAAAGTAGCTCTATTTTAGATCATCCTTTGACCCTGGGATCAATTGGTTGTATTGTAATTATTTTAGCAGGATTTGGTTCTTGGACTTTCGTAAATTCGCTGAAAAATCAGTCTCGTTCTGTACGGGAAACCATGACAACGCCACAATCCTTTCCTTCGCCAATTATTCCTAGTGGGACAACATTAACACCAAGCCCCACACCCACAACTACCAATAGTGAACCTGTTATTAATCGCCAACGCCTAAAAATGGATAAGTATAATAAGGCACAAGTTGAAGGGATGGTCAGGGAAAATGATTTAATTCAATATACTTTGCGAGGTCAGGCTGGAGAAAAATTAACTGTATCTGTAAATCAAGGTAGTAATATTGTACTGACGGTGTTCAATAGTAATGGTGATGTCATTAATACTCAATATCAACAATCTACTTCCTATGAGGGGATATTACGCGATAATGGTAGATATATTATTCAATTGGGTTTATCTGCCGGGGTATCACAAGCTAATTATACTTTAAATGTGGCTTTGGAAGTACCAAAGCCAATAGAAACCCCAACACAAACCCCAACACAAACCCCAATAGAAACCCCAACACAAACCCCAATAGAAACCCCAATAGAAACCCCAATAGAAACCCCAATAGAAACCCCAACACAAACCCCAACACAAACCCCAACACAAACCCCAATAGAAACCCCAACACAAACCCCAACACAAACCCCAATAGAAACCCCAACACAAACCCCAACACAAACCCCAACGACAGGGTTTAGTGGGACTAATTAACGGTAAACTATGAAAAGAACTTTAGGACTGACGCAAAATAGAAAGTAGGGGTAATTCGTGAATTACCCCCACTCAAGAACAGGGTTTTCAGCCTGCTTTCTTATACATTAATCTGTCATTTTTAGCGAAAAAATTGTTTAAAACTTTACTGATTACGGGAACTGATACGGAGGCTGGTAAAACTGTTGTCACGACAGCTTTGGCGGCTTATTGGCAAAAATATTATCCTCAGCGCAGTTTGGGGATTATGAAGCCAATTCAATCGGGTATGGGAGATAGGGAATTGTACCAAACTTTGTTTAATTTGGAACAGTCTCCAGAGGAAATTACACCCTTGTATTTTCAAGCACCTTTAGCCCCACCTATAGCCGCCGCCAAGGAAAATCGCCAAGTTGATTTAGCTATAGTTTGGCGAAGTTTGTTAGCTTTACAAAAACAACGTGATATGGTATTGATTGAATCTTTGGGGGGTTTAGGTTCACCGATTAGCGATGAGTTGACTGTAGCTGATTTAGCAGGTGAATGGCGATTACCAACAATTTTGGTTGTACCTGTGAGATTGGGAGCAATAGCGAGCGCTGTTGCTAATGTGGCATTAGCTAGGCAAACTAAAATTAACCTGCGTGGTATTGTACTTAATTGTACCCAAACTCGCACAGAGGAGGAAATTGCGGATTTGACTCCAGCCGGGTTAATTCAATCACTGACAAATATACCCATTTTAGGCTGTGTTCCTTATCTCGAAAATCCCCAAGATTTGCAAAAACTTGCGGGAATTGCTGCTAATTTAGATTGGGAAACATTAAGGTTAGCAACCTAACTCAATTCAGTAAAGACCAATTTTCTTTTAATTTTTAATTAATAATATGGTTTCTACATTTCCTCTGGCTTCAACGGTAAATCTCAAAAATGTGCGGTTAGAAATTCGGGCTTTACAACCGCAATTAGTCGAATGGAGACGACAAATCCACCAAAAACCAGAATTAGGTTTTCAGGAAAAAATGACCGCTGAATTTATTTCCCAAAGGCTGCAAAATTGGGGAATTGCACATCAAACAGGAATTGCTGAAACGGGAATTGTTGCTATTATTAAAGGTGAAAAATCAGGAAATGGGAAAGTATTAGCAATTCGGGCTGATATGGATGCTTTACCTATTCAAGAACTTAATCAAGTTCCCTATTGTTCTCAACGGGATGGGGTAATGCACGCTTGTGGACATGATGGACATACAGCGATCGCCCTTGGTACTGCCTATTATCTCCATCAGCACCGTCAAGAATTGAACGGGACTGTAAAAATTATTTTCCAACCCGCAGAAGAAGGTCCAGGTGGAGCAAAACCCATGATAGCAGCAGGTGTACTTAATAACCCTAATGTTGATGCTATCATCGGTTTACATTTATGGAATAATCTGCCTTTAGGCACGGTGGGAGTCCGCCCTGGGGCATTAATGGCCGCCGTGGAATTGTTCCGCTGTACCATTTTCGGTAAAGGTGGACATGGAGCAATTCCTCATCAAACCGTAGATTCTCTAGTGGTAGCGGCGCAAATAGTCAGTGCTTTACAAACCATTGTCTCCCGTAATATTAACCCCCTTGATTCGGCAGTTGTGACAGTAGGAGAACTCCACGCAGGTACGGCAGTTAATGTAATTGCTGATACGGCAAAAATGGGCGGGACTGTCAGATATTTTAACCCTGATTTAGCAGATTTTTTTAAAGAACGCATAGAAAAAATTATTGCGGGAATTTGTCAAAGTCACGGTGCAAATTATGACTTGGATTATATCCATCTTTATCCCCCCGTGATTAATGATGCCCAGGTAGCTGCATTAGTGCGTTCAGTAGCCCAGGAAGTGATAGAAATCCCCATTGGTGTATTCAGTGAATGTCAAACAATGGGCGGGGAAGATATGTCATTTTTCTTACAAGAAGTTCCTGGTTGTTACTTTTTTCTGGGTTCTGCAAATGCAGAGAAAAAATTAGATTATCCTCATCATCATCCCCGATTTGATTTTGATGAAACCGCTTTACCCATGGGTGTAGAAATGTTTGTGCGTTGTGTAGAAAAGTTTTTTGCTTGAAAACTCCTACCAATAGACATATGGTGAAACCCCTGTAGTAACAATTCATGAATTGTTACTACAATGTTTACCGGAGATAATCAACTTATAAATAGTTAAATAGTGTAAATTATTAAGCCGTTGTTGTATTATAATGCACGTATGATATTAAGATATATAATTCTAGCTCCCGTGCAAAGGGAGCTAGGATACTGACCGAGTTTTGTTTTTACGATTTTTAACCATTTATGTATGAATATCAATGGACAGGTGGTATATAGAGAGCAAAGCAATTCTTCAGGTAAGTTATTAACACCTTTTCAGCGCCAACTGCTGCAAAAAAAAATACAAGAAAATTGCCCTGAGTCCTACCGTCAACGTATTCAAATCATGTTGTTGGTAGATGAGGGGAAAACTCAAACAGAAATTTGCAAGATTTTGGGATGTTGTCCCGCAACAGCCAGACGTTGGATACAGATAGCCAGTAAGGGGCTGGCGCACCAATGGCAAGATTATCCCATTGGTCGCCCTAAATCGGTAAATGAGGAGTATTTAAAACGATTAACCGAACTAGTAATTAGTAGTCCCCAGCATTATGGTTATCCTTTTAGGCAATGGACAGCTAGCTATTTGCGGAAACATCTTACTGAGGAATTTGGGTTTGAAATAAGCGATCGCCATTTTAAGCGACTTCTCAAACAAATAGGCTTATCCACTCGACCAGAATCCGGACATCATGAACAAAATAGCCTCAAATCACACAAAAAAGTCAAAATATTGATTTCTGACATCAAAAAAGCCCATACCGACGAGTATTCCGAAATCATATCCATTAATACAACTAATACAACCAAACTAGCGAAAGATTCAGGCATTTATGGCGCACAACGTATCGTCTCCATTAGTATCTCTGCAAAAAGTCAACCATACTTTGGGGTATTCACTGACACCAGAAGAATTTTATCACTATCTTCCCAAGCTTCAACCTATCAAGCCTAAAGTCGGCAAATTCTGGACAGGAAAGAATGTTGAACCTGGTATTTACATCATAATTACGGGCAAAGTTAGATTACTAGATGATAGAGACGAATTAATTGCTACTCTAGAATCCGGTGAATCCTTCGGGGAATTTACCATGTTTCCCCAATCTAAATTTCAGCCTTATGGAGCGAGGGCTTCAGTAAATTTACAATTATGCTTTTTGCCAGAAAAGTTACTAGTACCATTAATGGACAAGTATCCCGAAATTCGAGAACATTTATGGGAGAAAGCTTACTCTGTCCTCAAAAATACAGACAGTACACTGATAAAACCAGGGACTTTAGAGAAAGACAATCAAAAATCAGGAGCTTTTGCAGATTCAACCTCACACGTTCCCTCAGAATTAAAAATTAGTAAAGCTTATTTTCCCAGTCCTAGACAACGAGTTAGCCATTTATGGCAAAAGGTTCTGGGACGCTATCCATTTTTCGCCCAACAAAGTGGTTCTGACTGCGGAGCGGCTTGTTTAGTCATGGTGTCTCGCTATTGGGGTAAACGTTTTAGTGTGAATCGTTTGCGTGATATTGCTAACATAGATCGCAATGGGGCATCATTGCGAGGCTTATTGACGGCGGCAGAGAGTATAGGTTTTAGTACCAGACCCGTCAAAGCCAGTTTAAAGGAGTTAGCAAAGCAAAAATTACCCGCCATTGTTCACTGGGAAGGCAAGCATTATATAGTTGTCTACAAAATTACCTCTAAATATGTAATTGTTGCCGACCCTGCTATTGGTCAACGTACCCTCACTCATGCCGAATTTAAAGCTGACTGGACTGGTTATACATTGCTGTTGCAACCGACAGCAATGCTCAAAGAAACTAAAGAAACTTCCACACCTTTTTGGCAGTTTTTTGAGTTAATAAAACCCCACTCTTTAGTCATGTTGGAAGTATTTATAGCTTCCATATTTATCCAGATATTTGGATTAATTACTCCCTTATTTACTCAATTAATTTTAGATCGAGTAGTGGTACAGAGGTCAGAACTTACCCTCACAGCAGTGGGAATGGGATTGCTGATTTTTAACCTGTTTCGTGTGGCTATGATCGGTTTACGTCAATATCTTTTAGACCACACAGCTAACCGCATAGACTTATCATTAATTGTCGGATTTATTAGTCATACACTGCGTTTACCCTTGAGTTTTTTCGAGTCTCGTTACGTTGGAGATATTATTTCTCGCGTGCAAGAAAACCGCAAAATTCAACGTTTTCTATCTGGTGAAGCATTATCAATTCTTCTAGATTTATTCACGGTCTTTATCTATCTAGGCTTGATGTTTTGGTATAGCTGGAAAATGGCATTATTAGCTTTAATAATTGTCCCACCCTTTGCCTTATTAGCCTTAATTGCCACACCCTTTTTGCAAAGAATTTCCAGAGAAATATTCAATGCAGTCAACAAAGAAAGTAGTTACTTAATAGAAGCTTTAACTGGTGTGCGAACAGTCAAAGCCACAGCAGTAGAACAAACAGTAAGATGGCATTGGGAAGAGTTATTAAATCAAGAAGTAAAAACCAACTTTTCTGGGCAAGTTATCAGCAATCGTTTACAAATTTTTAGTAATACAATTGAGGCAATAGCTACCACAGCTTTATTATGGTTTGGGGCATATTTAGTAATTCATAATCAGTTAACTGTGGGACAATTAGTAGCATTTAATATGCTGCTGGGTAATATTATTAATCCCTTCCAAAGGTTAATTGTCTTATGGAATCAATTACAGGAAGTAGTGATTTCCGTGGAAAGAATTAACGATGTTTTAGACACAGAACCAGAAGAAGATTTACAAAATCAATCACGGCAGAATTTACCACCAATTCAAGGACATATCCGCTTTGAAGATGTGACATTTCGTTATCATCCAGAAAGCGATATTAATATTTTAGAAAACCTCAGTTTTGAAATTAAACCAGGACAAATGGTAGCTTTGGTGGGGCGCAGTGGCTCAGGAAAAACCACCATTTCTAAATTAGTTGTGGGCTTATATCCCCCCACAGATGGTAAAGTTTTAATTGACGGACAAGATATTACTAGTCTTTCCTTGCGTTCTTTTCGGCAACAAATTGGCGTAGTTGATCAAGACACATTTTTATTTGGTGGTACAATTCGAGAAAATATCAGTTTAGGACATCCAGGAATAGCTTTATCAGCAGTAATTGAAGCAGCAAAAATGGCTGGTGCTGATGAATTTATCAGAAGATTACCCATGGGTTATGAAAGCCAAATTGGTGAAGGTGGAGGTTTATTATCTGGTGGACAAAGACAGAGAATAGCCATTGCTAGAGCATTATTAGGTAATCCCAAATTATTGGTTTTAGATGAGGCAACTTCTCACTTAGATACCGAATCAGAAAGGATAATTCAACAGAATTTTAACACAATTCTCAAAGGAAAAACTACTTTAGTAATTGCCCATCGTCTTTCCACTGTGCGAAATGCTGATTTAATTTTGGTACTAGATAGAGGTGTGTTAATTGAAAGTGGTACTCATGAGGAATTAATGGCTAAAAAGGGACATTATTTCTATCTAAATCAACAGCAATTGCAAACATTAACGTAGTTTGGGTTGAAAAAACTCAACTTAAATAATTGTGGAATGTTGGGTTTCCTTATCGCTCAACCCAAACTATAAAAAATCAATTTATACCAACAACAAAGGTGCAATATGACAAGTACATTAAATGGCAAGATAACAAAATCCGCGTTAGAAAAAGACTCAAAATCTGATGAGATATTATCACCAGAATTACCAGGAATTACCAATGAAGATTGGTCGGAAATTACTAAAGAATCACTTGATAGTTTACCCCAGGTTTGGACGCGAGGACTATTATATCTTTTAGTCTTAATTGTCTCCATAGTTTTACCTTGGTCTTTGCTATCTAAAGTAGATGAAACAGGTACAGGAAGAGGACGTATTGAACCTAAAGATAAAACCGTGAAATTAGATGCCGCTGTAGGGGGAACAGTTGCAGAAATTCAAGTTAAAGAAGGTGAAACAGTCAAAGCTGGACAAACTCTATTATTATTAGAATCGGAATTAGTCAAATCAGAATTACGTCAAGTTCAAGATAAATTGGAAGGACAATTAAACCGACTTTCTCAGTTAAAATCCTCCAAAAATCAGTTAATTGTCTCCTTAGCAACCCAACAACAACAAAATCAATCTCAACAATTAGAAAAACAAGCACAAATTGATCAAGCGCAACAGAATATTAATACCCTAAAAAATGCCTATCAATTTCAGAAAGAAGAAAGATTATCTCAACTTAATCAAGCGCGACAAACCTTAATTAATAGTCAAACCACTAATCAATTAGCACAGAGTAGTTTATTAAGTAGTCAGCGCGAAGTAAAACGCTATAGTCAACTCAGACAACAAGGAGTGATTTCAGAAATCAATTTAGTAGAAAAGCAAGATATCTCTAAAGAAAAACAAAAATTATATGCACAGACCCAATCAGATATTCAACAAGCTAAGTTACGTTTAGCAGAACAAAAAAGTAGTTATGAGCGAAATTTGCGCCAATCTTATGCCGATATTGAACAGGCCAAATTGCGGCTGGGAGAACAGCAAAGAAGCTATCAAACTTTAACCCTTTCTGGTCAGTCAGCAGTGTTAAAAATTGCCGAACAACAGAAAAGTTTAGATACAGATATTAGTTCTCTCAAATCAGATATTTCTCAAACTAAACGGCAAATTGATGCCTTAAAATTTCAGTTAGGACAGCGAGAAATTAAAGCTTCTGTGAATGGTATATTATTTCAATTACCAATTCAAAAACCCGGCTCAGTTGTGCAAGTAGGGACAATGGTGGCCGAAATTGCCCAAGATAATTCACCCTTAATAATTCGAGCGCAAATGGCAACTACAGATAGTGGTTTCTTGCGGTTAGGATTACCAGTAAAGCTCAAATTTGATGCTTATCCTTTTCAGGATTATGGTATTATATCAGGAGAGTTAATTAAAATTTCTCCTAATACGATAGAAATAGATACTGCCAATGGCAAAATAGCCGCTTATAACTTAGAAATTTCTCTCAAAAAAAGTTGTATTCCCTCTGCTAATAAATGTATTCCTTTGCGTCCAGGGGATACAGCAACCGCTGAGGTAATTGTCCGTCAGCGACGAATTATTGATTTTCTAATTGATCCATTTAAAAAATTGCAACAAGGAGGAGTAAAATTGTAGAAAATTCATCGAATTACCCCCTGCTTGTCAAGCAGGGGAAACGCATCTAAATTATCTTGACAAAATACTATGTTAGTGAATCAAGATGGGAAAATATCTAAATTCCTTTATTAATATCCTCAAAAATTTAATAAATTCAGAGTAATTATTTATGGCTCTACCGGAGTTAGTATCCGACATTCCGCACTTCATAATGTAGTATGAGCCTTTTCAAGAATTATTCTTAATCATGGTTAAATAATTAAGTATTAAAACTTAAAATTTTTGACAACATCAGTATTGTTAGAAACAATAGAAAATAAAATTAAGGAAATATCCGTATATTACAAAATGAAGTGTGGAATATGGGAATATACTATTCTATAGTGATTGCTTCCCTGTCTCTCGGAGATAGCGAAGCGCGACCTAGTAATCGCTTGTGCCAGTTACGTAAGTCCTGACTGTGTAAAAAAATGTAAAATCGCTGAAAACCTCTTGCCTTGCTATAACGACAATTTTTAACGACAACCTACTAATATGTTTATCCTCTAATTTGATGACGAAATATTAAGGAATATTGTATTTTGTGTGAAAACCCCAGACTAAGGGGGAAGGGCAGCTAAAAGTCCGTGATAGGATACTTTGGGAAAATATTGATAATTGGGAGAAAACCTTTGACACTACGAGTTGCTGTTGTTGGTTCTGGACCTGCGGGTTCATGCGCTGCTGAAACTCTAGCGAAAGCTGGAATCGAAACATACTTGTTTGAGCGGAAATTAGATAACGCCAAACCTTGTGGGGGCGCTATTCCCCTCTGTATGGTGAATGAGTTCGATTTACCACCAGAAATCATTGACCGTCGGGTACGGAAAATGAAAATGATTTCTCCCTCTAATCGTGAGGTTGATATCAATTTGATAAATGAAGATGAATATATAGGAATGTGCCGCCGAGAAGTGCTAGATGGTTTCTTGCGAAACCGGGCGGCCAAGTTAGGGGCGAATTTAATTAACGCCACTGTTCATAAAGTTGATATTCCTGGGAACAATACCGACCCCTATACCATCCATTATGTTGACCATACAGGAGACGGCTCCCAGGGCGTGACTAAAAGCCTCAAGGTGGATTTAATCGTTGGTGCGGACGGCGCAAATTCCCGCATTGCTAAGGATATGGATGCTGGAGATTATAATTATGCGATCGCCTTCCAAGAACGCATTCGTCTTCCCCAAGATAAAATGGCCTATTATAATGACCTGGCGGAAATGTACGTTGGTGACGACGTTTCTACCGACTTCTACGCTTGGGTATTCCCCAAATATGATCACGTAGCGGTAGGTACTGGCACAATGCAAATTAACAAAGCCAGTATTAAACAATTACAAGCAGGTATTCGCGCCCGTGCTTCCGAAAAACTAGCCGGTGGTAAAATCATCAAAGTAGAAGCCCACCCCATACCAGAACACCCCCGTCCCCGTCGCGTTGTCGGACGCATTGCTTTAGTAGGAGACGCTGCTGGTTATGTCACCAAATCCTCTGGTGAAGGTATTTATTTTGCAGCCAAATCTGGCAGAATGTGTGCAGAAACCATTGTCGAAACTTCCAACAATGGAGCGCGGATACCTACAGAACGAGATCTAAAACTTTACCTCAAACGTTGGGATAAGAAATACGGACTCACTTATAAAGTATTAGACATTCTGCAAAACGTCTTCTATCGTTCCGATGCTACCCGGGAAGCATTTGTAGAAATGTGTGATGACATGGATGTACAAAAGCTAACTTTTGACAGTTATCTTTATAAAACTGTAGTTCCTGCTAACCCCTTCACCCAATTAAAAATTACCGCCAAAACCCTTGGTAGTTTAATTCGTGGCAATGCCCTTGCACCCTAAATACCGGAAAAAAGAAGCCCAGAAAGGAATTTCTGGCTTCTTTTTTGGTTAAATAAATTACTTATTGCTACTTATAACCCCAAATAAAAACAACCAATCATCTGAAATCTGCTTCAGCTTTGATAGCAAAAATAGTAAGATTGATTGTAGCCAATTATTTCCGTAATCTATAATTAATTTTACTTATGTACTGACAATTCAGATCGCGGGAACTGAAGCTAAAATTTGAAATTCTTCATAAACATGATCACTATGTTACCATCTTGATGGTTAAAGACAAATAAAACCTGGCATTTAAGTATAACGGTTAAAGACCTTAGAGTCTCTAAATTTGGTGGTTGAGGAGAAAACAATAGTGCAAAATAGCAGATCAGTGTCAGAACCAAATCTATATTCACAGCGCAGCCAGCCACATCATATCCGCATAGGTGTGATTGGGGTTGGAAACATGGGACAACATCATACCCGCGTTCTGAGTTCCATGAAGGATGTGGAACTAGTAGGCGTTTCCGATATTAACATCGAACGTGGTTTAGAAACTGCCAGCAAATACAAAGTTCGTTTTTTTGAAGATTACTGTGACTTATTACCTCATGTAGACGCAATTTGTGTTGCTGTACCTACACGACTACACTATGCTGTGGGTATCAACTGTCTATTAGCGGGAATCCATGTTTTAATTGAGAAACCGATAGCAGCTAGTATTTCTGAGGCCGAGTCTTTAGTGAATGCTGCTGCTGAATCTCAGTGCATTTTGCAAGTTGGTCACATTGAGCGATTTAACCCCGCATTCAGGGAACTGAGTCAAGTTCTGAAAACAGAGGAAGTTTTGGCTTTAGAATCGCACCGCATGAGTCCTTATTCAGTGCGGGGGAGTGATGTTTCCGTGGTGCTGGATTTAATGATCCATGACATTGATTTACTGCTAGAATTAGCTGCATCACCAGTGGTGAAATTAACGGCTAATGGGACTCGTTCCTTAGACTCAGGTTATTTAGATTATGTAACTGCGACCTTGGGTTTTGCCAATGGAGTTGTTGCTACTCTTACAGCCAGCAAAGTTACTCACCGAAAAATCCGCCGTCTGGTTGCCCATTGTAAAAATTCATTCACGGAAGCAGATTTTCTCAATAATGAAATTTTGGTACATAGGCAAACCCCTGTCAACCCCCTGATCGATCAGCAAAAAGTCCTATATAGACAAGATGGTTTAATCGAAAAGGTTTATACCACTAATGTTCAACCTCTGAGTGCAGAGTTAGAGCATTTTGTCAACTGTGTCCGTGGTGGCAATCAACCCTCTGTTGGTGGTGAACAAGCTCTCAAAGCTCTGCGCTTGGCTAGTTTAATTGAGCAAATGGCTTTAGAGGAAAGAGTCTGGAATCCATTAGAATGGTCTTCAGAATCGAGAGTCCAAGCTTTGACCGAAAAAAATCGGATACAAGCCCCGTCCACTTCGGCAAGCTCAGTGCATCGCTTCTAGAACGGCTTTATAGTAAACTAAGTATAGTCGCCACAAGGCATTGGGAGACTATAAACGGACACTCCAGACCGGATCAGACTGCTTTTCGGTAGCACCGGTCAGTCAAGTGTCAAGGAATCCTCGCTCATGAAAGGACGAGGAGGTATGTCAAATCAACTCAACTATTTAGCTCTAACTAGCAGTGGGGGAAGGAACGGTTTTTTCTCCCACTCTGGCAAAAGCGGAGTTATATAAACAATCTTCTGCGGGTAATTTTAGAAATTAAAAGGACTACTATACTGTTCATTTCTTGGCAACTCAAGACAAGCGTAAAAACAGCAAATCGGGAAGAAAACCTTGACATCTGGTTATAAATGCCATAAAAAATGCTAAATCATCACCAATTGACCGTTGCCGGTTCTCAATTCTGACGTATTTCTAGTTACACTTAATCCAATCTAAAATTTTTTGTAGCTCACCTTTATGTAAGATGAGCATGATAACTTTTGACAGAGGAGCTTTCATGACAGACCAACCCTCCGCCGCTAATCCGATAAATGCCGCTGCCATTCCTATGAACCGCCCTGCGGCAGCTACACCAATGAATTCTTTCAAGCCAACTAATGTTGGGGGTAAAACCATTCTCAGCGTTGATTTAGGCAGAACCTCCACCAAGACTTGTGTGAGCCGTGAACCCGCCAGTGTGGCTTTCATTCCTGCTAATGTGAAGCAGATGAGTGTTACTGAAATTCGTGGCGGTGTGTTTGAGGCTAAGGCAACTGACCCACTGATGGATTTGTGGTTAGAGTATCAAGGAAGTGGCTATGCTGTGGGGCAATTAGCCGCAGATTTTGGTGCAAATCTCGGCGTAGGCCAATCTAAGGTTGAGGACGCACTGATCAAAGTCTTGTCCTGTGCCGGCTACTTTAAGCTCAAGGATGAAATTTCTGTGGTTCTGGGTCTACCCTTTTTGTCTTTGGAACAATTTGAAAAAGAAAAGGCGCAGTTAACTAGTTTGGTAACCGGACCTCATGTATTGAATTTTCGAGGTGAATCTTTATCTCTCAACATTAGCAAAGTCTGGGTAATGCCTGAAGGATATGGCAGTTTGCTGTGGTCAGAAACTCAACCTAATAAAGGAACAGGAGTTCCCGATTTTACGAAAATGTCAGTGGGGATTGTAGATATTGGCCACCAAACTATTGATATGATCATGGTGGACAATTTCCGATTTGCTAGAGGGGCTTCTAAGAGTGAAGACTTTGGGATGAGCAAGTTTTATGAATTGGTAGCTGCGGAAATAAAAGATCCAAATGCTGATAGTCAATCATTAGCACTGATTTCTGCGGTTAATAAACCCAAGGGCAGTCGCTTTTACCGTCCTAAAGGTGCTAGTAAACCTACTAATCTAGATGATTTTCTACCTAACTTGATAGAGCAGTTTTCACGAGAAATTTGCGCTCGTGTGTTAGCTTGGCTACCAGAGCGGGTGACAGATGTAATTATTACAGGTGGCGGTGGAGAGTTTTTCTGGGAAGATGTCCAACGTCTGCTCAAAGAGGCTAAAATCAATGCTTACTTGGCTGCACCTTCTCGGCAGGCTAATGCTTTAGGTCAGTATATTTACGGTGAAGCCCAAGCGTCCGCTGCTGTTCGCCCTGCTAAATAATAAAACTAATGTTCCAATGGTCAAAAAAAGTAGTTAAATCTGTTACGTTCAATCCAGAAATTGCTGATGAGAGCTTGTTAGCGCAGGTCGAAAACTACTTAGAGACCCAACGAGAGAAAACTTTCAGTGACCTATGTAAAGAGGCTCTATGGAAAGTTTTCTTACCGGAATCTGTACAACCAGCCTCTAAAACAGCAGATATAACCACGATTGAACAGAAAATCAGTGAGATGCAATTGCAAATAGTCAGTTTTGAAGAACGTTTTTTTGCTAAGGAGTCTCGTCGTTTGGAGTCCATAGAAAGTCAAATGTTGCAACTTACTCAACAAGTTGCAAAGTTGACAACCATGCTGGGTCAACAACCACCTACTTATATTCCTTCCCAACCTGACCCTGAACCTGAAGCTGAACCTCAAGAAGTAGACCCTGTTATTAGTCGTATTGGTCAATTTCTTGATGATTTCTAAGAAAAGACCAGATTTTTAGTGGTTTTTGCTTTGAGAAATACCCTTAATTAGACTACCGTAAGTCCCACCACTAAACTAAAATAGTTTAGTATTATTGGTGGGATATTTCGTGTAAAAATTGAAAATTAGAAAAATCACCATGTCTCTGTCTAAAGT
Source organism: Dolichospermum sp. FACHB-1091 (assembly GCF_014697585.1). GTDB lineage: Bacteria > Cyanobacteriota > Cyanobacteriia > Cyanobacteriales > Nostocaceae > Dolichospermum. Next base: position 190,090 of record NZ_JACJSB010000001.1, on the reverse strand, counting down.
TTTTTAATTTTCCATAAATAGCTAGAAAGTAGATTTGTGACAATGTGAGCAACTATTGGTAATAGCAAGTTACCACTCAGTAAGGCACTATAACCTAAAATTATACCAATGAAAGTTGCCCAAATTACATAAGGCCATTGTTGAGGACCACTAAGGTGTAAGACTCCAAAACAAAGACTAGATACTATTACAGCGAGATTATCAGCACCCAAAGCGGGTAACATTACACCTCGAAATAATAATTCTTCACTTAAACCTGGTAATAATCCTAGCCAGATTAAATCGGGTATTGCTAAAGGTTTGAGGACTATTTCTAGATGATAATCCGCACTTTTACGATAAGGAAGGGAAAAGCGATAAACTAAACTACTTAATATGGTAATAATTAGACCTAAACCGATTCCTAATAATAAGTCTTGTTCGTGCCAGTACCATTTGAAGAGGATGATGTTGCTCCAATTTAACCATAACTTAGCAACTATCCAAAGAATAATCGCTGTTACACCCATTGCTACTAAAACTTGGGTGCGTGTTAAGTAAGGAATTTCTGGTTCTTGATTTTGCTGTTCAACCACAGGAATTTAAATAAATAATGGTAATGGGTAATTGACAATCTTCACGGAGCGTCCCCTCAGAAGTCATAAAACATAAAATAAATTAATTCATGCGTATCTGCGGTTAACTATTCTCAAGGAAGTATTCTATGGAGTCTTATTTTAACTCAATCAGAATAATTGTAGGTCGGGTAGAGCGACATTGAACCCCAAGTACACAATTTAATACTTGTTAACACTTGTGGCTTTAACTTAACGGTAATGTCAAATCAAATCATTAATGAAAAAGGATTAATACCTGCTTTATGTGCGACTAATACGCCTACAGCTTCCAAATATGAGTTTACTTGTAAGCTGGAAATTTTTAACATCGGAGCAGAAACTTGTAACAAGGTTTTATTTTCCGTAACTGTAATTATTTGACATTGACTTTTACTTAAACTCAATAAAGCACTACATCCACAGGATGTGTCAGGAATAATTAAAGCGTCAACCTGGTGCGCCCAAAGATCCGTCGATAATGGCTGATAAGATTCTGTATTAATTATAAACTGCGGAGCTTTACTTAAACCGACTAAAACGCAAGGTAAAAATGTGTAACCTAATTCTTCTGCCGCCGCACGAGGTGATAAATTAGTGGCTGTAGGGGCAGGAGAAAGGGCAGGAGCATGGGCGCAAGGAATTTTAAAGGTACGGACTAATAAATGGCTAATGACGGCTTCTGCACCGGCTATAGGGTCTACTCCTTGACCTTGGCGATAGTTTTGCAGGGCGGTTTCGTCCATGTCTTCAGGGAAACGAGTAATAACTGAGATCGCTTGGGCTTTTTCCTGCATAATTAATTTTTCAGCAGCCCGTAATAAACTATCAGGATTACCTATTGTTCCCCAACTTGTCCCTGTGGGAGAAGTACGTAATTCTACATTTAAAGGCGCGTCGGTAATTACATGATTTGTAATATTTAACCCTAAAGTTGCCCTGGCTGCGTCCGCTACCTGCAAGTGTCGCAGGATTAATTCCGGCTCAATACCCTGGTCTAAAAGTAAACCTACCCTATTGCTACTAACAGGACGTAAACCCCATTCTCCAGCAGCAAATTTGTCTAAACCATAACCTTCTACATAGAAAGCGTTGGGAATATTCCAGTATAAGCTTGCACCATTCATGACATTGGGGTGAGTAATCAAGCGATCGCATACCTGTGATATAATTCTCGCTACTGGTAATGCGTCACCAGCATAACCGCCAATTGCTGCCCCAATGCCAGTGGGTATAATTAAAATGACCGTGTATGGTTTTTCAATGGGTATCACAGGTTTTTTATTTCGAGGTAGACGCGAATAATAATTTAAGCAGTAACTACAGCCTCTATAGTTGCGGTTTGTTGGGTTTCGTCAATAGCGGTAATAGCCCAACGGAGCGGTTCACCTTGTTTTTGTAATTCCGCTGTAATGGCTTTTTCTAATTCAGTGGGGGTTTCTTGCAATTTTATTTCAGCGGTAATAAAGTGAGTTGTCATTATTCTAAATCCTTTGTATTGGTAATCTTGAGTATAGAAGAACTTGATGGTAATTGGCGACTATGGCTACTACATATCTAGCCTTTACCAAATTGCTTATCATAAACTATTTCTTCCTTGCCTGTTTCAATTTTCAAATTAGATAATGGCTTAGAAATACAAAGAAGCGCGTAGCCTTGTTTTTGCAGCTCTGGACTTACACCCATGCCCTCGCTTTGATCTACAGATCCATCTAATATTAATCCAGCACAGGTTGTGCAAACACCAGCATGACAGGAAGCAGGTAATTTTAAACCCGCTGCTTCGGCTACTGATAAGACTGCTTCACCTTCTGGGACTTCCAGGGTATATATTTTACCTTCGTGGTTGATTTCTACAGTGTAAGTTGTGGACATATACAATAGTAGCTTTTGGAAACGGACAGGAAATTAATTGTACCTGATAATATATAACAATTCTGTCTGATTTGGGAAAATTTATTTTTTTAACCTTGCCAAATTTGGGACTCCCTTGAAGTGCAAAATCCTTGACAAAAATTATTTACACAACTATAGTTACTGACTATTTTTTATGAACTAATAATGGATTACTAAAAATTATTGTCTTGAATGTGTTGTGACATTTCATGAAAATGCGACACCTTTCCCAAAGGTTGATACCAATGCGATTGTTTTTTTATCAAGAAATCTGAACCTCGTAGGTAAAAGTTATGGTTCTGGAGCTATCAAAGTTGAGTCTCGTAATCTTGATAAAGTTCCCATTCCAGAACATATAGTAGATAAATATAATTTAAAACGGCAAAAATATAAAACTAAAACTCAGCAACTTGAACTTTTTTAGTAAACAGTAAATAATGTATAATTAAAGAAATTTAATTTTGTCTACATCTAACAAGGATATACAGATATTTAACAGCAGAGATTCTGTGATTTATATTGTTTATATTCTTCCTCCTGGACGCGGAATAGCCTTTCCTTCCACATCAAAGCAATCTGTACAAGTTCCGGGGAAAGCATTAATAAAGCGATTTAACATATCGGGATCATCTTTAAATACAGTCATCCAAATCGAGAAAAAACCTTGAGGTACAGCTTGTTCAATAACTGAATCTCGCATTGCTTCTAAAGATTCTTGATCATTACATTTACTAAGTCTTTGTAAAGCCCTTTCTGCTTTATCCCACGCTTCTTTACGGTTAATCCATCGGCGATCTTTCATTTGTGGATCAGGGTTAGGTATTCTATCTAATCCCACCATTTTAATAGTTTCTTTAGCTACTATTTCTTCTTCGGAAGCTAAAGAAGGATTTACTTTAACAACTCCACCTTTGCTATACTCAAAAGCTCGGAAAGTATTATCTTGATCAATCCAATAAAATTCACTTCTTGCGGCTATTTTAGCGGAGGTTATGTGAAGGTATTTCCATGAACTATCCCACCTTTTCTCCATAGGAGATTTTTTAGTTGAGTTGCAGTTCCTACAAGCTAAACAGAAGTTTTCCCAATTAGTTTCTTCATCGGGAAATCCTAATTTTGGTAATATATGCTCAACATCTAGAGATGAGGGAATACGCATTTCACAATAAGAACAATATTCACCAAGTTTCTTAATTAAGTCTCCTCGTGCATCTTTATGACCTTTGAAAACTTTTGTATTTTTACCTCTAACAACTGGTCTCATTTTTATAATCCTCTTGCTAAACGTTCCATTTTTAAGAAGGCTTGATAAGCTGGATCATCACTATATGGCATAGATAGTTCATCTAATCTATGTTTTAATTTCTCAATCTCTTCTTCAGAAACATTTTCTGCTTGTTCTAAAACCTGGTAATACTCTTGAGCAGCTTCCATCATATTTTTCCATCTTTTACTTTGTTGTGGTAATCCTAACCCTTGAACATCTTCAACAATATCTTCAATGCTTCCATTAACATATTCGCCATCTCTATTATCAAGATTTATGAGTTCATTATCCCTTAATGATTGTATAATAAATGGTGAATGGGTAGTGGCAAAAAATTGAAGTTTGGGAAATGTTCTTTTTAAATCTTCAACAACTCGACATTGCCATTTAGGATGTAGATGTAAATCAATTTCATCAATTAAAACAATACCCGGTGTAAGTTTAGCTGCTTCATCTGCAAATTGGGGATTTAAGGTGACACAACGATAGGCAATATCAGCAACCATTCCAATCATATTTTTTAGGCCATCACTTAACATTTCAAAGGGTAAAGTTCTTCCATTTTGTGCAGTAGCAACCAGTTCTTCTTGTTGGATATCATATTTGACATCTTGCCAATCTTCCATACAACTTTTAATAGCCTTTTTAACTCCTGACAAAGTACCTAAAGTTTTTCCTTGTTGTAAAGATGAGTATTCCCATTTTTTAAACCACTGCTTTATTTTGTTAAATTCAGTGGATTTTGTCAGACAGTGATTATATCCTATAAATCTAGAATCAGGACCAGAGTTTTTTATATCTCTATGTTGAGACCAAAGACGACCTGTACTATAATATGAAATAACTGGCAAAATAATTTTTTCTCTATCTTGTTCTTGAACACGAATTTTTCGCTGTAATTCTCTAGCATATTGTAATATTTCTTTTGCACCTTCACGAGTTGTACTACCACCATCGGTTTTTATTTCTCTTTTCCATGATATTTCTTCTACATCTTCAAAACTGCCATTACAAGACACGACAACTGGTGTAATATGGGTTAATGTTGGTGTTTCTCCTTCTTTTCTGAGAATAAGACGAATATCATCTTTGCTAATATTTACTGATGGTATTTTGTCAATTCCTAAAAACAAGCTACCTATACAAATAGCTAGTGCATCAAGAATTGCAGTTTTTCCAGTAGCATTATCACCAATAAGAACATTAAATTGATCGGAAAACTCAAATGTTTTTTGCTCAAAGCATCGAAAATTCTGAAGTTCAAGTTGTCGTATTTTCATATTATTCCTCGTGAATGTAGTTTTATAAGGTGAGTTATTTAACAAAATATTTTATCAAATAATGAATAATCTAACATATATAATAAATATTAATTGTGAATCACAAGTTCAGCAAATAACATGGAAGAACTACTAGAAATTAGACAACTCCTAGAACAAGGAAAAATCAATGAAGCTTTACTGTTAGTGGATGAATTAGAAGAAATGAGCCTCAGTGATAAAATCAATAAAATTGATAGTTATGGCGTAATTCTCCTCATCCATTTAATCAAACAAAAAGCTGAAAAACGTTCTACCCGTTCTTGGGAACTTTCTATAGAAAATGCAGTGCGGGAAATAAATAAAATTAACAAGCGCCGCAAATCTGGAGGTGTTTACTTGAATCAAACAGAATTAATGGAAATTCTCCAACAAGGATATCAAGTAGCACTAAAAAGAGCGGCGCTAGAAGCTTTTGAAGGACGTTATGAAACCGAAGAATTAGCAGCTATGGTTAATGAACAAGAAATATTAACTCAGTCGCTGGAATTAATTCAAAAATAGAGACGTTCCCTGGGTAGGGATTCTCGTCTCTATACCTTCTATGCTGTGACTTCTTCCTTCACCTCTTGCTGTAATGCTGCATACAATCTATTCAGTGCATTTACGTAAGCCTGAGCCGAAGCCACAATAATATCTGTATTAGCTGCATGACCTGAAAATACACGGGATTCATGACGCAAACGAATTGTTACCTCCCCTAAAGCATCAATTCCTCCGGTAACGGATTGTACAGAAAACTCAATCAATTCATTTGGGACATTCACCACCCGATTGATAGCTTTATATACCGCATCCACGGGACCTGTACCAATGGCCGCGTCGGTTAATTCTTGACCGTCAGGAGTGCGGAGTGTCACGGTAGCGGTAGGTTGAGCCTTACTACCACAGGAAACCTGTACCAACTCTACTTTAAATAAATCTGGGGCTTGTTGGATTTCGTCGTTAACAATAGCTTCCAAATCCCAATCAGAGATTTCTTTCTTTTTGTCCGCTACTTCTTTAAATCTCACAAAGGCTTTGTTCAGGTCATTTTCTGATAGTTCAAAGCCCAATTCTTTCAACCGTGTCCGAAAAGCATTTCTCCCAGAATGTTTACCCAATACTATTTGATTATCGGATAAACCAATCAATTGGGCATCCATAATTTCATAAGTGAGTTTATTTTTCAAAACCCCATCTTGATGAATTCCAGATTCATGGGCAAAAGCATTTGCACCCACAATGGCTTTATTTGGTTGTACCAACATTCCCGTTAAATTGGAAACCAAACGGGAGGTTTTATAGATTTGTTTGGTGTCAATATTTGTTAACGGTGCTTCCGAATTTTCAGCCCGTCCCAAAAAGGGATTAAAATATTGTCTACGGACGTGCAAAGCCATTACCAACTCTTCTAAAGCCGCATTTCCGGCTCTTTCCCCAATGCCATTAATGGTACATTCTAATTGTCGAGCGCCGTTTTTCACCGCTTCTAAAAAGTTAGCAACTGCTAAACCTAAATCATTATGGCCGTGAACAGAAATAATGGCTTTGTCAATGTTGGGGACATTTTCGGTAATGCCTTTAATGATCCTACCAAATTCGCTCGGAGTGGTATAACCTACTGTATCAGGAATATTAACAGTTGTTGCCCCGGCTGCGATCGCTCTTTCCAAGACTTGATACAAAAATTCTGGATCAGATCGTCCCGCATCTTCTGGAGAAAATTCTACATCATCGGTGAAGCTTTTGGCATAGGCTACCATTTCTTCGGCGATCGCAATTACTTCCGGTCTAGTCTTTTTTAACTTATATTCCAGGTGAATATCGGAAGTAGCAATAAAAGTATGAATTCTCCCTTTAGCAGCCGGTTTTATAGCTGCTGCTGCGGCTTTAATATCATCATGTCTAGCTCTGGCCAAACTACAAATTACCGGACCATCTTCCGTTCCTACTGTTTGAGCAATTTTGCTAACTGCTTCAAAATCACCATGACTAGCAAAAGCAAATCCAGCTTCAATCACATCTACTCCTAAACGCGCTAATTGTTTAGCAATCACTAGCTTTTCGTCTATATTGAGAGTTGCTCCTGGACACTGTTCCCCGTCGCGCAATGTGGTGTCAAAGATGATAATTCTATCGGCTTGTCTGCTCATTAGCTTAACCTCTTTTAATTTTGATAATGGGCTGAATCAAAAAAATAATGGAATTAGAATCAATATTTCGATTTGTTAATTCTACGAAATTTATGATCATTTATTGACTACTAATTCCTATATTCTTTCTTGATAAAATAGCTTGAACTATGAACTTTAGTTTTTAATTTTGAGATTTGTAAATAAATACTAAGGTAATTAACCGTCAGTTTTTTCTATTCTGTCTCTAATATCATTCAAGTCTATATATCTATCAGTAGCATTGCGTAGCTCTCTGGCGATCATTCCTTCTGTTGACACTACTGTAATATGCGTATTTTTGGAGCGTAATAACTCAATAGCCCTTTCAAAATCACCATCTCCGCTGAATAATACAACTCTGTCATATTGATCTACCGTATTAAACATATCAACGACAATTTCAATATCTAAATTGGCTTTTTGGGAGTAACGACCGGAAGCATCATCATAATACTCCTTGAGGATTTTCGTGCGGACTGTATAACCTAAACTGATAAGTGCATCTCGAAAACCGCGTTGATCTTGGGGGTCTTTTAATCCAGTATACCAGAAAGCATTGATCAATGTTGTGTCAGACTGTTCATACTTGAAATATTCTAAAACACGGCGGGGGTCAAAAAACCAACCATTTTTCTGTTGAGCATAGAACATATTGTTTCCGTCTACAAAAATAGACAGACGATTCATTGGAGAACCCATAAAAATTTACACCTAATAATAGATAAGAATGTTAGAGGTAAGAATAGATTATAGCAATTATCAAGTCGTAATTTTGCTAAGATATTTAATGCAGATAATTATGTATAGCTATGATCTTACCTCTTTTCCAGCCAAAACTTGGCCAAAATATCCCAGATCAGATCCTAATTATTTAACTTGTTCCACCTCCGGTACTGATCAAGATGTTGTCAAAAGCAGAAGATGTTTGAGAAGTCAGAAAGTATACTAACCCTCTTGTAAATCTCTTCCCCGCAGAAGGAGAGACTTTGACTCTTACTCCCTCAGTAACAAAAGTTTTTCCTTTTGTCTCTTCTCGTAGCAGGTAGGGAAGGGATTTGGGTTGGTTTACTGAGGCTTTAATATTACCAAAAATACTTTTAAAACATCCTCTGATCAAAATTTACCAATAAAATTGACCTAGTAACAGCATTCCGAACTAGATAATATTCAATTTTACTACTAAAGGGTATGATAACTAATTTGGGGTAGAGAATAGACTGATATTCATCAATATATTTTTTCATCAATTGTAGGCATGATTTGAGAGTATTATCAATACTTCACTTTACTTTAGGAGTTTGATCAAACATCAATTTACAAATTAAATGTGTGTAAAGTTACTTTAGCACCACTTTAGAAAAATTTCGATCCACATCAAGGAATATTTACATAACTAACCCAGTATCAGGATATTTTCCGTTCCTCTTCAGTGTCCATTTGTGGTATATACGTTATCAGTGTTTTATGTTATTTTTATACGGAAAGTTAGCTTTTGCCAAGTAATTGGCGAAATTTTTGCCGAAAGATACAAACAAATGTCCAAATTTTTGCCAAGATAGAAATATTATTTTATAGAAAATAACTTGGCAAAAATCAGCATGAGTGAAAAAACCATAGAAAATTACGGGAAAAGTTTTCTCGTTCTAATTTTGCCGATATCGTTTGTGATTGTTTTACTGGTCAATACCTGGAAAGTTTTACTCGTAATCCTATTGCTGTTAATGGTTTTGACTATTTGGCAGCAATATACATGGCAAAAGTGGTGTAACCAAGTTAACCCACTTTTCTACGAGTTAATTCAGGAAAATCAGGGAAAAATTACACCCATGGATTTGGCAATTAAGGCTAATTTTTCTGGAGAGACCGGAAAACGCTATTTAGATGCTAAAGCCAAGGAATTTGGCGCTAGTGTACTGGAATCGGAAAATGAGGGACAATCCTACTATTTTATCACTGCCAGTATTCTCGGCGATATTTTTGATAGTAGTGAATCTTTGGAAGATATTCCCAGACAACCAGTTACTAAAATTGCCAGTTCGCTTTTAGCACCACCAACCTCAATACCCCAGGAAGAGAAATCTGAATTTGGATCTTTACCCGAACCAACCCCGGAGGAAATCAAAAAACCCCTAGAAAAACAGTTAGTTTTTGGTTCACTGATTCAATCTGAATTAGCTAAAAGACTCAATGTCTATTCCAGTACAGTTTACAAGCGACGCAACGACCCAGATTTCCCTGAGTGGAGTCGTAGCCGTGATCCTGATGGTATCGCTTGGTCCTATTCTCGTAAATCTAAGGATTTTTTCCCGATACAAGAACAGGTCCCTGGAGTTAGGGGTCAGGAGGAGTAAACTACCATACAATTCAAAATCCAAAATCCAAAATCCAAAATCTAAAATCCAAAATCCAAAATCCAAAATTGAATCAGCTATTACCCAGTCCTATCGCTTGACTGATAGATGTCAAGCCCTTTTCTTCCAGCTTAGTTAATAACCCAGCGAGTATACGACGTACCATCATTGGGCCTTCATAAATCCAGCCTGTATAAGTTTGGATCAGACAAGCTCCCGCTGTGATTTTTTCCCAAGCATCCTCAGCGCTAAATATACCACCTACACCAATGATTGGCATCTGTCCTTGGGTTTGTTCGTAAATAAAACGAATTACCTCTGTAGAACGATCTCTGACTGGTTTTCCGCTAATTCCTCCCCCCTCCTCTTGGGGGGATTTACCTGTTTTTTCAATGATTTGGGTTTTCAGTCCAACACGACTAATAGTGGTGTTAGTAGCAATTAAACCAGCAATTTGGTAAGTTTTAGCTAGACTAATAATATCAGCTATGGCCTCCCATTCTAAATCGGGGGCTATTTTCACAAAGATGGGTTTATTGGTGCTGTTTTCTAGTTGCAATACATCTATGATTTGACTGAGCATAGCAGCATCCTGGAGCGATCGCAATCCCGGAGTATTAGGAGAAGAAACATTAACTACAAAATAATCACCCAAATCCTTGAGTAATCGAAAACTCTCTAGATAATCCTGGGCTGCTAATTCCAAAGCTGTTATCTTGGATTTACCTAAATTTATACCTATAGGTATAGGTATTGGATAATTCAAGTTTTCTTTCCCCTCCTTGAGTCTTGCGGCCATAGCAACAGCACCAGCATTATTAAAACCCATCCGGTTAAGTGCTGCTTGATCTAAAGGTAAACGAAATAACCGAGGGGGAGGATTTCCCGGTTGGGGGTGATAAGTAACAGTACCCAATTCAGCAAAACCAAACCCAAAATTATGCCACAAACTAGCGCCAATACCGTCTTTGTCAAATCCAGCAGCCAAACCCAAAGGATTAGGAAATTTCATTCCCAGTATAGTTTGTTCTAGTCGTGGGTTCTGGAGAGATAAAGATTGGTAAAGGAGATGATTTAAACAATTATTAGCCGGATAATAGCTGGTTTTTGCCAGCCAATTGAGACTACTAATAGTTTGTTTGTGTAACCACTCTGGGTCTGTTTTCACCAGAGTAAATAAAAAATGACCAACTAATGCTTTATAAATATCCAATTTAGGTTACTAGTCAGTTAAATTAAGTAGGTTAGAGTTAAAAATTGTCGTTATGACAAGGGAACAGGGAACAGGGAACTGGGAACAGGGAAGAGGTTTTGGGCAACTTTACATTTCTTTACACATTTCTTTACACAGGTTGGTTTTTTCATGCCAACTTACTTAGGGAATTTCAGAAAATAATAGGACTTACGCACAAATCACAAAGGCAAGAGAATTTCAGAGATATTTTGCCTCATCTCCGGTCAAGGGTGGAGACGTTCCATGGAACGTCTCTACAAGGGTTTCAGGTTACGCACATTAAATATTCACCTGATGTCTATTAACTAAACTGTGACAAAATTAGCTAATGCTAAAGTCCCCGTTAAGCCCGTCACCTCAATAATAGCATCAGTAGCAGCACTAAATCCTGCCGTTCCATCATTAATAGCGACAAAACTACGGATACTAGCACCAGCACCAAAGGTAAATTGAGCAGCGGAGTTAGCTACAAAGGCAGTATTGGTTAACTTAGCTGCAATTTCCGTTGTATTCAGTGTTGGCACAGATCCCACATTAGAAAATACGCTGCGGGCAGTGGAAACAAGGAATAAATCATTATTAGCAGTAGCATTGAAGTCTGTAATCACATCAAAGTTACTGAAAACAGAATGAGCTAAAGTGCGGTAGTCAAAACGGTCTACTCCCAACCCTCCAGTTAGAGTATCTTTTCCAAGCCCTCCGGTTAGGATGTCATCACCTGCACCACCATCTATAGTGTTATTAGCACTGTTACCAGTAATGACGTTATTACCTGCATTACCAGTACCGTTAATTGCGGTTGTTCCCGTTAAAGTCAGGTTTTCGATGTTTGTCAACGTGGCAATACTCCAGGTGATACTAGATCGAATTGTATCTGTACCTGCGTTGGCATTTTCGGTAATAGTGTCAGTGCTGGTATCAACAATATAAATGTCATTACCCGCACCACCAATCAAGGTATCTGTACCTAATCCACCATCTAAGGTATCATTACCTGCACCACCATCTATAGTGTTATTACCAGTATTACCAGTAATGACGTTATTACCTGCATTACCAGTACCGTTAATTCCGGTTGTTCCCGTTAAAGTCAGGTTTTCAATGTTTGTCAACGTGGCAATACTCAAGGTGATACTAGATCGAATTGTATCTGTACCTGCGTTGGCATCTTCTTGAATGGAATCACTAACATTGTCTACGATGTAAGTATCATTACCTGCACCACCAGACAAATAATCACTTCCAGTCCCACCATTTAAGGTATCGTTACCTGCACCACCAGACAAATCATCACTTCCAGTCCCACCATCTAAGATATTATTGCCGCTGTTGCCCTGGATAGTGTTATTGTTAATGTTGCCAGTACCGTTAATATTCCCAGTTCCGGTCAAAGTCAGGTTTTCTACACCTGCGGGTAGGGTAGTAGTAGCACTAGATTGTAAAGTGTCACTAATAGTTACTATGCCTATATTTTGTCCTGGTATCAACACAGCATCCGTAGGATTGGAAAGTGTGACGTTAAAGGTTTTATCAGATTCTGAAAAGTTATCATCCAAAATGGGGACGTTAATAGTCTTTGTGGTTTCCCCAGCGTTAAAAGTCAGTGTACCTGTAGTGGGAGTGTAGTCATCACCCGGAGAAGCTCCTAAATAGAAGGAGCTGGTGGCATATTGGACAGTTACAGTGGTTGTACTGGCCGCAGAAAGGGTGACGGTTAAAACCGCATTTTGTGGGGAGGTTTGCCCTTCTGTTACTGTGACACTATTGATACTTAAACTAGGCTTTGTTGAAGGTTGGGTAATGTATAAGTCATTGTTTCGTATTGACAGAACACTATTACCAACAATGTTTAAGTTATAAGTGCTATCAGTACCTGCGTCAATTTGGGTAGTGGTTGTGCCATCGTAAAGAAAGATATTATTGGTGTTACTGATACCACTATAACTAATTTCTGCCCATGCCACCTTGTTATTGGCAACAGTGAAATCAGAAATGTATGAATATAAACCAGAAATGTCTGAATTATTACTCAATGATACAGTGGAAGTTCCATTGTAGAGTTTCAATGTGTAACTAGGATAACTATTACTATTTGTTGTTGTATCTACCCAAACAACCCAATTACCATCAATCTTAAAGTTTCCTTGTGACCACAACTGACTGGCTAGTTGGGTTGTGGTGTTAGTAGTACCATTGTAAAGCTCAAGAGAATAATTTGTGCCATCATATTTAGAGTAGACAACCTGATCTCCAGAAACTAGTGGATTATAAACCTCAATGTTATTGGTAATTTGGGTAGTGGTTGTGCCATTGTAGAAAAACAAGTTTTCTGCCGTACCATTCCAGTTAAACCAGGCCACCTTATTATCAGAAATAACAGGACTATAATCGTCGGTGGTGTTGTTTGTCAGTTGAGTTGTAGTAGTTCCGTTGTTCAGATAAATTTCGTAGTCATTACCATCCGAACCAACCCAGACAGCATTACTACCTGATAGTTTTAAATCCCTCTCGTCTGTGTCGTTATTGGTAAGTTGAGTTGTGGTTGTGCCATTATTGCGGAATATTTCCACATCCGTGCCATCATTAGCATACCAGAGGACATTATTACCAGCAATCTGAGGTGCGTAGTCGTTAATTGTGTTATTGGTCAGTTTGGTTGTTGTGCCACCACTGTAACGATAAATTTCGTAGTCGTTACCATCTTTTTTGGCATAAACCACTGTATTACCAGAAATATTGTAACTGGCGCGTATAGCAATATTACTTATAACAACATTATTACTACCTGTAATAGTATTATTACTACCTGTAATAACATTATTATTACCTGTAATAGTATTATTATTACTACCATTACTAGGAATATTGTCATTGTCGGTTGTAACAATATCATAGGCAATATTGGCAATTGGTAACGTTGTTGTGCCGTTGTAGAGGTTAAGAACAGAATTTGCTCCCTTGGTAGTTACCCAAACGTAATTACTACCAGAAGACTTAAAAGAACCACTTCCCAAAGTAGTTAACTTAACTGTCTCATAGAGGGTAATTCCCGCTTCTTCAATGGCAATATTTTGGCTATTTGGGGTAATAGTCCGATGATCATTTTCATTTTGGATACGATTTATTTCCGTAGCACTTACAGATACACCACGCACTAAAGCAGAGAAATATTCACCTTCATCTCCTCTGGTGTCTGTGAGGTTGATTTGAGCGTCTAAATAATGCCCAATTTCTTCTAAAAGAATAGCCTGAATTTCGTTTACAGTGGCAGTATTGAGAAAAGTATCAGATAGATAAATCTTATTCTGAGTTGCAGCATAGCCTCCTCTTGCGTTCCCTAGCACTGTACCACTAACGACTTGAATATTTGGTAAAGCACTGAAATTTTTTGATTTCCACTGAGCAAGAATAGACTCTGCTTGTAAGCGATTGTAACTAGACCCGAAAGCTGTCCCTAATATTGTCCAGAAATTCTGAGAACAAGCATATTCAAATAAGGTATCATAAACGCCAGGAATGGCTGGATTCAGAAGATTATTGATGTAATTCTGATTTTGAGTCATTTTTTTCGCCTTTTAAGTTAAAAAACAGTAAAATTGTCAGATTTTAAGACTTAAACACTGTCGAGGCTGAAATTCCTAGTTTATTGTGTCTGAGCTTGTTGAAGTGCAGACCACAAAAAAGCTTTCCCCAAATGGACTTAGACTGAAACGACTTTATTATATAACATACAAACAGTAAACAGTTTATACAAGATCAAAAAAGCTATAACTATACTGTCAGAATCAGGATATTTATGATTCAAGGATGAAAACAGGGATTTCTCGTTCCCAGTCTCTGACTGGGAACGAGGAAAACGAGGAAATAGTTTGTTTGTGTAACCACTCTGGGTCTGTTTTCACCAGAGTAAATAAAAAATGACCAACTAATGCTTTATAAATATCCAATTTAGGTTAGGAGTCAATTAAATTAGGGAATTTCAGAAAATAATATACTAATTGTAGGGGGCGTTAGGCAAAGCAACGCACTCTAAATTTGATTAATGGTGCGTTACTATCGCTAACGCACCCTACTTGTCTGGAGTCAGAGCCTCTAAATAGCATTCCCAGTCAGAGTCTGGGAACGAGGAACGAGGAAACGAGAAAAAATCACCATATCCGTAAAAAGGACATATATCCCTGAATTTTTTGATAATTGGGGGATATATGTCCTAGTACGAGATAATTACAGCTTTATGTAATCTTGTGTCTTATTGATCAAGCCTGGTTGAGCACTAGCTCATAAACTGTAAAATAAGTCCTTTGACCGTTAAGCGGTATGCTGGGGAGAGACGGGTATAAAGTGCTTGAATAAATGCAACAGCTAGTGGAAACAGCTGCGGGTTCACCCCCCCTATAATAGCCTCAAGTTCCAAATCAGACAATTCATTGAATTCAGTTTGAACCTGTGCTAAGTCAGCAATTTGAATGCGAGCCATGTTGGTATTCTCCTTGGTTTAAAAAGTTTAAAAATGCAGAAAAACTGTAACCGAAATGTTTTACTTGAATGTTTTACTTGTTTATTGCCCAACTGGATTATATTAAATAAAATAACTTCTGTCTAGAGGTGTAAATTAATTAAATGGGACATAAAAGTTGCAGTTTTCTTGATCGAAATAGCTTGATTATGACAGCATTTTTTAACCAAATACCCGTAATATTGCCTTTTTCTATTAAAAATACCCCCAATAAACAAGCAATTACGGGGCTAGACTAGCCAGAAAAAGGGACAAAACAGTTACACTTTTATCCTGATTAACTGGGGAAATTTTATCAAACAGGCAAAAATCAGGATCAGATCATGTCTTTTGACTAATTAGGGTTTATGGAAGCAATAACAGTCCAATAGCGGGACAAATCCAGTGTTATCCGACCTAGCTAAAAGTGTCAAAACTGGAGTCGCGCTGGGAGAAGGAATTAGAGGCTCTGTTTCAAATTTTCACAGTATATTTTGAGGGGAAATCTACTGCTTCACCATTACTGATCATTGTCCTGTACAATAAAGCACATATATCTGCTCTGGTGGCAACTTTTTTAGTATTCAGCAATTTTACATTTGGATAGTTGACTATTATACTATTTTCTGTTAAGGCAGCTATAAAATTACGATGTTCGCTTTTAATCGTAGAAGCATCGCTATAAACTGAAAGGATATTGTCTGTAGAACCAGTAAATTTATAATTCAGTCCTTTAGCTAAGGTGATAAAAACGTCTAAACGGGTCAGCTTTTGACTAGGGTTGAATTTTTTACTACCAAGAGTGTTAAAAAAGCCCATTGCATAAGTTTCTTGAATAGCATTATAAGCCCAATGTCGCGGAGGAATATCTTTAAAAGCGATCGCCTTACGGATTTTACTTTTAATAAATACTTTTTGTAAAAGGACAGCCAATTCACCACGGGTCACTGGTGCGTTAGGACGAAAAGAACCATCAGGAAAGCCACCAATTACTTCCATTGCTGCCAATTCGCTAATATATTCTTTAGCCCAATAGTCTTTGGAGATATCAGAAAATGATACTTTAATACCTTTAGCTACACCTATCCGCCGATATTTACTTAATAGCTGTCCCAGTTCAAAACTGGAATTTTCCTGAATTTGCGTCAACTGCGTTACACTGCCAGGGGGAACTGTTAAGGCTTGTGCTAGGTTAGAACCAAGGATATTGATAGATTTACCAACAACATAATTTAGGAAGATAGGATAAGCGCCCGTTGTGGGAACTTGAGAAAATCCCGCTGCTTGGTATTGAGTAATATTGATATTTTCCGAACCGCTGAGGAAAGTAACTTTTTGGTGATTAACTTGGGTGAAGTAATCGTATTTGGTAGTATCATCATCAACAATGCTATCATTGTTAATATCAGCACCATAAAAGGTGCGGACTACTTGATCTTCTGTGGGATTAGCTGATAAAATCAGGTTAACCACAGTATTTTCCGGTAAAACCGCAAATTCACTGTAGCCAATAAAGCGATTTGTGGTATCATACAAACGAACAACTATAAGATCGCCTAATTTAAATCCGTTGACAAAATTGGCTTTTTGCTTCATCCTATATTTATAATCGCCCAAAAATCTTTCTTGGCGGTATTTGTCGCCATATTTAATTTTTATAGAAATGCGGGCTGTTACTTCTGAGATCCTACCACCGGGTTGCCATATATAAAGGGTGAATGCCGGTTTTTTGACTGGGGAAAAATTTGCGGGAACAGGAATTTCGACTGCTCCACCGTCAGATTTATCCGCTAAAACTGGCTTGTCTGATGAATAACTCAGATTTGATGTATACAAAGAAGACAGTTTTGATAATGCTAATGCCGAAGTTATAGGCGATAATGCGATAATAGAAGCAGTTGCAATAACTAGCTGACTCCAATAAGTTAATTTAATGGGATTCATGGTATTTTAGCTCACACCTAGCAAACAAACTAATGATAATTGACAATTATAAGTAAATAACCCGCAAACTTACACTGAAATTTTCAAAAATGACAATTACAACTATGACAGGACTTACGCAAAATATTCCTCAAACCCTCATTTCTCTGTGTTCTCTGTGCCTGAAGTGGTTCGTTATTCCGTGACTCATGGGTAAGTCCTATATGAAATTGTGTAGGTTGGGTTGAAGAACGAAACCCAACCAAGTCGTGAAGGTTTCCCTGTCTTTCTACCTAAGCTACAATTGACAACTGATAATCATAAATAAACTGGAAATTTACACTGGAATTTTTACAAATGACAATTACAACCCAATATTTACAGACATTAGAAAAACAGGTTTGGACTTGGCGAAATCACAAAATTCAATATACAGTTATGGGTACAGGTCAATCCTTGGTACTTATTCATGGTTTTGGGGCTTCCATTGGTCATTGGCGAAAAAATATCCCGGTTTTGGCTGCGGCTGGTTATCGGGTGTTTGCTTTAGACTTGTTGGGCTTTGGAGGTTCTGATAAAGCAACCGTGGATTATACCATGGAATTGTGGGCGGAATTATTAAAAGATTTTTACAATGCACATATTCAAACACCGGCTATATTTATCGGTAATTCTATTGGCGCACTTCTAAGTTTAATTATCTTAACGGAATATCCTGAAATTGCGGCTGGGGGTGTGTTAATTAACTCTGCGGGTGGTTTGAGTCACCGTCCCCATGAATTAAACCCTGTGCTGCGGGTTTTTATGGCGACTTTTAACAAGTTAGTGGCTAACCCGGTTACAGGTAAATTTGTTTTTAACCGTATTCGCCAAAAATCACAAATCAAACGCACATTATATCAAGTGTACAGCGATCGCAATGCTGTAACTGATGAACTTGTAGATATACTATATATACCATCTTGTGACTCAGGAGCGCAAACTGTTTTTGCTTCTATTCTCACCGCACCCCCAGGACCTAGCCCAGAGGAGTTATTACCTAAGTTAGAACTTCCCTTGTTAGTAATTTGGGGTGAGGAAGACCCTTGGACACCAATTACAGGGGCGAATATTTATAGACTAGCACAGGAAGATGGTAAAGATGTTAAAATTGTGCCTATTCCTGGTGCTGGCCATTGTCCCCATGATGAAGTTCCAGATGTTGTTAATAGTGAAATTATTAATTGGTTAGGACAGGTAATGGGTAATGGTTAATGGTTAATCTTTTCCAATGTCCTTTACAGCAAATTGTCATCAAACCCGGAACAAGAACCCCACCCCCAACCCCCTCCAATATCAAAAGTTTATCCTTTTCTTCCCCCCGCTGCGGGGGGATTGAGGGGGGTGCTAAGATGTACCTTATATGATTGGAAATCGCTGTAAGTTGTTGCTTATTTGATAGACAGGTAAGGAAAATGAGAAAAGGGAATTTTCTATAACAATCCTCAGTGGGTTGTGAAGGGATTTTTTTGAACGAACCACAGAGGAAACAGAGGAAACAAAGGTATAGAAAGAAGAGGTATTCACGTCTTATTTAGGATCGCTATATATGTCACTAACTGAAGAAATTCTTTCTCAACTCCCAGGGGATATTTTAGGCGGCTTGCGTCGCGCAGATACCATCTTAACCTCTTTAAGAACTAATAACTCACCCATACCAAATGTAGTTCAAGAAAATCCCGAAAATTTAGAATCATTACAATTTGATGTCATTATTTGCGGTGGAACTTTGGGAATTTTAATTGGTTGCGCTTTAGCTGTGCGGGGTGTGCGCGTAGCCTTATTAGAAAGGGGAATTTTGCGGGGAAGAGAACAGGAATGGAATATTTCTCGCCAAGAATTAAAAGTATTTCGGGAATTGGAATTACTAACGGAAACGGAATTAAACCAGGCTATTGTTACTGAATATAATCCCGCACGAGTTAGCTTTTCAGGAGGTACGGAAATTTGGGTAGAAGATGTTCTTAATATTGGTATAAGTCCTATTTATTTACTTGAAACATTAAAAACTCGCTTTCTGAATGCTGGAGGAAAACTATTTGAAAATACACCCTTTAGCAACATAGTAATTCACAAAAATGGAGTTATTATCAATAACCAATTTACTGGAAAATTGTTATTAGATGTCATGGGAAATTTATCACCAATTAGCCAACAAGCACGTCAAGGAAAAAAACCAGATGCACTTTGTTTAGTTGTGGGAACTTGTGCTACAGGATTTCCTGAGAATAAAACTGGTGATTTATTATTATCTTTTACAGCATTGGAAAATCAATGTCAATATTTTTGGGAAGCATTTCCCGCTAAAGACGGGAGAACAACTTATTTGTTCACTTATTTAGATTCAGCACCAGAAAGATTGAGCTTAGAAACTTTATTTGCTGAATATTTCCGTCTATTACCAGAATATCAAGGTGTGGAAATTAATCACCTCAATTTTCAACGGGCTTTGTTTGGTTTCTTTCCCAGTTATCGTCAAAGTCCTTTACAAACTCCTTGGAATCGGATTTTATTTGTAGGAGATAGTAGCGGAAATCAATCACCTTTAAGTTTTGGTGGTTTTGGGGCTATGGTGCGTCATTTACAAAGGTTAACTGTAGGAATTGCAGAAGCATTGAAAACTGATCAATTATCTGCCAAATCTTTAGCAATTCTCCAACCATATCAACCGAGTTTAAGTGTAACTTGGCTATTTCAAAAAGCCATGAGTGTAGGAGTAAATCAACAAATTAACCCCAATCAAATTAACCAATTACTCGCGGCCGTATTTGCACAAATGCAGCAGTTAGGAACACCTGTTTTAAAACCTTTTTTACAAGATATTGTCCAATTTGGGGCGTTAACAAAAACTTTGTTAAAAACTGGTTTATCTCATCCTTTATTAGTTGCAAAAATCATTCCCCAAGTGGGTTTATTAAGTTTATTAGATTGGATTTTACATTATGTAAATTTAATTGTGTATACTAGGTTGTTTACTTTAAGTCCAATGTTAGAAATATTAGTTAATAATCTACCACAAGAAAAACAATATTATTGGCATCGGTTAATAGATAAATGGCGGTTTGGTTCTGGTAGTGATTATCATGAATAAGTAGGGCTTGCTGAAAAAGTTGTCTGTGAGGGGAGGGAACAGGGAACAGGGAACAGGGAACAGTTTTAACTGTCTGGATATCCTCAATTTTCCAAATCCGACAAAGAAAAATGCACCTATTTTAAGACACCATTAGCCAAAACCTGGCACCTCTTTGTGGTAAAAATCCGCGAAACCCTTTATTAATAAATGGTTTTAGGTTTATATGGCTAACGCCACGCTACGCTATCAGCAAGCCCTAAGTAGGTGAACACAATCAAACAAATCTGTGTCGAGAATAGTAAAATCTCCCAAAACTTCAATTTTTGACGATTTTTCTGTTATTAAGACAATGACGGATTTTCTGGATCTCCGTTGTTGCTAAACCTAAATACATTTGCTGTAATTCTCTGGATAAATCAGGATTTTTGATCAAGTGTTCTATCCGGCTTTCAATAGTAGCAATCAAATTATCTAAATTTTCATTAGTAACTATGTTTTGTTTCCCTATCTCCTTTAAACTAGGCTGTACAGATAGTTCTCTAGCATTATTTTGGTTCTGCAAATATTTAGCTTTTTCTGTTTCTAATTGAGCTACAGTTAATTGTAAGGTTTCTATGACTCCATACATCTCCAATGGGTCAAATATCCGCAATAAACTGGTTTGAGTGACTATAGCTAACTTTGCGCCCCAATCCCAGGATACAACCAATCGCTGCACTCGTCGCTTTTGCATTTCTTGATGGGCAGACCATAGGGAATCTTCTGGACTCAGTAAAAATAACGGTGTACTCATCACTGTTTTTGCTTGAATTTCAGGCAAATTTAAGCCCAATGCTTGAAATTGTACTATGTCTCTTTCTGTAACAATTCCTACTGGTTTACAAGCGGATTCAGCATCATTCCCAGAACCACTTTTCGTTATCACCACGCAACTAACTTGATATTCTGCCATCATCTGCGCCAAGCTGAGTACGGAGGCTGTGGGTGCTGCATGAATTACCTGGCTTGTCATGACTTCTGATACCCGCCGCATTTTCAGTAAATTGGTGGGGCGCAAAACTTGTCTAATACTCTCTGGGGAAACAATTCCTACTACTCGTGTATCTTCATTGACTATCACTAAATGGCGAATCCGATACCGCCGAAATAAAAACAGTGCCGCAAAAATATCCCGAAATGAAGTTTCCACTAAGGTTATTACTGGATGTATCATGACATCAGCTATTTTCACTCCAGTAAAATCTCTACCCATCGCTGTCAGTTTAACAACATCTCTTTCTGTGAAAATGCCCAGTAATTTGTTTTCTTCTATAACTAAAATACAACTTGACCGCGTACCTTGCATGGAACTAAAACCCATTTCTGAATCAAAATCAGGTAAGAAACAACTATTACCTCGCGTCTGATTCATTAAATTGACAACATCAATTAGGGAAGTATTCGGTGTAACAACCAGTGGACGCTTATCTATCGCATCTTCTAAGCAAGGAACGCCAATGAGTGGGTCATCAATTTCCATATTTGACAATAGCCGATGAAGTTAATTTATAAAGTTTTGTAAATTTTTTTGTCATATACATATTATTTTCTATAAATTTCAGTTACAATACGAGGGATGTAAAGGATGAAAGGGGGGAAACAGTTTATATATAAAGGATTGAATTATCAAAAGGTAAATATGGGATAAGATTCGGGGTTATCTATCCCAGTAGGGGTAAAAAAGACATTTTTACTTTGTGGTTCTAAATTAGAGCCAATATGTACATCAGTCTTCATCCATACCGGAAATTCTTTGTATTTTACCATAGAGCCTGTCTAAAACCCTTTTAACTGATACAGGTTGCCATTGACTCCCCCGCTTGGTTTGATATCCTTGCTGGTTAAGCCAAGCGGCGATTTGTGGAAGTGATTTTCCTGACTTGTGGTGACGGCGAATTAATTCAATAATCTGTTGTTCAGATGGATTTTCGACTAATTCACCATTAACAGACTGTTGACCAAAAGCAGGTGAACCATAGCCGGCATAGCCGCCACTGGCCGCTTTCGCTTTTCTGGCTTGGTCTAGCTTGTCTCTGATGTAAGAGTCTTTTGATTTTTCAGTTGCCATTGTTTTTAGAAAAAAATCATTTCTATTCTATGGGGATTATATCTCAAATATTGGTCTTTGCCAGTTGATGAGTGAGATTTTTGTTTACGTCTTTCTATCTTTGCATTTACTTTATCAACTCTGATATTAATTTTTGCATGGCTACGGAGAGCGGTTCTGTCGGTCTGATCTGCGGTTGAAAATAGGGGGTGTTTAAATGCGATTGATTTTCTTGGGAGTACCAGGTGCTGGGAAAAGTACGCAAGCGGCTGCAATATCAAGCCAATGGCAAATTCCCCATATATCTATTGATGATATATTCCATCAGGCGATCGCAAAAGAGACTTATTTGGGCTTAAAAGTCAAGCCGTATGTAGAAAAAGGTGATTTAATTCCAGATGATTTAATCCTTGATATCATCCGCAAACGCTTAAGTCATTCCTCTGCTCAAAGGGGTTGGATTCTAGATGGATTTCCTAGTAATTTGTCCCAGGTAAAGCTTCTTGATCAACTACTATTAGAAATCCTAGCTCAAAGCAAAGCTGTATCATCAGAAAAGCTTTATAACCAAGTTTTTAGCTTCTATGCCCCCATTGATGTTTTGGTACAAAGGTTACTGCAACGGGGTCGTTCAGAGGATAATTATGAGGTTATTTACAGAAGAATAGAAGTCTATCAAGAGTATTCTGCTTCCCTAATTCAGCATTATCGCCAACGAGGTTTTTTAACTGTGATTAATGGCGATCGTTCAGTGGAAATGGTAACTCAATTTTTGCAAGATGCTATTTCTAAACCTCGGTTAATAACAGATCAAAAAACTTTAAATATTAGGAAGAAATCAATCAAGGAAGGAAAACAGATTTTATCTGCATAACCCAAAAATCAAGTAAAAGTCGTGAGTATTTTATGCGAAAAAAAAGAAACATCAAAAGATTGAACTTTCTATGGCATCAGGGTTACTGTAATTCTGGTTTTGGCTTGACCTCAATCAATAATTTAACTCATGGACATTCCATTTTATCATTGACAACTTCCCATTTCCCAACCAGATAATCACCAATTTAAATTTTTGCTGGAGAAACCTATGGCTACTTCTGAAAGTCCGAATGAAACTCTTGTTCAATATATCGAAAAATCAGACTTTGAATCGCTTTTAGAGAAGAAAGAATTGTTTGTGATGGACTGTACCGCAACTTGGTGCGGACCTTGTAAAATCGTTGCTCCTTTAATGGATAAACTAGCCGAAGAATACAAAGATCGGGTAAAAGTGGTCAAATTAGATGTTGGTGACGGCAAAAATAAAAGCGTTGCTGAAAAGTACGGTATTCGCAGTATTCCCGCAGTTATGTTTTTCAAGGATGGTGACTTATCAGAAACAATTGTGGGGGTAGTTCCCTATGAGAAATTCACCACAGCTTTAAACAAAATACTTTCACCTTCTTGAGGGGGTTTTTCCATGCAGAGAGCGTATATATTTCCATGTCCTAATTGCGGTAGTGAAGCAAAACGTCAGTTTTTAACTGATGGAAAACTAGCTCACAAGCATTCTTTAATGAATCAAATTATCCGTACAGAGTGTCCAGTTTGTGACTACCTGATGGTAATGCGCTCTCTGGATGGTAGTGTAATTGAAGCTTACGCACCGGGAATACCAAGCAACTTTAAACCATTAACTACATCTCATCTTTCTCCAGAAATTTGTGAAGAAGAAATATTAATGATGAGTGAATCTATTTCATTCTGCTCGATATTTTTCCATTTACCAAATCAAAATTCCACAGATTCATACTCATTACTTTAAGGATTTTAACCATGATGAAAGCTGAAGACATAATGACCACAGAAGTAATTACAATTCGTGGTTCAGCAACTGTAGCGGAAGCTGTAAGTTTGATGAATTCTAAAGGTTTACGTTCTTTAATTGTCGAACCTCGTACAGAAAATGATCCCTATGGCATGATCACCGAAACTGATATTGTTTATAAAGTTGCTGCCTATGGCAAAGACTCCAAACAAGTGCGAGTTTATGAAATTATGACCAAACCTTGTATTGTCGTTAATCCTGAGCTTGGAGTAGAGTATGTAGCTCGTTTATTTGCTCACACCCATATCCGTCGCGCTCCTGTAATTAAAGGTAAGTTATTAGGGATAATTTCTATTACTGATATTCTCAGAAAAAGTGACTTGTTTGAAAATCCTAAACGCCTCTTTATTGAGGATGAAATAGAAGTAGCACGGGAAGAAGCGAGAGCAACTTGTACAGCCAAAGGTGATTCTTCTCGTGAATGTGCATCTGCTTGGGATATAGTAGAGGAACTTTTGGCGGTAGCATCTCATCAACGAGTAGCAAAGGAAACTATTGGAGAATAAATATTATTTAGATTACAGCAGGAGTCGGGAGTCACAAGAGGGTAGACAAGAAGGAGAACGGTTGGTTATTTTAAAACAGCTTACAAGGCGATTGAGTGAATTATCACCTTGAAATCTTAAGATATACGTAGGGTGGGTTAGCAACAGCGTAACCCACCATCTGATTAAGTAGTCATGTAACCCACATTCCGCACCCTTAACTGTCACAATCGGTACGGGATTTACTTCATAAAAAAGGAGTAAAAAATTACCTTTACCCGAAAAAAATAGATTCTTTCTGAGCTTTTCAGAAAAATACTATCTCTTAAAAATAAACGATTTTTGAGAAAACTAAATCCTCTCTCAAATGATTGTTGCGCTTTATATTCAGACAGCATTTTCTCATTGCTTAGTTCTTTATCTAACAAAACCAAAAAATTTAAAGATAAAGAATTTTGGGAACATAATTGTGTTTGTTGATTTAATCACAATTATCACAATGTCCACAACGCCAATTAATAGTCGGTGTTTCAAAGCCAAAAGCATTTAATAAAAACCGCCAACGACACTGTTTAGTAGTGAGATATTCACTCAGTTTACCAGTTTGTAATTGGGTTTTTGATGAATTTACTGACTGAGAAGAAATAGAAAAATGAAAAGGATCAAGCCATTCCAATTGTCCGTTACTATGGAGAAGAGAAAGCGCCACCGCACTATCTGGAAATTCTTTAATTACACTATTTATTTCCCCTTGGGGTGGTAACTTCTTAACTAATTTTCGCGCTTTTTGTTGTTGTAATTGTAGTTGTTGTTCAAAAAATTTCTGTCTTTGTTTATCCCCAGAATCTAAAAATCCTGTTGGTTCACTGACGAAGGTTAAAACATCAGCAGGTTTCCCGTCTCTTCCCGCTCTCCCTATTTCTTGTACATATTCCGATAATAAATATGGTGCATGAAAATGAACCACCCAACGCACATCAGATTTATTTATCCCCATACCAAAAGCACAAGTACAGACCACAAACAGGATTTTTCCACCTAACCAATTAGCTTCAATATTTCGGCGTTCTGTAGGGCTTAATCCTGCATGATAACTAGCAGTATGATAACCCATTTCTGTTAACCAATTGGCTAAATTTTCACTATCTTTTCGAGTTCTTACATAAATTAAACCAACTTGGTTTGGTCGTTTTTGTATAAACTTTAATAATTGTTGTTTTCTTCCTCTAGGAGTCCAAGCAATTTGGACAATAGGATTTAAATTTTCTCGATAGGGATTAATCTTAAAAATATCAGGTTTGTCTAATTTTAAAACTTGAGAAATAATCTTTTCAGCTACAGGATCAGCAGTGGCGGTAAAAGCTGCTATACTAATTTTTGTTCCTGGTGGTTTTGATTTTAGCAACGCTTCCCGCACAGTTCCTAAACGTCGGTAAACTGGACGAAAAGTATCACCCCATTGGACTAAACAATGGGCTTCATCTAGTATTAAACCATTAATTTGTAGTTGAGGATTACACAATTTTTGCCAAACTATTGGACTCAGTAAGGTTTCAGGAGATAAATATAATAATCTTAATTCCTTGTTTTCTAAAGCTTGTAAAGTTTTCTGTCGTTGTAATGCGGGTAGTTCACTGTGTAAAAGTGCTGCTTTTTGCTGTTTTTGACGTAATTCCTCAACTTGGTTTTCCATTAGTGCGACCAAGGGAGAAATTACTAAAGTTAGTCCTGTATTTAGTAGTGCGGGAAGTTGAAAACAAATAGATTTTCCCCCACCTGTGGGCATAATAATTAAAGCATCTTTTTTTGATATTAAACAGTTAACAATTTCCTTTTGGGGAGGACGAAAATCATCATATCCCCAAATTGCTTTTAATGCTGTGCGAACATCATGATCAGATTGTGTTAAGGGAATATTCATTTTTTTACCCCGCAAGCAGAAAGAAGAACAAGTAAATAAGTAAATAAGTAAATAAGTAGGGTGTGTTAGCTGTCTTCGTAACGCACCTTATCTATAGCTGTGTTTTACCCATTACCCATGACCCATGACCCATGACCCATGACCCATTACCAATTACCCATGACCAATTAATTCTTGATCATTCCATTCTAAAGTATCACCAATGTTTTCTCCATTATGGTAAGCAGCCAGTAATACCTCACAGATTTTACCATAGGATATCATGCCAGTGGCATCTAGAGCGATCGCTCCAAAATCCCTGTTATTTTTCCGCGCTTCTGTAAATGATTTCTGCATTGCATCCTGTAGAGACATTCCATCTGTTACCCTCACTACAACCTTAGCAGCTAAACACTCATCAATAATATCTTCACCAATACCTGTACAACTAACACCTGCATGAAAATTTGCATAATTACCTGCTGGCATCGCTGAATCACTGACGCGCCCAATTCTTTCAAAGCCCTTACCACCTGTAGAAGTACCAGCAGCTAATTTACCATCACCATCTAAAGCCACAACACCAATAGTTCCCCTGCCCGCATTACTACTTAATGCCATCTCTGGTTCTGCTACCACCCCAGCCATAGTTCTTTGAAAATTACCTTGACGTTCTAGAGTCCATTCTTGCAAGCGCAAATCAGTTAAACCATTGTAACTAGGAATTTGTAACTCCCGCGCTAACTCGGCCGCACCATAATCAGACAAAACCCGGTCATCGGAATTTTGTAAAAATAGTGCCATTTCAATCGGGTTTTTTACCCGTGACACATTAATTACACCACTAAAACGGCCAGTAGTCCCATCCATGATAGAAGCACTCATGCGAATTTGTCCATCAGATTGCAGTACAGAACCAGTACCAGCATTAAAGCGTGGTTCATCTTCTAACATTTGACAGCCTCGAACTACAGCTTCCGTTGCATTTGCACCATTCAGTAAAAGAGTATAAACATCTGCAACGATTTTAGATAGAGAGTTGCGAACCGCTATCAATCCCCCCTTACCTTGCAGAGAACTACCAGCGCCACCATGAATAATTAATTTAGGTTGTACTTGTAATGTCATGTTATTTTCTTATTTGTTCGTCATTAATTGTTAATTGTTAATTATCCATTGTCAATGTTCCCTAAGTCTCATTTTTAGCCTGAGAACGACGACGACGACAACGTTCTGAACAATATTTTACCTCATCCCAACAATCTTGCCATTTTTTCCGCCAAGTAAAGGGACGTTGACAGACTACACAGATTTTTTCCGGTAAATCGGATTTAGAACGAACACGACCCATAATAATCAAGGTAATTGGTAATTAGTGATAAAATCCCCGTTTTCATCCTTTACAGGACTTACGCAACTGGCACAAGCGATTACTAGGTCGCCCCATCAACGCCGAGAGATAGGGAAGCAATCACTATTGAATAGTATACAAGTATTATTTACTGGGAGCGTCCAAAAAACTTCAAGGCTAAAATTAATGAAATTAAATGATGGGGTGATTTTATTCAAGAGTTTATGAGAAAAGTACAAGTATGGGGGATAAAACTATTAGAATCTGGAATTTACAAACTGGGGAAAACTGTTATATTATTAATCAGCATTTAGCAGCAGTAAATACATTAGCAATTACTCCTGATAATCAAACTTTTATTAGTGGTAGTACAGATAGTACAATTAAACTGTGGCATCTTCATACGGGGGAATTATACCGGACTCTGAAAATCTACTCAAGGGCTATTTCTGCTATTGCTATTCACCCAGATAGTAAAATTATTGCTAGTAGTAGTCAAGAGGGAATTATCAAACTTTGGAATCTTCAAAATGGGGCATTATTGGCAACTATTTCTGGTTTTTGTCCCCTAGTTTTTAGTCTAGATGGTACAATGCTGATTAGTGGTGATCAAGGTGGGACTATCAAGATTTGGCAACTTGACAGGGGCGATAATTTACCATTAATTGGGGAATGGTGGGAAATTTTAGGCGTAGAACTGAAAACTCACCCCAAAGATGTCAAACTGGCCTATCTGAGATTAGCTAAATTATATCATACTGATATTAACAGTTCTGTTATTGCTAAAACTGCCATCCAAGCAGTTAATCAAGCATATCAAAAGTTTCAGCAGCAATTAAACACACATAATTGATCATAAAATCAGTGGAAATTTGGGAATTTTGCCCTATAAACTTGATTTTTTCACAGGCTGGCAAAGAAAGATAGGTTTATCAGTATTAATGACTGGATTTTTTGAATTTTCTGATTTTTTTGAGTTTTTTTGAGTTTTTTTGAATTTTTTTGAATTTTTTTGAATTGTTTATGTTGCATATTTTAAAAAAACGTTATAAATTGTTAAGTTGTAGGGGAATAATATTTTTTTCATTTCAATAGCAAATTCCTAATCAAGTATGTATACTAAAATTCTGTGATTCTAATACACGGAATGAGGTGTATTTTCAGAAGTTAAGAAAACTGCTAAATACTATGCAGTTAGGTTTTTACATTGACTAAGTTTTAGTATTTTGACTGGATTGATATTTGCTATTTCAAAGTTATGATGAAAATGGCATAAACAATAATTAAAGGTGTATCTACTCCCGAAAAATCTACTATCTAAATGGAGTTAGTCTGGAAATGCAACTAAATAAATTAGAGACAAGTCAAAATATAGAAAATGAAGCATGGCAAGTATTAGAGAATTCAATTCTCTACTACAAAGGTCAGCCTGTAGGTACTGTAGCGGCTTATGATTCATCCGTAGAAGCACTAAATTATGACCAATGTTTTATTCGAGATTTCGTTTCTTCGGCGTTAATTTTTCTGATTAAAGGTAGAACAGATATTGTCAAAAACTTCCTAGAAGAAACATTAAAGTTACAGCCTCAAGAAAAAGCATTAGATGCCTATAAACCCGGTAGAGGTCTAATTCCAGCCAGTTTTAAAGTCGTTTCTGCCAATGGGGAAGAATTTTTAGAAGCTGATTTTGGTGAACACGCTATTGCTAGGGTGACACCGGTTGATTCTTGTTTATGGTGGTTGATTTTATTGCGGGCTTATGTAGTCGCTACTAATGATTCATCTTTAGCTTATCAACCTCAATTCCAAACAGGAATTAGGTTAATTATGGATATCTGTTTGGCTAATCGTTTTGATATGTACCCAACTCTATTAGTTCCCGACGGCGCGTGTATGATAGATAGACGCATGGGTATTTATGGACATCCTTTAGAAATTCAAGTTCTGTTTTTTGCGGCTTTACGTGCAGCGCGAGAACTGCTAATTTGCCAAGGTAATCAAGATATTATTGAAGCCATTGATAACCGTTTACCTTTATTGTGTGGTCATCTTCGTCAGCATTATTGGATAGATATTCATCGTTTGAATGCAATTTATCGGTTTAAAGGGGAAGAATACGGTAAAGCTGCGGTTAATCTTTTCAATATTTATGCAGATTCTTTACCTTATTATGATTTGGATAAATGGCTACCCAGAAAAGGGGGTTATTTTGCGGGAAATGTTGGACCATCACAAATGGATACTCGTTTTTTCACCCTCGGAAACTTAATGGCTGTAATTTCTGATCTTTCTACAGAAGAACAGTCTGAAGCAATTATGAATTTGATTGAAAAAAGATGGGAGGATTTAGTAGGAGATATGCCTATTAAAATCTGTTATCCTGCTTTACAAGGTGAGGAATATCGAGTAGTAACAGGGTGTGATCCAAAAAATATTCCCTGGTCATATCATAATGCCGGAAGTTGGCCTGTTTTAATGTGGATGTTAGCAGCAGCAGCGGTAAAAACCAAAAAACCAGAATTAGCACAAAAAGCCATTGAAATTGCTAAATCTCGACTCAGTGAAGATGAATGGCCAGAATATTATGATGGTAAAAAAGGGAGATTAATTGGTAAACAAGCGAGAAAATATCAAACTTGGACAATTACTGGTTATTTATTAGCTCAGGAATTAATCAATAATCCCAATCATTTATCATTAATTAGTTTTGATGAATTACCCCCAGAAACTATTTCTAGAGCCTGTGAATTTGAAGTTGGCAGTATAGATCCTTACATGAATCATTAAGCTGTACTGCATTTAATTTCTATGATTTTAGCGGGCATCTTGCCCGCTCCACAACATCTATTGAGGGTAGGGAATAGTAAAGATGATAGTTCTTCCTTATCAAGACAAGGATAACATATTTAAAATCCTTTGTCAACACCTAAAAAACAAATTTTTCGCGGTTTTTTTGCGTTAATTGTTGCTTTGTGGGGTAATGTCAGAATCAGGATATCCAGGATGAAAGGATGTACAGGATGAAGATGGGGATTTTCTGATGATGTCAATGATTTAAAATGCTGCGTTACGCTATTATATGGCGAACTGCTTGCAGCAGCGCTTCGCTATCGCTATGTTACACAAAAAGTTTTTACCAATAGTGCGTTACTAATTGCTAACACACCCTTCTATAAATAATTTAAGATAGTTCTTCCTCATCAAGATAAGGATAACATATTTAAAATCCTTTGTCAACACCTGAAAATTAAATTTTTCGCGGTTTTTTTTGCGTTTGTGATAATTGTAGGTTGGGTTAGCGTAGCGTAACCCAACAAAGTCCTAACAATAAAGTCCCGAAGTTGTTGGGTTTTCTCAACCCAACAAAGTTATTAACTAAATAGGAAATTACCTCCAAACAGGTTGACATTCACACTAGCACTAGTAAAACCATTTGTACTAGATAATGTTCCTAATAATTGACCAGTACCAAAACCAGTATTACCACCAATACCATCTCCCACGGCAAATCGTGTATTAATACCAGATGTCACGACATCAATATTAGTGATCCCTGAAAAATCAATTTTATCACCATTGACACCGCGCACAAATTGGTAAATCGTGTCTCTACCATGACCTGCTGTATAGCGGACAGTATCTACAGCGTTATCGTTAGCACCTAAATAAATCAAGTCATTCCCTATACCACCAGTTAAATCATCAGCACCGACACCTCCCAGGAGAATATCATTACCTCTACCACCATCCAAGGTATCATTACCGATACCACCATCAATAGTATTGGCTGCATTATTTCCTGTGAGGATATTATTTAGACCGTTACCAGTAGCCTTGATAGCAGATGTTCCTAGTAAGCTGAGGTTTTCTAGGTTACTTGCTAATGTGTAACTAATGGTAGTGAAAACAGTATCATTTCCTTCATTGGCGTTTTCTTTAACGATATCTCCTGCATTATCCACATAGTAAGAGTCATCACCTATACCACCGCTGAGGACATCTGCACCTGCACCACCATTGAGGGTATTATCAAGGTCATTACCCGTAATGATATCATTCACTTGAGAACCAGTGACATCTTGGAAATTCACCACAGTAAAAGTGACATCCCCGGAAGGTAAGCCAAAGACCGTGAGACTATTTGCACTTAAATCTGCGTTAATAGAGTTATTGGTACTACTTGCAGCATCAATGACATTAGCAAAATCACCATTGCCAATAAACACTTCAGCTTTTACCGTATCTGTTCCCAAAGCGCCTTTATTGACTGTTCCCTGTGCTTGTAAGGTAATCTTAGTTGCGAGTTGACCATAATCAACTATGTCCACTCCGTCTCCACCAGTTAAGGTATCATTACCCACACTAGCAATTAAGATATCATCACCTGCACTACCATTCAGGTTATTAGCTGCATCATTTCCTGTAATGATATCATCTGCTTGAGAACCAGTGACATCTTGGAAATTCACCACAGTAAAAGTGACATCTCCCGAAGGTAAGCCAAAGACCGTGAGACTATTTGCACCCAAATCTGCGTTAATAGGGTTATCTGTACTACTTGCAGCATCAATGGCATTAGCAAAAGCAGTATTACCGATAAACACTTCTGCTTGGGCGGTATCTATTCCCAAAGCGCCTTTATTGACTGTTCCCTGTGCTTGTAAGGTAATACTGGTTGCGAGTTGACTATAATCAACTGTATCTACACCATCTCCACCAGTTAAGATATCATTGCCAGCACTGGCAATTAAAGTATCATCACCGCCACTACCATTCAGGTTATTAGCTGCATTATTTCCTGTAATGGTATCATTGCCCTGAGAACCAGTGACATTTTGGAAATTCACCACAGTAAAAGTGGCATCTCCCGAAGGTAAGCCAAAGACCTTGAGACTATTTTGATTTAAGTCCGCATTAATGCGATTATTGGTACTACTTGCAGCATCAATGGCATTAGCAAAAGCAGTATTACCGATAAACACTTCTGCTTGGGCGGTATCTGTTCCCAAAGCGCCTTTATTGACTGTTCCCTGTGCTTGCAAGGTAATACTGGTTTCAAGTTGACGATAATCAACTGTATCTACACCATCTCCACCAGTTAAGATATCATTGCCAGCACTGGCAGTCAGAGTGTTATCAGTGCTATTACCAGTGAGGATGTTATTGCTGTCATTTCCTGTACCGTCAATGGCTTCTGTTCCCGTCAGGATGAGATTTTCTACACCTGCGGGTAGGGTAGTTGTCACGGAACTTGTGAGGGTATCAGTTATGGTTGTGGTGGCGCTTGTTTTTGTCCCCAGATTGACATTATTGGGAGATGTGAGGGTGAGGGTAAAGGCTTCATCTGCTTCATTAAGGTTATCATCGAGAATGGGGATATTGATGGTTTGAGTGGTGATACCTGGTTCAAAAGTCAGAGTTCCGTTGGTGCTGGTGTAGTCTAACCCTGCTGTCGCTGTACCATCAGCAGTAGCATAATTAATGGTGATGGTTTGGTCACTACTGGAGGAAAGAGTAACAGTGTAAGTGACGTTTTGGGGGTTAGTGTCGCTTTCAAGTATTGTCTGGTCGCTGCTGAGGTTAATATCGGGGAACTCATCATTAGTAATAGTTCCTGTTACTGCTGCTGGTGTACCAACGGTGTAACCTGTTCCTGACAGTAGGGTTAAAGCTACAGTTTCATCACTTTCAACAATTGTGTCTGCTGTGGAGTCTATGGTTAAGGTTTTCGTAGTTTCACCCGCAGCAAAGGTGATAGTTCCTGTAGTCCCTGTAAATGTGGCTGCACCGGTTTGAGTGTAGTCGCTACTGTCTGCTGTACCTTCTATTCCAAAGTTAACAGTTATGCCTGTGTTTGTGACACCAGTCCGGGTGAAGGTGTATACTAGGTTGGTTGTACCATCTTCAAAAACACTACTGGGTGATACTGCTAAAGCAATGCTAGTCTCATCATTGGTAATAGTTCCCGTTACTGCTGCTGGTGTAGCAATGTTGTTATAACCTGTTCCCGCAAGTACGGTTAAAGCTACAGTTTCATCATTTTCAACAATTGTGTCTGCTGTGGGGTCTATGATTATTTGTTTCGTAGTTTCACCCGCAGCAAAGGTGATAGTTCCTGTAGTCCCTGTAAATGTGGCTGCACCGGTTTGAGTGTAGTCGCTACTGTCTGCTGTACCTCCTATTCCAAAGTTAACAGTTATGGCTGTGTTTGTGACACCAGTGCGGGTGAAGGTGTATACTAGGTTGGTTGAACCATCTTCTAATACGCTACTGGGTGATACTGTTAAAGCAATGCTAGTATCATCATTGGTAATAGTTCCCGTTACTGCTGTTGGTGTAGCAATGTTGTTATAACCTGTTCCTGACAGTAGGGTTAAAGCCACAGTTTCATCATTTTCAACAATTGTGTCTGCTGTGGGGTCTATGATTATTGTTTTCGTAATTTCACCCGCAGCAAAGCTGATAGTTCCGCCGGTGGCTGTAAATGTGGTTGCACCCGTTTGAGTGTAATCATTATTGAGTGTGGCTGTACCTGCTACTCCATAGTTAACAGTTATGGCTGTGTTTGTAACGCCAGTACGGGTGAAGGTGTATACTAGGTTGGTTGTACCATCTTCAAAAACGCCACTGGATGATACTGCTAAAGCAATGCTAGTATCATCATTAAGAATAGTTCCCGTTACTGCTGCTGGTGTAGCAATGTTGTTATAACCTGTTCCTGTAGCCAGAGTTAAAGCCACAGTTTCATCATTTTCAACAATTGTGTCTGCTATGGGGTCTATGATTAAAGTGGCTGTACTACTTCCCGCAGCAAAGGTGATAGTTCCGCCGGTGGCTGTAAATGTGGCTGCACCCGTTTGAGTGTAGTCGTTATTGAGTGTGGCTGTACCTGCTACTCCATAGTTAACAGTTATGGCTGTGTTTATCACACCAGTCCGGGTGAAGGTGTAAACTAGGTTGGTTGTACCATCTTCTAATACGCTACTGGGTGATACTGCTAAAGCAATGCTAGTATCATCATTGGTAATAGTTCCCGTCACTGCTGCGGTTGTACCAACGGTGTAACCTGTTCCTGTCGCTAAAGTTAAAGCTACAGTTTCATCATTTTCAACAATTGTGTCTGCTGTGGGGTCTATGGTTATTTGTTTCGTAGTTTGACCCGCAGCAAAGCTGATAGTTCCGCCGGTGGCTGTAAATGTGGTTGCACCCGTTTGAGTGTAGTCGTTATTATTTGTGGCTGTACCTGCTGTGGCTGTACCTGCTATTCCAAAGTTGACGGTTAAAGCATTAGTTGTCACACCAGTCCGGGTAAAGGTGTAAACTAGGTTGGTTGTACCATTTTCGGTTACGCTACTGGGTGATACTGCTAAAGCAATGCTAGTATCATCATTCGTAATAGTTCCCGTTACTGCTGCGGTTGTACCAACGGTGTAACCTGTTCCCGCCGCCAGAGTTAAAGCTACAGTTTCATCACTTTCAACAATTGTGTCTGCTGTGGGGTCTATGGTTAAAGTGGCTGTACTACTTCCCGCAGCAAAGGTGATAGTTCCGCCGGTGGCTGTAAATGTGGTTGCACCCGTTTGAGTGTAGTCGTTATTAAATGTGGCTGTACCTACAGTACCTGCACCTGCTATTCCAAAGTTGACGGTTAAAGCATTAATTGTGATACCAGTCCGGGTGAAGGTGTATACTAAGTTTGGTGAACCATTTTCTAATACGCTACCGGGACTGACTGCTAGGGTAATACTGGGGAAATCATCATTGAGAATAGTTCCCGTTACTGCTGCGGTTGTACCAACGGTGTAACCTGTTCCTGCCGCCAGATTTAAAGCTACGGTTTCATCATTTTCAATGATGGTGTCTGCTGTGGGGTCAATGGTTAAAGTGGCTATGGCTGAATTAGCTAGAAACCTAATTGTTCCTGTAGCACCTGCAAATGTGGTTGCACCCGTTTGAGTGTAGTCGTTATTGAATGTGGCTGTACCTGCTATTCCAAAGTTGACGATTAACTCATTATTTGTGACACCAGTCCGGGTGAAGGTGTATACTAGGTTGGTTGCACCATTTTCGGTTACGCTACTGGGTGATACTGCTAGGGTAATGCTAGTATCATCATTGGTAATAGTTCCCGTTGCTGCTGCGGTTGTACCAACGGTGTAACCTGTTCCTGCAGCCAGAGTTAAAGCTACAGTTTCATCAATTGTGTCAGTGGTGTCTGCTGTGGGGTCAATGGTTAAGGTTTTCGTAGTTTCATTCGCAGCAAAGTTGATAGTTCCGCCGGTGGCTGTAAATGTGGCTGCACCCGTTTGAGTGTAATCATTACTGAATGTGGCTGTACCTCCTACTCCATAGTTAACAGTTATGGCTGTGTTTGTGACACCAGTCCGGGTAAAGGTGTAAACTAGGTTGGTTGCACCATCTTCTTGGACGCTACCGGGACTGACTGCTAGGGTAATGATAGTATCATCATTGAGAATAGTTCCCGTTACTGCTGCTGGTGTACCAACGGTGTAACCTGTTCCTGCCGCCAGAGTTAAAGCTACAGTTTCATCACTTTCAACAATTGTGTCTACTGTGGGGTCTATGGTTAAAGTTTTGGTACTTCCATTCGCAGCAAAGGTGATAGTTCCTGTAGTCCCTGTAAATGTGGTTGCACCAGCTTGAGTGTAGTCATTATTGAATGTGGCTGTACCGCCAATGGTATAGTTAACGGTTACGGGATTGGGGGTAACTGCGCTACGGGTAAAGGTGTAAACTAGGTTGGTTGCACCATCTTCTAAGACGCTACTGGGTAATAATGCTAGGGTAATGGTGGGCGTGGTAGTCATAATAGTTCCTGTTACTGATCCTGGTGTATGAATGTTATAACCTGTTCCTGTAGCCAGAGTTAAAGCTACAGTTTCATCACTTTCAACAATTGTGTCTGCTGTGGGGTCTATGATTATTTGTTTCGTAGTTTCACCCGCAGCAAAGGTAATAGTTCCGCCGGTGGCTGTAAATGTGGCTGCACCCGTTTGAGTGTAGTCGCTACTGTCTGCTGTACCTGCTACTCCAAAGTTAACAGTTATGGCTGTGTTTGTCACACCAGTCCGGGTGAAGGTGTAAACTAGGTTAATTGTAGCATCTTCAAGAACGCTACTGGGTGATACTGCTAAAGCAATGCTAGTATCATCATTAAGAATAGTTCCCGTTACTGCTGCTGGTGTAGCAATGTTGTTATAACCTGTTCCCGACAGTAGGGTTAAAACTACAGTTTCATCACTTTCAACAATTGTGTCTGCTGTGGGCCTTATGGTTATTTGTTTCGTAGTTTCACCCGCAGCAAAGGTGATAGTTCCTGTAGTCCCTGTAAATGTGGTTGCACCGGTTTGAGTGAAGTCGCTACTGTCTGCTGTACCTCCTATTCCATAATTAACAGTTAAGTCTGTGTTTGTGACACCAGTGCGGGTGAAGGTGTATACTAGGTTGGTTGTACCATCTTCAAAAACACTACTGGGTGATACTGCTAAAGCAATGCTAGTATCATCATTGGTAATAGTTCCCGTTACTGCTGCTGGTGTAGCAATGTTGTTATAACCTGTTCCCGACAGTAAAGTTAAAACTACGGTTTCATCATTTTCAACAATTGTGTCTGCTGTGGGGTCTATGATTATTTGTTTCGTAGTTTCATTCTCACCAAAGGTGATAGTTCCTGTAGTCCCTGTAAATGTTGCTGCACCCGTTTGGGTGTAGTCATTATTGAATGTGGCTGTACCTGCTACTCCATAGTTAACAGTTATGGCTGTGTTTGTCACACCAGTCCGGGTGAAGGTGTATACTAGGTTTGGTGAACCATCTTCAAAAACGCTACTGGGTGATACTGCTAAAGCAATGCTAGTATCATCATTAGTAATAGTTCCCGTTACTGCTGCTGGTGTAGCAATGTTGTTATAACCTGTTCCCGACAGTAAAGTTAAAACTACAGTTTCATCACTTTCAACAATTGTGTCTGCTGTGGGCCTTATGGTTATTTGTTTCGTAGTTTCACCCGCAGCAAAGGTGATAGTTCCGCCGGTGGCTGTAAATGTGGTTGCACCGGTTTGAGTGAAGTCGCTACTGTCTGCTGTACCTCCTATTCCATAATTAACAGTTATGGCCGTGTTTGTAACACCAGTGCGGGTGAAGGTGTATACTAGGTTTGGTGAACCATCTTCGGTTACGCTACTGGGTGATACTGCTAGGGTAATACTGGGGAAATCATCATTGAGAATAGTTCCCGTTACTGCTGCGGGTGTGGCAATAGTATAACCTGTTCCTGCCGCCAGAGTTAAAGCTACGGTTTCATCACTTTCAACAATTGTGTCTGGTGTGGGTTTTATGATTATTGTTTTCGTAGTTTCATTCGCAGCAAAGGTGATAGTTCCTGTAGTCCCTGTAAATGTTGCTGCACCCGTTTGAGTGTAGTCATTATTGAATGTGGCTGTACCTGCTACTCCAAAGTTAACAGTTATGGCATTAGTTGTGACACCAGTCCGGGTGAAGGTGTATACTAGGTTGGTTGCACCATTTTCTAATACGCTACTGGGTGATACTGCTAGGGTAATGGTGGGAAAATCATTATACAAAACTGAGACATTATTACTGTTCACGTTTGTCACAGCTAAGTCTGGACTACCATTACCATCCAAATCCCCCACAGTCAAGGCATAAGGACTAGTCCCCACTGCAAAATTAGTAGCAGTGCCAAAAGTCCCATTGCCATTACCTAATAAGACTGAGACGTTATTACTGCTAAAGTTGGCGGTGGCTAAATCAGATTTACCATCTCTGTTGAAATCAGCTATGATTATGTCTCTGGGATTAGTCCCCACTGCAAAGTTAGTAGCAGTGCCAAAAGTGCCGTTACCATTACCTAATAAAACTGAGACGTTATTACTGCTCAAGTTGGCGGTGGCTAAATCAGATTTACCATCTCCGTTAAAGTCTCCTACGACCACAGATGCAGAACCGCTTCCCACATTAAAGTTAGTAGTAGCACCAAAACCACCTGTACCATTACCCAATAAAATTGAGACATTGTTACTGGTATCATTCGCCACGACTAAGTCAGACTTGCCGTCTCCATTGAAGTCTCCTACCTTCACAGATGCAGGACCGCTTCCCACATTAAAGTTAGTAGTAGCACCGAAACCACCTGTACCATCACCGAATGCAACTGAGACAATACCCTGATTGTAGGTTGTCAAAGCTAAGTCGGATTTGCCGTCTCTGTTGAAGTCCCCTATAGCTACGGATGTGGGATAGATAATAGAGAGATTCGGCGAGTCAAAAGTACCTCCCCCCAAAAACAGGTCGATGGCGCTAAAAAGACTATTAGATCCACTTCCTAATGCGACAAGAAAAGCCTGAGCAGTTGTTTGATTGGCATTACCGGCGGCAACTAAGTCGGTTTTACCATCACCGTTGAAGTCTCCTACAGCTAAGTAACCAACAACAGGCAATAGACTAGGATCAAAGATGAAATAGTTAGTTGCTGTACTGAGTCCATTTACACCATTCCCTAGTAAGACAGAAAAGTTTCCAGTACCAGTATTACCGGTTCCTACGACTAAATCAGATTTGCCGTCTCCGTTGAAGTCACCTACTACCAAGGAAATAGGAATACCTGCGACAGCATAATTAATAGTGGTTTTAAAGATAGCCATGGATTTAAACTTCTGTAGAATATGACTTAAAATTATGATCTGAACAAAAGACTAAGAGAATCTTAGATTTTGTTTCTTTGCGCCTTTTCATCTCTGCGCGAAACAAAATTCCCCACTATGCAGAGGCATCGATAAAAACAATCGTTGTCGCGGTTTGAAGGAGAAAAGAGTTGTTGAACATATTTTTTTCCTTTGCACCTGATAACAAGTAAGTTTTTTATTTTAATTTTATTGGTTAAAGAATGAGTAACTTTACGTAAAACCTGGGTCAAGTCAAGATATCAATTTCCTGTTCTTTAACATTGTAATTGATTTAATCATAGACACAACCGTATTTTTTAAATATTTTACCGTGTTATTTATGATCCGTATTATGTCACAAAAGTGACCTTAGTAACATTTATGCTTTTATATTGTCTGATAGCGAAGCGTGGCGTTAGCCATATCAGGTGGTTATCGAGCGACTTGTACTGAGCTTGCCGAAGTAAGTCGAGATAATGTCCAGGATGAAAGGATTTACAGGATGAGGAGGGGGATTTTATGATTATGTCAATGATTTACAATGGTGCGTTACGCTGTCACTAACACACCCTACTATTTAGCTATTATATTATATGGCGATCGCTATGCTACACCTAAAGTCCTTACCTCAGTAAATTTAGGTTGGGTTTTGTTCCTCATATTATAATATGATATTTGTAGCTCATTTACTAGCGATCTGTTTCAATAGTTCTGTTAAAATCTGTTAAAAAACGTCCTCCCCTAAAACTCACAATTATGACACAGCTAAAAAATAGCGAAAATGAATCCTTGCTAGTAGAAAAGTTTTTCAACAAGCAGTGGAAAATTTATCAAAAGGTACTCAATAATAATTACATGGGTCATAATGAAATTTATGCAATACTACATAAATTTCTTCTTAGCAACTTTGAAAAACCCTTTAAAATGCTTGATTTAGGATGTGGTGATGCCAGTTTCACTAGTCTGGTATTATCAAATACTAATATTGCCTCCTACCATGGTGTAGACTTATCCATAGCTGCATTAGAAATTGCCCAAGGGAATTTAGAAAAAATTAATTGTGACATAACTTTAATTCAGGGAGATTTCTCAGAAGTAGTCCCTGCTTTGGCATCAGATCAAGAGCATAGATTTGATGTAATTTTCATCTCTTTCGCGCTACACCATCTTCAGCTTCTGCAAAAAGAGCATTTTATTAACCAGCTACAACATCTACTGATTCCGGGCGGTGTTTTGATATTAATTGATATTATTCGTCAAGAAACAGAAGACCGAGATAGTTACATTGTCCGCTACCTAGATAATGTGCAAAAATACTGGTCTTTACTCACCCCAGAAGAGTATTCAATGGTCGAGGAGCATATTTCCACGAGCGATTTTCCCGAAACTCAACAAACTATCCAAGAAATCTGTCAAAAATCGGGTTTTAATCAGTTTAAATGCCTCTACCGTGACCACCTAAACACTACACAATTATTATGCTTTTCTCAGGAATTGTCATAATCTTAAATAATTAGGAATTAAGTAAAAAATTAAACTTTATGAACATTACAATTACTGGTACTATTGAACGTCGAAATATTGGCCTTGGTGTCTGGGCTTTTGTGACAGAAGATGGTGTCACTTACCAAATCCCCAAAAGTGCTGATAAAAACCTACTCAAATCAGGACAAAAAGTCAAAGTCACAGGACAGGTAAGAGAAGACTTAATGACAACTGCAATGATTGGTTCTGTTTTAGAAGTTCATTCTTTTGAGGTCATAATATAATTTTATGCTGACGGGATGACAAAATAGAAGTGTATCAAATGAAATTAGCAATACTTTCCAGGTAAGAAGTTTAGCAGAAGAAATTAAAGAGTTTATACTCCTGTCAAAAAACAAGAAAGTAGGATTTTTTCAGTCAGGGTCGCAAAGAGAATTTATTGTTTGATTCCTTTCATTGATAAACTTATGCGTTTGAGTTTTTCGTTGATTTCTAAAACCTGTACTTTTACAACTTGTCCAACTTTGACGATTTTTTTGGGATCATCCACAAATTTATCAGCAAGTTGGGAAATATGCACTAAACCATCTTGATGTACACCAATATCAACGAAAGCACCGAAATTAGCAACATTGGTAATAATTCCTTCTAGTTCCATTCCTACGGTTAGATCTCTAATTTCTTTGATTCCTTCCTTAAAGGTAGCATATTTAAATTCAGCACGAGGATCTCTTCCTGGTTTTTCTAATTCCCTGAGAATATCCCGCAGGGTTGGTTCTCCAATGGTGTCGGTAATGTATTTTTTAATGTTGGCCTTTTTGAGGTTTTCAGCTATTTGTGTCACTTGATTTAAAGATAATCCTAAATCAGCAGCTATAGACTTTACTAAAGGGTAACTTTCTGGATGAACTGCGGTATTATCTAAGGGGTTTTCACTATCACGAATTTTTAAAAAACCTGCGGCTTGTTCAAAAGCTTTTGGTCCTAGTTTTGCTACTTTTAAAAGTTGACGACGATTTGTAAATGCTCCATTTTCGTTGCGATAGGTGATAATATTATTGGCTATAGTTGGGGTAATTCCTGAAACAAATGTTAGCAGTTCTTTGGAAGCAGTATTCAAATCTACACCCACATAGTTAACGCAACTTTCTACGGTTTCATCTAATTTCTTTTTCAGTAATTTTTGATCAACGTCATGTTGATATTGTCCCACACCAATTGATTTAGGATCTATTTTAACTAGTTCTGCTAAAGGATCTTGTAATCTGCGACCAATACTAATTGCACCCCGCACGGTAATATCTAAATCAGGAAATTCTTCCCTTGCTACTTCACTAGCAGAATATATAGATGCACCAGATTCATTTACCATAACTTTAACTGGTTTATGGGCTATATTTGGTAATATTTCGGCGATAAATTCCTCTGTTTCCCGTGAGGCTGTACCGTTACCAATAGCTATTAATTGAATTTGGTATTTTTCCAGTAATTTTTTGATAGTTTGTGCCGCTTTTTGGCGTTGTTCTGCTGCTTGGTGGGGAAACACGGCTTGATATTCTAAGAATTTGCCAGTTTCATCTAAAATAGCTACTTTACAACCAGTTCTAAAGCCAGGATCTATGGCCATTGTCGGTTTCATTCCCGCTGGTGCTGATAATAGTAATTCTCGCAAATTGGTTTCAAAGGTTTTGATTGATTCTATGTCAGCATAGGTTTTTTTATCTTTAATGACTTCGCTAATTAATGAGGTTTTCATTAAGCGATTAAAACCATCTTTTAACATTCCTTGATAAAAGTTTCTAATGTTGCTAACTTTGGTTTTTATTTCTTGTGATTCTAAATAAACCAGAACAAAATCTTCATCAAAAGCAATTTCAAAACTGAGAATTTTTTCATCTTCTCCTCGACATAAAGCCAACATATTATGAGGGGCAATATTTTTGACTTTAATTTGATAATTTCGGTACATTTCAAATTTGGTTGTCCCTTCGGGATGTTCATCTTTAATGCGAGAAATAAACACCCCATTTTCTAAAAGATATTCGCGGATATATGCCCGTAATTCGGCTTTCTCTGCTACTTCTTCCGCTAAAATATCTGATGCACCTTTTAAGGCTTCATCTGTATTTTTTACTGCTAAAGTTTCGGAAATATATTTTGCTGCTTCTGCTTCCAACGATACAGAAATACCATTTCTTACATTCACAGATTTAATGAATATTGCCAGAGGTTCTAAACCTTTTTCTCTAGCAATGGTAGCGCGGGTACGACGTTTAGGACGATAGGGTAAATATAAATCTTCCAGTTCAGTTTTTTGTAAACAAGATGCTATTTTTGTGTTTAGTTCTGGAGTAAGTTTATCTTGTTGAGCGATCGCATTCACAATTACTTTTTTTCTTTCTTCCAATTCTGTTAAGTAATTATATCTATCTTGTAAATCCCGTAATTGCATTTCATCCATTTCATCTGTTCGTTCTTTACGATAACGCGCAATAAAGGGAATTGTCGCCCCTTCGGCTAAAAGTTCCAGCGCGTTTTGTACCTGGTGGGGTTTAAGTTTTAATTCACTTGCAAGGAGTTGAGAAATATTCAACATTTGTTATTTCAATTAAAGGAGTTTCAGAAATTCATATGAGCATCAATAGATATTATTATATCACTTAAATAAGAATAGGGTTGTTAGTCACGTCATTAGTTTCATATCCCAAATCATGAGACCATTTGCAAATAGCTACACTATAGCTTAATATTGAATGTATTGCCATTTTCCCTTAGTTAAGTATAACATAAATAACGTTGCCGAAAATGGTGAAAATCTACTGACATTAAACAGTAGTTTGTAGTTTAGAGGTGAGTTAAAATGCCTTTATTTTTCTTAATGACATTAGTTACAGGTGTAATGACTGGTTATCTCTTCAGAAGAAATGATGATGAAATCACTTATATTGCAGGTGTTTTCACAGCCGTTATTTTCATTGTGAGTTTAGTATTAGCACCTTGGCCAATTCAGTTTGGTTTGTTGATGTTTGTGGTCATTGTTAGTAACAAATTACTGAACAAAAATTGGTTTTAAGCCAATTCTTTAAGAGGATGTTTGAAAAGTCCCTAATGGTGTAAAAAAGCTCTCTCAGTATTAAGCTGTGAATAGATAATAAACAGCACCGAGAGAGTGA
Organism: Dolichospermum sp. FACHB-1091; assembly: GCF_014697585.1. Classification (GTDB taxonomy): domain Bacteria; phylum Cyanobacteriota; class Cyanobacteriia; order Cyanobacteriales; family Nostocaceae; genus Dolichospermum. The sequence continues at coordinate 145,695 of NZ_JACJSB010000001.1, read as the reverse complement.
TACAGGTAAAGCATACCCAATGATTCTTTCTAAGGAAATATAAAATACACAAAATCCCAAAGGCATGATAACATTTTTATTGCAATATTATGTAACAACATGATTCAACCCCGTAAACAGTTTGCTCAACATTGGTTAAAAAGTGATAAAGCCCTTAACGCAATTGTCCAAGCCGCTAATTGTCAAGAAAGTGATAAAATTCTGGAAATTGGACCCGGTACAGGAATCTTAACCCGTCGTTTATTACCACTGGTGAGATCCTTACTCGCAGTAGAAATTGACCGAGATTTGTGTAAATTACTCGTCAAACAAATAGGTGAAAAAGAGAATTTCTTACTCTTACAAGGTGATTTTCTGACTCTTGATTTACCGTCACAATTAACAGCATTTGCTAATTTTCAAAACCAGAATAAAGTTGTTGCGAATATTCCCTATAATATCACCGGTCCAATTATTGAAAAGTTACTGGGAACTATTTCTCATCCTAACCCAAAACCTTTTGATTCTATTGTTTTATTAGTCCAAAAAGAAGTAGCAGAAAGATTATATGCTAAACCGGGTTCTCGAACTTTTGGCGCATTGTCCGTACGGGTGCAATATTTGGCAGATTGTGAGTTAATTTGTACAGTTCCCGCTGCTGCATTTGTACCACCACCCAAGGTAGATTCGGCTGTAGTGCGGTTGACTCCTAAAAAAATAGCAATTCCAGCCCATGACCCCCAAAAATTAGAAAATTTAGTTAAATTGGGATTTGGGTCAAAACGCAAAATGTTAAGAAATAATTTACAATCAGTCATTGACCGCGATCGCTTGACACAATTTCTGGAACAATTAGAAATAAATCCCCAAGTTCGCGCTGAAGACCTCAGTGTTATACAATGGGTATCACTGGTAAATAGCATAGGGAATCAATAGCAAGAAGAGATCATCAAAATACTGGTCTTAACTCTGGAATTTTCCCAATTACTAATTACCCATTACCAGCCTTCACAAATATGATGAATGTTCAAATAGACATCAATAAACATTATGCGTTCTTATAGTTTAATTGCACCAGCCAAAATCAACCTGTATTTGGAAATTATCGGCAGTCGTGCTGACGGATATCATGAATTAGCAATGATACTCCAAAGCATAGATTTATCTGACAAAATTGATATCCATACTGCCAGCACTGAAAATATTCGTATCTACTGTAATCACCCCCAAGTACCCACAGATCAAACCAATCTAGTTTACAAAGCAGCCGACTTAATGGCCAAGGAATTTCCTCAAGCTTTTAGTAATTTTGGCGGTGTTGATATTACCATCAAAAAAAATATTCCGGTCGCTGCTGGTTTAGCTGGAGGTTCTACCAATGCCGCAGCCGTATTAGTAGGAATAGATTTACTTTGGGATTTGGGATTAACCCAATCAGAATTAGAAGAATTAGGCGCGAATCTCGGTTCAGATGTACCATTTTGTATTGGTGGAGGAACAGCTATTGCCACTGGTAGAGGTGAAAAACTTTCTCCTCTGCAAAGTTTAGATAATCTACATATAGTATTAGCAAAATATCGCAGTTTAGAAGTTTCTACACCTTGGGCATATAAAACCTATCGGCAACAATTTGGCATTAACTATATTCAAGATGCAGATACTTTTGCTGCCCGTGCTAGTGCATTTCATTCAGAAGCCATGGTCAAGGCCATTTTACATCGAAATACAGAAGAAATTGCCCAAAAAATACATAATGATTTAGAGAAAGTTGTACTACCAGCTTACCCCCAAGTATTGCAATTACGAGAATTATTCACCAATCAAAAAGAAGTTTTAGGAACAATGATGTCCGGTTCTGGTCCTTCAGTTTTTGCTATTGTCGAATCTCAAAATCAAGGAGAAATAGTCAAGAAGCGAATACGTGAAGCTATTCCCGATCAAGATTTAGAATTGTTTGTAACGCGGACAATTAAACATGGAATTAAAATAGCTTAATTGGATCATTAATATGGTTAGATCTTGTGGTGCGGGCATCCTGCCCGCTAGAATTATACAAATTCAATGCATTACAGTTTAGTAGCGGCTTCCAGTTGCTTCACACCTTAAAACCTATTCATCTTCGATTTTAAACTATTATGAATGAACCAAAACAAACACCATCAGCAGATATTTCCACTCAAGTACCACCCACCCCTTTACGCTGTCTAACCGGGGCAATTATGTCAGGAGGATTTGCATTTGCGGCTTATTCTCTGATGATATCAATCGCCACTACCTTTGCCCGTAAACCCATCCATTCCGATAACCAAATGGTAATTAACATTGGTTCGGCTGTGCGTACTTTAGTAGTAGGTGTAGTAGCCTTGGGAATGGGAATATTTGGATTAGTTGCTTTGGGCTTATTAGCCTTAGCAATTCAACTGATTATTCAGCAATTAACTAATCCTAAAAGTAGTTAATTTTAATTTCATTTAAAACTTGTCCCTGTCTTACTAACTACAGGTACAGGTTTAGCTAATGGTGAATTATTTTCATTTTTGATAAATTGCAACTTGGTATTTGTTGAACTTGAAGTTAACTGATGTTTTTTCCGCCAATGGGCGGGAGATAAACCATGATGTTGGCGAAACTGTCGGGAGAAATGACAAGTATCCTTATAACCTACTTGAGCGGCAATTTCTTCAATTGTCTGATGCGTATTTTTCAATAAAGCCAGGGCTGCTACCATTCGCCGTTTAATAATCCAAACATTTATTGGTTTTCCTGTTTGTTTCGCAACTTGATGAGTTAGATATGCAGAAGAATAGCCCACAGCTTCGGCCACGTCAGAGGAAGTAATTCCTTCTTGATAATTAGCTTCAATATAATCAAAAACATTTTTCAAATTGGGAATAATAGGAAAAATCGACTGAGAATTTACTGATTTGGTCAATAATTCCGCTGGTGCTAATTGATGGGAATTTTTAGCATACCAATATCTAAAAAGAGCTTGTTTTTGTAATCTAATAGCAATAGCCCGCAGTAACTCATTCGTTGTTACAGGTTTAGTTAAATAATCATCTGCTCCCAATTCCATGGCTTTTCGTAAAGACTCCTTTGTATTAATAGCAGTCAAAAAAATGAAAGGAATAATTGCTGTGAATGAATCTTCCCGCAGGTTACTTAATACAGTATAACCATCAATATCTGGCATGACCACATCACAAATTACCAAGTCAGGTAAATATTGTTTGATTAATTCCAGTCCCACAATCCCATTTTCTGCACTTATGGTATCATAACCCTCAGACCTAAGAGAATCTAAAACGAAATTGCGACTAAAAACATCATTATCAATGACGATAATTTTTTTTGATTCTTCGTACATAATTATTTCAATCACTAAATTTTGGGGTGTTTAACTATTACTAAACTCTGTAATAAATCACTCGCAAATCTAGATATAATTTGAGCAATAATTAACACAAGATTAGAGCAAAGAGTTCATACAATCTTAATAATTGCTATGATCTCAATTAGTAATTAGTTTTTGGCAGCTTCACATTTAAGTTTGAATAAACTTGATTTTAACAACAAAAAATAAATACTTTCCATTTAGTTGCATGAAACAAATAATTGTTTTTTATTGCTTTCCAATCGAGCTACCCTGAGATTTTAACTTGTGAACATAAAAAGGCAATATTGTCAATTAGTCTTTTTGAGTATTTTTGAATATTTTTGGTTTGTGATATCTCATAAATAAGTAAACTGTGAGTTTTTTGCATAACTTCAGTAAATTCTCTATATTTAAAATATAACTACGGAATTATATCAGTAGTCATCTGTCATTAGGAATATGTTTTTCATAAAATTAGCTGACAATAATCATACTAATGGGGGATGTAAACAATTAGCAATTGTGATGGCACAAACTTTATAATACTAACCTCCTTTTTATAATAGAGGTTAGTATTACCACCAAGACTTAAACTAAAGCTGCTGTCGTTTTCAGTGCAAAAATTTTCTCAATTACATCTTCAACTACCTTATCTGGTGTAGAAGCACCAGAGGTAATACCAACTTTAATTTCTCCCGTTGGTAGCCAGTTTTCTGTAATTACCAAATCTCCCGTTAATTCTCGATGTTTGATCTTATTAATTGATTGAATACATTCAACACTATCAATGTGATAAGAAGGAATATTTCGATCAAAAGCAATCTGTTGTAATTGGGTAGTATTTGATGAATTAAATCCCCCAATTACTATCATTAAATCCAGATTTTCTTTCACCAATTCCAACATCGCATCTTGACGTTCTTGAGTGGCATCACAGATAGTATTAAAATTTTGAAAATGCTGATTTAACTCTGCAGGTCCATACTTCTGCATCATGGCTCGCTCTAGCATTTTACCGATTTTTTCGGTTTCATCCTTCAGCATGGTTGTTTGGTTAGCAATTCCTACCCGTTCTAAATCTTGATCAGGATCAAATCCCGCAGAACAAGCTTTAGCAAACTTAGTTAAAAATTCTTGACGATCGCCACCATTGAGAATATAGTTAATTACATATTCTGCTTCTTTTAAATTCAAAACAATCAGATATTTCCCCGCAAAGGAACTAGTAGCAACGGTTTCTTCATGTTTGTATTTTCCGTGAATAATTGATGTGTAATCACCTTTTTTGTGCTTTTCTACAGTGTTCCAAACTTTAGATACCCAAGGACAAGTAGTATCAACAATCTGACAACCTTTATCGTTAAGAATTTGCATTTCTTGAACACTAGCACCGAAAGCTGGTAAAATCACTACATCACCGCTACCAACAACAGAAAAATCTTTGATTTTGTCAATGACGGGAATAAATTCTACCTGCATTTCCTGCATACGTTTATTCACGGATGGATTGTGAATAATTTCGTTAGTAATCCAAATCCGTTCTGAGGGGAAATGCTTACGGGTTTCATAAGCCATTGCTACAGCACGTTCCACACCCCAACAAAAACCAAATGCTTGTGCTAATTGAATCGTCACATCACCACGCTTGAGAGTGTAGTGAGAATCCCGGATTTCCTGAATCAAGTTACTCTGATATTCAGATTGTAACTGGGTAGCAACTTCCTCTTGATGACCAAAGCCCTTACGATTGTAATTGGCTGAATGTTGCAGGTTGCGTTTAAAAGCTTTTGTATCCATTTGGAATTGGCGACTAAAATGACTATTTTTGATTTTCTCGCGCCTGGAGGCAATTGAGATAGGAAATTTTAATTTAAGTAGGTTGGCGTTAAAAATTGTCGTTATGACAAGGGAACTCTTAACAGGGAACTCTTAACTGGGAACTCTTAACTGGGAACTCTTAACTGGGAACAGGGAACTCTTAACTGGGAACAGGGAACAGGGAAGAGGTATCAAAATCATATTTCTTTACTGAAATAAAATCTATCCACAATTACTAATTTGTTACCTCTGACCCTAATAGACATCGGGTGAAAATAAAATATGCGTGACTTACAACCCTTGTAGAGACGTGACCTGGGTAGGGATTCTCGTCTCTACAATCTTTACCGGATATGTCTAATAAATTAAATTACTTATTAGAAATTCGGTCTGCGAACTCGGAGTTATAACCTTCTTCCCCGTGTTCATGGATATCCAAGCCTTGATTTTCTGTTTGCTCTGGGACTCTTAAACCAACTGTAGCCGCAATAACTTTCAAAATGATCCAAGTTCCCACCCCAGCAATGATATAGGCTATGGCAATTGCTGCTAATTCCACAAATAATTCACTCAAGTTACCACGCAGTACCCCGTCCTTGCCACCAGAATTAACTTCAGTTGTGGCAAAGAAAGCCGTTAAAATCGCCCCGATAGTACCGCCAACACCATGGACAGGATAGGTATCTAAGGCATCATCGACCTGTAACTTGTGTTTAAAACTGACAGCATAGAAGCAGAGGAAAGAGGTAATCAAACCGATTAAGATTGCGGCTAGAGGGGTGACAAATCCCGCCCCTGGGGTGATTCCAACTAAACCAGCGACAGCACCAGTCACTGCCCCTACAGCGGTGGGTTTTCCCCGTAATGTAGCTTCTAAGATCAACCACATTAACGACCCGGCAGCAGCGGATGTATTAGTAGCAACAAAGGCTACTGTGGCTACTGTGCCAGCAGATAAGGCGCTACCAGCGTTAAAGCCAAACCAACCAAACCAAAGTAAGCCAGCGCCCAACAAAATAAAGGGGACATTGTGGGGAGGACTCAAACGATCTGGATAGTTTTTTCTCGGACCGAGGACAATTGCTGCTACTAGTGCCGAAACAGCAGAACTAATATGTACTACTGTACCACCAGCAAAGTCTAGAGCGCCTATACCGCCATATAAACCTAAAAATCCTCCCTTAGCCCACACCATGTGCGCTAAAGGTGTGTAGATAAACGTTGACCACAGCACTACAAATAGGCAATAGGCACGGAAACTCATCCGTTCGGCGATCGCACCTGATATTAATGCTGGAGTGATAATAGCAAACATGGCTTGATAGATCATGAATGCTTGATGGGGAATTGTTGGCGCGTAGGATACCACCTCTGCTGGGGCTGAACCTTGCAGATAACCTGTTGTTTCTAAGCCAACACCGTTTAAGCCCAACCACTGTAAACCACCAATAAAAGGTAAACCAGGGGCAAAGGAAAGACTATAACCCCACAGAACCCAAGTGACTCCAACAATGGCCATCAACACAAAACTCATCATTAATGTGTTTAGAATATTCCGCGATCGCACAAACCCACCATAAAAGAACGCTAATCCCGGTGTCATCAGCAATACTAGGGCAGATGAGATCAACATAAATGCTGTATCTCCTGTATCAGGGGGTGGTGCTGCCGTTGACTCCGCGGCCCAAGCATTACCTGTTAACAACCCTCCCAGCATCAATAAAGTTAAACACCCGGTAATAACTACTTTCTTCAACACTTATTTTCTTTCCTCTGCGGCTACGATGTTGATCCTGATTAAATTTCGTATTTTTCGCTACTTTATTCTGTCTTAAAAGTTACTTAAATTCTAATTTTCTAGTCAGCTTAACATCAGCTTAACCAAAATATTACTAGAAATTTTATCTTTTTTTGTATTTATATCTAAGTAATCTTGACATAGAAAATCATGTTTTTTTCCATAAAATTTGTGAAACAACCTAAAATTTGACAAAATCCCAGTTTTTTGCTAACCGCCAAAAACCCCCTTAACAGCCAATTCCCCATCAGCAAAAAAAATTTTTTTTCAAAACACTTGACATTATCCCACAAGGACTGCTATATTATCTAAAGTTAATTCCTTGGGGCGTAGCCAAGTGGTAAGGCAGCGGGTTTTGGTCCCGCCATCCCTAGGTTCGAATCCTAGCGCCCCAGTTAAATAATTTTCAGTTATTCCGAAGATTCTTATCGCTTACTCCTATTCTTGATTTAAGTAGGTGAACGGAAAAAAACCGACATAAGTAACGAAAAGTAAAGTTGCCCAAAACCTGTTCCCTGTTCCCTTGTCATAACGAAAGTTTTTAACGCCAACCGACTTAGTCTTTTTGTCGTTGCTGAATTTGTGCATGATTTTGGGGGGTAGAGCCGAGAATCCCTGCATGAGGAACGTCTCTACTACAAGGATCTTAAATGTATGCAGTATCATTTTCATCCCTAAAATCAGCAACGCCGTCTTTTTTAGGTGCGAAAACCAAGCACAGCAGACAAAGGAATTTTAATGATGAATGCTGAAAGCTAAAAGCTACTGTATGTATTTGTTTTAAGCGGGTGACAAAGAAGTTAAAGAGTAGTCCTTAATTGGTATGTCAAGACAACAAAAAGACCAGCCCTCCCACAGGCTGGTCTGCAAAAAAACGTTGTTCGTGTTGTCTTCTCAGTGGAGTCAAAACCAAATTGCGCGTTCCTAAAATTCAACGGCAACTTTTCTTAACAAGATTGTAACAGCCAGTACAATTTTTTGATGAAAATATCTGAAAAAATATCTATCTGTGGGTGAATAGAGGAAAGAAGAAGAGGTTAATAACCTGCTGATAACTAACCGCTGACTAATACTTGTGGTTTTCCCCAAATAATTGTTTCGTGTTTATAAACTACTAGTCCTGGTTTAGTTCCTTTGGGTTTGTAGACGTGCTTGGGTTGGGTGTACACTACTGGTACTTGGTCACTTTGACGGCCCCGGCTGAAGTAAGCGGCTAAATTAGCGGTAAATTGTAAATCAGCTTCTTCGGCAATTGTACCCGGTTCTAGACGCAAAAGCAGATGACTACCCGGAATTTCTTGGGCGTGAAACCATAAATCATAGTCTCCAGCGACACGGAATGTCAATTGGTCATTTTGAACGTTATTCCGACCAATGAGGATTTCAAAGCCACTGGGACTGCGGTAACGATGAAAATTAGTACCGGGGGTGTCGTTGCTGTTACGGCTGCGGTATTCTAGGTCTTCTAAGTATTTTTGATCAATTAGTTCGTCACGGATTTCTTCTAAAGCCTGTAAATCTTCTGGGTTTTGGTAGTTATCTATCTGAGAAATTGCGGCTTCTACTTGTTCTAAATAATCAATTTCTGTCTGCACTGCAAATAACAGCGGTTCAACAGCCCCACGGGCGCGTTTTAACTTTTGATGCTGTTTGTAAAGCTTTTGGGCATTTTGAACAGCGTTCTTGTCTGGTAAAAGAGCAATTAATATAGGTTTTTCTGTTTCAAAGTCTGGTAATATTATATTCTGCAATCCTGGTTGCCATTGATGCAGGTTTGCCATTAATAAATCGGCTTTTTGCCGATATTCTTCCGCTTGGTCTGATTGTTGCAAGCGATCGCTAAAAGTTCGTGCTTTAATACGTAATTTAGCCAAAATATTCGCTAATTTCTGAATTAACTGATGTCGCAGTTGCACAAACAACTGTTGATTCAGATGATCAGAATAATAACGGTAAAGTAACTCTTGAATACTCTTTGTGGGTTTGACAGCACCCCAACCCATAACTGTATACCCGGTTTTTGTCCAAGCCGGTTTAAATTGCCCTGATTCTAAAGCTTGTAACCATTCTTGCCAACATTCAAATAAATTTTGCCAATCTTTAGGGGTTAATACGTCCGTATTAGTATCAGGTAAAATCTGAGCATTTAGTAACATTGTCTCTAATAAAGCCGAACTTAAACCACTATAACTTTTAAGTAATTGGCGCTTAATTTCCCCCGGTACTAAACTTACCCGTTCTTGCCAGCGTTCTAGAGATTCGGTTAAATTGGGGGTTTTTCCCGTTAATTTTGGCGGTTTTTCGTAATTTTGTCCCGTTTGAATGGGACGCACACTAGATTGTTGTTGACTAACTTGATGGGCAGCAGTGATAATTTCGTTACTAGCATCAGTTAAAATCACATTGCTATATTTACCCATAATTTCAGCATAGAGGTGATAAAGCGCACTTTCTCCTGGACGAGGGGCAAATTGTAAATCAATTACCCTCTCCCACGGAGAAATAGCCTCAATTGCCACTAAGGCCAACCCACCTAATTGATGTCTTAACTGCTGACTAAATGTAAAAGTATCTGGGTGTCGTGGCGGTGGTTCGCTAATACAAATATGAGCGGCTTGGGGATGCCAAGAAATATCTAACCAACCCCGATGTTTTAAGGTTCGTAAAGCGATCGCAATGGTAAAGCGATCGCGCTGATATACTTGTTCTGTGCGTGCAGGTAGCCAATTAGTGCGAATTTCGCTACAAGCAGCGGTTAAAGCTGTAAAATCAAGGGGTTGCAAAACAATTAATCTCTTTTATAATTTAGGTTGGTTAGGTTTGTTAATTTTAAGAGCTAATTATACTAATTATATAGATCATTCACCATTTTATCTAATTTTCTATAAATTGAACTAATATTTGTGATTGTATCACATATTTCCGTTTTTAACAGAGTGCATTCAGAAAATATTTTCTGAATATCTACATCTGTTTTAGGTATTTTACCTTCTTGGATTAAATTAGTCCAAGTTAAACCCCGTTTTTCATACTGTTGTAGATAAATTTGCAGGAATTGTAAAACAATTGTACTTTCTGAAAAGATTAATTCTTGACGACCATTAAAAATTTTATCATCTTTGATTTTAATTTTAGTGATTGGTTGATCACGTGATCCAATAATTTCAAATCTGTGTGGTTCAGCGTTTAAAAAATTCCAACAAGGTAAATTGAGATTTTCAAAAACTTGCAAAAAATTAACCTCAACTATGGGTTTATTATCACTATAATCAAACTTAATTTTATGTCCTAATTGTGTTAATTCGTATAACTGCCAATTCCATGTTATTAAATTATTCACACCATTAATAAATGGTTGTTGTGCTGTTAAAGAAATATTTTTAATAGGAAATTCCTTTAAATCATCAGGATATATTCTACTCTTAGCTATTTGAGTTTCACTATTAACAGTCATAATATTTTCATCACGGTTATTCAATAGTAAAAAGCGTTTCCCAAAACTAGAAGCAAGAATAGCAGTAATATATCTTAAATCAAATTTTTTGGCTATTTCTAGTTTTTCTTCTGCATATTGATAAATTTGTAATTTTTTACCTTTTCCATCTCCCAGAAGTTTTTGACGTTTTTTAGAAAGTTCATACATTTGTCTTTTTTCTTTCTCTAAACGTTTAACTCTATAAACATCATCCCATCTGACACAAATTCTCACACTATCAGGAACATAAAACCCATCTCCTGCTATTATTCCTCGATCATAAGTTGGAAATGAAGTCATCCCAAACAGGATTTTAGGATAATTATATAATTCAGGAATTGTTGCTCTACGAATTTGTCCAGGAACTCTTTCCGTATCCCATTCCAAATAACGAATATTATCAATTGCTAGTTCTCTAATAATATTTTCTCCATCAATATATTTTTTAGAATGAATCTTATCTAGTTGTGAACTTAAAAGAACATCTTTTTTAAATGCTCCTTTAACTTTCATTTCATCAGCATTTAAAACCATTCCTACAGTGCAATAACAAATATCTTCTAAATAAGTAACGTCTGCAAAATTATCATTAACTACAAACTGTCTAAAAACCTTACCTTTATATTCATATTGATTCAAAGGATCAATTTCTTGAATTTCTGTAAATAACCCATTGTGGAGAAATCTTTTTACTTGATAATTATTTTCTGGAACAATATTTTCTAAAATAAAAATAGTATTGTTAACAACAGCATCAGAGAAAATTTTCACATTATTAAAAAAATCTACTTGTTTAATAGTCAGATTTTCAGCAATATATTCTCGGAGTAATTCCGCATAATTATTAGTTTGAATACCCCTAGAAACAATTAAGCCAATTTTACCTAAATCCTTAGTAGCTTGACAAGCAAGTTCCACAAATGGAACAAACAGATCCCATTTTTCATGAAGTGTGGTAAATCTTCCAGAATTTTCAATTTCTCGACGATAAATATCTGCTCCAGGTTCATCAGCTTTTACATAGGGAGGGTTTCCCACAACAAAATCAAAACCATCAATAAATTTACCAGATTTAGTTTTAATTTGGGCAACAGTAGAAAGTTCTAAATCTAAAATAGGATTAAGTAAAGGAGTTCTAATTTCTTGTGATTTTGGTAATAACAAAGAATCCGTATTATATACATTAAATCTATCTATGGTACATTCTTGTAACTTACCTGCTTCCTTCGCTTGTTGGAGTAAATCAACCACTTGAATTAATAAATTAGTTTCAGCTAAATAACAAGCAAAAGGATTAATATCTAAACAAAATAAACAATCTTTCACTTGTTGAATAATCGCAGGAACATATTCCACAGGAATAGTATTAGTTTTCCGAGAACGATAGGAATTAATTAAACGACGTGCAGCATGAACTAAAAAACTACCAGAACCTCCTGCGGGGTCTAATAATTTTTGATCACGAATATCAGGATTATCGGATTTATAACCAATAGCATCTAAAATATATTCTACAACTTCTTTAGGTGTAAAATATCTACCTTGTTCATGTTTTCCTTCTTCCACATATCTACCATAAACCATCCCAATAATATCGCTATCAATTTCTTGTAAATTAAAGCGATTAAGAATATGTAAAACCTTAATTAAAGTATTAGAATTAATGCGATACCAATTAAATAAATCCGCACTATTGAAGAAATGAGCATAGATATTTTGAGCAGAACGATAGGACATTTCTAAAAGATAATCCATAGACATTCCTTGCGCTAGATCTAAATATCTTGGTTCGACTTCTTCCTTCCAATATTTAAACCCTCCATTGGAAAATTTACGATTAATTAATTTTTTATCTTCACAAATTCTTACCATTAAAAGACGAATGACATAAACATAAGCAGTTTGTCTAGCAAATTCAGTTTTTAATTTATCTTCATTTGCACCTTGTAAAATGGTTTTACTAACTAAATTACGCCAAGATATAAAATATTGATGGGTTTTAATTGCGGTATCATAAGTTAAATTTTGCTTTGCTTGCCAGTCTTTCCAATCAAATACAATTCTTTCATATTCTCGTAATAATTCAATTAATTTTGGATCAAGTTTAATAATTTTCTTTTCTTCTGTGACTTTAATTCCTAGTTCTTGTTTTTTGGTTTCTGAAATTGTAGGAATTAAATCTAATTGTACTCCTTTTATACCTTCTATATTTTTAGGAGAATTTTGATTTTTCTGTGCTATTTTTTTACCTTGAGCATTGATTAATTTATTTAAAAATATTTGTTCTAATTCTTGAATTGAACCTTGAGATTTATCGGCAAATTCCAGCAATTTTTCTACAATTTCGGAAAATTCCTCAACTTCTAATACTCCATAAGCACGTAAATAATTTAAAATCTGATTTCTCAGACGATCTAAAATTTTAGTTGCTGTCTCTTGATAATTTTGTTCAGTTGCATGAATATTAGGCAAATATTTATTTTGACAATATTGATCATATTCTTCTAGTAATAATTGTAATTGATATAAAACATCTTCTTCTAACAGGAGAATTGCGGCTTTAATATCTAAAATTAGTAATTCATCAAAATTAGGAGTATTAACCTGAGATTTGGCATTATTTAACCATTCATTCTCTGGTTTACCAATATCTTGAATTAAACTTTCAATATTTTCAAAATTGAGTTTATTAAATCGTCTATATAAAGTTTTTAAATCTTGAATTTGGGCATTATTTAAGCCAGAAATACCACCATGATCATGATAAGTTTGGACAATTTTCTCAAGATCCAAATGTAAAACCGGACTGGGAGAATTAGGATCAGAAATATCCCAACCTAATAATAATTTACCATTACAAAGTAATCCCAAATCATAACCGCGACTGGGTGCATAACTTATTAATTGTTGTAAAGGTTCAGATTTTTGAATATTATAGGCAGTATGTTTATCTTCTACTAAAAAACAGCGAATATTACCACTTGCTAATTTAATTTGAAAATCTGGACGACTGCTATCTTTGCCATTGGTTGTGGTATTTTTAGCGATATCTCCTGAATCAAAACCTAAAGCAAGCAGCAATGGTAAAACTATTTTAGTATCAACAATATTATCTTCATCATTAGTTTGCGGTTCGGCAATATATTCTAAATAAGTTTTGCCTTCATAAAAGTTCTGATTATTGAAAATATTGAAAAATTCACTTTGAAATTGATTTAATGTAGACACATTTAATTTCCCTTTTGATTTATTTTTGGCTAAAATAACTGATTACATAGCAATTCTATATAATAAATATATATATTACACCTTGTGCGGGCAAGATGCCCGCACCACAAGAGTTTTATCATTAATATCTGTACTTTGTGAATATCGAAAACTGCTGTATGTGCAAAAATTTCCTTTTCTTCTGCCTCTGCGACCTCCGCGCTTCTGCGTGAGCTATAATAAAGGGGTTTTCAAAAGCGCAGCTAAATAAATCTGTTTTAGAGGATGTTTGTCAAGATTAGCCATAAATGGCCATTTTCTTTTAAAACATCCTTTAACAAAAATCAGTTATCCGAGTATCAGCAGTTATGTATCTGTTGAAGCTGAATGCTGTTTATTGCCAGGGTGAGGGTATAGGTGTAGTAGAAATCACCTTTTCTGCCATTAACCTGACGGCGCTTCTGCCACAATTTGGACATTCTACCTCTAAATACTGCGAAGATGATACGTCTACCTCACATAATATCCCTTGTTTGCAGTGCCAACACTCACAAATCACTCTACAAACTGGTTGGTTACAGTCAAGAATCTTAACGTGCTGAAAATTTTGAGATTCGCTGTCTGGTTTCCTGGGTTTAGGGAATTTTTTGATTTCTTGAACTTCCATCATCTTACCATCTAACTGCAAGTATGTTTAGGGCTTTTGGAGCTTAGTTAATCCTTTCCTATCTTACAACCATGCACCAATGATCTGGTCATTGGTGATTGGTAATTGGTAATTGGCCATTTTTGCCTATTTACCAACTAATACAGGTTCTCTCACAGATTGCTGCAACAGTTGGGTATATAGTTTATCTAGCTGACTAGCTACACCATGCCAGCTAAATTTATCACTAACACGCTTTTTAGCTGCTTTTCCTAATTCTTGCTGCCATTGAGGATGACTGAGAATTTGATCAATAGCGTGATTAAAAGCAGGGACATTTTGCGGTGGTACTAATAAACCAGTTTCTTCATTAACTACGGTAAATTGCAGGCCACCGACATCACTAGCGACTACAGGTGTACCACAGGCCATGGCCTCGATAGCTACCAGTCCAAAGGGTTCGTAGTGACTAGGAACTACACAAACATCCGCAGCGGCATAATAAGATGGTAATATCTCTCGACTCAAACAGCCTGGCAAAGACGTACATTCGTCCATACCCAACTCGTTAACAATTCCTGCTATGCGATCGCGTTCCTTAGCATCACTATTACCTGGTGTACAACCACCACCAATAATCAATTGCAATTGTTTCGACTCATAGAACTTAGACTCCCTTACTGCCCGCACTAAGGTTTCTATGCCTTTCCGGGGGTCAAATCTACCTACATATAAAACCACTTTAGCTTCTGGATCAATTTCTAATCTGGTTCTGGCTGCTTCTCTGGTCACTGAACCAAACTGCTGAATATCTGTACCACAGGGAATAATATCAATTTCCCCTTTTTGAGAAACAAGCGATCGCATATGTTCCTGTTCTTGGGGACTAGTGGCAACAATTCTTTCTACTGTTTCTAATATTTCTTTTTCCACTAATAAACGTTGACTTGCTACCAGCGGAATATTTTCTATGGTCTTGTATTTGATCACTCCTAAGGAATGGTAGGTATGAACCTGTTTAATTCCCAGTCTTTTTTTCAATTCCATTCCTACCCAACCAGATAACCAATAGTTGGTATGAACCAAATCATAATTAATCCCGGCTTCTTTCTGGAATTTTATTAACTGATCCACAAATTCTGGTAAATACTGAAAACCATGATCTCTTGACACAAATTCTACAGGACCTGCTGTTAAGCGAATAGTCCGACAATTAGAACTATGTTCTACTATCGTTTCTTGATCAGCACTGACTCTCCTGCTAAACATATCCACCTGCCATCCTAGCTGTGCCAGGGCTTCACCCACTTGGCGGACATAAACATTTTGTCCTCCTGCCTCTTCTCTACCTATTTCAATTGCTGGATCACCGTGAACTGAAATTAAGGCGATGTGTTTTTTTGTGGTAGCTTTCATAGATTTGTGATTTTCCTAATTTTAACAAGATATAAGTGTCTTTTCAACTTGTGCTTATTAAACTGAAATCTGTGTTTTCTTGGCTAACTTTGAATAATTAATATTTATTCTATCTTGATTATTGCCAAAATATTGATTAACCTCTCCTACATTCTATATTTCTATTTAATACCTTCTATAGATAGAAATATCTATCTTTTTATATGGAAAAGCGAATATGATCTATCATGATATACTAGTTAGTCCATGATAAAACCTATCTCAAGTCGCAACGTCACATCCTTTTAGATATTTCTAGTTCATGATTTGCACGTTTCAAATAATTACAATAATGTCCATCAAACCAAATACAACAAAGTTAAATCCCTGAAAACATTACTTCAATTGCCATTATGTTCAAAAAGCACTAATTTAATTTAGCCAAGTGTGTTCACTTATACTATTATTATATTTCTATAAGTTTTGTTACGTTAGCTACAATTTTCGCAAAAAATTCCAAATTTTGTGTAATTATGCTCTCAAGTCTTAAAAAACTCCAAAACTAAGCAGTGCAAATAACCATGTCTGGCTGCCTACACTGCTTATTAAGGGAATTTGGTCTTTACCTGAAGACAAAATAAATTTCTACACGCTCAACCAGTCAGACTAATCACAGCACTTATGTGTAATAACTTGTATAATAACTCAAGTTGCTAGTTATCTAGTTGAGACTGGTAATGGGTAATGGGTAATTGGTAATAGGTAATTGGTAATAGGTAATTGGTAATTGGGGATAAAACCCCTGTTTTCATCCTGTTTATCCTTTAATATTGGACATTCTGATTCTGACCAAGAAATTTTAGATTTTAGATTTTAGATTTTAGATTGGGAATTTTCGGTACAAGTAGGGGGCAACGGCCGTTGACCCGTACGGCCGTTGACCCCTACAATTTCAGGGCAGAACTAATCCAAAATTGCTAATCTAAAATCCCCAAGCTCCATACTTGAGGGTGGAGTCAATCCAAAATCCAAAATCGTAAATCCAAAATCCACTGAGAATGTGCCTAAATAGCAGGTTACGTTAATAACTAAGTTTATATGTATATAAATGCGCTTATTACTAATAATATAGTATTTGTAAAAATATATATTGTAGAAGCAATTTATGAATTATAGCCAAGCTAATATAACCATAACTTCCTTTTCAGACTAGCTTTCCAGGAAGTCGGTATGCCAAAAAGCTTTAAGAATAATTCTTAAAGCGTATTGATTAAACAAGCAATCTAGTTGGTAGCTTGTGCAGCCAACATTTCCTTCAGCTTTTCTAACTCCGCCGCCCAACGGGGATCTGGACGAATTGCTTCAGTTTCAACATTTGCAGCAGTCTCACGCGCACTGCCACCACCACCACCGCCGCCGCGTCGGGATTTCTTGCTTTTCTCCCGACGGCCGCCTTCTTTATTGCTGCTAGGAACAGGGGCGCTAGTACCTTGAAGAACTGGTTTGGGGGTTTGTGGTTGTTCTTCACCACCTTCCTCACCTTTAGTTCTTGGTAAGGCCTTTTCTAACTTGATGGGTGTGTCTTTAAACAATTGACCATTATATTTTTCAATAATTTGATCTGCTTGTTCGTCATTATTCACCGTCAAAAAACCGAAGCCACGACATTTGCCTGTTTTCCGGTCTTTAATTAGTTTAGTGGTGACACCATCTCCTTCTTCTGCAAAAACAGCTTGTAACTCTTGACGATCTATTTCTTCTTTGGGCAGATTTCCTATATATAGGCGAATTGACATGGACTATACCTCCAGATTGGGAATAAACAGATAAACAGAGCAAGACAAAAAAACAATCAATTGGCTTTGGCTTTTGAATAGATACTATGGACTAAAACCACCACAAACCAATTTTTTCAATCCCAACTATCAACTTATAGAATACAGTTTTTTGTTGTGATCAAGCTTATTTGGCACGAAGGCATAACTGCACTCGTGGGTTAATATCACCTTAATTTTTGGAATTGTAAATTTAATAGCCAACTATCCACCACAGTAAATTCATTCTTCTTAATTCTTGCCCGCAGAATAAAATACCATTAGTTAACATTATCATGGTATTTCCTATGTAGCTAGTTCCGCAGAAACTTTTCTGCCAACAGCTAAAGGCCGATATTATGATCTCATCGTAGCATGAAACACATTTTAAGGGAAGAGGCAAGGGGGAAAAATTTTTTACTAATAACAACGGACAACGGACTAATGACCCACCAGCACAATATAAGCACCCCAGCCTTGAGCTAAAATAGCAATGGCCAGCATCCAAATAGAATGAGGGCTATTGATTTTTTTGCCATCTTCAGTTTCTAGGCTTTGGATATCTATCCAGGGAGTCCCCCTGCGTCGTAACCAACCTCTAACAATAATCTGTTTACCAATTAGGTCTTGAGGGTGGAATGACTTTCCTAGCCCAGGAATATGATGTAATTTCATTAAACCTTGGCTAGATTTCAGAATTAGGTCTGGTGCTAGACAATTATCAATTCCAGGACGGCCTAATAGTTTACCAGTAAAACGGACTTTAATGCTATCAATTGGTAAAATTGACGGATCTGCAAGTAGGCTGATGAAGTTTTCGTCTTTTTGGACATTAACATCTGTAATCTTGGGAAATAAAGCATTTATCTGTATCAGTGTACCAATGCTAAAGCCAATTAACACAAAACCCAGAACAAAATACCAGTCGTCATAGATCCACTTCAAGTTTAACAAGTGCATAGCATAAGCTGTTTGCCAAAGTAACCAAGTCAGACCAGCCAATATAACACCCAGCGGGATTCCCAACCAAGGGGCAATTTGTAATAAAAAAGATTGGAGAGGGATTAGAATCGGCTGTTGTGGGGTTATTTGGTACAATTCTGTGTTTAAATGCCAGTAGCGAGCTATTTGACAAAGACGTTCAATGCGATCGCCCATTAAAGGATGACTACTATTAATTGTCAACCATTGGCGATAGGGATGAAAGTTTTCCCACTGGAAAAATGATTCAAAGGGTAGATGACCAGCTATACTACCTAAGACTATGCTATGTTGATATGCAACAGGAGCAAGAAGATTCAGGCTTTCTAGTTGCCAACTGGTATGTTCTTTGAGGTTGATATCATGAGCCACACCAATGGAAATTTTCAGTAAAGCCCGAATGAGTCCATTGGGATTACCAGTAATTTCCGCAGCTTGGCGATCGCTATGATAAAGCCTTAATCGAGAATTTAGCAAGGCTGTACCAGTTAGAAGAAACCAAATTCCGTAAATAATAGCCGCTAAAACTGTGGCTGGCCAACGCCAAATTTTACTTTGATGTTGATTTGCCGAAAGTGATATTTGCTGATATAATCCGTAAAATGGTAAGGTAACTAACAGGATTAGGGACATCACCACAAAATCCCAACGCCCAATTTGCCCTAAATTTAAAGCATAGATGGCTGCTATTTCATCATTAGCCAATTGTTCTAATAAACCTTGACTAACAGTTATTCTCGCTGTACGGGGTAAGTTGCCATAACTAATGATTATGGGGGCAGAAATTGGTAAGATTCTCAGTTGGGGACAAAGCCAGCGTCGCTGTTGACAAGTACGTTGTAATACCCTCAGTGTCTCCCGACTGTAGGAATTTAATTTCTCTTTGGATAACTCTTTCTGAGCCAAAAATTTTCCTAGTAACCAGTCGAGTAACCAAGGAGATAATACCATTAAGATCACAAATAATCCTAGAATCAAGGAACTAGGATCATGATATAAAACCTGGGGAGGCTGTAAGTATGGCAATTTATATAGAATTTGGGCAATTAAACCCAATACCAGTTTAAACATTTCTTTGCACATCCAAAATAGTGCTATAAATGTCAAACAAGCAATTAGTCTTGAGTAAATGAAATTAGGCTTAGGCATAGGTTGCCATACTTTAGCTCGTCTAGCCTGCCGCCAATAAACGCTAACTGGTTTGGTATTATTGTGATGATCATCAGCACCAACATAGCCATTTTGTGGCTCTTGTCGGGAAGCATTTAAACCAGAAATATTTCCAGTATGGGTTTCGGGAGGTTTTTGTTTCCGGTTTTTGCTCTTATACAAGTTTTCAAGAGCGCGTTTAGCCCACTCTTGCACCTGGGGGTGGTTACTACTGGAAATCAAATTTTGGCACAAAGCGATCGCTTTAGAGACCTCACCTGTGCGAGCATAGGACATAACTAACCCAACTTGTGCCTGTAAATAAATCTTGTCTTGGTTTTGGACTTTGGCTAGTGGTTCAAGATTAGCTATTGCTGTGTGGTAATTCCCCTGCTTGAGGGCAGCTAAACCAGCCTGTAAACATGATTCAGCGTGAGAAGGCATAGAAATTCGGTACTCCAATCTGTTTTAGGTGACAAAAGCACGCTTATTGAGATACCCTGGTAATTAAAAATTCAAAATTTTGAGATGATTGGTAATGGGTAATGGGTAATTGGTAATGGGTAATGGGTAATTGGTAATGGGTAATGGGTAATGGGTAATTGGTAAAACGAAAAGTAAAGTTGCCCAAAACCTCGTACCTGTTCCCTGTAACCTGTAACCTGTTCCCTGTAACCTGTTCCCTGTAACCTGTTCCCTGTAACCTGTTCCCTGTTCCCTGTAACCTGTTCCCTTGTTATAACGACAATTTTTAACCCCAACCTGCTTATCTAGGTTTCAATTGTTTGTTGATGAGAAAAAACAGGAGCAATAGCAGTTAATTTCAACTCTGGATGATCACCCTCTAACTGTTGACAATTCCATTCGTTGCGGAATAATAATACTGGTCGTCCCATACTATCTTTAACAGTGGTAGTATTGAACAAACGTCCCACCTGCTTTAAAGCTTCCCAACCACCTTCAACCCAACGCGCAACACTGTAGGGTAATAAATCCAAAATAGTTTCTACACCGTACTCATTTTGTAAGCGGAACTGTACCACTTCAAATTGCAACTGACCAACAGCCGCTAAAATCGGTTCACGCTTGGCTTCATCAATTGAATACATAATTTGTACAGCACCTTCTTCTCGCAATTCGGAAACACCTTTTTGAAACTGCTTAAATTTAGAAGGGTTGGGGTTTCTCAATGTAGCAAACAATTCTGGCGAAAAATAAGGGATTCCCTCATATTCTAGCTTTTGACCCGTGTAAATTGTATCACCAATCGCAAAAACACCTGGATTATTTAAACCAATTACATCCCCTGGATAAGCAACATCAATAGATTCCCTTTCTTGAGCAAACAGTTTTTGGGGACGGGATAAACGCACAGCTTTGCCAGTTCGGGCATGATTTACTGTCATATCTTTTTCAAACTTACCTGTACAGACCCGGACAAAAGCCACTCTATCTCGGTGTTTTGGGTCCATGTTGGCTTGCAGTTTGAAAATAAATCCCGTAAATTCTGGATAAGTAGGAGGAATATCCCCGACGCTGCTGCTGTGTGTTCCTGGTTTGAGGGCAAAGTTAAGAAAATTCCTCAGAAATAATTCTACCCCAAAATTGGTCATAGCACTACCAAAAAACACGGGGGTCATTTTGCCAGCGTGTACCAAGTCTAAATCTAGTTCTGGACAAACTCCTTCTAAGAGTTCTAATTCATCTTTAAGTTGGTGGTAAAGTTCTTTTTCTAATAATCCCTCAATTTTACTATCGCCTATATCTATGATAGTTTGCTTTGCTTCCCGACTACCGTGGGCGCTACGTTCAAATAAATGAATTTGCTGTTGTTGACGGTCAAAAACTCCTTTAAAGCGATCGCCCATACCAATAGGCCAATTTACTGCATAGGTCTGTAATCCCAATTCTTTCTCAATCTCATCTAGTAATTCTATCGGTTCTCTGCCCGGACGATCAAGTTTATTCACAAAGGTAAAAATCGGGATTCCCCGCAGTTTACACACTTCAAACAGTTTCCGCGTTTGTGGTTCTAAACCCTTTGCCGCATCTATCAGCATGACTGCATTATCAGCCGCTGCTAAAGTTCGATAAGTATCTTCACTAAAATCTTGGTGTCCGGGAGTATCAAGTAAATTAATTTGACAATTAGAATAAGCAAATTGTAATACCGTTGAAGTTACGGAAATACCCCGTTGTTGTTCCATTGCCATCCAGTCAGAAGTCACTTTCCGCTGGTCTCTTCGCGCTTTTACCGCCCCCGCTTCATGAATCGCACCCCCGTATAATAATAGTTTTTCAGTTAAAGTAGTTTTACCAGCATCAGGGTGAGAAATAATCGCAAAGTTGCGACGTTGTTCCACCGCTTGACCTAGTTCTGCTTGTAGTTCAATGGACATATATGTAATTTCTTTCTCACTTCACTAAATTTAGTCTTTTTCAGGACTAGGAATCAAATTTGTCAATTCTGTTAATTCTCACATCTGATTCAATCTTACCTTGATCAAAAATTTATCAACTAGGTACTTGACAAATACCGGACTTCCCCCCTACTATAACATTGTCTTGTAGGGCTATGTGCCCATATCATATATATTATAATTATATCAATTTGAAGTATAAGTAAATGTCTAGTATCTACACATATATAGCAATATAATGGAAAACTACTTAATAGAATCACCAGATGTTACAGTTATTACTGTTTGCAAAAATGCTGGTCAGGACTTAATTAAGACTTGTAAATCGGTACTTAATCAAACTGGAGTAAACATTCAATTTATTCTACAAGATGGGGTTTCTACTGATGGAACACTTTCTTCTCTGGGTACTTTACAAGATCCCAGAGTTGATATGCTCTCAGAACCAGATTCTGGAATATATGACGCGATGAACCGGGCATTTAAGCGTGTCCGAGGTAAATGGTGTATTTATCTGAATGCTGGAGACAGTTTTTATTCTAATGAGTCCTTGAGCAAGATTTTAGCAGAGGCAGAAAATGATGAGAATACTGATGTTTTTGCTTTTGCGTACTACAATGAATTTGATAAGACTATAACAGTTTATCCAAGAATCATCTCTCGCTACTTTCTGTATCGCAGTGGGGTTTGCCATCAGGTGCAGCTATGGAAAACAGAAGTTCTTGGCAAATATCTTCCTTTTGACCAAAATTACCAAGTTTTAGCAGATCAACATCTGCTCCTTCGAGCATTTTACTCCGGTATCAAAATAAGGTCTTCAGTGACTGTCGGTGTTTTATATAAAGATAGGGGATTCTCTAGTATGCCCAGTGTTCAAGCTCTTAAAAATTCCGAGAGAATGAAAATTCTCAGTAGTTGCTTTAGTCTACTTGAAAAATTATTGTATGGGAGTTTGGAAATTATTCTCTTGAAGCCCCTTCGCTTACAGTTTAATCGAGCATTCCGGTCCACGGCTTTATTTCGTTTTTACAAAATACTCGCCAATCGTCTTAATCGAATTACTTGAAATTAGATAAACTCTGCTGTGTATTCTCTCCTGTCAGGAAAACCCAACCATGTTTAAAGCATTTAATCCTTATATTGTTCGTATACAAGGCTTTTCGTCGTTGCTGATTTGAGGTATGAAAATGATTTTTGATGATTTCAAAACCCTTGTAGGGACGTGATCTGGGTAAGGATTCTCGTTTCTACACCTAAATTCATACCTGATTTGAGCAACGTCGGCTTTTCTGATTCTAGAATATAATATAAATACTCTTGTCCTTGCTCATAGCCTGGCATGAAAATCAAAAATTCGGCAACGCTAATTTTTTTAGCCAAAGCTGAAATCATTAGTTGGTAATCCAGTTACATCAGTTTGGATAGCAAATAAATCACCGGAATAGAAACTCTTTTGAATTTCTTCCTCACTTAACCCAACTGAAGCAGTTGTAATGTAGAGCGTCTGTAGATTCTTCCCACCAAAAGTACAACTAGTAGGACGTTGTACTGGTAAGGGTATCCGCAAAGTTTCCTCTCCCTTGGGGTTAAAACGAATTACGCACCAACCATCCCACATTGCAGACCAGATATTTCCTTCACTATCTATAGTCAGACCATCAGGATAAAAAGATTCACCTATTAAGTCTACAAAAATACAGCGATCGCTAATCTTACCTGTTGTCGGCTCAAAGTTGTAAGCATATATTTTTTGCTGGGCAGAATCAGTTAAGTAAAAAACTTTTTCATCTGGACTCCACCCCAAACCATTGGCAATAGTTAATCCTGTCTCCATCAAATGTAATGAACTATCAGGATCGTAACGATAAAGGCTACCCTGATTTTTACCAGGACACATAGATCCAAACCAGAACCGACCATGGGAATCACATTTACCATCATTGAAACGATTATCTGGGATATCCATCTCAACTGAGATGATAGGACTTACTTCCCCTGTTTGAATATGCAAAAATGCCAATCCATTCCGCTGTGCCATAATCAGTTTATCATGACCTGCGATCGCAATTGAAGCGGCCACATCTCCCACATCAAAAAACAGGTTTTGTCCAGTTGTCGGGTTAAATTGATTTACCCTATGATTATATATATCAACCCAATAAAGCAGACTATTACTAAAGTCCCAGACAGGACCTTCTCCCAACCGAGAACGTGCGGACAAAACATTGTTGAGTTGATATTGATGTGAACTCATATATGCTGATACTTTCGACATTGGCAAAATTTAGAACCCGCAAAGTTAAACTCTTGTATGTAGGCAAAACTATTTGTATAGGCCTTGCTAATTGACGCTCCCCGCCCCATAGAGGGACGGGGATTCTTGTTTCAACGAGCAACCTTGCTCAAAAAGGGTTTCAAAGGATGGAGATTTAATTCTCACCCAATATCTAGTAATTGTCAATTGTCAATTGTCAATTGTCAATTGTCAATTATTAAGCAGTTACTTTCTGACTTTCCAAACGAGTCAATCTTTCAGTTAATAGTTGTTCCAAGGAAATCAAAGCCTTGGTAAAACCATCAATACCTTCTGCCAGTTTATCAGAAGCCATGCGATCCCCATTGTGCATTTGCTCAAAAGTCGCTTGATCAATGGAAATTTTCTCAATTGATAAATCTGCTACCTTTGCCGGATCAAGTTTCCGAGGTAATTCCCCTACAGTATTTTGCAATTCTGCCAACAAACCGGGAGAAATAGTTAACAAATCACAACCAGCCAATTCAGTAATCTCGCCCATATTACGGAAACTAGCACCCATCACCTCAGTTTGATAACCAAACTTTTTAAAGTAGTTATAAATTGTAGTGACAGATAATACACCTGGATCTTCCGCTGGCGGGTAGCTATCCCGGCCTGTATCCTTCTTATACCAGTCAAGAATACGACCAACGAAAGGAGAAATCAAAGTTACACCAGCTTCCGCACAGGCGATCGCTTGATGCAGACCAAACAGTAAAGTTAAGTTACAGTGAATACCTTCTTTTTCCAAAATTTCCGCAGCCTTTATACCTTCCCAAGTAGCTGCAATCTTAATCAAAACACGCTCTTTGGCAACACCAGCGGCTTGATACTGACCAATCAAATTCCGGGCTTTTGCTACAGTTGCATCTGTATCATAAGATAACCGCGCATCTACCTCTGTAGACACACGACCGGGGATAATTTGCAAAATCTTTAATCCAAAGGATACCGCCAAACGGTCAAAAGCCAGAGATACCACCTGTGCTTGACTAGCACCTACACCAGCATCTTTTTTAGCTTTAAGCAGCGTTTGGTCAACTATATCCTGATATTCCGGCATTTGCGCCGCAGCAGTAATCAGTGAGGGATTGGTAGTAGCATCTTGAGGTGTAAACTTTTCAATCGCTTGAATGTCTCCGGTATCCGCTACCACAACGGTTACTGCCCGTAGTGCTTCTAGTAAGTTCTTAGGCATAACATACTCCAATGTCAGTGGTCAGTAGTCAGTGGTCAGTGGTCAGTGGTCAAGGAACAAGGAACAGGAAACAGAGAATTAAGGAATTAGGATTTCCCAATTAGGAATTATCAACTACCCATTTTAGAGGTGTCAAGGCGTAATTGGCTGTCCAATAGAATGCACTTTAATTAAATTGGTTGTTCCAGGTGTACCAATGGGGACACCAGAGGTAATCACAACCTTATCTCCTTCCTTAACTAAACCACTATTGACAACTGTGTCTACCACATTAATAAACATTTCTTCAGCATTGCGAACAGGTTGAATAAGTAGGGGTTCTACACCCCAGGATAAAGCCAATTGACGGTAGGCGGTACAATCAGAGGTAAGAGCAATAATTGGCGTGCTGGGACGGTATTTAGAAACCAGTTTGGCTGTACTTCCCGATGTAGTATTACACAAAATTGCTTTAGCACCAGTTTCATAAGCAATGCGACATACCGCTTGAGATACTGATTCTGTCACTGTCAAACTACCGGCTGTCGGCACCCAAGAATGTCTTTGTCCTTCTTGTAATGCTGTTTCTGTTTGTAATGCAATATTGTGCATCGTTTGCACCGCAGCAATAGGATATTCACCCATGGCTGTTTCTCCAGATAACATAACCGCATCTGTGCCATCTAAAATAGAATTAGCAACATCTGTAGCTTCAGCGCGAGTAGGATCTGGCGCACTAATCATTGATTCTAGCATTTGCGTAGCTGTAATTACTGGTTTACCAGCTTGATTACAACGACGCGCAATTTCTTTTTGAATCAGCGGAACTTGATAAATAGGTACTTCTACTCCTAAATCACCACGAGCAATCATAATTCCGTCAGCAACTTCTAGAATAGCATCTAACTGTTCTACTGCTTCTGCTCTCTCAATTTTAGCAATTAGACGAATTTTTGAACCAGCACCCTCAATCATTCTCCGTGCAGGTTCGAGGTCTTGAGGAGAGCGTACAAAAGAAACCGCCACCCAGTCTACACCTAATTGTATCCCAAAGCGCAAATCCATTAAATCTTTTTCGGTAATCGAACTTAGAGGTAAAGGAGTTGCGGGTAAATTTACACCTTTATGAGAAGAAACCAAACCGCCAATATTAACATGAGCGCGAATTTTATCAGCGTCACGACTAGTAACGGTTAATTTTACTCGACCATCATTAATTAAAATTGGTTCACCACATCGCATCATAGCGAATAGAGTTGGTAGCGGTAAGGGTAACTCATCAACACTTTCACCCTTTTCTTGTAAAAGAAATGTCACCTCACTACCAGCCTCTAACATTAACCCTTCTGGTGGTAATTTTCCCAAACGAATTTTTGGACCACACAAATCTTGCATTATAGCAATAGGTTTGTTTAAGTCATTACTAATACGCCGTAAATTTTGAAAAACTTGAGCGTGAGCATCATAAGCACCATGAGAAAAATTTAACCGCGCCATATTCATTCCCGCTCTGACTATAGCTTCTAATTTCTCAGGTGAAGATGTAGCAGGTCCAATAGTACAAACAATTTTAGTGCGACGCATAATTGTGTAAGGAATAATGGTAAAGTAGCACACCCCATTAAGCCCTTATTTAAAACAATTAACTATGGATAGGCAAACAAAGCTAATTGATTGTCAACAATTAACAATGAATAATTAACAATTGAGAATTGATAATTACCAATTGACAATGAATAACTATCTAAATTAATTGTTCTTTTTTCGCCATTGATAAGATTAAATCAACAACACGGTTAGAATAACCCCATTCGTTATCATACCAAGACACAACCTTAAAGAAATTAGAATTAAGTTCAATTCCCGCTCCTGCATCAAAAATGCTAGAATGACAATTACCCTGAAAATCTGTAGATACTACTTCTTCATCTGTGTAACCTAACACACCAATTAAATTACCTTCCGCAGCTTTTTTCATTGCTAGACAAATTTCTTTGTAAGAAGTAGCTTTAGTAGTTTTAAAAGTTAAATCAACTACAGAAACATCAGGAGTAGGAACTCTAAAAGCCATACCAGTTAATTTACCCTTTAATTCTGGTAATACTAAAGCCACCGCTTTAGCAGCCCCCGTAGCCGAAGGAATAATATTTTGAGACGCACCTCGTCCACCACGCCAATCTTTACGACTAGGACCATCTACCGTAGGTTGAGTTGCAGTCATAGCGTGAACTGTAGTCATTAAACCTTCAGCTAAACCAAAATTATCATTAATGACCTTAGCAATAGGCGCTAAACAATTTGTAGTACAACTAGCATTGGAAACAATTAAATCTTTAACGGGATCAAACAAGTGATGATTTACACCCATCACCATAGTTTTTACTTTTTCCGGTTCTTTTGTTGGTGCAGAAATTACAACCCGTTTTGCACCTGCTTTAAGATGATTTTCAGCCCCAGCATAATCAGTAAAAAGTCCCGTAGATTCAACAACATAATCTACACCAAACTTACCCCAAGGTAGTTCCGCAGGATTTCGCATAGATACACAAGGAATAAAATGACCGTCAATAATAATACCGTCTTCCTTAGCTTCAATCTGACTTTTTAATCTACCGTGAGTAGAATCATACTTGAGAAGATACGCAAGATTATCAGGAGGAACTAAATCATTAATTCCCACAAACTGAATATGAGGATTATTCAAACCAGCGCGTAGCACAAGTCTACCAATACGACCAAATCCATTAATACCAACTTTCAACTTAGTCAAAATTAAACCTCCCGTATTAGGAACTTCAGCAATAACTGGCCGGGTTAATTCTAGTCCGACTTAGTTAATTCTTACAGTTACAAAAGGCATAAAGTTGATTTAACTGGCATATTTTAAGGTTTAATTATTAGTCATTGGTTATTTGCATGATCCGATACATTATTAAAATATCTGTATATTTGTTATGACTTACCGAAAATATCTCTAAAACCCTCTTGTCTTCGTTTTCTTCGTTCCTTCGTGGTTAATTCCTTCCTGAATTGTGAGTAAGTCCTATGTATATTAAATTAATATTTCACATTTTCCCTAACTTCCAATTTTCACCACCAGGTAACTGAATTAAAAGTTCAGCAATAGCTTTTGGTAAATCTTTAACAGAATATACATAAGTCAATTCCAAAAATTTCTTAGCGATAGAAATTACCTCGTCTCTATTGACCATTTCCGCTAATTGAAATTCATTATACATCCCACCCAACACTTCTAAACTAGCATCAGCTATAGCTAATTCAATTTCATCTTCTAACCAACTATCCCATTCATCTTGATTGATATAATAGGATTTTTTATTTTCTTTGAGATTAATATCTTGAATTTCTATTAATGAATTGCGAATAGAAGCAACCCAAGAATTTGTTAATCTTTTCTCGATTTGATTTTTAATCAAATGAATTAATAGCACTTTAAAAAAAGACTTAATTTGTCGTAATATCGCTTTTTTACTCATCCCCTCTAATTCATCAACAATAGCCAAAGCATCGGTATAACGTTGTTCTAAGATACTATTTCTGAGGTCTATTAATTCCTGGGTCATATTGATTACCTCAATTTGAAATTTTACTAAATAAACTTCTACTTCTAGTAGAAACTAGCATTAAGCAATTTTTGGATAGACAACATTAATTTTAGGTTGATATTTATCTGGCTGTTGATTTGTTACCATTATTTCTACATTTTGACCTAATTTAATTAAATAACTTAATAAATTTTAAATTGTAAATTCTTTGAGAATACCGTTAGTTAAATTATTTATTTGTTCAAGTTCTAATCCTAAAATTTGTGCAGCTTGTTGAGGTGTGATTTGTTGCTGTTCTAAAATATCAGCAATTACAGAAGCTAATTTAACTTTTGCTAGTTTTTCTTCTGCATTAGCAAATGCTAAATCTTGAAATATGTTGCCAGAACTGATTGTATAATCTAACATAATCTTTATCTCATGATTCTCTATTTTTTGAAATTTGGATTGCTGTTTGTAATCGCTGGTGAATTAAATCAATAGTTTGTTGAGGTGTTTTGATACCTTTAGGTGATTTTTTCTTGAAAGCGTGGAGAATATACACAGCATCATCTATTTTTATAGCATAAATAGTGCGGTATGTATCAGTTTCATAATTGTTGCGAATTTCAAATACTCCATTAAATCCTTTTAATGTTTTACTAATAGTCCGACTAGTTGAACCTGATTTCATCGCAATTGTAGTATTAATTTGTTTCACAATTCCAAAATCAATTAATACTAACTTACCATCTTTACGCCGCATAATATTGGCAGGTTTAATATCCCGATGAATTACCTTTTCATTTAACTAGGTTTGCTCTGATTCAAAGGTTATGCGCTCCGACTGATATGCGGGTGGCTCAACATGAATTAAAATCCTCACTGGACTGAAACGTTCTTCTAGTTGTCTTTCTACTTCTTCGGTGATAATATGAGCAGTCTCTACATCGCGTGCATCTACAATTAAGTGCATTTCTATAAATACCTGACGGCCAATTACACCACGGGAGGCGATATCATGACAGTTAAGGACACCAGGTACGGAAACTGCAATTGTATGAATTATTTCTGGAGCGATCGCCATTTGGTCTACTAGCCAAGGTAAATTTTCTTTTAAAACTGACCAACCACTCCAAAATACCAGTAAAGCCACCGGGAAAGCCAGTAGCACATCTAACAACTGATAACCCAACCAAACCCCAATTAAACCACCAATAACGGAGATTGTCACCCACACATCACTCATGGTATGGGTAGCATCAGCGACTAAAATCGAACTACCGACTCTTCTCCCGACATTGCGCTCATAAAAGGCGACAAAAATATTTACTCCTAACACAATCAGTAATAACCACAGTTCTATAGGTGATACTTTCACAGGTTCACCACCTTTGATAATTCTTTCTACTGCACCTTGGACAATTTCAAAACAGGCTATACCTAAAAATGCAGCGATACCTAAAGCCCCCACAGCTTCAAATTTATTATGTCCATAAGGATGCTCTCGGTCTGGTAATGGTGAAGAAAACTTAATAGCAACTAATCCTAAGACATTATTAGCACTATCCGTCACACTATGTAAAGCATCCGCTAGTAAACTTAAAGAACCAGTCCAATAACCTACAACGACTTTTAAACCCATGACGAATACATTCAGCAGGAGAGTGATAATTAAAACTTTTCTGACTTCAGTGCGGTTATCGTAAGTCATATATTTATAATTGTGATTTTGGGAAAAAAAAGAATAGAGAATTTATTCTCTTGCTGTACAACAATAGGTATTTATTTCTAGGAATAAATATACAGGAAATAGGTCAAAAGTTGCTAATTAAGAATTAATATCTTTATTACAGAAAAAGATTCTCAACTTCTTTGAGAAGTCGGGTATCTGGGAGCATCTTCAGGTAATATGGATAATTACGAATTATTTTTAATAAGTAGCTTATGTCTTCTGTACCTCTAACACTAAATCTAGTAGAAGGTTCTGTTTCCTTCAGTTTTTCACCCCAAGCAGCGCAAGAATTAAAAGCAGAAATCAATGAATTAATGAAAAGCCTCAAAGCTGTTGCTGCTAAAACCACCCCAAGTACAGGTAAAGTTAGCCCCCAACCCTCCCTGGAATATCGTTATACTGGGGATGTATTTGTAGAGATATTTTGTAATCCTAATATCTGGCCTACTCCCTTTGCGGCTAAAGTTTTGTTAACAATTCGCAATTTAGGTATTCGGTTGACAACAGAAGCGGAACTTACCCGCGTTATTGAGGATCTTAATCAGTATTTAGATCAGTTTTAAATTAGGTAGTAGGGAAAAAGCGGAATTTTTGCCAATAAACATCTGGTGAAAATTAAATGCGCGTATATCTCACTCCTATACAGAGTATGGGAGTGAGATAACCAGATAAGTTAGCACCCCTGACTAAACTTGTCACCAAATTCCGATAGAGGTATTGTTACTAAGCTATTTTTTGCTTGGACTTGCTTTATTAAATATTCTATGTATATACTATGTAATAGGATTTTTAACTAGACAACACCCAAAGTAACCAAGTATGGATTTGGCAATATGAGAAACTCAGTATATAAAGTATTTGCAGAAATCGAGTCTAAAGCCAAACTACTAGCTCAATACTGGGATAACTTTCATACAGAAATATCCCAGCACCTACCGGAGAGTTATCAACCGGAAATACAAGAACTTACCGATAAATTAGAAACAGCATTAACTCAGCTAGTCTACGAACTACAAAATCCTACTCTCACCCTGGCCACAACGGGAACTACCAGCAGTGGTAAAAGCACTCTGGTTAATTTGCTATGTGGTGCGGAAATTGTTCCGGTTGCAGTTAGTGAAATGAGCGCTGGAGCAGTGACAATTGAATATAGTAAAGAAAAATCTCTGATCATTCATGAAACACCAGGGGCGTTATGGGAATGTGGAGAATGGAGAGGAATTAGTGACGATAAAATTTATCAACGTCTTTATCAAGCAATGATAGGTTATATCGAAAATAGAGAAACCCAACCTAATTTAGCCTGTCCCCAATCTACAATTACTTATCCTTTTCGACTGTTAAAAGAATCTCAATTACAATTACCAAAAGGAACAAGAGTAAGAATACTTGATTTACCTGGTTTGGCTTATGTG
This sequence comes from Dolichospermum sp. FACHB-1091, assembly GCF_014697585.1. Taxonomy (GTDB): domain Bacteria; phylum Cyanobacteriota; class Cyanobacteriia; order Cyanobacteriales; family Nostocaceae; genus Dolichospermum. The sequence goes on along the minus strand of NZ_JACJSB010000001.1, from coordinate 113,469 downwards.
GGTGATCAAGGTAATGCTAATGTTATTAAACAATGTCGAGAGGCTTTATGTATAGTTACTTATAATAGTGCGGAAACAGATTCTCAGAAAGTAAAAAGTTTATTGCAAGAGGTAGTACAGCAGGTAAAAGATTTAGGAGGTTCTCCTGCAAGAATGCTTTTTGCACTGAATAGGATTGATGTTTTTCGAGCCGATAGAAGCTGGCCAGAATCAGAAAATCGGTTTGTTGAAAAAGCTATTCGTGATATTAAAAATGAATTAACTGAGCAATTAAAGGAATATACAGAAGATATTGAAAATTTAAAAGTAGTTAAACTGAGTACATGGCCTGCTTTGTTAGCTTTGCAAATTCAAAATCAAGATGATATTTACAGTGCTGAAGCTTCTAAAAAGGCAGACAACAATTTTAATGGCTTAATTGAAGATATTTTAGAAGATTTGCCACGTAATACACAAAAATGGAATAGACACGATAAAAATAGAGTTGCTGAAGCATTATGGGAGAAATCCTATGGTGAGGAATTTCAGGAAAATCTCAGGGAACATATTAATAAACATTTTCCACAGTTGGTAATACCACAAATTATAGAACGTTTTAATATAGCTGCTGGAAATGCGATCGCGGAATGGGCAACACAGACAATAAATGCTGTGCTTAATAGTTCGGAGGAACGGTATAATCAGGAATGTGAAAATATAGCACAGATTAGATTATCAATTGAGCGTTTCTTACAAATTAGCGACACAAATTTAAGAGAACCTTTTGAAAGAATAGATACCAAGATTAAACAAGTTATAGCAGAACAGTCAGAAGATGATCCTGTGCTATATCTTGAATCAACAATTTTAGAACTTAAAAATGTAGAACCTTATAATCTATTAGGAGAAAAATTATATCCCCTTTATGACTGGAGAAGGCAATTAGGTCAAGGAATTAACCAAGTATTAGAAGCAGTAGCCAAGTCTTTAGAAACTGGCCGAGTAGATTTAGAAAGTACCAATTTAAAAAAAGCCAATGTTTTAAATGTCAACTTACTCGGAAGAAACTTAAACCGACTTGTAAACTTAGGCTATACTGCTTCCGTAGCTAAAGAAGGTAAAACAATGGAAGCAAGAACTGATTCCGAGAAGAATAGACTTAAACAAATAAATGAGGAATTAAATGAACTAGCTATTCATTTGAATATTGTGATGGAGGATGTATTAAAACAAATTTCTAAGCAAGAATTAAAGAGAATGTACCAAGCAATAGAAGAACTTTTCAATTGTCATTTATCTCATATTGAAAAGGGAGTAAATGATATTGCACCTAATATAGCAATTAAATTTCCAGAATCTCAACTTATTAAAGTTGATAGTCAACTCACATTTAACTTTCGTTTTGAAGCAGGTTTTCCTATTAATCAAGGAACATGGCAAGAAGCAGTACAAGTTAAAAAAAAGAAAAGAACTTGGTATACTTTATGGATGGGTAAAAAAACAGTTTATGAAACAAAATATAAAACACGCTCTAGCGATAATGCCGAAATACCTAGCGTGGAAGATTTACTCACAGGTTGGCTGATTCAGTCGAAAAAGGGAGAAACAGAAATAGTAAACAAAATTGCAAGTTGGCTACTAGAACAAATTGATTGTCTAAAAAAAAATGTAGATAAACTTCAGAATGATATTATTGACCGTTATCAAGCTAGACTTGATAAAGCTAACCAAGAAATTACCCTAGATTATGAAAAGCAACGAAATATTTGGCAACCTATTCAACAAAAAGCTGAAGAACTTGCAGAAGATTTTTCTAGCTTAGAAACAGTTTTAAAATAGGAGTATTAAAATCTAGTGGCAAATGAGAATCCCAAAGACCTATATAATCAAGTTTGTAATAACATATATCCTCAAATAAATGGAAGAGGTCGTTTATATAAGACTATTCAGATAATAGTTGGTGAAGAACAATTACATGAACAAGAAAAAACAAAAAAAATATGTGATTATTTTGGTATAAAACCTTATGCTAATAAAGATGAAGATAAGGAAATCATTAATGATTTGTTGGATGGAATATTAAGAAATGCACCAATTAACAATGTTATCGCTATCATCGCTAAAGTAATAAACCAAGGAGTAAATATGGAGTGGATTTTTGTAGCAGCAGCCTTTACATTTGTTGGATTATTTTTGTATAAGCAAACTATTGATAAAAAGGAACAAGCAAAAATAAAACCTGCGGTTCAAGAAATAAAAGAGCAACCCATTTTTTTACATCCAATCTCTGCTAGTTTATGTCTTGTTGTTTCTGCATCTATAGCAAGTAATTTCATAAACCGTTCAACTTTAAAAATTGATGAGCTAACATACCTGATAGATAATGCTTCTTATTTCTTATGTACTACTGTTGAAGTTGCTAATTCAAATGAGCAAAACTTAGAAATAACTGATGAGAATATTTCACCTGATAGCATACGAGAGGTTTATATTAGAATCAACATTAATGATGGTCGTAATATGATTGATAAAAAGATTCCTTACTATTTAAAGACGAATCTACCACTTCAAGCTCAGTGTACAGTTAAAAAATTAGCTTGTCTTGAAAATTTATCTGGTTTAGAAAAATTTAACCGAGTCTAAGGAGTATCTACAATGGATTGGAAAACAGCATCTTCCTACTATGAAACCCGTTTAACCGACGCTTTAAATATCCAAAGACACGCGGTTAATTTAGCCAACTTACCTCAAGCAGAAGTTCCCCCTAAATTAAAACAAATCCTAATACAAGAAGCACAACCCGCACGTCGTCAACTAGAAAGACTCAAAAAACGTGAATTTAGAATTGCAGTAGTCGGGTTAGAAAAAGCCGGAAAAAGCACCTTTGTTAATGCTTGGTTAGAATGTGACTTACTTCCAGCAAAAGGAGGAAGATGTACATTTACCACCACACAAATTTATTCAGTTGAACATGAATCAGAACAAAGACTAGAAGTACAAGCAAAGACAGAAGCTGAATTTATTAACTTACTCAAAGAATTAGAAAAAGCTCAAGCTCAAGAAGATATTAATACTATTCGCACCAATGAAATCACTTTACAAGAAGTCAGACAAGAAGGAAATCTAACATTTCCATTTACGAGATTAGAGGATATTCGAGAACCTTTAAAAAAATATGTCGCAGATGAAAAATATGCTCATGCTGTGTTAGAAGCGAGACTTTATACAAACAAACTTGCACAAGCTGAAGGGATTGTATTTTATGATGTTCCTGGTTTAGATTCTGGTTTAGCAAAGCACGTTGACGAAGCTCAAGAAATGTTATCAGATTGTGATGCTGTGATATTAGTACAGCGTTTTACCAGTCTGCGAGAAAAGGAATTAGAAATCATCAAATTTACAGAACAGGGAGATAAAAACGTCACCGTTGCTGATAAATTATTTGTATTTTTAAGTCGCATTGATTCATTAGGTAGTGCAGAAGCAATGAAAACCCACATTCAAGAAGCTGCTCAAGATTGGTTAAAACGGGCAAATTTACCAAATCATAGAATAGTTTCTGGTTCTGCTGGTGCATATTTGCTATTAAATAATATTGCTGGAGAACAAACTAAATTAGAAATAGGAGATACTCATGTTATTCAATCTCATTTACAAAGATTAACAGGTATTGATGATGTGGAAATTCTCAAAACAGATGCTACTGGTATGCCGATAATTAAGGAGAAAATCTTTGATTATATTAATACCGAAAGAGTCGCTATTTTAAGGAAACGGTGTGAAGCTTCTCTAAATACAATTATTAGCACATCTGAAGAAATTTATCGTTTAGTTAGTAAAAATCATCCAGAAAATCCTGAACAGGCCAAGCTATTTGCGGAAAACAATCAACGGGTTTTATTTGCAGAATGGTGGAATCAAAAATGGTTAATCATTAAAGCTGATTTACAAAAATATTATGATACCTATGTTGTCAATAAAGCTGTAGAAGATTTAACTGCTAATTCCTTAACTCAAATAGAGAAGTTTCGAGAAGGATATCTAGAAATCGTTGATCAGGAAATGCAGAAACTCCGAGAGGAAACATTTAAAAAGAAAGATAATATTTTTCTGGCTAATTCCAATCCTGAATTTGATAGAATGAAAGCTAACTTTGCTTGGAGAGAGGATTTGTATAATGATATAAGTAGACTTTTATCTAATATTGCTAGACAATTGGCTTTAGAATTACAACATGAATCCTTAAACTTGGTTACATATATGACAAGTTTATTATGGGGAAGTGATCAAGTAAAAGCTAGGTTAATTGAAAATTCAGAAGATTATTTTTTGGCTAAATTGGAAAATAGTCTTAGTGTTTTATTTTTGCGGTTTGCGCGGCCTGTCGCAGAAGCATTAATTAGAGGTCCTGTTAATAGTGACACTCGCAATAAAATCATTAAAGGTCTGGGGGTAGATATTGAAATTGTTGACAATTATTATAGTGGTAAAGAACCTGCTTATAGTCTTTTGAAAAGATATGTCAAATATGGTGCAGATTTACTTTTTAACTTAGAAGTTCGTCAACAGGTATTGGGAATAACGGGAATAGTAACAGGAATAGCAACAGCAGCTATTAATAATGAAATACCACAACAAGCGGTAATTTTTGAAGTGGAAAATGATATTAATGCTTTTGAGGAATATTTAAAGTTTGCAATTTTTAACGCTGCTAGTTTTGAATCCTATTGTATTCAAGAACTCAAGGGTTTAGTTGATAGTTTTCGAGAAAAGGAAGGTACTTGGACGGGGGTAGCTTTGAATGAATGGTTACAAGGAAATCCACTTTTATTAGCGGAGATACCAAATAATTTAAAATCACAAACATCTAATTTAGAAGTTAGTGAAAGATTACGACAATTATCTATTGCTTTAAAAAGTAGCTTTAAAAATTGGTAGGGTGCGTCAGATATCAACAATCTGTTTATTTGCAGGATTTATGCAGTAGTAAAGCAACTGACAACAGCACATTGGTATGGTGCGTCAGATATAAACAATCTGTTTATTTGCAGGATTTATGCAGTAGTAAAGCACCCTACAACTCCTCTATTTTCCAACGGATTTTACACACCTGTTGTACAACATCAGTATAACCGCGAATTATATTCGCCCACTTCCAAGACTTCCAAGAGGAATTTAACCCACGAAGGTGGGTTTTGTTTGTGTAGAAGCGGTTTCTAACCGCCTTTGAAAATATTGTTAAAATGGGAGGTAGAACCTCCCGGAAAGCATTCCCAGTCGGAGACTGGGAACGAGGAACGAGGGATAAATAGATAGAGGTATAAATAATGACCGCCATAACCTTACAAATACCAAAATCACTAAAATTCACAGATGATAAATTTGTGGAAATAGTTGCTGCTAATAAAGATCTACGTTTAGAATTATCATCACAAGGGGAATTAAGTATCATGTCACCAACAGGAGGAGAAACGGGAGATAGAAACCTCGAATTAGGCGGACAAGTTTGGTTTTGGAATCGCCAAAATGGTTTAGGAAAGGCTTTTGATTCTTCCACAGGTTTTAAATTACCTAATGGTGCTACCCGTTCTCCTGATGTATCTTGGATCAAGATAGAAACATGGAATACACTTGCACCAGAACAAAGAAAAAGGTTTCTGCCTTTATGTCCTGATTTTCTGATTGAATTAGTTTCTGAAAGCGATGATTTAGCCGATACTCAAGCCAAAATGGGGGAATATATCGCCAATGGTTTACGGTTAGGTTGGTTAATTAATCCTAAAAATAAACAAGTAGAAATTTATCGCCAAAATCAAGAAGTAGAAATTTTACAATCTCCTACAAGTTTATCTGGAGAAGATGTATTACTAGGATTTATTTTAGATTTACAACCAATTTTTTAATTATAGATATAGCGTTTATCATTCAGATGCTATATAGTTAAATATGTATACATTGCACCACAACAGTTTAAAGTGTGTTGTCTTGGGAATCAAAGGTAATTAAGAACCAAATATTCTAAAATCTAGCTTTTTTCCCTATCAGGGAGAAATCCGCACCCTAAATTGGGTAAGCGTCGCGCTAGGATGTAATACATTAACGGCATCATCTCAGACTATCAGTTAATTATGGAAAATTCCCCCATCAAGGCAGTTCAAGCTTCTTATTACGGTGACAGTTCCTTCCGCACACCGCCGCCAGATTTGCCTTCTCTACTGTTAAAAGAGCGAATTGTCTATCTGGGAATGCCTTTAGTTTCAGCAGACGAATACAAGCGTCAAATGGGTGTTGATGTAACGAAGCTGATTATTGCTCAGTTACTCTATCTGAAATTTGACAACCCAGACAAGCCCATCTTCTTTTACATCAATTCTACGGGTACATCTTGGTACACAGGTGATGCCATTGGTTACGAGACCGAAGCCTTTGCCATTTGTGATACCATCAATTATATCAAGACCCCTGTACATACAATTTGCATTGGTCAAGCTTTGGGAACAGCAGCGTTGATTCTATCAGCGGGGACTAAAGGCCATAGAGCTAGTTTACCTCATGCCACTATTGTCCTCAATCAACCCCGCAGTGGTACGAGGGGTCAAGCAACAGATATTCAAATTTACGCTAAGGAAGTGTTAGCAAACAAAACAGCTATCCTGGATATTTTCTCGAAAAATACTGGACAGCCCCCCGAAAAAATTGCCAAGGATACTGAGCGAATGTTTTATTTAACTCCCCAACAAGCTAAAGAATACGGATTAATTGACCGTGTTTTAGAAAGCATGAAGGATCTACCCAAACCCCTACCAGTCATCGCTTAAGTTACCTGCAATCATACCAAATTTTGAAGCTAATTATCCATCATGCCTGTTGATTCAGCACTTCGAGTACCTTATAACATTCCTGGTAGTAATCAGTGGCAATGGGTTAGTATTGGTCAACGCATGGCTCAGGAACGCATTCTTTTCTTGAACCAGCCACTTACTACCAATGTGGCCAATTCCCTCGTTTCCTCAATACTGTATCTGGAGTCAGAGGATGCAACTAAACCCATCTATCTTTATATCAATTCTCTCGGTGATCCTGTCCTAGCTGGTATGGATGAAACCGCTGGTATGATGTCAATTAAGGCTTGTTTGGCAATCTATGACACAATACAGTACATTAAGTCAGAAATTGTCACTATTTGCTTAGGTCAAGCCGTGGGTATGGCGGCCTTAATTTTATCATCGGGAAGGAAAGGCAAAAGATTTAGTTTACCTCATGCGAATATCGCCCTGACTCAGTTTAGTGTGGCTACTCGCGGTCAAGCAACCGATATTCAAGTTAACGCTGAAGAAGTTTTGCTGAAAAAATCGGTGATTATTGATATTTTTTGCCAAAATACGGGACAAACAGCCGAAAAAATCTCGAAAGATAGTGAACGTATTTTCTATATGACTCCCCAGGAAGCACAGGAATACGGAATAATTGATCGGGTGCTGGAAAGTACCAAGAATTTAGCAAAATCTCTTCCAGTTTGATCTCAATTGACAATTACGGAAAATCTACAGTTCTATCTTCATAGTCTCTACTAAAATTGTCCTATGCCTATTGGTATTCCCAAAGTTCCTTATCGTCTCCCTGGTAGCAGCTACGAACAATGGATCGATCTCGAAGATCGTCTATTTCGGGAGCGGATTATTTTCTTGACAGAGGAAGTAGATGATGGTATTGCTAATGCCATTGTCGCTTACTTACTTTATTTAGATTCCGAGGATCAGAGTAAGCCAATTTATTTATATATCAATTCTCCCGGTGGTTCTGTAACGGCAGGTTTGGCAATTTACGACACGATGCAGCACATCAAATCTGAGGTGGTGACAATTTGTGTCGGTTTGGCTGCGTCCATGGGATCTTTTCTTTTGGCTGCGGGAACTAAAGGTAAACGCATGGCTTTACCTCACTCCCGGATTATGATTCATCAACCTTCCGGTGGTACTCGTGGACAAGCTTCTGATATCGAAATCGAAGCTAGAGAGATTTTACGGCTACGTCACCAATTAAATCAAATTTATGTTGATAACACTGGTCAAAGTTTAGAGAAAATTGAGAAAGATATGAATCGTGACTTTTTTATGTCTGCTCAAGAAGCTCAGGAATATGGTTTAATTGATCGGGTGATTGAAGAACGTATTTAGGGCTTGCTGATAGCGTAGCGTGGCGTTAGCCATATAAAGCTAAAACCGTTTATTCATAGGGGTTTTGAGGATTTTCCGAACAAAAAAGGGCAAGGTTTTGGCAAATGGAGTCTCAAAACAGTTGCATTTTTCCTTGTCGGATATGGGAAATTGAGGATATCCAGATAGCTGAAACTGTTCCCTGTTCCCTGTTAAGAGTTCCCTCCCCTCACAGACAACTTTTTCAGCAAACTTCATTTAGATAGTAGAAAATAATTCAAAATTCAAGATGTAAAGTTCATTTGAATTTTGAATTTTGAATTTTGAATTGGAGTTAAGCCAACATGGATCTTCAAGATTGCTATCGTTTATTGGGTTTAAGGTCGGGAGCTTCTTTTGCGGATGTGAAAGCGTCCTATCGCCGATTGGTACAGCAATATCATCCTGATATTAATCCAGATGATCTCAAAGCAAAAGATAAATTTATTGCGGTGAATGAGGCTTATAAATTCCTGCAAATGATCTTATCACCGCAGGAAATTAAGCCACAGTCTCATGGACTGAAAACTCAGGTTTCTGGTTTTTCAGAAGTGAAAACGCAGGTAACAACAGCAAATATCAAAGTTACATCTCACCCAGCAAATTTGGAGGATATCGAACAACGGTTAAAATGGAAGACTTATGAACAATTACAGCGGTTTTTACAAGCAAGACGTTTTCCCCAAGCGATCGCTTTAGCGGAAGCTTTACTGGCACGTTTACCAGCAGATGTAGAAGTACGTCAATGGTTAGCGATCGCTTATCAAATCTGGGGACGGGCTTTAATTACAGAAAAACAGTTCCCAAAAGCCAGAATTTACCTGAAAAAAGCCTTAAAAACCGACCCAGACAATAAAGCTTTATGGTCTGAAGTTCAGCAGGATTTTCAGCGTTTGGGAGTTTAGGTAATGGGTAAATTATTATCATTGTGTCTCTTCCTGAGAAGGAAGCCAATAGTAAATAAACTTTTAATTTTGTTTAGGTACTTATAAATCTAAGGTAACCAAGGAAAATCCCGAAAGTTAGGAAGACGCTTTTCCAAAAACGCTTGTTTTCCTTCCGCTCCTTCTTCTGTCATATAATAGAGAAGAGTGGCATTACCGGCAAGTTCTTGTAAACCAGCTTGTCCATCACAGTCTGCGTTAAATGCTGATTTGAGACAACGAATAGCTATGGGGCTTTTTTCTAAGACTTCTTGCGCCCATTTTATCCCTTCTATTTCTAATTGTTCCACGGGGACAACAATATTAACCAAGCCCATTTCTAAAGCTTGTTGGGCGTTGTACTGACGGCAGAGAAACCATATTTCTCGCGCTTTTTTTTGTCCTACTATTCGCGCTAAGTAACTTGCACCAAAACCACCATCAAAACTGCCTACTTTAGGTCCTGTTTGCCCAAAAATGGCGTTATCAGCCGCAATAGTTAAATCACAGATTAAATGGAGAACATGACCGCCACCAATAGCATAACCCGCGACTAGGGCAATTACTACTTTGGGCATGGAACGAATGAGACGTTGTAAGTCTAGGACATTTAAGCGGGGAATACCTGTATCATCTACATAACCTGCTTGTCCCCGGACACTTTGATCACCTCCTGAACAGAAGGCGTACTTACCATCCGTGTGAGGTCCTGTACCTGTAAATAAAACTACCCCAATATTAATATCTTCCTTAGCGTCCGAAAAAGCTTCGTATAGTTCAAATACGGTTTTAGGACGGAATGCGTTACGCTTGTGAGGACGGTTAATAGTAATTTTGGCGATACCGTCGGTTTTTTGGTAGATGATGTCTTCGTAGGTTTTGATGGTTTTCCAGTCAATTTGCATGGTCATATGTTGTGAATTTAATTTGTATAAGTCTGGCGGATAAGATTTGCACCCCACAAGATTTAACTATTTTAGGATTATAAAATTTAGATGCCTAACAGCTTACAGTGGGTTCTTGTGCTGGAACATTTTATTGCGGACGTGGAGAGGTGTGAAAAATTCGGCCATATTTTGGTGTGGAAAACATTTTGCATTTTACCTGTAGTCAGTTGGACGTTGCCAAAGTCACTTACAGAACGTCCATAAACACGAGCAAGTTTAATGAGTTCGTTCGCTTTAAGACGACGTTCTCCTTTTTCATTAGTTAGTATAGTGGGTTTTATTTTTGAAAATATCAGTTGTTACGCCGCTATATCTTGTGGTGGGGGCATACTTCGGCAAGCTCAGTACAAGTCCTGCCCGCTATAATTATACAAATTAAATGCAGTACATCTAAGGTAGAGTGTGTTAGCTGTCGTCGTAACGCACCAATCCACTATATTAGCACAGGAATCTCAATAAATTTACGGTGTTGCATAATGCCAGTATGAATTATGCAACGACCTAAGAAGAATTAAGAGGATGTTTTTCAAGTATTGGGCGAATATAGCCTAACTCTAAACATTGGATACTTTATACAAGCATTCTGACTCCTAAATTCTTAACTTTGGCACTAATCTAGAAAACCCATCAAAATTTCGGAATCATCAAAAGTATTTGGGGCTATTGGGCGATTTCCGAATATAGAATAGTTTTGAGCAATTACCAAAGTGCTGGAAGCAATGGGACGAATACCAGACAAATTAATACTATCAACCACTTGGAATGTGTTTGCACCTATGGGACGAATTCCCATTGAGTTGTAGGTATCAACTACCTGTAAAGTCCCTGTGGTAATGGGACGCATTCCAGCCACTATCATTGTTCCTTGAGAACCTTGTTCAGTATTACCACTATTTTCTTGATTATTTTCTGTCACTGTTATTTCTCCTTTGTATTTGATGACACTTATTTAAACTCAATCTTTGTCTGTTAAGTGAATTTTACAATAGTTAAGGAAAGAAGTATTTTTTTCCCATATATTAAGAGTCTAACCTTAAATCACCATATATCACAGGTTGAACCTAAGATTGATATATTTTTTAATGAGGTTATTATAGCTTCCTGGGTTAGCCATAAAAGTCTTTTTGTGAGGACTAGAAGCCAGACTTCGACTTCACTGAGTCGAACGGAGTGAGGAGGAAGAAAGAAGTTAGAATCATCTAGTACCTGATAGCCTGTGTAAGTGTGGACTCCTTAACCCAAGAATCTCCGTGTCTTTAGACTGGTGAGTGTCAAAAGATCAGTACCATAATCAAAAATCCTTCAATTAAAGGATTAAGTAACTATGCCATTGAGGATATTGACGGTTTTTTTCTGGTATTAATAAACGCCAACTTTTGCCTTCTTGCTGAATTTGCAGATAAACTTCAAAGGGCTTTTGCACTTGTTTAAAACTGCGTTTTGGCAATTTCACAGTCAAGTCATAATTTCCCCGTACCCGATAAGCTGGTAAGTTTTCAATAGTCAGGGGTTGCTGTTGAGTAATAGATATCCGCTGAAGCTGAATATTAAATTTTTGGAAATTTAAATCTAATTGTTGGTTAAGTTCCTGTTGGGTTTGTTCTAGCTGGAGTGCGACCGCTTTTTGAACCAACTCCGGTGTCGGTAATAGGACAATACTACTACAAGCTGTGATCAATATCAGCAAAATCGCCGTCAAAACAAACCTGATCATTTTTTATACTCCTTTCTGGTCTTGGTATAACCTTGTTTTATCCACCATTCACAGGGGGAATTAAAACCACTTCATCACCATTTTGTAAAATAGTATCTGCTTCAACAAATTGAAGATTTACACCAAAGCGGGTTAGTTCACTCCAGTGGGATAATTCTGGATATGTATTAATAAAGCGATCACACAGTGATCTCACCGTTGTACCATTAGGAAAATCCAATATCAATTCAGACACACCACAGGCTTCTTGATAAGCAGCAAATAACTTAACGGTTACAGTAATCACAGATTTAGACATATAATTTTCCCATATCCTATTTATTCAGCTAATTTAATCAAGAATTGCTCACAAATCAGTACCTTCCCTTGGTCAACAACCTGAAACCCTATTAATATAGTAACGATTTTATTGGGTTTAGGAAATATTTTTGGAAAATTGACACAAGTATTGTCATTTACCAATATTTAAAATAAAGTATAATACCAATTTTATCTGTCTGTCAGAAATAAATGCCATTTTGTAGTTATAAGGAAAGAATTTAATTAAAAATTTTGGTAAAAAATCCCTCTTAATCTCTTTACTCTGTGTCCTCTGTGCCTCTGTGGTTAGATAAATTACAATTCAGCCGCTAACTCATAGACATGAAAGAGTTAAAAAAAGATTAATAAATCCTGTAACTTATCAAAGCTAAACTTAATTGCATCTGCTATGGCACGCAAAACAAAAACAGCATCCTCAACTACAGTAACTCCTCTAGCACTTTCTGACTTACATCTTCAGCTAGAAGGTTTAGAGAAAGAACACCAATCTCTATTAAAGCAGATTAAAAGGAAGCGGACAGAATTAAATAACTTCGTCGAAAAAATGCGTTCTTTAGCGACAGAAGTATTTCATCGAGTTAGTCCTAATATGAAAACAATGGCAGAATTAGATGCAGAAATTCATGCTTTGTTTGCAGAAATTTTAACTACGAGAAAGATGGGAAAACAAAGCCAGAAAAATATCCAATCACTATACAGAAGTTTGCAAATGGGAGGAATTATTAGCTATAAACCTATTGATGATCAAGAAAAAGATGATCATGAAGAATTAGATGAACTATTTGAAAATGATGATTCCCAGGAAAATCATCAACGTCGTCGTCAATTTTGGGAAGCAGAAAGAGATTCTGAATCTCCTGCTGTGGGTAAAACAGATGAATCTAGAAAAATCAGACAGACCTTTTTGCGGTTAGCAGAGATATTTCACCCTGATAAAGTTAAAGACAATGAAACCCAAATTACTCATACGGAGATTATGAAAGAAATTAATAAAGCTTATCAAGAAGGAGATTTAGCGAGACTTTTAGAAATTGAACGTAAATATGAAGTGGGAGAAACAATTGATAATAATAACGAAGATGATTTAAGTCGTAAATGTCAAACCATAGAACACCAAAATCAAATTCTTAAAAATCAATATGAGAAATTGAAACAGGAACTCCGGTTAGCAAAAAATACTCCAGAAGGGTCAATGGTTGCTGATTACAAAAAAGCAGCTAAACAAGGTGTTGATTCTATTGCATTGATAGTGGAAACCATGCAAGCTCAAACTAAGATAGTTGCGGAAATTCGTGATTTTGTTCAAGATTTTAAAGATAAGAAAATAACTATTAAAGAATTTCTCGCAGGTCCAGAAAGTCTCCGTTCTATGCAGGAGGATATGATGGAAGAACTAATGGAAAAAATGATGGAAGAATTTGGGGAGATGATGAATTTTAATTAGCAAATTATTTTAAGATTTGCTAAAAATAACTGAGAGATCTTTTTACGCCATCCGGGACTTTTAAAGGTTTCTAATGTATAAATTGTATTATGGGAAGCGGAAGGCTTGAAAAATTTAGCCGAAAAATTTCCTAATCAAGCTGTAGAAAAAACTTCTATGGGAGATGCGAGTATTGTACTCTTGGATAAGTTTATATTGTTGAGCGATCGCATTCACAATTACTTTTTTTGTTTCTTCTAATCACCATATCTTAAAAATTTTAACTCTTTTTGGTATAATTAAAGCTTGTCAAGTTTCCTCTGATTGCGTCTTTTTATTACGCTAACATCAAAAATGACTATATTAATCAGCAAGACTGATGCAAAATAACGAAAATTTGATTTATAATACAAGTATTAATTAAATAAAATATATGTAGTTTTGATCATGCTGAAAAAACTCATTCTTGAAAACTGGAAAAGTTTCCGTTATGCTGAACTTCCACTTGATCCTTTAACTGTGCTTATTGGCACTAATGCAAGTGGTAAGTCTAATGTGGTTGAAGCTTTGGAATTTTTGCAAAGAATAGCTAATGGTGAAAATATTGAAGCAGCTTTAGCAGGAAATAAAACACTTCCTTCTCTTCGTGGTGGTGTTGAATTAGCCGCAAGGAAAGGTGAGAATGAGTTTAGTTTAAATGTATTAATTCAAGGTGAGGATGATACAGTTGAGTATATGTATCTTATTAAAGTCAAAACAATCTCTGAGCCTAAAATTATAGAAGAATATATTTACGAATATACAATTTTAATTAACGAATATGGAGATGGTAAAAAACTTATATCTGTTTCCTCAGCAGCTAATCAGGATAATTATTCTGTGGATACAAGTTTTTTAAATATTGTAGATACTTCAATAGAAATTATAAGAAAAAATATAATAACTCTTGAAAATGATCAAGAAAAAAAACTTATGGAAGAAGTATATAATACTTTTCTCTTACCAAAACAAAAAAAACGAATTTGTATTAATTCTTCATTAAAAAGAATTTTTTTACTAAATCCAGTGGCTTCTAATATGAGGGATTATTCAAGCTTGTCTAACGTACTAGAAAGTGATTCTTCAAATATTGCAGGTTTCTTAGCAGCATTACCAGATGATAAAAAAACAGAAATTGAAAATACGCTATCTGAATATTTAAAAGATTTACCAGAAGGTGATATTAAAAAAGTATGGGCAGAAAAAGTAGGAAGATTGGGTACAGATGCAATGCTTTACTGTCAAGAAGAATGGAAACCGGGAGAAATTATAGAAATTGATGCTAGAAGTATGTCAGATGGAACATTACGCTTTCTAGCCATTCTCACAGCATTATTAACCCGTCCTGAAGGTAGTCAAATTGTCATAGAAGAAATAGATAATGGTTTACATCCTTCCCGTGCAGCATTATTGGTGAAAATATTAAAAGAAATTGGCAGTAAACGCAATATTGATATTTTACTCACCACCCATAACCCAGCTTTATTAGATGCTTTTGGTTCCGAAATAGTTCCCTTTGTAGTTGTCGCACATCGAGATTCAGAAACAGGAGAAAGTAAACTTACCCTTTTAGAAGATATTGACAACTTCCCCAAATTATTTGCATCTTATTCCTTGGGACAAATGACAACTAAAGGCGCAATTGAACGCAGCCTTTCTCATGGGGAGTAATTGAAAATATGAGAAAAGTTTTATTAATAGATACATCTTTATTGTGTGTTTGGTTAAAAGTTCCAGGTAAAGAAACTACTGGTAATAATAAATGGGACTTTGAACTTGTTAACGAGAAAATTCTCACAGAAATTGAAAAAGGAACAACCTTGGTACTTCCATTAGCCACAGTGATAGAAACAGGAAATCATATTGCTCGAGCTAAAACTGCAAATTCAGATAGTAAAAGAATAACATCAGAAGAATTTGCCAAAATCATGATTGCTGCTGCTGATGAAAAAAGTCCTTGGGCTGCTTTTCGTGAACAAATTGTATTATGGGAAGCAGAAGGATTGAAAAATTTAGCAGAAAAATTTCCTAATCAAGCTGTAGAAAAAACTTCTATGGGAGATGCGAGTATTGTAGTCTTGGGTTGGTATTATCACCAAAAAGGTTTTCATGTAGAATTTCTGACAGATGATGATCGTTTAAAATCTCAAGAACCACCACAGCCTCAGCCACCGACACGCCGCAGTAGTCGCGGAAAATAATGAGAGTATTAAATAAATTTATCTTCCTAAATATCTTTTAAAAAGGGATATTAAGATATATAAAAAATCCTGTTACAAATTGCTGTAAATTGCCTATTCTATAAGTTAGAAATAACTACACGTTAAATATATGATAATATAGTTAAATTGGATATAAAAATATTGATTTCTTATACAAAAATAATACCAATTTTGTATGAAGATGCGCTGAATTAATATCAACTAACCCCAGAGACTCATAAATAGAAAAGATAAAAAAATAGGCATATAACTGGTGTAAACAGGTTGCAAAATCTAACAATGATTTATTTCTTCCCAGAGTTTCGTAATCAATTTTAATATATTTTGCTATTTCAGATGATTGACTTTCTTCATATTGACTTTCTTTCAAATTTTTAGGTTTATCTCTGAGATTAGGATTATGCTTAATTAATATTTCCCGTGATGCCTTTACTAAAAATTCTTTTGCACCCTTTCCACCGGATTCAGCTTCTGCTATTAAATCTGTTTGCCCACGTTGTTTACTTTTAGCAAATTTTATCCATTCTTGATTATTTCGATGATCATTGTTGGTAAAAGAGCAGCATATACCCAAATAATCAACTAATAACCAAGCTTCAAGTTCTTGAACCATCGGAAAATATTTTACTCTTCCTTCACCTTCAAACAATTTAACAACTTCTTCAATTTTATTAACCAGAGATTTTTTTTCTCTACGTCTTTGATTTTGCGATTGTGTCCCATCGGAATCTAGTAAAAAGATAACTAAATTATGATTTTTTAAACAACTATCAACTGCCTTCTTTAAACCATCTTGATTTTTTGGATCTATGGCTCTATTAAAACCTTGTTTATCGCCAAGTTTGATTGTTATATTACCACCATAAAGCGCGACTATTTTGTTAGCAATACAACCGACTGCTGTCCTATCATAATCAGATTCCGGCACCCAAAGATAAATACTAGGCATATTAAACAGCAAAAACTCCTTCAATTAAGTGACTATGATAAATCGCGCTACCTATTCCAAAATCATTCATCCAATCGGAAAAATCATCTCGGTTTTCTGCTAATTTATCTAGTAGACAAGCTTTAGTTCCTATTTCTCCTTTTTGACTCAAAAGAATTACCGAAATGTCAGATGATATTTCTTCAGGAGAAAAACAATCCAATAATTGAGAACTATGGGTTGTAAAAATAACTTGTGTTCTCTTGGATAACTTTTTGATCATGCTAGCAATATCTTGTAAAATACCAGGATGAAAATTTCTCTCAGGTTCTTCAATACTAATGAGAGTTGGAACATCAGACTCATAAAGCATGATAAAATAAGCTATCAATCTCAGAGTCCCATCTGACATATTAGATAAAGCTATTTTTTTACCGTCTTCTTCAATAACTTTAATAAGTGGTTCTGCAACATCATCTAACTGTAACTTAATTTTCAGACAGTCATACAGTTCTTGACTCACTTCATCAAACTTATTTTTATCATGTCTAGCCCAATATTGTAAAATTGTTTGGGCTTTACTAGCATTAGAATTAAGGCTGGGTATTATTTCATCACTTTGTACAGATTTGTAGATTATAATATTTCTCTTTGGGCTTCTAGAATTTGCTCTGACACTATCAGGATCTACATCATAAAATTTCCAATCTTTTATATAGCTTGCTAACTTTTTTGTAAAAGGTTTATGACCATATCTACCTGCATCTGTTAATGCGAGTCCATCACCCTCATAAGATTGGTATGGCTGAGAATTTTCGCCATTTTCGTCCTTGACTATTCCTTCGCCATTAATAATATTAATTACTTCAATTTTATTAACTAAGAGATACTCTTTATCAATAAAAGTATTATTTTCGCTGAGACTAACTACAACATTATATTCTGCTTTATTACTTTCATCATCTTCTATAGAAATTTCATAATATATTTTTTTTTCTTCCAATCTTAATATTCTGTCCATATATTCTACAGGAGGTAGTGTTTGAGCTTTTAAAAGTGTACTGAGAAAACCTAGTGCTTCTAAACAATTTGATTTACCACTAGCATTAGGTCCTACCAAAATTGTTAGATCCCTGAAATTTAAATCTACATCTCCTAAGCTTTTAAAATTTTTAATTTTTGCGGATATTAGTTTAAGGGTCATAAATATCTCCAGTATATTAGTCAATTTAGTAACTACGCAATTATTTTAAATAAAAAGTCACAAAAAGTGAGAATTAACTATGTTTCACAGCAATACTTCAACCCAACATTAACATAAAATCAGAATTAGATCACATCATTATCTGGCTTAGAATGTCTACTCACCCCATCTTAAAAGACAATATGGCGGAAAACCCTACAGCCTAAATGCCAACAACGACTTTCATAGATTTGTTAGACTAAACACACCAGGATTATTTCAGTTACATCTATAGATAACGCCAGCAGACGAGGCACTTCATGCTTACAAACACCCTACTTCTCTCGAATCAACTCCCCAGTTTACAATATTCGTCCACCACAGAACGCTTCGATGACACTTGGGAAGCCCCCCTGGCAACCCTTTTAGGACTAGGACGCGCCGCTGGGGCAGATTTTGTGGAATACTTCCTAGAACGTCGCAACTACATCAGTTGTCTAGCGGAAGATGACACTATTACGAGCATTTCCCCCAGTTTAGCCACTGGTGCAGGAGTGCGCGTATTTCGCGGTAAAGCTGACTGCTACGTTAGCACCAATAACCTCACATTTGCAGGTTTAAAAGCAGCTTTAGAAAAAGCACTTTCTATTTTGGGACTACAATTACCAGGTCCTAGTGGCTTCATTCCCGAAATCAACCTGGAATTACTCAGGGACTACGCCAGCAAACGCGGTAAAGACGCTTGGCTACCCTTATGTAGTTCTATCCGCGAAATGGGAGAAGTTCTTCTTGATGGTACAGCCCAACTGAACAAAAAAGCTACCCACGTCCAATCTCGCCGCGCTTCCTACTTCCGTGATTGGCAAGAAGTATTAGTTGCTGCCAGTGATGGTACATTTGCCCGTGATATTCGCCTCACTCAGTCCGTGGGCTTTAATCTGCTTTGTGCTGACGGCGCTAACCGTTCCTCTATTGCTGAACGGGCGGGTAATACCAGTGACGCTAACTTCCTGAGAACCTGGGATTATCAACAAGCCTCCGAACAAATCGCCGAATCTGCTGGTAAAATGCTGTACGCAGATTACGTAGAATCAGGAACTTACCCCATTATCATGGCCAATCATTTTGGCGGTGTAATTTTCCATGAAGCCTGTGGACACCTTTTAGAAACCACCCAAATTGAACGCAAAACCACACCATTTGCTGATAAAAAAGGTGAAAAAATCGCCCATGAAAGCCTGACGGCTTGGGACGAAGGACGGGCAGAAAATGCCTTTGGGACAATTGATATGGACGATGAAGGAATGCCCGCCCAAAGAACATTATTAATTGAAAAAGGCATTCTCAAAAACTTCTTAGCTGATAGAACCGGTTCAGTGCGGACTGGACACCCCAGAACAGGTAGTGGCCGCCGTCAAAATTACACCTTTGCTGCCGCTAGTCGGATGCGAAATACATATATTGATTGTGGTGAACACACAACAGAAGACCTATTTGCCTCCGTTGATAAAGGCATTTATTGTAAGAAAATGGGAGGTGGAAGTGTCGGACCAACCGGTCAATTTAACTTTAGCGTTGATGAAGCTTACCTAATAGAAAATGGTAAAATTACCAAACCATTAAAAGGTGCTACCCTCATCGGTGAAGCTAAGGAAATTATGAACAAAATTTCCCTATGTTCCCAAGATTTAGAACTAGCTCCCGGCTTTTGTGGTTCAGTTAGCGGCAGCATTTACACCACAGTTGGACAACCCCATATTAAGGTTGATTCTATTACCGTTGGCGGAAGATAAAAACAACAGATAAAAATCATCAGATGAAAAACAGATAAACCATCCATATCATCCGCGTTTATCTGCGTTCATCTGCGGTCAAAATTCACAAATTAATTCATCATGACAAAAATCCAAGAAATCGCCACCTACGCTCAAGAAAATGCCGCTAAACTCGGCATTAAAAAATTCGACATTTACGGCTCAACTGTAGATGATACCAGCGTTCAAGTTGACCAAGGTGAACCCAAACAAGTTAAAGCTTCTAATCGTTCTGGGGTGACAGTTCGAGTCTGGAATGAAGAAAATACAATGGGTGTTACTAGCACCACAGATGTAGATTATAAAGGCTTAGAATTAGCTTTAAAAACTGCTTATGAAGCCAGTTTTTTTGGAGTTAAAGAAAATGTTCCTGATTTTAGTCCAGAAGCAACAATTCCCATTCCTGATAAACATCAAGAAAAAGCCCTGCAAGCACCTGTTTCTGAATTAATAGAAAAGCTATTAGTAGCAGAAAAAGAATTAATGGCAACTCATCCTGCTATTACCAGTGTGCCTTATAATGGTTTAGCACAAAGAGATATTGACAGATTTTATCTCAATAGTGAAGGTGCTTTAAGAACTGAATCTCATTCTTTAGCTTCTATTTATTTGTACAGCAAAACTGAAGAGGAAAATAAAAAACCTCGCAGCGCTGGGGCTTATCGAGTTAAGGAAAGTTTAGCTGATTTAGATATTGCTGGTTGTATTCAGGAGACTGCCCAGAAAACTATCAGTCATTTGCATTATGAAAAAATCAAAACTGGTAAGTATCAAGTAGTTTTTTCTCCTGAAGCTTTTTTAAGTTTGTTGGGTGCTTTTTCTAATTTATTTAACGCTCAAAGTATTCTGGATAATCAAAGTTTATCAAAAGTTGATGATATCGGTAAGGCAATTGCTTCACCTTTACTGTCAGTTTATGATGATGCTTTACACCCCGCTAATATTGGTGCAGAAAGTTTTGATGGTGAAGGTACTCCTACTCGACAAATTAAGTTGATAGAAAAGGGTATTTTAACTAGCTTTTTACATAGTGCGGGAACTGCTAAACGGTTAAATGCTCAACCTACGGGTAATGCTAGTATTGGCGCGAAAGTGAGTGTTGGTCCTAATTTTTATCACGTTTTTGCAGCAGAAAATCCTGAGCAAGAATTGAGTTTAGAAACTGCGGAAAATGTGGTTTTAATTGATGATTTACAAGCTCTTCATGCGGGTGTTAAGGCTTTACAAGGTTCTTTTTCTTTACCTTTTGATGGTTGGTTAGTTAATAAAGGTGAGAAGGTTAGTATTGAGTCCGCAACGGTAGCTGGTGATTTTTTGGAACTTCTCAAATCTATTGTTTATGTGGAGAAAGAGGTGGAATTAACACCAGGAGGAGTTGCTCCCAGAGTTTGGGTGAGTGAACTTTCTATTACTGGAGATTAAGAGATAAGAAATTTATAGCAAATTTCATCTTAATCAAGTAAAAGCGGGCAATATGCCCGCACGACAACCGTGGTTTAAAATATAAAATATTTTAATATATAAAATATTATAAAATATAGGTTGTTGTATGGGTTATTAAAAATGCTAGAAATGAAAGTTATTAAAGAAATAGAAACTGTATTTAGACAGTTTGGATATGAAGCAGAGGATATATTTAATGCGATCGCTTATTTTTATGTTAATATTTTTATGATTCAAACTTCTGAAAATCTGACAAAAATTATCCAAAAAGGTGAGATAATATCACAGGTATTATTAAAAGATAATACCAATAAGCGGAATATTGAAAAAATTATTGACGATTATATTAGACAAGATAAAAGCTGTAATAATCTCACAGTGTTTTATCAATATTTTCTTGGTAAACGATTTAGAGATATCACGGGGAAATTTTTCACGCCTGATAAAATCGCTAAATCAATGGTAAGAATGTTACCAATTAAACCTCATGCTCTAATTATAGATCCTACCTGTGGTTGTGGAACATTTTTAAAAGCATTAGGTAATTTTTGGCAAAATACACCTTGTCATTTAATTGCAAATGATGTAGATAATATGTTAGTCTGCTTAACAGAATTAGTCTTAAAGATAAATCAGCAATATAGACAACATCAACAAGATATATCTTTATTTACCTCAAATATTTATAGTCCCCATCAAGAAATTAAATCCCTATTTGGTAAAGTAGATTATATTTTAGCTAATCCACCATTTTCTCTTCCTATAGATAGTTTTTCCGCTGAAAGCGAATTATTTGCATCAGGTTACAGAAATAGCGATGCTTTATTTATTGATTTAGCTCTGGAATTATTAAAACCTCATGGGCGTTTAGTTAGTCTTTTACCTCATTCAATTATATCAAATAAAGAATATGAAAAATTACGTCAAATAGTTGAAAATAATTGGTTATTAACTGCTATTATAACTTTACCAGAAGGAATTTTTCAAACAACAGCAAATACAACGACTCGTGCCGATATTCTTGTATTGGATAAAAAAGGAGAACAGCGAACAAATAAAAAGACAATTTTTGCAAATATTTCTTCTATTGGCATACCTTTAAATGGTAAACAAAAAAATGTACAAACTGATGATTTAGAAAATCTATTAAAAGATCCTGATGTTATTTCAATTCTTGGTATCTAATCTAATTTAAAAATATGAAAAAAAACGGCTATACATTTTTAACCATAGTAGATACTGCTAGGATAAAAACAGGTATTTGGAATCCTTATTATTACAAAGAAAATGAATTAGGCTATAGCTTATCCGACTTTGTAGTTATTCAAAAAATTGAAACTAAAGGTAATATCAACTTATCTGATTTCGCACCCATTGAATATAAAAATATTCCCACTGGGGAACTTTTAACATTTTCCTTAGAAGATAATTCTGTAAAAGCAGGAAGATATAGTATAATAGGCGAGCAAGCTTTACTTTTTGGTACTATGCGTGCTTATCTTGGTAATGTTTTAGTTACACCAAAAGCAAAATGGTTAGAGAAAGAAAGTCCTATATTTTACCCTATTAATTCAGAGTTTGTACAGATTATTCCTAATGATAAATTGCCTTATTTTTGGTGGAGTTATCTAAAATCAGCGTTATTTCTTCATCAAATGCCAACAGGTAGTGGAGGAACTCGTCCCAGAGTAAGTATAGAAAATTTAAAACAAATACCTGTTGTTGTTCCTATGTTAGAAGAACGTACTAAAATAAATAATTGTTTAATTGAACTTGCAGAACAATCTTGGCGAAACTATATTCTTTGTAGAAATATCATTAAGAAAAATAACTTATGCTCAAATTGATTTGATAATAATTATGTCTGAGATTTCACAACAAGAAATTAAGGTATTACGAAATATTTTTGCTCCACTTATTGGCATAAAAATAGACTGGTTAAGCATTCCTCACCAAGCATTACCAGGTTTTGAACCTAGTCAAATTGCTGTAATTGTAAATACTCTTCTAGATGGTATTTTACCCCAAATTGAATTAATTTCCAGCACCAAAGAAAATCAAGAGAAACTTAAAACTATTGGACTACAAAAATCACCAAATTTTATTGGAGAAAGAGAAAGCTATCCCGATTATATTCATATTTCCGGTAAACGAGTGGAGTTAAAAGGATTGTTTGTAGATAACTTATCCCTCAAATTAAAAAGACCACCCACACCAAGAGAACCATCAGCAAGACTCAAAGAAAATATTACTATAAATAGTATTGATATAGCAAAAGATGTTTTATTAATTGCTGCTATTCAACTTCAGGAAGAAAATGGATTTTGCTCACCTTTTATAGTTGATATTGAAGTTCTTTCCATGGTAGAGTGCATTAAGGCAAGAGATAAACGATTAGAAGAAACTGGAGGTAAATGGATTGATGGTATTCCCAAAGTAGTTAGTACAGTAGGGAAGAAAAAATTAAAAGTCGGTCAAATTTTGCTCGATGCTGATTATGAAAAAGATACAAATTTTGGTAAACTAAAACGAATACCATACAAGCCTTTACAAGATTTTTTATCTAAATGGACATAAAAATATAAACTACTAAATCCTTTCAAATAACCAAGCTATGGCTGCTCCGGTGGTTTCTGCTAAGATGCTAATGAGCCGATAAAGAGCGATCGCACTAATTACTAAGGCGGCCGGAAAATGATATTGTAATAGTAATATGGCTATGGTTTCAAATACGCCTAAACCACCAGGCGCTCCCGGAATAACTAATCCCATTACCCAAGCACAAGTAAAAGTTCCGAATAATAAGGGTATTTGCTGCCAAGTTAAGGAATTTATCGCTAACATAGTTAAAATGAATCCAGCCCCACGCAACCCTAAAAAAACTATTTCTCCTAATAAGGGTTTGACTGGGTAGCGGTTGATTATAAAACTATCTATTAACTGGTTTTCTGGCTGAGATTTTTTATTTTTCCACCTGTCTAAAAGTTGAATGGTTGGATTTAAAAACCAAGGATGAAGTATACCTAAAATAATTATTAAACCCAATAATTGCAAAATAACTAAATTAATTTTCCAATTATTTACAACAATTTGACTAGCAAATAAAAGAATAATAATTAATGCTGCTGCTAACATTAATAGTGGTTCTAGTAAAACACTCAAAGTAGCAATATTAGTAGGAATATTAGCATTTTTCGCCGCTATAATTCGTCCATAATAATGCCAGACATTCCCAGGTAAATATTTAGCAATATTTGTTTTTAAATAAACTTGAATAAATTCAATGGACGATACAGATTGATTTAACTCCTTTAGCACCCAAGTCCAAATCCAACCCGCCCAAATATGTGCTAATAAAGTTACACTGGTAGCAGTACCTAATATTAACCAGCCGGTGATATTAATCCGAATAGCACTAACTCCCAACCAATTATCTTTGAAGGCTTTTAATAAAAAAAACAGCGTTCCCCCTAAAATCAACCACCGGAAAATTTTTTTCATTTTTGATTTGTGAATATTGGAAATATGTAGAATTCCGTATTTTTGAACTTAGGCGCAATACCCACAATAATATATATTACTCTTGTGGGGTGGGCTTCTAGCCCGCCCATTTTGTATTTAAGGCACAATAACAATAATATATATTACTCTTGTGGGGTGGGCTTCTAGCCCGCCCATTTTGTATTTAAGGCACAATAACAATAATATATATTACTCCTGTGGGGTCGGCTTCTAGCCCGCCCATTTTGTATTTAAGGCACAATAACAATAATATATATTACTCCTGTGGGGTGGGCTTCTAGCCCGCCCATTTTGTATTTAATTGTGTATACCTTGTTAATTTTGATATTTTAAATACCAACTTTCTAAGGCCAAACGATGAATTTCTCGCCAAGGAATATTATTTTGTTGTGCTAAAACTGCACAATCTTCATATTCAGGCTGGACATTTGTAATTACCTTTTCTGTGCCTTTTCCTCCCCAAGCAACTTTTACCGATATTGTCCCATAAATAGTGTCCACTTTTTGCATTTCTCTTTGTAAAATTGAGCGTTGTTCAGTAGTGCGACGAATCCCTAAAGTGCTGGTTTCTCGAAATAATACTGCTTGACAATTATCTAATTTATCTGGATAACAAATCACAGTTAACAAAATTCCAGGACGAGATTTTTTCATTCCTATCGGTTGGGTAAAAACATCCAGCGCCCCAGCAGTAAATAAAGCCTCAAATAAATAACCGAATACTTGGGGATTTAAGTCATCTATTTGAGTTTTTAATACGGTAACGGTTTCCAAATTGGGGGAATGTTCCACAAAATCAGAATTATCAGTCTGTAAAGATTCGCTTTCACCAAACCAAAGCCGTAGTATATTAGGAATGGGTAAATCTAGAGAACCTGCCCCTAATCCTACCTGTTTGATAGTCATTGGTGGCGGTGAACCAAAGTCCTGCACTAAGGTAGTAGTAATTGCGGCCCCCGTCGGTGTTACCAGTTCTCTATCAATACCATTGCTATAAACTGGACAACCCCGCATTTCCCACAATTTTAACACCGCTGGTACTGGTACTGCCATTCGTCCATGGGCTGCATGAACAGTACCACCTCCCGTAGGGAAAGCAGAACAGTATAGCAAGGGAAAGCCCTGCTGATTGCTATCAATACCCAACCAATCCAATCCTAAGCAAGTACCAACAATATCCACAATCGCATCTACAGCACCTACTTCATGAAAATGAACTTTTTCCGGTGCAATGCCATGAACAGCCCCCTCAGCTATTGCCAAACGTCGGAAAACGGCTAAACTCCAAGCTTCTGCCCGCTTTGGTAATTTGCCATTGAGAATCATCTTCTCTATTTCTGGTAAATGACGGCCATGGCGGTGATCATGTTCATGGTTATGATGATGGTGATGATCTAATAAATCAACATGAACTTTAGTCGCCTCTTGAGTTTGCCGGTGGACAAATTCTGCCCACAGTCGGTATTCTGGCTCAATTCCCAAACTATTGAGTTTTTCTACTAAATACTCCACAGGCACACCTAAACTGACTAATGCCCCTAAACACATATCCCCAGCAACCCCTGTTGGACATTGAAAATAAGCAATTTTATTCATAAATTTATTAGTCCCTTGTCCGTTGTCAGAAAAAAGAAGGAAAACTTTTACCCGTTACCCATTACCCATTACCAACCCTATTATGGCCAAAATATTCACCATTCATCCTGATAATCCTCAAAGTCGTCGAATAGAGGAAATAAAGTTGGCGCTATTAGGTGGCGCTATTATGCTCTACCCTACTGATACAGTTTATGCAATTGGTTGTGATTTGAATGTCAAGTCGGCGGTGGAAAGAGTGCGGCAAATTAAACAGTTAGCAAATGATAAACCCCTGACATTTTTATGTCCCTCACTTTCCAATGTGGCTACTTATGCCTTCGTAAGTGATACAGCCTACCGGATTATGAAGCGGTTAATACCAGGTCCCTACACATTTTTGCTCCCTGCTACCAAATTAGTACCGCGACTAGTGCAAAATCCCAAACGCAAAACCACAGGAATTAGAGTGCCAAATCATAATGTTTGCTTGGCATTACTGGCGGCCTTAGGAAACCCGATTATTTCGACTTCGGCTCAAGGCCAAAGCGCAAACAACGAAGATGAGGAAATAAATGGAGACGGAGTGCAACCAATACTGTCACGGGTAGATTTATATGACCATTTAGATAAACTGGTGGATATTATCATTGATACGGCCCAAGAGCCGACGTATCAAGTGTCTACCATTTTAGATTTAACAGACGAAGAACCAGTTATTATTCGGAGAGGTTTAGGTTGGGAAGCCGTAGCTACTTGGGTTTAAGGTTAAAGCTTGACAAGTACAACCCTTTGTTTTGGAATCGGTTGCGCTAATTTATGAGCACCTGACTCCAATTTTGAAATTGTTATCCTTCCTGGCACTGTAATCCTAATTCATGAAATTATGGCTACGCTACGCAGGCTATCGGCCAATTTTACCATGACTAGCCTTTTGGCGATTTGTCCTCAAAGTGAATATCTATTATGCCATCTTTGATTTAGTTACTAAAAACAAAGCGACACAATTAACAAGCCCTTAACTTGGGAAATTTTCTACAGTGTTTACATATCAGCCATCCAGGTGGTGAATCTTCACAGAAAGAATACTCAAAGGTTCTCACTACCGTGACGGCTCTTAAATACTGTGTCTGCATTTGAGTTAAGGTGCAATACCAATTTTACAGAAAAGTCATGAAAGCTAATATCGCCAATCTGCCTAATTCTACATCTGCTTTTAATAGCTATATTTCTCTGGAAGAATTGTCTGTTGTCAATACCAATACATTGGTGCAACTTCTATTCCAGGAAATGCAATCTCAAGTTAAAGCTACATCTATTGGTGTGCAAGATGTCGTCGGGCGCATAGCCAAGGAAGTAGAACGGATATGCGATAAAAGCTCCCGTATCCAAAATTCAGGACAAATTCAGTCTTGGCAAATTACTTTAGGAAGACATCGTTTACAAAAGTGCCTGCGTTACTACCAACTCGGTTCTAGACAAGGACGAGTTGAATTACATAGTAGTTTGGGGGCTATTGTTTATCGTCACGTTGCTGTTGCCGGCTCAGATTTAGGTTTTGACGCTCGTTACAATCTCATTGAAGATTTTTTACAGGCTTTCTATATCGAAGCTATTAAAGCTTTTCGTCGAGAAACTGAATTACCTGAAGATTACACCCCCCGGACTCAGTTACAAGTGGCTGAGTATATGGCTTTTACAGAACAGTATGCCAAACGCCGGATTAATTTACCAGGTGGCGCTAATCAACAGTTAATTGTTTTACGCGCTCAAGGTTTTGCCCGTCGTCAACCTCAAGAAACTACTGTAGATATTGAAATGGCTGTAGATTCTGCGAAAACGGAAGAAGCGGAATCTTATCAGCGTAATGTGGCTGTGCAGCAAATTCGCTCACAAATGATTGCTAAACCTGGTTTTGACCCTTCTGAGGAGTCGGAACGCAATCGAGTAATTACGGAATTGATGAAATATCTGGAGTCTCAAGGACAATCTGATTGTATGGATTATCTGACTCTTAAACTTCAGGATCTCTCTGCACCAGAAATTGACCAAATTCTCGGTTTAACTAGTCGTCAACGCGATTATTTACAACAAAGATTTAAGTATCACGTTGAGAAGTTCGCTAAACAGCATCAATGGCAATTAGTTCATCAATGGTTGGGCGCTGGTTTGGAACACAAGTTAGGTCTATCTTCTCAGCAATGGGATACTTTTTGGCATCAACTCACACAACAACAACAACAAATTTTTGAGTTGAAAACTGCCTGTCAAAGTGATCTACTTATCTCTAAAGCTGTTCAATGTACTCCTAAACAACTCCAAAAACGCTGGACTCAAATGTTAGAACTAGCATGGTCTATTCGTAATGGTCATGCTGAGTCTAAGAGCAATTAAATTTAATTCTGTAGGTTGGGTTGACGCAAGGAAACCCAACAAAATCATGTAAATGTTAGAGGATGTTTTAAAAGTTGCTGGCGATTATAAATCGCTACTACACAAACAAGGTCTACCTGCGTGGACTAAGACAAAGTTAAGGTTTGTTTCGCCTGTGTGCAAGATGAAGCGCGACCTCTAGTCCCTAGGGGTGTCATAAATTAGACTTCTCAAACACTCTCTTAGATTTCAAAATGTTGGGTTTGACTTTGTTCTACCCAACCTACAATTTTAATTTAATAAGAAGTTACTAATAATTCATTTATTTTCCCTCGTTTTTGACCATGGGAATTAATTGACCTTGCTGCTAATACAGTATGAATATTAAACCCAACATAAAGGTCACGAATAAATGGACAATCAGAATTAGATAGCATAACTTTTACACCTTTATTAGCTAATTTACTAAAAATATCCCTCAGTTTTATTTGTTGATTCTCATCAAAACAAAAATTACTATAAGCTGTAAAATTGCTAGTTCTATTTAGAGGATAATAGGGGGGATCAAAATAAACAAAGTCATTACTACCAATTGGATAATTTAAAACCTCATCAAAATTCCCTTGTTTAATTTCTACGTTCTTGAGTGCAAACGATGCTAATTTTAAAACTTCTTGCTGACAAATACCAGGATTTTTGTATTTTCCCACAGGAACATTAAATTTACCCTGAGAATTAACTCGATAAAGTCCATTAAAACAAGTTTTATTCAGATAAATAAACCGAGCCGCTTTTTCTAAATCTGTGCCACCATGATGATTTCTTTCATTATAATAATAATCTGAATTATGGCTGATTTGATGATGTTGCAACAGAGTTATTAACTCTCCCAAATTATCTCTAACGCACCGATAAGTGAGAATTAAATCTGCATTAATATCAGTTAAAACCGCTTTAAATGGCTGCAAATAGAAAAAAACTGCTCCACCACCTAAAAATGGTTCATAGTAAGTTTCGTAATGTTTAGGAAAATAGTCTTTATATTGGGAAATTAATCTAGTTTTACCCCCAGCCCACTTTAAAAATGGCCGTGGGTAAGTTTGTTGAGGAATTTGACTTACCATCTACTTACTGTTAAAATGAAAACTAAATTAATCTAAGTTATTTATTCCCTGTTTCTTCCCGCTCTCTAGGATATGATGGTTATATATTATAATCAGAGTAGGTAAAGAACACAAAAACAAACTTGCATTATATCACAAGGCGGTTTA
The DNA here is from genome assembly GCF_014697585.1 of Dolichospermum sp. FACHB-1091. Classification (GTDB taxonomy): domain Bacteria; phylum Cyanobacteriota; class Cyanobacteriia; order Cyanobacteriales; family Nostocaceae; genus Dolichospermum. Next base: position 83,597 of record NZ_JACJSB010000001.1, on the reverse strand, counting down.
AATTCAAATGTTTGATGGATTTTGGGATAACGTCTTCCGCTACCCTCGGTACTTGGTTAGTATAGTCTTAGGTATTTTTCTCAACACTTTTGAGCCGCTGTTTCCTCTGTTGAAACGTCCTGTGACACTGATTGCTATTTTAGGCTTTTTTGCTGGTGGTCTTTTTTTCGTCACCCTCACCCTCCGGGCTATGTTGGGTTTAAATACAGTCTAGACTGGGAACAAAAAAAGTTTTAGTCTATTGGACTCTTCTTTTGATTTGATCACATCAAGCACAGTCCACTTTAACTTACATTTAGAATCATGTTATCAAAACTTTTTGAAAAGGCGGAATTTATATGGCTACAAATCGCCGCGTTTCCCGCGTTGCTGAATTAATTAAACGGGAAGTTAGCCAAATGCTACTCAACGGCATTAAAGATGACCGTGTGGGTACGGGAATGGTGAGTGTCACTGATGTGGATGTTTCTGGGGATCTGCAACACGCCACAATTTTTGTCAGTATTTATGGGACTCAGGAAGCTAAGGCGGAAACAATGGCAGGTTTAAAATCAGCTACAGGTTACGTCCGCAGCGAACTTGGGGCGAGAATTAGATTACGGCGCACTCCAGAAGTGCTATTTGTTGAAGATAGGTCTATAGAAAGAGGCACTAAAGTGCTGAGTTTATTAAACCAACTTCAGCAGCAACGGACTTTATCAACAAGTATAGACGAGGTAGCAGAAGAAATGGTTGAATAATTCCCATCTGACGGGAATATAAAGAAATCTTGAAATTATTGGTTGTTCTGGAACTATTAAGATAGGGATAATCTTCCCTATTTTTAAAGAATTATAGGTGTTGTAGATCCTGTATCCTGGGGTAGATGTCAAATACGATAAATACACCTAAATTAGTACAGTTAAGGTGAGAACAAGTCCAGTATAGTTTTAATAGTTTTTTCAGAGATTAATGTGGAAGTTGTTGAAAATGGAAATATTTAGCTTTGAATAGTAAAATTAGCTTCTTTTATCCTGAAAATATGAAATTCAAATACCATAAATGTCATATTTTCTTGACAAATTTAACATTTCTTTAGATAATTTAGTAGTGCATAACGTCAAAATGATAATAGTTCCGTATAGCAAACTACAAAACCCTGGATACAGGTTTAATTATTGCCATCTTTGTTCCTAGTTCCTACTGAATAATGGGAACCTTTTCTAAATGTAATTTTGTGAGTAAAAAACCATGACTGTAAATACGGTGCCTTCTATCAATTACAATTACTATTCTCTGAATGTTATCCAGGACGAAGCCCGTCGACTGGTAGAAAGGGGAATGGTTGGCCGTCAGCAACCAATATATACACTTTGCCAATTTATACCTGCTAGAGAGTGGGTTTGCGTTGAATGTGAATTAGAAAAATGTGATTTTTTACTCCGTGATCGTATCGGTGATTTAATCGGCCGCGAAGAATGGGATAACGACTAATCTAGTATTTTTTTAATAAACTGTTGTATTTTTTTTATCGTACTTGTTTGTAGTTTCTGGCTATAGACAGGTATATTTTTTTCTATTTTACTTGATTTACTACTGAAGATCTCTGGAAAAATTTTCTCACGCGGAGGTGCAAAGGGGGGGAAGAGAAGAGATTAATAGTAGATTATGTAGGGATAGCTGCTATCCCTACATAAACACTTTTTAAGGCAGAATATAGTAATATATATGCTGCAATGTAATCATTTGCGCTTGCTAGTGCTACGTCGGGCTGCGCGAGTTTCGTCTTCAAAACGACGACGGTCGCGCCAATCTGCTAATGTTAGGTAAACAACACCACCAGTGACTCCTACCAGCAGCACTACGCCAAATAAGGCTAAAATACCCAAAAATGGACTTTCCACGATTCCTCTATAGTCCGTTGCGTCCCCAAACTACCATAGAAATCGACCAAGTAAACACAACTAACAGTGATACCCAACCCAGTGTCAAAATCATAGTTCTACTTTTCAAATAATTACAAAAGGTCTCTAATATTTATCATACTGGGAAAACGCGGTTGATTCATTAACTATATTGATAGCAGGTTTGGCAAGATGATGGAACTAATGACAGAACGGTTAGAATCGCTAAAAGCGGGAGTAATTGGCAGTATATCTTTAGGTTTAGCTTTCCTTAGCACCAGCTTGATTAATGTTTTATGGCTGGATAAGTATTTTTCCTTGGTTAGTTATAATCAAATTGATATTGTAAATTTACAGGTGTTATTAAGTGGTGTAATAGCAGGGTTTTCTGGGTTTCTATTTGGTGTCACCTACCGTTATATCATCCGCGTAGATACAAATCCTCACCTGAAAACTGGGGGAATTTGGGCTTTTGGTTTGGTGCGGGGTTTAACTCAGATAGAAGTTGGTTGGCATCTAAATAATCCGATTTTACCTTTTTTGATTTTAGCAGGAGAAAGTATATTGTGGTTTGCCTTAGCTGCTTTTGTTTTAGATACTGCTATTTTGAGAAAATGGCTTAAACCTTTTTCATAAATTTATTGTCAGTTTAGCCCCCTCATCGTTTGCGGGGAGGGGGTTGGGGGTGGGGTTCTTGTTCCGGGTTTGATAACAATTTGCTGTAATATCCAATTTACAAATTTATCTAAAAATGGTGGGCATTGCCCACCTTACTGAAAACAAATTATATTTAAATGTTGTCCAATTCAAAATTATTGGATTTGAGATTTTATTAAGACTTAGGAATAGCATTAATAGTTTTTTCTAATGACTGTAATAATCCTAATAACTTGTCTTTTTGAGGTTTAGCAGTTTTGAGTTCTTCTGAAATTTCATCCATACTTTTTTCTACAGCGTCATAGTTATCACGAGATTTAGCTTTTATTCCGTCTTCTACTTCTTTCCAAACATCCTCAAATTTATCAAATTCTTTTTTAGCTTCAATAAAATTACCAGATTTAACTGCGGTTTTTGTTTTGGAGACTACAGCTAGTAAACCTGTATTACCTGCTGTGGATGTTTTGGTTGGAGCTTTTTCTGTAGAATTGGAAGCTGTTGCTGGGATGGTTTCGGTGGCTGTTTGTTTAGGCTTATTACAGCCTACTAAAGTTAGTATGCTGATGCTTGCAATAATTAACATTGGTTTGAAACTCTTCATTGTCAACTCCTAATGGATATTTTTATTTGTACCGCTCTAATATTTCCCATGATGGAACAGCAAAGTCAAGAACTCGAAAGGAACAACTTGGCAATTTACTAGGAAATACTTTGCAATATCCATCTAATGGCGGTCTGATCAGGGTAAAAATCGTTAAATGGGATGATTTTGTAGTTATGGAATTGGCGGATACTGGTGTTGGTATTGCTTGTAATCACCCTTTTGTACTCTAGAGTGCTTAAAATAACAGTTTTAAGTGATTTTTAATATAAGTTTTTCTTGATTGTTTTGTCCGCTATATGCACTCTGCACACTACCTAACCGTTAAAACAAAACTTGTGTCATGACTCATAAAATTGAACTTCAATCTCTTAGGGGGTTATCTGCACTCACCGCAGGTAATCGCCTCAAACAAGAAGGTATTGGGTGGTGGTGGTGGTCTAGTGTTTATGGGACTGGTGCTTTATGTTCCTTTGTTGCGGCATTTATTTCGGTTCTCTTTTCTGCATTTTGATGATTTATTAGTTAGTCTCACTTCTGGGGTTTTTAGTATTTTGTGGTTTGAAGGATTGAAGGTTTGGCGACGCAGATAATTAAGATGTTTCGCGCAAAGAGGCAAAGGAGCAAAGGCGCAAAGGTAATACTAATTGTATGTGAAGCAGCACAAAATAAATCTCTTAATTCATCTGCGTTTATCTGCGTTTATCTGCGTTTAATAATCTTATTGTATTTCGGAGGATTACTGTGAAAAAAGCATTTCGTAAATATCATCGTGTTATTGGCATTATTGTTTGTGTCCCCCTTTTATTAACTGTTTTAACGGGAATGTTAGCAACTATTATTGGGGAATGGTCTGTTAATATTGGACTTTCTTCTAGATTAATGTTGAAAATTCATACTGGAGAAATTTTTCATTTACAGGGAATTTATCCGATTTTGAATGGTTTCGGATTAATCGGTTTGTTGGTGACGGGTATGAGTATGTCCGGTTTATTTAATCAAAAGCAAAAACCTAATATCAATAGATGAATTAATGGATTTATTTGACTTCTGTGACTCGCCAGCTTAGTTTTAGGTTAACCCAGAAATTCCAAATTGTGGCAACTGCGATCGCTATTAATTTGGCTATATACTGGTTCATACCTAAGTTATTAAATAGGAAATTGACTACTAAGGTTTGGATGATTATCCCAGCTAAACAGACTATATTGAACTTCAAGAATCTTTTGAAACACTGTCGCTTTCCTCTCTGTTTTCGGGAAATATCCCCAAAAGTCCACAAATCATTCCAAAGAAAATTATTGAGAATTGCTATTTCGGCGGATAAAATTGTACTGCGAGTTAACCCTAAATTGATCACGGTACGCATGAGGTGAAATATGGTTAAATCTACAAATACGCCACTCAATCCTACTGCACCAAAACGGAGAAATCGCCCAACAGGAAAGTTGACTTTTTGACTAATTTTTCCTATTCTCCCAGTAGATAACCGTAATCTGATTAAATGTTGAATATAGTCTACATATTGTTTCCATGTGACTTTGCTTTCTCCTTCCGTGCGTTCCCGGAAAATGTAACCAGCTTCACCAATTTCCCTTATTTGTCCCCGGCCAATGACTTCTAAAAGAATTTTATATCCTATGGGATTAAGTGTAGTATTAGCGATCGCCTTTCGTCTTACCATAAAATAACCACTCATTGGGTCAGATACTCTACCCACAACTTCTGGTAAAATTACTAGTCCCAATACCTGCGCCCCACGGGATAAAAAGCGTCTAATTACACTCCAGCTACTCACACCACCACCCTCGACATGACGACTAGCTACTGCTAAATCTGCTCCCTGTTCAATTTTCTGCCATAATTGTGTTAGCACTTCTGGAGGATGTTGCAAATCTCCGTCAATTACACCTAATATACTCCCTCTGGCCGCTTGCCAGCCACGAATTACCGCAGAAGATAGTCCCCGTTCTTCTTGACGACGCATGACCCGCAATTGGGGATAATCTGATATGAGATTTTCCGCTACTTCCCATGTCCGGTCTGGGCTATCATCATCCACTACAATTAGTTCATAATTACCAGGAATAGTCTGATCTAATAACCCACTCAAGATATTAACTACATTTTCAATGTTATCACGCTCTTTATAGGTAGGAATTACTACAGATAGCAGCATGATATTGTTTTCGTTCTTAGGGTCTGGTGTCAGTTCAGAAATTCTCAATGCACCGCAGGGAACTGATAATAGGGAATTTGATGAGTTTGTATTCATAAGCTACGTGGTAAATCTTAAATTGCCAAATTGTCTGTATAAAGCTTAATTTTCCATAGAGTATCATACACTTAATATGATCAAAACAAAGGGATATTGAGACTAAGGGTAAAGATGCACCTATTCGGTGAAAAGTATACTGCTATAATTAAAGAAGTTTTAAATTTTAGATAACCTATTGAAAATAATAGGTAAGATCAATGGCTTATAGTGATTTTAGCTTAACTAAGTTTAAGAAAACTTTTAACATTACAATTAAGGAAGAAGCTGATTTATTTGCTACTGTAGAACCTATAGAAATCAGCGAAAAGTTGACTAACACTTTAGAAGAAACTACAGAACTCGCGTTAGCAATAAATACGGAAAAAGCACGTTCAGAAATGATTATTACGCCAATTTTATTAGAAGTTAGACGTAAAGCTAATTATCAAATTAGTTTATTTTCTGGTACAGATTTTAATGTTGATATTGAGAGAGGTTTAAATGGTTATTGTGATTTTGTTATCAGTCGTTCTAGGGAACAGTTAACAATTAATGCTCCTGTAATAATTATTGTAGAAGCTAAAAATGAAAATATTAAAGGTGGTTTGGGTGAATGTGCAGCAGCAATGTTAGCAGCACAATTGTTTAATGAACAGGAAGGTAATGAAATTAAAACTATTTATGGGGCTGTGACAACAGGAGATATATGGAAGTTCTTAAAGTTGGAAGGGACTGATATATTTATTGATTTGAATAATTATTATATTCAGGAGTTAAACAAGATTTTAGCTATTTTGTGTCAAGGAGTTTTGGGTTAAATTTAACTTCATCAATATTATTTGTTGATATTGGTTCTCCTTTCAATTTATTATAAAACTTAAATAAGTCGTTTATATTTAATCGATCACCAATGACTAATATAACTGTTGATTCTATTCTTGAGTCTGCTTTAACAGATAAAGATATAACCCCGAATGATGCGGTATTCTTATTAAAACAGACCAGTCCAGAAGCAATTACACAAATTCAAGCTACAGCAGACCAATTACGACAAAAACAGGCTGGAAATACGGTTACTTACGTTATTAACCGAAATATTAATTTTACTAACATTTGTGAACAACATTGTAGTTTTTGTGCATTTCGCCGCGATGATGGTGATCAGGATGCTTACTGGTTAAATTGGGAGCAGATTTTGTCAAAAACTACAGATGCAGTGCGTCGAGGAGCAACTGAAATTTGTATGCAAGGAGGACTACACCCAGAAGCGCGAATAAATGGCAAGTCTTTAACTTACTATCTGAAACTGGTAGAAACCATCAAAAACGAATTTCCTCACTTACATTTACACGCTTTTTCACCCCAGGAAATCCAATTTATCGCCAGATTAGACGGAATTTCCTATACTGATGTCATTATAGCTTTGCGAGATGCTGGTGTCGGTTCTATGCCCGGAACAGCCGCAGAAGTGTTAGATGATGATGTGAGACGGGTATTATGTCCAGAAAAAATTAATACAGAGACTTGGTTAGAAATTGTCAGTACAGCCCATCAATTAGGTGTACCTACTACCAGTACCATATTATCTGGACATATTGAAACTCCAGAACAACAAATAGGACATTTAGAAAAATTGCGATCGCTCCAACAAAAGGCAATAGAAACAGGATATCCTGCTAGAATTACGGAATTTATTGTTTTACCATTTGTGGGACAAGAAGCGCCCAAATCCTTACGCAGACGGGTAGGAAGGGATCAACCAGTGTTAACTGATTCCCTGCTGTTAACCGCTGTCGCCAGAATTTACCTGGGAAATTATATACCCAATCATCAACCAAGTTGGGTAAAATTAGGACTGGCTGGGGCTACAACGGCCTTAAATTGGGGTTGTAATGATCTTGGTGGGACATTAATGGAAGAACATATTACCACCATGGCTGGGGCTATAGGTGGTACTTGTATGGAAGTAGAAACTTTACAGAATGCCATAACATCTATAAACAGACCTTACCAACAACGAGATACTTTATATCGAGTTATGGAAAATTGGGGAGAACTGATAATAGAGAACTGATAATTTTTAGTAACTATACCGATTCAAGATAGGATAGACGTGATTTAGTTTTTTTTACTTAATGCTTATGAAAAGCTATTGGTCGCGTCTGCTTTCTTTAGTTTTAGTTTTAGTTATCGGCTTAATTGGCTGTAGTGGTAGTCTTGATAGTTTAACTGGGGATTATCGTCAAGATACCTTAGCTGTGGTCAATACTTTGAGACAAGCTATAGAATTACCACAAGATTCTCCTGATAAGGCCGCCCTACAAACAGAAGCCCGTCAAAAAATTAACGATTTTTCAGCCCGTTACCAGAGAAATAGCGCTGTTGCAAGTCTTAGCTCTTTTACAACCATGAGAACAGCCCTCAACTCCCTTGCGGGACATTATAGTTCTTATCCTAACCGTCCCGTTCCTGAAAAACTCAAAAAACGTCTAGATGCAGAATTTAAAAAAGTAGAAGCATCATTAAAACGTGGAGCTTAATTTATCGTCAATCTGTAATGATGAATTAGCTTTTACCGAATTTACAGCAGTTTCCGATATTATGAGGTACAGATATTAATGATAAAAACCCTGTGGTGCGGGCATCTTACCAGCTAAAAGTGTACCTCATCCAACTGAGATATAAGAACCCCACCCCAACCCCCTCCCCGCAAGCGGGGAGGGGTCTATGATCTAATATATATATAAAAATCTGGTTGGATTTGCAAAAATATACGTAGGGTGTGTTAGCGATAGCGTAACACACCCAGTTCTTGATAATGGTACGTTACGGATTTCATCCTAACGCACCCTAAAGTACCTGCAAATGCCTGAAAATAATCCATTCTTTACTCCCAACTCACCACTATGACACAGGATCACCATCATCACCACGGACATGGACACCATGATCACAGTCACGTTCCGGTAACATTTAGCCGAGCTTTTGCTATTGGGACTGCACTTAATTTAGGTTTTGTCATTATTGAAGCTGCTTATGGCTATTTAGCGCACTCTCTGGCTTTATTTGCTGATGCTGGTCACAACCTGAGTGATGTATTGGGACTCCTCCTGGCGTGGGGTGCAAGTGCGCTGGCCCGTCGTCCTCCTAGCCACCGCTATACCTATGGTTTGCGTGCTTCTTCAATCCTAGCTGCTTTAGTAAATGCTGTGATCTTGTTTTTATCTATGGGTGCTATTGGCTGGGAAGCTATTCGCCGCTTTAATGATTCCGCCTCTGTATCAGGGGAAACTATTATTGGTGTTGCCCTAGTGGGAATTATCATTAATACTGTTACTGCACTTATGTTTATCTCAGGACGCAAAAGTGACTTGAATATTCGGGGAGCATTCTTACACATGGCTGCTGATGCTTTGGTATCTTTGGGTGTTGTAGTAGCGGGAATTGGGATTTTATTGACTCATTGGGTATGGCTTGACCCATTGGTTAGCTTAGTGCTTGTGGCTGTTGTTGTGGTCGGGACGTGGCATTTACTCAGAGACTCCGTAAATTTAGCACTTGACGGAGTACCAGCAGGAATCGAACCGCGGGCTGTGAAAAATTACTTAATTGAATGCCCTGGTGTGTCAAAAATCCATGATCTTCATATCTGGGCTATGAGTACAACGGAAACAGCACTCACGGTTCACTTAGTGATGCCAGGGGGCTACCCCGGTGATGCTTTTTTATGGGAAGTTTGTCAGGAACTTAAACAGAATTTTGGGATCAAACACTCTACTCTTCAGGTCGAAACGGGAGATTCGGCTTATCCCTGTGCTTTAGAACCAGACCATGTTGTTTAAAAAAATTGGTTCTTCGGTACTTGTTATGCTAAACCGAGAAGTTAATAATTCCCTGTTTCCTCCAGTTTAGCATACTCACTCCGGTAGAGCTACTAATTTTTATTTACGAATAGATAAACTACTAGATGATTCTGTTCGCACTTTTCTGGTTTCTTCGAGTATTTTGTCTATATCCTCTTGGGATAAACGTTGAATGTAGTTAATTTTAACTTCTTCTAAAAAGTCATTTAGCAAACTTTGAATTTCTACCAATACTTGCTTTTGCTGAATTTCTGAAGTGAATGAAGTTGTAAATTTTTCTATTAGCTGAGTAGAAAGTTTTGCTGCCATAGGATCTTTAATAGTATTAGATAAAGCACCATAAATATTATTAGTAATTTGGGTGGCTATTTGTTCAGTAATTTGTGTTTGAGCTTTACCTAATCCTGGTAACATGAGAATGTTATTATAGCCAGGTAATTGCTGACAAGCGATTTGAATACTATGGCATAAAATCGCATTTACTTCTGGTTGGATTTTTGGTAATACTTGAGTAACCAGTGTTTTAATTAATAATCCTGTCATTGCTTCTACTTCATTGATATTATTAATATCTATATAAGAACGCACATTTTCTGATTCTAATATCCAGCGTGTAATTTCACCTCGTTGAATTGAACCTTGAACTTGATTAATTACTTGAACTACGACAATTTCTGTAATTTCTTCCGCAAAATTAGCCAGAATACCTTGATGAATTTGTCTTCTGACTAAATAAAAATCAACCAGCTTTGTTTGATCAAGTCGCACTGTCACTGGAATAACTCTTAACCAGCGCCAAATTGGTATTAGTAATAATAAATCATACCAACGCCAAAGAATTGCTTCTAACCAACTTAAATGACTATATTTACGTTTGATAAAAAAAGTCCGTCCTAATAATTCTATGGTAAATAGAACCACAAAAGGTAAATCAATTTTCCAAAAATTATTCATAAATTCCCCATTTTCATCAATTTTACGATAATAGTTAATCGCAATTCCTGGGCTAATTCTCTCGCGGAAAAAATCTATTTCTTGATTCCAATCATGTTTAGATAAATATTCCTGACTCCAAAAAGTATTAAATGCAGCTTTTGCAGATTTTTCTCCGATATGTTCCCGCATTCGGTTTTTAATTTTTTCCAGAGTTCCACTTTTTCCTGCTCCAGCAAAAGGATTAGTTTCAATCATCTCTTGACTGAGAAAACGCAGCTTTTCTAACTTAGTTTTAACTTGAAATGAGTTTAATCCTGTTTGATTTACCTGTGCTTCTAATTCCCCTACTGCTTCTAAATATTGTTTTGTATCACGATGAGATTCAATACCTTTAACGGGGTCATAAAATCTAGTAATTCCAGGAAGTCTGCGGAAGTAAAAATCCCGCCAGGGTACGTAACTTAAATCCAATAAAACTAATATTAAGTTCAAACTGGCGGTAATGGCCATTAATCTTTCAAACCAGAGGTTTCTTGGGTGGTAAATTCTCAATTTGTTCATCATTTTTATATATAGTAAATTCTGAGTTTATGGAATACAATAACATTAGTTTGAAAACTAATTTTCTAGCTGTTGTTTATTTATAATAATACCATAATTCTTCCTAAATGCAGATAATTTTGACCATCTTCACTGGTATATATTTTGCGCTTAAATATTTATCTATTTTATACTGTTTTGTTAAAATATACTTAATTGTATCAACAATCTATATAATAGATATTAATTTTTATAAAGCATACTCAATATCGGGTCTTTGTCGTTTTCAGGAAAAAAATTTTCACCTTATTGACTTTTATTTCTAAAAACGATAAAGTCTCTTTAGAAAACTAGTTGCAATAAATTTGCAAAAATATTGAAAATAATTCTTAATGGAGTAGAAAAATGAAAGTGTGTAAAAAAAGTCTGTATAGCCTTTGTGGAGGGTTGTTAGGGTTCACAGGAATGGTTTGGTACAGTTCAGGGTTTTTGCCAATTGCGATCGCTCAATATCCCCAAAATCAATCAAAAACGGGCTTAATTGCTCAAAAATTGCAAGATATAACTATAATTTTTCCTAGCCGTTCTGATTCTACTGACTTGCAAAATAAAGCTAATAGTGTGGCCGAGTTTTTATCAAAAGAGTTAGGAATATCTATCAAAGCGCAAGTAGGTGATGAAACAGCCGCAGTAGAGGCCTTAAGAGCAAATCGGGCTGATGTAGCATTTTTAAGCAGTCGTTCGGCACTCAAAGCGGAACAATTAGCAAATTCTCGGTTATATTTGGCTGAAGTTCGCAAAAATTACTCTGGAAGATACACTTATAATTCTGTTTTTGTTGTTCCTCAAAATAGCGAATTAAAAAGTAAAAATTCTGGGAAAGCAACCCTAGAACAACTAAGAGGAAAAACCATGGCTTTTACTTCTCCTACCTCTGGTTCTGGATTTATTTTTCCAGTCAGTGAATTAGTAAAACTGGGTTTTGTTCCTAATCGTGACCGTTTAGATAGTTTTTTTGGTAAAATTAGTTATGGTGGGAATTATAGTAAAGCTTTAGATGCTGTAGTTAGGGGTCAAGCTGATGTGGCTGTAGTATCAGAATATGCTCTTTTTCCTCCTTATTTAGCAGCGGAAAATAGAGATAAAATTAGAGTATTACACAAAATTTCTGGTGTTCCTGCTCATGGAATTGCGATTGATGATGATGTACCAGTTGTAGTCAGAGAAAAGTTGATTAATGCTTTGTTAAAGTTAAATAAATCAGAAAATAATCAATTATTAACTGGTTTATATAATTCCACAGAATTGGTAAGAATTGATCATAATCGTCATCTGCTACCAGTGCGACAAGCATTAAAAAATACAGGAATAGAACCATAGATATAAATAGAACCCACCTTTGTGGGTTAAATATCTTTGGTTTTCTATTAGTGCTTTGATGAAGAAATTTTGTCCTGAGGTTATTTATGACTATTTATCAAGTAGAAAAGACCAATTCCCACTCATTAAATTTATCCAGAAGTAACGTGAATTGCATTGAATGTTCCAATTTAGAGACAGATTATATTTCATCTCTAAAACGTCCAATTTTAAATAAAATTAACTGCAAAATTAATCAAGGTGAATTTGTGGCTTTATTAGGATTGAATGGTGCGGGTAAATCAACATTGTTAAAATCTTTCGTGGGTTTAGTACCTTTAATGAAAGGAGAAATTAAAATCAATGGTGTTTCTTGCTCTCAACAAAAATTACCACAAATTCGTCGAGATGTGGGAATGTTATTTCAAGGAGGGGGATTAATTCGACAATTATCAGCTATTGATAATGTCTTATGTGGAAGATTAGGAGTTAGAAAAAACCGACAAACTTTATTGGGATTTCCTCAAAGCGATCGTAAATTAGCCTTAGAATTACTAACACAATTAGGACTAAGAGAACAAGTATATCAAAAAACCAGTAAATTGAGTGGTGGACAACAACAAAAAGTAGCAATTGCTCGTGCATTAATGCAGTCTCCGCAAATACTCTTAGCTGATGAACCTACTACAGGTTTAGATATAATAGCCTCACAACAAGTAATGACAACTTTATCTGAATTACATCAACAAGGTTTAACTATTATTACTGTTTTACATGATTTAACTTTAGCTACAGAATACGCTCAAAGAGCTATTATTTTAGATAAAGGTGAAGTAGTTTATGATGGTAAATGTGAAAATTTACAAGCCCAATTTTCCTGAAATAAGTATAACTTGATCTGACGCAAAGCAGTAGGGTGTGTTAGTACCAGCGTAACGCACCTTATTTATCTAATCAATATTTGCGGCTGAATGCTTACGAAAAATTAAAAATAGAAAATTTTACTTTGTTTTAAAAAATGAAACCCTTTCCTAAGTTACAAATTTTTCATCGTTATCCTTGGTTTGTTCCTTTAGTTATTTTCTTGTTGATGATCCAAGTTTATATCTGGTCTTTACAAGGATTAAAGGTTGATTTTGACTTATTAAAAGATAGTTGGCCTTTTATTACGGATTTTATTTCTCGGCTATTTCCTCCAAATTTGCAAGTTTTAGATATTGCTATTCAAGGATTAATTGAAACTGTACAAATGTCTTTATGGGGAACAACTATAGGCGCAATTTTATCATTACCAATTGCTATGGCTAGTGCTAATAATATCGCTCCTTTATGGTTAAGATGGATAGCAAATTTACTGCAAAATGCTGTGCGTTCTGTACCGTCAATTATCTTAGGTTTAATCTTTGTCGCTGCTACTGGTTTAGGCGCACCTGCGGGAACATTAGCATTGTCAATATATACTATTGGATATCTGGCCAAATTTTATCAACAAGCTATAGAATCAGTAGATCATCGTTCTTTAGAGTCTTTACAAGTTATCGGCGCATCAAGAATGCAAATTGCCCAATATGGTATACTTCCCCAAATATTACCGCTAGGACTAGGTTATACTTTATGGATGTTTGAATATAATATCCGTGCGGCTTCAGTTTTAGGAGTGGTTGGCGCTGGGGGGATAGGCTTTCAATTGAAAAGCTATATAGATGGATTTGAATATACTAAAGCGACAACTATGATGTTAGTGCTATTGCTAGTAGTGACAGTTATTGATTGGTTTAGTAGTAAGTTAAGGCGTTATTTAGAATCAATATGACAAGGGAAGAGGGAACAGGGAATAGGGAACAGGTTACAGGGAATAGGGAACAGGGAACAGGGAACAGGGAACAGGGAACAGGAAAGAGGTTTTGGGTAACTTTACCTTTCGTTTTACCAATTACCCATTACCCATTACCCATTACCAATTACCCATTACCCATTACCAATTACCCATTACCCATTACCCATTACCCATTACCCATTACCAATTACCCATTACCCATTACCCATTACCCATTACCCATTACCAATTACCAATTACCCATTACCAATTACCCATTACCCATTACCCATTACCCATTACCCATTACCCATTACCAGCCTCAACTAGATAACTAGCAACTTGAGTTATTAGTTTAGTTTTTCAACTTTAAGGCCTCTGTCGCTGAAATTCCCTCACCTTGAGTACCGAAATACCATAAAGCTGCACCTGCTTCTGCACGAGTTACGGGTTTTTTCGGTTGAAATAACGTTGTATAACCAAAAACGCGACGAATATTTGATTGTTCAGCATTTTGGAAATCAGCTAAAATGGCTTTCAATGCTTTTGGTTCTATATTACCTGCATCTTGAAATCCCCAAGTTTGTTTAACAGCTTCTAAATTAGCACCAGGTAAGGCTTGACGGGTATCTAAAGGAACTTTCCATAATAGTAATTGTTCTCGCGTTAAAGGCGCGTCAGGGCGAAATAAAACCGCCGTTGCATCTCCTGATAAAATGCTATTAATTAAACCTGCTTCTGCTAATCCCTGAATTGAGGGAAAATCAGCATCTTGAGGCAGAATATCCCTAAAAGCTGGTTGAGTGCTAGGGGATGCTAACCGAATTTGTTTGGCTGGATTATTAGAATACATGGTATTATTAGCATTAACCAACCAGCGAGCATATTCTCGACGGGTGATAATTTTATCAGGTAAAAATTCTTGAGTGGTTTTGGGGTCGCTAGAGAATACGCCTAATAACGCTAAATCTTGTATATGCGATCGCCATTCCGGGGGTACTTTCTGTATATCAATAAATTCTGGGGTGGCTAAAATTTCCGATTTGTTAGTTGGTTGGGTGACTATTTTGGTATTATTGGTTTTAGGCAATAGCGGACCAATAAATTGGGGATTATCTGGGGAGGTGACTGGATTAGTAGCTGTAGTTTGGGAATGAGACGAATATTCAATTAATAATTTCGTCGCTGTTTGAGGTTGATTAAGTGCGGACTTGGTGACAGTTTGTGGCTGAATTGTCACAGTAATGAGTAAATCATTGCGTCGTGCTGTAAAAGTACCCTGCACATCGTCTTCTGGTTGCTGGACAAGCCAATTTTGAGCCTGAAATTGTTGACGATAAAAGCTGGTAATTAAATTACTAGGATCAGAACTTCCCCAACGAATAGAGATTTTATTTTCAGAATTAGCTGGTGTAACTTCTTCTAATTCAGCATTGGGATAAATCGGGATCTCTGGGGGAAAATCAGCCGGTAACTTAACTATTGATGTGTTTGGGTCTGGTGTTACTTGCTGACTAGTCGGTTTAGCAAAGGGAACAGGAGTATTTTGCAGCCGAGGATCGGCAGCCAATGACTGTTCCAGGTTTTTGGCAGATGGACTGTTAGTACAAGCTGTTAAGGAAGACAGTAAAACAGCTAAACTCAAGAAAGCAGCAGGGTAGTTACGGAGAAACACAAAGAAATCACAAATTGATTTTCACCTTCAACCTTAGCATTTTTAACAACAGGTAAAAGACAAATTCGATTTTATTGCCATCTAGTGGGAAATTCGGGCTAATAGGTGTAAAAATAAAGGTAGAAGGCGGCAAAATTCCGCAAAAATTCGTCTGATGTCAAAAACCTGGATCGGACTACAGTAGGAAAAATATAAAATAGATATTAAATTGGAAAAAACAACGATCATCAACCAACGTCGGTCTTTTTTACTTTCTCTACAGTGTCCCCAGGTTGTTACCAGTGCTGAAACAAGATGTCATGCAAGTTTCCCAGGATCAGCCTATCTGTTCTGAGGCCCCACTCCAATTATTGCTATTTGTTGACGGACGGACTAAGTCCCGACAACAAGTACAGCAAATTCGCGCTTACTTAAAGAAATTAGAGGCTGTGTATAGTTTTGATCTGCAACTTATTGATGTTGAACAACAGCCTTATTTAGCGGAACACTTTAAGTTAATAGCAACTCCAGCTTTAGTCAAAATTCATCCCCAACCTCAACAGACTATCGCTGGTACGAATATTATCCCGCAGTTAAAAATTTGGTGGCCGCGTTGGCAAGCCACAGTAGACGCATTTTTGCAATTACAGGGGGATTTACAAGAACGTCTGGATGAAAAAAATCAAGTAATATCATCTCAGTATACTATTGATTCTGTTGCTACTTCTTCTCAATTGATTCAACTCTCGGATGAAATTTTTCGTCTCAAGCAAGAAAAGGAGAAACTGCAAGAACAACTACAGTTTAAAGACCGCATAATTGCCATTTTAGCCCATGACCTCCGCAATCCCCTCACGGCTGCGGCTATCGCTATTGAAACTCTTCAATCTCATTACAATCCAGAAACAGGAGAATTTACTCGCTTGAAACCGGGATTAGCTCTGCATTTATTAAAACAAGCCCGCGTACAAACACGGATTATTGATCGGATGATTACTGATCTGTTAAAAGTAGGATCTGGTGAGGATACAGAATTGCCAATTACACCCCAAAAGCTACAATTAGGGGAATTGTGTTTAGAGATATTAGAGGAGTTGGGCGATCGCTATATTGGCAAATCCCAAACTATAGAAATAGATATCCCTCAAGATCTACCATTAGTGTATGCAGATCCAGCCCGAATTAGGCAAGTGCTAATTAATCTTTTAGATAATGCCATCAAATATACCCCTGTGAGTGGTATTATAAGTCTGTCGGGATTACATCGGACTACACAAAAGGTGGAATTTAGTATTGGTGATAGCGGTCCTGGTATTCCTGAAGAAAACCGCGAGCGCATTTTTGATAATCTTTTCCGTCTCCAACGCGATCAAAACGTAGATGGATATGGAATTGGTCTTTGTTTATGTCAACGCATTATCCGCGCTCACTACGGTCAAATTTGGGTAGATTCATCTCCCCACGGTGGTGCGTGGTTTCATTTCACTTTGCCAGTATATTTATCGTAGTTATTAGTTATCAGTCATTAGTTATTAGTTATTAGTCCGTTGTCAGTGGTAAAACTATTACCAATTACCAATTACCCATTACTAAAAATGCCAAATTCATTAATGTATCAACAGGACGATTTCGTTGTTTTGGAAACAAATCAACCAGAACAATTCCTCACAGCGGCTGAGTTATTAACAAAGCTAGAGAAGATTTTATCACAACTTCCTGATCAGGATTTACCCCCAGATTTGCAAAAATTCCAGTCCGTCACCGAAAAATCACAATATTTGCTTGATACAAGTTGTAATTTAGATGTTGGATCAGGAAAATATTTACATTGGTATGCGGTACGCTTAGAAAAATAGAAGCAAATAAATTAGGGGATTTCGGGCGAGGTACAGTTAGTAACTTTATGGACAAATCTCCTCAAGCTACTTTTCCCTGTGTTACTCGGAATGGGCAAACTGCAATACTCTCTATCCCTACTAAGTAGGGCTTGCTGATAGCGTAGCGTGGCGTTAGCCATATAAACATAAAACCATTTATTAACAAAGGGTTTCGCGGATTTTTACCACAAAAAAGTGCCAGGTTTTGGCTAATGGTATCTCAAAATGAATTGCATTTTTCTTTGTCAGATTTGGAAAATTGAGGATATCCAGACAGTTAAAACTGTTCCCAGTTAAGAGTTCCCTGCCCTCACAGACAACTTTTTCAGCAAGCCCTACTTAGGTACGGATGAATCAAAATGAGTCCTTTGTGTATCTAGACTTGTCTAGGTTTTATATAGCAGAACGACAAATGGCAAATACGGAAGTATAACCATGAAGGAAAGTTCTACCACTGACCGGACCGATTTCACCACCGCAGAAACAGCCACCAATAGGTATATCATGGAAATAACGGCTAAAAAGTTGGGAATCAAAATTAGGTTGGCCATAAAGTCCTATTCCTCTTCCTAAACAGGTAAACATTAAAGCACCTACAGGAGAGGGGTGACTGGTATTTTCATTTTCATTTTGATATTCTTGGAGTAAAATTTCTAGATCTTGGGCTGAAGCTTCCGCTTCTCTCAAATGAAATTGTAACCTTTGACCGGCACGAATGCGATCGCTAATGGCGATCGCCCCAGCACGAGGATCTACTCCCAAAATATTACGAATTAAAAAATCCCCCGAATGTAAATTCACTCTAAATTCATCCATTGCTAAACCGACAAATAAAGAATGTTGTGCTAAAGTTCGATCTTCTTCACTTAAACTACTAATTAAATTTCGCAGTACTACTAAAGGGACTTTTTCATCTAACTCTAAAATAATATTCCGTTCTGCTTTAGTAACTTGCAACGGTTCACCAATAGGACGACACCCTTGGGCAACAATAGTATCTAAGACGATATTACCAGTTAAAGTTATTCCTATGATACCTTCCCTTAATAACTTATCATTACAAAATAAACCGATGTGACCATTCATAAAGCCGCTACTGGCCTGTCCTCCTACCACCACCGAACCAGGATAGGCAAAATCTAAACCTGCTAACAAATCATTAATTTCTGAACCAAAAGGACTAGACAAGAGAATAAATTGGGGCGCTGGTGACGGTGGTACACCCATTAAATCAATCCAAACATTGGGGGAACTATCGGAATCTGGCAATTCTTCGGCTAAAATATGAAAAGGTCGAATTTCGACCCCAGGAAGATGGGCTAAAGTCAGACTTAGGGCTGGTTCTGCTTCTATTTCTTCCGTTGCTCCTGCTTTTCTTCTGCCAATGACACCCCCAGCACTACAACCAATTAATACAGGTACAGAGAGTTTTTCCGCCAATAAGGGCAAAAGTCGGGGATACTCACTCATAAAAGCAGAAGAAATGAATACGAGTCCTAAATCCGCAGGTGCTGTTAAAGATGCCGTTGTTTGTTCTACGACATCGTTAATAGCCGCTTCTAAGGAAGAACGGGTTGATAGGGCATTTGTCCACTGCATTTGATCTGCCATGATTTTTCAGTGTGTTTCTGTGTTGAGGTTAGTTGATTATTTTAGCTAAGTTTGTCACTTATTGATTAGGGAACTCTTAGCAGGGAACTCTTAACAGGGAATAAATTGGTGTGTACTTCATTAGACAGGGATTCGCTATATAAATACCTATTCAAATACAGGAGGCCATAATTCAGAAATAGCAATTTCCCAACCAGGAAATAATTCAGTTACGGTTAATTTATCATTTTCTGTTAATAATGTAATTTTACCATCAGGACGATAAACAGTAACAGTTAATTCATCAGGATTGATTAAAATTCCTACCTTTGCACCTAATTCTAAAAATAATTTGAGTTTATCTTCTAATTTAGAAACTCTATCAGTTTTTGATTTAATTTCTACTACTAAATCGGGAACTAAATTACCAAAATCTCTCACAGTCCGTTTTAATCTTTGAGCAGAAACAAAAGAAACATTGGGAGCGCGTAAATCAGTATTTGGCATAATAAAACCACCACTGGAATCAAATATTCTCCCTAATTTACGAGGTTTGATCCAATTACCTAATAATCTAATCAATTCAGCACCAATTTCACTAGATTCTATATCCGATAGACCCATAATTAAAATATTCCCTTCTTGTAGTTCTATTTGATAGTCGTTATCATCATATTTTAAAATTTGTTCTATTTTTTCTAAATTGTTAATTGTGAGAGTCATATAATTTTCATCTCCAGAGATATTTGTGATGGTTTAATATCATAGCATTTCGTCAAACTATGTAGGTTGGGTTGTTCGCGTTAGCGTTGCGGAGCAATCGGAACGAAACCCAACATTTTTCCTTCTTTTGTTGGGTTTCACTTCGTTCTACCCAACCTACAAAACCGAATGCTTTCCGGGATGTTCTACCTCCCATCTTAACGATATTTTCAGAACAGGGCGGTTAGAAACCGCGTCTATACAGACAAAACCCACCTTCGTGGGTTAAATTCCTCTTGGAATAACCTTGTTTGTATAGCCGCTATATAATCAATCGTCCAGGCTAAAAAATGGGTTTCTAACTTAAACCTAAAAAACCAGCAATTAACGGTAATAACTTACCACATTCTTCAACTAATTTGGCCGCCGTTGGTAAGTTGGTGAGAACTCCTTTTAACATTGTGATTGCTGTATCTGCTAAATCTTGTTTTTCTTGAGGATTTTGGGCGGCTTCTGCTAAAGATTTGACTTGTTTTAGTGCCTTTTCTTTGTCTTTTGCTGTTAAATCAGTATCAGTTTCAATTGCTGTTTTTAATTGTGTCAATAATTCTTTAATTCCTGGTTTATCTGCTTCCGGTGCAGTTGCTAATTCATTAATAGTATTTATGACTGTACCACTGATTTCACCTAAATTCAAAGCTTGTCCACTGGCGTTAAAATCTCCACCAATATTACCAATTTCAATTTTACGGCTAGAATCCTTAGTCATATTTTCATTCTCCACTTTATTATCAATTTGAACATTTATAGATTTTTCTGCTTCTACTAACTTATTAATAGTTAACCATAGATTTGCATTCTGATTATTAGAAGCTTGTAAAAGTTCTTTATATTTTTCTACTTCTGCTAATGCTAATTGATAATTTTGAGTAAAATCGCTGTGAATCTTTTCTTTATTCGCATTCTCAGGAACAGCAACTTTAACAACAACCACACCATCACCTTTATTTTCAATACTCTGGATAACTAATTCTGTATCTTGATTTTCAACTTGCACCTTTTTGAAAGCAGTAATAAAAGCCTTCCAGTCAATACCATTTTGGAAAATTAAATCAACAGTATTTAAAACTTCTTCAAATAATTTTGTAAACTCTCCTGGTTGAAATTCTCCACTACTAGGACGGCGTTCCCGGTCATCTGTTCCCGGTTTAGGATCTTCTAAAAGATAGACAAAACGACAATCTACATTATCTAATATCGTTGTACTTTCAATATTCCAAGCTTCCACACAAGCACCTGTCATTTGAGCTTTGGTGAAATTAGTACCAATGGCTTGAGTAAGAGTCAGATTTGCACCTTCTAAATTAGCTTCTTGAAAGGTGGCTTCAATAATATCAGCATTTTTTAAATTAGCCTCTTTCAAGTCTGCACCTATTAGGTTTGCACCTTTCAGATTTGCACCAATATAAGGTTTATTTCTACCATTTAAAGTAACGAGCAAATTGAGAACAGCAGGGTTACTTAATATAGTATTTCCTGGTCTAGCAAAATCGAGTTTTTTGGCTTCATAAAAACGAGTGCGCCTTAGATTTGCTTTTCTGAAATCTGTGTTTTTCAGCATTGCACCTGTAAAATCAGCATCAGTTAAATCAGCACCATAAAAATTTGTGCCTCCTGTTGCAGCAAAAGCAATAGCACAAGAGCGAATCCAAGAATCTCTTTCGTCTCCTTTTAAACTACGCCAGCCAATATAAGCACTAAAAATTACAAAAACTACAGCGACGGCAAATACAATAGCAATAGGAACATCAAAAAAGTTTCCCAGTATAATAGCAAAGATAGAGGCAAAGAAAATGGTGAAGAAAATGGCAAAAATAAAGGTGAAAGCGAAGGAGAAGACAAAGGTGAAGGTTACTGAAGAGGTGACGACACCAGCAAAAGCCAAAACAAGTAATCCAATTGAAATTCCTTGTACAGATGAAGCAAAGGTAACAGCCGAAACTGCTACGACACCAAAGGCGACGGCGACCATTCCTAAACCTGCCAATAAACCTTTACGAGCAGTAATGATACAAAAAATAGCTAATGTAATGAGTGCGACTATACCAGCGATTATATCTTTACACAAAGTACGGTACATCAATACAACAGAAACCGTGGAAAACAAACCTGATAGCGCTGACAGTAACAACGTAATTATTAGTAACCCAATTATCCAACGCTTCTGTAGTCCAGCCTTAGCGCCACTAAAATCAGCACCTTTAAGGATAGCGTTGGTAAAATTTGCCCCTCTAATATCAGCTTTACTAAAGTTCGCACCTGTCAGGTCTTTACCTTTAAAAGAGCGTCCTCGGAGATTTTGACCGCTGTAGTCTGGTGGCATAATCACATCCGCAAGAGATTATCTATTAGATTTTACACTTATTTGCGAGTATTATTCCGAGTTTTGGTTAAATTTTGTTAAATATGGCTTTTTATAATCTGGGTAAATATTTTTCAACTAAATTAAAATAAGAGTTAACTTGTTTAGGGCTGATGATTTGATATATTAAATAAAGTAGTAGATAATAAAAATATGCGAAGTATCAAAATTCATTCCTACGTAGGTAAAGATGGGATGCTTCATTTAGATATTCCTCTGGAAATGAGAGAAACAGAATTAGAAGTAACAGTAACATTTGAAGTTGTTAATCAAACCATCAAAATTGCCCAAAATCCAGAAATAAAAGATATAGAATGGCATGATTTTATTAATAGAACTTATGGCTGTTTAGCCGATGACCCAATTATTAGATATCCTCAAGGTGAATATGAAGAAAGAGAACCAATAGAATGATTTACTTATTAGATACGAATTTGCATTGTTTATTTGAACGGTAGAAATATTAATTTACGACGCAGAATAGAAGATCGGTTAGATTCTGATATAGCCGTTTGTTCTACTGTTAAATCAGAATTATTTTATGGAGCAATGAAAAGTAATAACCCTAGCCGAACTCTAGCTTTACAGAAAGCATTTTTGAGTCGGTTTATTTCTCTACCATTTGATGATGAAGCAGCAGAAATATTTGGAGATATTCGCGCAAAACTCACTAAAATAGGAACTCCTATCAGACCCTATGATTTACAGATTGCAGCTATTGCTTTGGCAAATAGTTTGATTTTGGTAACTCATAACACTGCCGAATTTAGTCGCGTGGAAGATTTAAAGATGGAAGATTGGGAAGCACTTACAGGAGTTTAAATAATTATGGTAGCATAAAAATAAGCTTAATTCCACTTATGAAATTATATTAACAATCTGAATTAACTTATTTTCCGTAGTATAGAGGATGCCATTTGAAGTTATTTATAAAATTGTGTATGTCTAAAACTAGATAGGAAACAGAAATTATGAAAGTAAATTTACAACTGGCCCTTAATGATGGTGCTGTAGACGCAAATCAAATCAGCACTCAACGTCAATTAGTAGTTTCCGTTTCTGCTAGTGGTGAAACTATAGATCGGACTATACCATTGAATTTATGCCTAATTCTCGATCATAGTGGTTCAATGGGGGGAAAATCTCTGGAAACTGTGAAAACTGCGGCCTGTTTGTTGGTAGATCGTTTGAGTCCTGAAGATCGACTTAGTGTTGTTGTTTTTGACCACCGGGCTAAGGTTTTAGTTCCTAATCAGTTAATTAAAGATCCAGAATCGATCAAAAGGCAAATTAAGCAACTCAGCGCTGAAGGAGGAACTTCTATTGATGAGGGTTTACGTTTGGGAATTGAGGAGTTAGCAAAAGGTAAACAAGATACAGTTTCTCAAGCATTTTTACTCACTGATGGGGAAAATGAACATGGTGATAATGAACGCTGCTTGAAATTCGCTCAATTAGCCGCCAGTTATAATTTAACCCTTAATACATTGGGATTTGGTGACAATTGGAATGATAAGGTTTTAGAGAAAATTGCTGATGCGGGCATGGGTACTTTGTCTTATATTCAACAACCAAATCAGGCGGTAACTGAGTTTGGGAGATTGTTCAACCGGATGCAAACAGTAGGATTGACTAATGCTTATCTGTTATTATCACTGATGCCAAATGTGCGGTTAGCAGAACTGAAACCTATTGCCCAAGTGTCTCCAGATACTATAGATTTACCAATACAAACAGAAAGTGATGGCCGATTGGGGGTGAGATTAGGTGATTTAATGACAGACGTGGAACGGGTGGTTTTAGTTAATATTTATGTGGGACAGTTGCCAGAAGGTAAACAAGCGATCGCTAATATTCAAGTTCGCTACGATGACCCCGCCCATAACCAAATTGGGCTATACTCCCCCAATCTACCAATTTACGCCAATGTCACCAGGGATTACCAAGCAGCACCAAATCCCCAGGTGCAAAAATCGGTTTTAGCTTTAGCCAAGTATCGTCAAACCCAGTTAGCAGAAACGAAATTACAGCAAGGTGATCGGGCTGGAGCGGCGACGATGTTACAAACGGCGGCGAAAACTGCTTTGCAAATGGGTGATAGTAATGCTGCAACGATTTTGCAAGTTTCCGCTACACGCTTGCAAGCCGGGGGAGAGTTATCAGAAAGCGATCGCAAAAAAACCAGAATTGTCTCAAAAACTGTTTTGCAAGATGCTTCCCCTCAATGAAAGTTAAACTAATATCGGCTTTAAATGATACTAACGTTGATGCTGCCCAAGTAAGTAATCAACGTCAACTCTCAATTTCTATTTCCGCGATTCCCGCTGGTTTTGAACAAACTTTGCCCTTAAATCTGTGCTTGATTCTGGATCAAAGTGGTTCTATGTCTGGTGAACCCATGAATACGGTGATGCAAGCCGTGGAACAATTATTGGATCAATTAAAGCCAGGCGATCGCATTTCAGTTATCGCTTTTGCTGGCACTGCGAGGGTCATTATCCCCAATCAAATCGTCAGTGATAGGACTAGTATCAAAACCCAGCTAAAAGCCAAATTAAAGACTGCTGGCGGTACTGTGATTGCTGAAGGTTTATCTTTAGGGATCACAGAACTACTTAAAGGCACAAAAGGCGCTGTTTCCCAAGCTTTCCTACTGACAGATGGCCATGGGGATAAGGGGCTACAAATCTGGAAATGGCAAATTGGACCCAATGACAATAAACGTTGTTTACAACTAGCCAAAAAAGCCGCTAAACTAAATCTAACAATTAACACTCTGGGTTTTGGTGATGACTGGAATCAAAATTTACTGGAGAAAATCGCTGATGCAGGTGGTGGTACTCTAGCTTATATCGAGAATCCTGAACAAGCTGTGACTCAATTTGCCAGGTTGTTTCGTCGGGTGCAGTTAGTAGGGTTAACAAATGCCCATTTACTGTTGTCTTTCGTTCCTGGTGTGCGGTTAGCAGAACTTAAACCCATAGCCCAAGTTGCCCCGGATACTATTGAGTTACCAGTAGAAACCGATGCTAATGGAACTTTGGTCTTACGCTTGGGGGATTTAATGAAAGATGTGGAACGAGTAGTTTTAGCGAATATTTATCTGGGACAATTACCAGAAGGAAAACAGGTCATTGGCCATATCCAAATTCGCTATGATGACCCATCTTTGAATAAACAGGGTTTACTTTCACCTTTAGTGCCAATATATGCTAATTTCACCAGGTCTTACGAACCCGCTCTCAATTCTCAGGTGTTACAGTCAATTTTGCTCTTAGCTAAATATCGTCAAACTCAATTGGCTGAGGCAAAATTGGCACTAGGCGACGCAAAAGGTGCAGCTACAATGTTACAAACTGCTGCTAATACCGCTTTACAAATCGGTGATAGCAGTGCAGTAACGGTGTTACAATCCTCTGCTACTCGCTTACAAGTTGGTGGAGAACTTTCAAAAAGCGATCAGAAAAAGACGAGAATCGCATCAAAGACAGTTTTGAAAGAATAGTCTAGGGGTAGGCTCAAAAGCCTGCCCTTGAGAATGTAAAAAATCAAGGGTTTTGATGCTAGTCTAAATATAGATTAATTTAGAATATCAAAAATATCAACTTTAATGAAAATGAAAAGTTTCAAAATTCCACAACAATATCAATTCGGGATTACATTAATTATAAAAATTGATGAACCTCTATTTAATCGCCTACTGAATGCAATAACAGAAGTTCATCCTTTTGTAGATATAGATAGTTTAGTATTGGAAATTTCTCCCAAAATAGAGGAAGTCTCTATTAATGATTTGCAAGAGATTTTAAGAGCTATTCATTCAATTCACTCTCTTCGCATCCAAGGAAACCTTAAAAATACTGAAATAATCACAGGGTTAATTAATGCTGTTTCCAGTGATGACACATTTTCACAATTATCTGCCGAAGAATTAGCACATTTTAAACAAAGATTAACTAAAATATTGGCAATTGATGGATCTATTAGTATTTCTTCTCAAGCACTAATTTTGTTACAAGAGTATGATAGTATTTTCTTAAATTCCCGGATAATTACAGATGTCAGACCCGTTTTCAAAGCAGAAAAAAAAGAAGGAATTGCTGGCGCTTTAGTAGTTCATACTTTAAAAATTGCGTATCAAGATGCAAGCGGTTCAAAAGAGTTTTATGTGGCCTTAGATTCAAGCGATGTAAAAAAGTTACAAGAACAATTATCTCAATCTCTAATAGAAGCAAAAGTCATTCAGGCTATGCTAAATAAAGCTGATGTCGTTTATTTAGATCCTAACTCTAGTTCAAAGTAAGGAGACACAATGTTGCTCATAAATCCAGAAAATCAAAATCTACTCAAAACTAATTTTTTAGCTCATACACTTGTTCAAACTGAAAAAAAATATACCGATGATTGGTCTATTCAATTTCCTAAAACATATCAAGAAAAAAACTGGCTGACAGAAGATGCTAAACCATCTGATAATTTCAGCAAAATTTCTAAATTCTACACAATAGAAAACATTCTTGATGTCAACAGATTTTTGCAAAATCATGCAAATTTGATAGATGTTATTCTAGAAGCACATCCACAAATAAGAAAGTATTTCCCAACTGAGAAATTAAGATTAAAATTGTTTTCTGATCCTGAATCTCCTCAATGGGAAAAACTCGTACTTTCTATTTTTGCTAATCCAGAATCTGTTGATGAAGCCTTAAATCAACTAGAGGAATTTGATGAAAATTGGTGGATAGATGCTTCATCAGGCGTTGCTGTAAATCTTTGTATTAATTTGGACTTTGAATGAAATTCGACTGGTTAAGTTATCTAGAGGTTGCAGAAACTTTATATAATGAAGTAATTAGTACCTCAAATCAGGCAAATAGTGCATCAATTAATGAAGCTAAAATACGTTCTTGTATTAGTAGAGCGTATTACTCCGCTTTTTGTTTAACTAGAAACTACTTAAGAGATTTTGAAGGATATAGTAATTTAAAAACTCTTAAGTTTAGTGTGCATGAATATGTAATTGAAGAATTAGGGAATAGTAAAAAACGTGACTTTAATAAGTTAGGAGACATTTTAGATCGTTTACGGCTATCAAGAGTTGAAGTTGACTATCAAGATATGGTTTATTTTAATCTCATTTCTAAAGCGAAAATAGCTATTGTGGATGCAAAAAAAGTAGTTCAGTTATTACAGAAGTTTAGCAGTAATCAAAAACCATAGAGTTTTTTAATAAAAAATTCTATAGTTTTTCTTCTTCATTATTTTAGGTATTCATCATGTTACTATTACTTCTATCTGCTATAATCATGACTCACGCAAGTGTGACAAAAATTATACTTTTTATAATTTTTCGTTTGTGGTAACAGGGCTTTAGCCCTAA
The DNA here is from genome assembly GCF_014697585.1 of Dolichospermum sp. FACHB-1091. Taxonomy (GTDB): domain Bacteria; phylum Cyanobacteriota; class Cyanobacteriia; order Cyanobacteriales; family Nostocaceae; genus Dolichospermum. Next base: position 56,060 of record NZ_JACJSB010000001.1, on the reverse strand, counting down.
TTTTGTTGTAGCCTCTCGTAGTCACAGTATTATGAAAGTTGTGTAGGTGGTCTATAAGAGTTGACATACCTCCTCTTCCTTTCATGAGAGAGGATTCCTTAACGCTTCATTGGGCTATGTATGCTATCGAAATAGTCAAACCATCCCTCGACGTTTGTTTAAAGTCTCCCAATGCCATAAGGCGACTAAACAAAATTCTACCACAATAGTGGAAAAGCAGTCCTTCTATGACAGGGTCTGTGTCCCATGTTTTTGGTCAAGGTGTTTCGGGGAATGTTTGCACCTTACTATCAGGACTAAGGACAACTCTTATTCTCAGGCTTTGTCCAGATTTATTATTAGAAACAAAAGGTTTACCAATTTCAGGAATACCACTGCTATCAATGTATTCTCTGGCGGATGGATTTAAAGGTTCAATTTTTTCAATAGTTCCATCAACACCCAATGTTACACTATATTCCAAAGTTTGATCTAGTCCAGTGGGAGGTTGCCAACGCTTATTTAGATATTCCCTCGCTTCTGCGATTTGAGCGGTATCAAATAAAGTCTTATTATTACTAGCTTGTGTTTCTGAAGTAGTTTTAGTTGCTGCTCTTAATCTGCTGACTAAATTATCATTATTTTTGGGTGGAGAGTCCTGATTTAGAGTAGTAATTCCTACAGTATCCTGCTTTGATTCCGTGGGATAAGGACTGGGAAGTGTGTTAGGAATATTGCTAAAACTCCCGTTAGGAATACTCGCAATAGACGGGGGTAGTGTGTAAATACTAGAGGGAATATTATTTTTAGTAGAGGATAAATTCTTGGGTTTGGTGCTATTAATTCCACTTTTAGCAGTAATACCCGAAGAATTGCCTGGGGGATTAGGTACTATATTGATGGGAACTTGTGGAGTAACCGGATAAGACAAAGTATTAGGTGGTATAGTTAATGCAGGTTGAGGTGATGTTTTTGGTGCGGCTGGGATAGTTCCATTGGGCAAAGAAAGGGATGGTGAGGGTGTGGTAGAATTGATAGGCGGTGGGGTTAGCGGTGTTCCAGGTGTATTTAAGTTTATTGGTGGTATTGGCAGGGCGTTGCTAAAAGAAAGGGCAGGATCTTCAACTTGAGCTTTTTCCGGGACAGGATAGTTGTTTTTGGCTATTTTTTGCTGATTTTGTGAAATTTTCTGGGCATATTGCCAGGTAAATGGGGTTAAACTGGCAGCTACTACCAAAACTGCGGCTATGGGAACCCATTGAGGTAAACTGGGGCGAGTAGTTTCAGTGCTGATAGTTGGTAAGACCATCATATTAGATGAGTATTCATCTATTACCGTTGCCAAATCAAATAGTTGTAGTAAACTTAATTCAATCACCGATCCAGATGTCTGGTTAGCAAGATCACCAAGAAACAGTTTATGAGTTAAATTATGACTAGGTTCTAAATAAACTTTTGCTTCGGGAATTTGGTTTTCAGGGGGTGGTAGAGTTTGGGTAGAAAGGACAGATGTGAGAATATTTTGTGATTCCGGCTCTAATATTGTATGATTATGATCTGTATTTGATAAACTATCACTTAAATCTGCGGTAGATTCTTGGAGAATTTTTTGGACGTAACTGGTAACAGTATCACATAAAACTTCTAACTGTCGGTTATCACCCTGAATCAGGATTTGAGAGTCTGCTGATAGTCCTGAGTGATCAAATTGTAACCGGAAACTCAAATCTCTAATCACATTTCTTTCCGCCCAACGGGACAAAGATGAATTTTGCGCCCAAATTTCCAGGGTACAAGTGGGGGCGGTATAGCGACGAATGACGGAATTTGATGAAGACATAACAAATTGCAAAGGAAAAAATAGGGAATTTCGGATTTTAGGCTGAAAATCGAAAATTAAAGCTTATTTTGGGGAAATGTCTATTAGTGCTAACCATAAACGCCGGTGTCCACCAGCAGCACTATAAAAAAGTAAATTTATTAACAGTTTGAGAGCTAATTTCGTAAGTAAGTCTATTGAGGTTGTTACCTCTTCTTCCATACGCTCTTGGTAAGTATTACAAAAACCATCTATATAATCTCCTAATAAAGCCGTTTGGTGGGGTTTCTGGTTATTTGCTGTCATTTGTTCTAATAAACCTACAGCGCGGCGAATTAATTCTTGATGTTGTTTAGCAAGATAGCAAATAATTAGTACAAGCGATCGCGCTTCCTCAACATCTAACTTTTTTCGTCCCCCTTGGCCTTTGCGAAGAGGATTTGATTGACGTAATCGCCATAATGCCACTCGATCTGGTATTTTGGATTCTAAATTAAGACTAACTGCCGCAGATAGCATTGCCTCTGAACCAATACCAGTTAGGGTTTCTAGCGCCAGTAATGCCAAGTCTAACTGAGTTTTGATATTCTCCCATTGTATTGTACTTGGGGCTGGGATTTGGCTTAAATCCTCCCAAGGTGATTTTGATATAGCGGAATTAGCGGTTGAGTGCATAACTTTTAGCATATTTTGTCAGTGGTCAGTGGTCAGTTGTCAGTTGTCATTCAACATCTAAATAAATTATTATTTACTCCTGCTTCCCCTACTTCCCCTGCTCCCTGTTTTATATATGGGCAATAGTAACACCACTACCGCCGTCAGCTTGTTCGGCTGGTTCGTAGTGAGTAACTCTGGGGTGTTGTTGCAAAAAAGCGTGAACCCCTTGCTTGAGTTTACCAGTACCGTGTCCATGAATAATCCATAAGGGTCCTGGGGCTTCGGAAATGGCTTTGTCTAAGATATATTCAGCATCAGCTACTCTTTTTCCGCGCAAATCTACAGTATTTTTAGAGGTACGAATGGCTGGAACTGGTGGTGCTGGTACAATTACAGATGGGGGTGTTTTAGGTTTAACTACTGGTTCTGGTTTTTGTCCATCTAGTGACTCTATATCTTGCAGTTGTACGGTCATTTTCATCAAACCAAAGCGTACGCTAAAATTGCCTTCAACGTCGGGAATTGTCAAAACTTCAGCAGTTTGACCTAATTTGGGAATCCGCACGCGATCGCCCACTTTAGGCATAAAACCAGGTTGAATTTTGGGTGGCGGTGCAGGTTCGTATTTTTGGGCAATTTGATTAATGCTGGCGGTGGCCTGTTGGGCATCTTGGGCGTTGGGTGTCCCTTGTTGTAAGCGACGGATAACTTGAGCAATTTCCCCTTTGGCTTGGCTAATTGCTTGTTGAACGGCGATTTCCTGGGAGGCACGTAGATCTTTTTCTCTGGCCTCTAAAGCAGCGGCTTTGTCAGAAACTTCTTTATACAAGCGTTCCGCTTGACGTAATAATTTTTGGGCTTCTGCGGCTTTGGTTTCCTGGCTACGGCGTTGGGCTTCTAAACCCGCAATAACTTGATTTACTTCATCCGTAGCTTCTCCGACTTGGGTTTTCGCTTCTGCTACCACTTCCGGCTTTAACCCTAACCGTAAAGCAATACTCAGGGCGTTGGAACGTCCGGGAATACCCCACAACAAACGATAAGTTGGTGACAGGGTAGTTTCGTCAAATTCTACGGACGCATTTTCAAACCGAGGATCTTCGTATTTGAGGGCTTTAAGTTCGCCAAAGTGCGTACTAGCCATAGTTAGTTGGGTATGATTAGCGAGATATTTGAGTAAAGCGATCGCTAATGCACTTCCCTCTGCTGGATCTGTACCTGCACCCACTTCATCAAGTAATACCAGAGATTGATAATTAATTGCTAAAGAGGAAAAATCATTTTTTTCAGGTTCTAATGCCTCTAAAATTCGACTAATGCGGCGAATATGTCCAGAAAAAGTAGATAAACTCTGTTGTAATGACTGTTCATCACCAATATCGGCTAAAATTTGCCTAAACCAAGGCATTTCCACCGGTTCACGGGCAGGAATAAATAAACCTACCTTGGCCATGACCGCTGCTAATCCCAAAGTTTTTAAAGTTACCGTTTTTCCCCCAGTATTTGGTCCCGTAATAGTGACTACCCGGATTTGAGGACTAATCAATAAATCTACTGGTACTACGGCATTTCCCTGTTCGTGCTGCTGTTGCCAAACTAACAACGGGTGGCGCAGATTTCGCAAGGTAATAATTTCATTTTCTTCAGGATTGACAAAGCGTGGCGGGTTAGCACCTATCCAGAAACTATAACGTGATTTTGCTACCGCTAGGTCTAAAGTGGTGACAATGGCTAATAATCTTTCTAAATCTGGTGTAACTTCTGCTACCTTTTCCGTCAAGGTTCGGCGAATTGCTTCCGCTTCAGTTTGTTCCTTTCTAATAATTTGACGTAGTTGATTACCCAATGGTACAACACTATTAGGTTCTATATATAGAGTTGCACCACTGGTAGAGGTATCGTGAACAATACCGGGAATTGCGTCCTTTTGCGGAGCTTTTACAGGTATAACAAAGCGATCGCCTCTTTGTGTAATTAACTGCTCTTGAACCGCTCCCGATTTTGCTTGGATAATATTTTGCAGTTTTTGGGTAATTTGGCTGCGAACTTTCCGCAATTCCCCCCGAATTTCTCCCATTTTCTGACTAGCACGGTCAGTAACTTGCCCACGTTCGTCAATACAACGGTGAATTTCCTGCTCCAATTCCGGGTAAGTCCGTAATTCTGAGACTAAATCGTTTAAAACCGGGATATTTTCCTGATTATCAATAACACGGCGTAAATTTCTTGCACCTGCTAGGGTAGTAGCGATCGCTAAAAGTTCCTCCCCTGGTAAAATACTTTGTAGTACAGCCCGTTCTAGGGAATCACCAATATCTTGTATACCCTCAAAAGATAATCCCGGATGTAAACGACTTTCCAATTCATAAACTTCTTTAGTTTGCGCTAATAACTGCTCACTTTCTGCCTGAGTTTCAGGAATGGGCAAGTTACGCGCAACTATAGACCCTAACTTAGTTGCCGCAAAGGTAGAAAGGTGCTGGCACAGTCGAGGCCACTCTAGTAATTCTAAGGTTTCAGATTGAATCAAGGTTTCAACAACTAATCTGAAATTATAGTAACAATTTTAGTTGCTCAAAGACTAGATTTTCCAGGAGAAAATTTTTCTGATTTTTTTGTTACAAAAATCGTAACATTGACTAGGTTTTTCCATTTATCCTGGATAATATGGAGAATACAGTCTCATATACCTTAGCGTCTACCGAGTTCACCAATGAACAGAAAACCATATCTGATAGCAGTTACAGGGCTTGCTGTCTTATCTGTACAGGCTCTAGGATCACTGAATGGGTTGGCTTTGACCCCAGCAAATCACTATTCTCAATCTATCATATCTCAAAATTCAGAAGAACAAACACGAATTAAAGTTTATCAAAAAGCCAGTCCCGCTGTAGTTTACATCAACACTGGTAAAACTTCTGGAAGTGGTTTTATCGTGAGTCGAGACGGATTAATTATTACCAATGCTCACGTTTTGGAAGATGCACCTGCAACCGTGACTGTAATTTTAGAAGACGGTAAACGACTTCCTGCTGACGTAATTGGCTTTGCTAAAAATGGTCTAGATTTAGCAGCCATTAAAATTCGTAATCAGAAGAATTTACCCACATTATCTTTAGCAAAATCAGCCCAAGTGGGACAGTCTGTATACGCTATTGGTAGTCCCTTTGGTTATGACAATCAAAATAATTTTACTGCTGGTGTTTTGAGCAATCTTGACCAACAAGATGGTATCATTAAACATGATGCTAGAATTAATCCTGGTAATTCTGGTGGTCCACTTCTCAATTCCCAAGCCCAAGTTATTGGCGTAAATACTGCTATTCGACTTGATAGAAATGGCAGTAACAGTGGTATTAGTATTGCTATCCTAGTAAATAAAATACAACCTTTCTTAACAGCAATTCGTCAGGGAAATATTTCCCGTTTACGTCGCTAATAGTCTGTTGAGAATTGAGATTAGTATAGGCTTCTAGTCTATTTATTTGCAAGGGCAGGCAAGATGCCCAGCCCACAGAAATTAAATGTCCCTTTCGCAAATTAGGAGATTTAAGAAATGATGAAATTAACATTATTAACCACACTGTTTTTAACCACCACATTAGCATCTACTCCTGTTTTTGCTCAAGAAGATGCTAATAATCAAATTCGCTTTATCTGTTCTACAAGTCGTTACTCCGAAAATGGAAAGTCTGTTCCTACTACTTTTCTTTGGACACCAAATTTCCAAAAAGCAATGGTGACTTGGACATCTGTTTTAGGAGGAGTTAAACCACAACAACGTTGTAAAATAGTTTCTCAGAACTTCCAAACAGCTTTTAATAATGGCAGTCTTAATTACGTTACCAATGCTTTTCAAAACGGTAATAAAGTAATTTGTTCTGTGAGTTCAATTGATGGTGGTTGTGATACTGTATTATTTACATTACGACCTCAAGACAAGTCTAGGGATATTCTCAAACGGTTAAATAAACTCTGGTTTGGTAGTGTTACGGCAGACTCAGGCTCTATTATCGAGCAAAGTCAAGAAAAGAAATTTTACATTGATATTCGCCAATTTCTGAATACACCACCAGCGAATAAAATGCAATAAAGAAGATCCTCAAAAATTGTAGGTTGGGTAGAACGAAGTGAAACCCAACTAATTTAAAGAAGTTGTCAAGAAGTGTTGGGTTTCGTTCCTCAACCCAACCTACTTATTTAACTAATGATCATGTAATCAATCCAGGTGAATCTTATCGCATTCAAGCACCAGATTCTCAAAAATTGTAGGTTGGGTAGAACGAAGTGAAACCCAACTAATTTAAAGAAGTTATCAAGAAGTGTTGGGTTTCTTTCCTCAAGCCAACCTACTTAAAGAAGTTATCAAGAAGTGTTGGGTTTCGTTCCTCAACCCAACCTACTTATATTCATCTCCTAATTTACTCAAACAAAAAAAGATCATGAAACGCCTATTTTTGACCCTCATCTGCACAACCGCTTTATTAACTATTCCTCAGCAATTATTACTAATTCCTGCTACCCAAGTTACCGCACAAGAAACTACAAAAAAAGTATTAAGTTCAGCACAATTACAAGATTTAGCCAAATCAATCACAGTAAAAGTATTAACTAAAAATGGCAGTGCTTCAGGAACTTTAATTGCTAAAAATGGTAATAATTACACTATTTTAACTAATGATCATGTGATTAATCCAGGTGAATCTTATCGCATTCAAGCACCAGATGGAAAAATCTATCCTGCTACTGTCATTAAACAAAAACCCCCATCTATAAAAAATCAAGATGCAGCTTTATTCCAGTTTCAATCAACAGTAGAATATACCATAGCTACCTTAGGAACTTCCGCACCTATAGCAGTAAATCAAAAAATTGTCGCGGCTGGATTTGTGAGTGATAGTGCTAAATTAGTTTTCACAGAAGGACAAATTTCTCTATTACCAGATAAAAGTTTTCAAAGAGGTTATCGCATTGGTTATAATAACAAAATTCAACCGGGAATGAGTGGCGGACCCATATTAAATTATCAAGGTGAAGTTATTGGCATTAATGCCGTTCACGCCTATCCTATTTCTGATAAAATATATACTTATATTGATAATAGTAAACCCAGCGCAGCCGAACGTCAGCAAATGCGTCAATATAGTTGGGGTTTACCGATTTATAGTGTCGCTAAGATAGTCCCGGAATTTGTGGCTAAATCACCAAGAAAGATTGATAATTCCGGTTTGAGAGCAAAAAAAGGTTTAATCCAAAATATTGACCAAATTGCCCAAGAAATTACGGTGTTAATTCCTAATGCTAACCCCGAAGATATGGGTTCTGGGGTAATTATTGCCCAGAAAGGTAATATTTATTATGTGTTGACCGCAGATCATGTGATCTGGAATCGTGATGAAAAAAAATTAAAAGATAAGTTAGAAATAGTCGCACCAGATAATCAAAGATATGCTATAAATGTCAGCAATGCGAAAAGAATGCCTGGAGTTGATTTAGCCGTTGTTCAATTTACCAGTAATCAAAAATATCGAGTTGCAACTTTAGCAAATTATAGTTTAAATACTAAAGGTCAAAAAGTGTTTGTTTCTGGTTTTCCTGGTAATAAACAACAAAATAAAAACAAACCTCATCGGATTTTGACGGCGGGAATTTTGAGCCAACCAGAATTAATCAGGTTGAATACTTATGTAAGTTTCAATAATCAAAGTTCTATAATACCTGTGCAAATACAAACTGTTTTAAGTGATGGTTATGATCTACTTTATAGTAATATTACTAAAGGCGGAATGAGTGGCGGTGCGGTTTTAGATACCCAAGGAAGATTAATTGGTATTCATGGCAGAGTGGAAGGTGAAATATCACTCGATTTTGATGGTGAAATCAATTTAGGTAGTAGTTCTGGTATTCCCATTAGGACATTTTTAAATTTAGTTGAACAAGCAGGAATAGATTCAGATTTAAAAGTCGAAACTACTGCACCAGCTACACTCAAAAAATCGGAAGAGGATGTAATTAGTGAATATTTATTACCATTGGATCAAGTTCCTAAAAATAGTGATGATGAAATATCATGGCTAAATTATGCTAATCAACTATGGCGTTCTCAAAAATATGCAGAAGCAATAAAAGCTGTTGATAAAGCGATTAGCAAAAAACCGGATTTTTATCAAGCTTGGTATTTCAAGGGGGTGATATTTTTTAGTGAAAAAAAAGATAAAGAAGCTATTACTGCTTTTGATAAAGCTCTTAAAATTAATCCCGACTTTGCTCAAGCTTGGAAATTGCGGGGTAGAGCGCTGTTTATATTAGATAAATATTCTGAAGCCTTAGCATCTTTTGACAAAGCCATTGCTCTGAGTCCTAATCAATTTGATCTTTACTATTGGCGAGGTTTATACCTTGCTCAATTAAAGCGTTTTCCTGAATCAATTGAGGCATACAATCAAGCCATTAAATTTTATCCCGACTATAAACTCATTTATAATTCACGTGGTTTATCCTATGTGAATTTACAAAAATATCAACAAGCCATAGATGATTTTAATCAGGCCATTCAACTTGACCCTAAAAATGCCGACTATTACCACTCAAGGGGTCTTGCTTACAGTTTATTAAATAAGCATCAACAGGCAATTGATGATTTTACACAGGCCATTCAACTTGACCCTAAAAATGCTGAATATTACAGCATCAGGGGTACTGCTTACACTTTGTTAAATAAGCATCAACAGGCAATTGATGATTTTACACAGGCCATTCAACTTGACCCTAAAAATGCTCAATATTACAACGCCAGAGGTTTGGTGTACGGAGGTTTAGAAGACTACAAAAAAGCCATAGAAGATTATACGGAAGCTATTCGTCTTGATCCTAAAGATGCCTTATACTATGCATCTAGGGGTATTGCTTACTCAGGGTTAAAAGACTACAAACAAGCTATATCTGATTTAACAGAAGCTATTCGTCGTGACCCTAAAAATGCACCATACACTGTAGGAGGTCTCAGATACTCTGAATTTAAAGATAATAAAATCCTTATTAGCTCTTACAATAAACGTATTAGTATTGTATATAAAGCTAGAGGTGATTCTCACTGGAATTTAAAAAACTACAAACAGGCAATTGATGATTATACTCAAGCTATTAAACTTGACACTAAAAATGCCAATTACTATGCCCGTCGGGGTCTTACTTACCTTCAATTAAAGGACTATAAACAGGCAATTGATGATTACACTCAAGCCATTAAACTTGACACTAAAAATGCCAATTACTATGCCCGTAGGGGTTTTGCCTATTTTCAATTAAAAGACTACAAACAAGCAATTAATGATTGGACTCAAGCCATTAAACTTGATCCTAAAAATGCAGGATACTATGGTGCTAGGGGTGATGCTTATTTACAATTAAAAGACTACAAACAGGCAATTAATGATTATACTCAGGCCATTCAACTTGATCCTAAAAATGCAATATACTATGGTGCTAGGGGTCTTGCTTACTTACAATTAAAAGACTACAAACAGGCAATTAATGATTATACTCAAGCCATTCAACTTGATCCTAAAAATGCAGGATACTATGGTGCTAGGGGTGATGCTTATTTACAATTGAAAGACTACAAACAAGCGATTAATGATTACAGTCAAGCCATTAAATTAAAACCCGACTTTACCGAAGCCTACTATGTTCGGGGTATTGCTCACTATTTCTTAAAAGACTACAAACAAGCGATTGATGATTGGAATCAAGCCATTAAATTAAAACCCGACTATCCCGAAGCTTACACGAACTTAGGTATAGTTTCCTATGAAATGGGAGAAGTAGAAACAGCAATTAATTATTGGCGAAATGCGATCAAAATCAATAGCAATTTTGCAGAAGCACATCTAGCTTTAGGTGTAGCTTTGTATGCCAAAGGCGATCAAGAAGCCGGTTTGAAATCGGCAGAAACGGCATTAAAATTAGATAAACGTTATGGAAAGATTGAGTTTCTCAAAGAAAATGGTTGGGGTGAAAAGTTGATAATTAATACGCAATTATTTCTCCAAAATCCCAGAATTAAAGCTTTGATTTAGACAATAGACATTGAGGTAAAAATAATGTAGAGATGTTCCATATAACGTCTCTACAAAAAACCTCTCTACAGAGTTTTTAATTTCTCGCAAATAATCAGTTCAATCAACTGTCATGAAATATTAATATATTATTAATATAATATTAATAATTTACGAGATGGGAGTAATTATTTCTTTTACTAACACATAAGGTTCAACGATAAGAGCATTAAATCGCTTGTTACGGTGGAAATTCCATTCTCCCACTTGATCTACTGTAGGTTTAGCTAATAATTGTTCATCTATCCAATGTTGTACTGAAAGAATATTATCACTAGCGATCGCTTCTCCCACATCTAATAAGTCTAAATTTTCCGCTACTACAATCACTGCATCTTTTTGAACATGGGGAATTAACCATTCCCATTCTGCTTCATCAAGATTTTGCTGTAATTTTTCTCGTAATTCCGACATAATTTCCCACTTTTTTAGTTACTAGTTTGATTTTACAATATAACTAGGACTTACGCAAGATTCATGGAATAACGAACCACTCCAGGCACAGAGGTCACGGAGAAATGAGGATTTGAGAGATATTTTGCGTAAGTCCTGCTTTGGTAATTCTGGGTTTAACTAAATTATCACAAATCATATAAGGACGAGTGTTAGAACCACTTAAAGCAAAGGCTTTATCATTCTTGGTGTTATAGGTTAATGTATCAATAACTAATTTATGATTTATCTTACCAACAAGAGCAAATTCATATAACATTTTTACCAACCAGACAACAGAACGCATAGGTCTTTGGATAGTTTCTTCTGATTTAGCTAATCTTTTAGTGATATCAAAGAAAAGCCGGGTAAAACCAAAGTTACTCCAGATGAAAATATCTAAACAGTTTTGATAAAGTTTGGAAATCTTACCAACCGTTTTCCATATTGGTTGCATAACTAATGGAGATTGAATTGCTATATTTTCAATTATTAAAGTATCTAAACTATCTACAATTTTCGGAATAAAAGGCAATACCTGACGGATACTTGACCAATCTTCAATTTGACTACATACGGGTTGAAGATAATTGAGTAATTTATCTCTTGAATTTTCAAATTTATGAGCAATACTCAAAGCAAGATAGACAATAGTATCTGGTCTGGTAACAATTTCACAGCCGTATTGATGATCTGGTAAACGATAAGTCGAATTATCAGGTAATGCAGTTAATTTAATTTCTATACTTCGTAAACAAGCATTATCTCTACTAAGATCATGGTTTACTAAATCAACTCACGGTAATTTACCAACAACTATTTTTCTATAAGGTACATAGTCACTTTGAAAGTAGAAAAATAAATGATCATAAAGAGGAGTGATACCAAATATTTGAGAAATATCTATTTCTTGATGCTGGATTTTTAACTGCTTGTCCAAGGTTAAATAATTGAGTTTTAAACCTTTCTGATACATATAACAAGCTAAGGATGCAGGAAAAGAATTATTAAATTGATTCTTTCCCCAACTTTCTCTTTGAGAAAAATCTCTATTAGAATGATTTAATCCAAATAAGCCTACTTGTACATTTTCTGGTGGCATTAGTCTGACTTTGATATTATTTAGATAATAATTTCACTATAAATTATAAATTAATTTTTTGATATTTATGTTCTAAAACAGGAACTTTAAATAATTCTTCTTTGGCCATGTAAGCGACTGGACGACGGACACAACTGGAAACTATAGGTGGGTCAAAATAACTAAGTAGGTGAACGGAAAAAACCAGACATAAGTAACGAAAAGTAAAGTTGTCCAAAACCTCTTCCCTGTTAAGAGTTAAGAGTTACCTGTTCCCTTGTCATAAGGACAATTTTTAACGCCAACCTACTTAGATGCTATAATCGTTGGTGTTGCTACTTCTCAAAATTATATTTTATTGCCCGATAGATAATCAAGCGCAAATCCCCGCTTCTTTGAATCTTTGTAAAGCTTCACCCAAACGATCGCAATCAGCAATTAAACTAATTCTGACATAGCCTTCACCACCCACACCAAAAGCATTTCCAGGAGTGACTACTACCCCTGTTTGCTGTAAAACATTCAAAGCAAAATCTGTAGAATTCATTCCCCCCGGACATTTTATCCACAAATACATAGTTGCTTCGGTTTTAGGAATATTCCACCCCAATTTACCCAAACCATCAATTAAAAAATCTCGACGAGTCCGGTAACGTTGCTGCACTTCATGTAAATAAGAATCAGGAAGTTGTAAAGCGGTTTCTGCTGCTGTTTGTAAAGCGGAAAAAATGCCATAATCTAAGTTGGTTTTGAGTGTCCGCAAACCTTGGATTACGTGACGATTTCCGACGACAAAACCAACGCGCCAACCTGCCATATTATAGGTTTTAGATAAGGTGTGAAATTCTACCCCTATATCCTTAGCGCCCGGAATTTCTAATAAGCTAGTGGGTTGATAACCATCAAAAGCTAATTCTGCATAACATAAATCATGAACTAACAGGATTTCATACTTCCGCGCAAAAGCGACAATTTCTGCAAAAAATTCCCGGGGGGCGGTGGCTGCGGTAGGATTACTAGGATAATTAAAATAGAGAATTTTGGCTTTTCTGGCTACTTCGTCAGGAATGGCCGCTAAATCAATTAACCAGTTATTTTCTTCTTTAAGAATTAAATTGTGGATAATTCCCCCAGCAATAATCGGACCACGGAAATGTACAGGGTAAGATGGTGAAGGTACTAATACAGTATCACCAGGATTAATGTAGGCGATCGCTAAATGTCCCAAACCTTCCTTAGAACCGAGTAAGGGTAAAGCCTCACTATCAGGATTAAGTACCACACCATAACGACGATAATACCATTGAGTAATAGCTTTACGGAAACTTGCAGTCCCTTCAAATGGAGGATAACCATGATTTTGCTAGTTTACAGGTTGATTGTCGAAGATTACAAATGATGTCACTTAAAATGAAATTAGGTCATTTAGAGGGTTTACAGCCATGACACAGACACCAATTGCAGTATCTTTGTATGAGCAAGACTATTTACTCTGGATTGAAGATATTGTCCACAAATTACGGAATAGAGATATAGAAGGACTAGATATTGATAATTTGATAGAAGAGATAGAGGACTTGGGGCGCTCAGATAAACGTGAACTTGAAAATCGGTTAGCAGAACTTTTTGAACACATTCTCAAGCGGAATTATGTGCATATCCCTGATTGTTATCGTGGGGGGGTAGAATTAATCATTAAACAAAGAATTGGAATCAGAAAGTTACTCAAAAATTCACCTAGTCTCAAGCCTTATTTTAGCCAAGTATTTGATGAAGTTTATGCAGATGCTCTGAAAATTGTCCGCAATGGTTATCCACAGTGCGAATTTCCTGATAGGTGGCCGTTTAGTTGTGATATTGAAGCAATGTTAAATGTGGACTTTTGGGAATAATTGTCTGAATCAGGATGTCCAGGATTTGAGGATTTACAGGATAATTAATTGTCTGAATCAGAATTTTCGGGATTTGTAGGGTAATATTGTCCGCAATGTGTCAAGATACTATTGAAGCATGATCTAGGTTCTACTCTACCCAACCCTAACTTATGGATGAACAGCGTCTACAGGCATATTATCAGCTAATTCAACAACTGCTTAGTTGTTCCAATGGTGAAAAAGCGGCTATATTACAAGCTAACAGGGAATTACTCGATGTTGGTTTTTTACAAGTGGTGGTAGGGGTAGCAGAGACCTTTACCCAACAAGAAGAGGAAAATACTGCTAACTGGTTGCTGGCTTTAGCTTCTCAACTGAGTGAAGAGTTAGATATAGCCCTAACCCCAGAACCAGAAACGCCGATTAATGAAGCAGATTTTGATACCTATTTACAATTTTTATCAGAAGTATTACAAGCCACCGCAGAAAGTGAATATAATCCCCAGGTAGTTTACCCATTACTGGCTGCAAATACGGATAAACTTAATCTCACCTTTGTTAGATTATTACAGGTTGGCGTAACAAAAAAACTACAAGAAGCAGAACCAAACACAGCAAGAGATATCGCTGTAGTGATAGGTAATTTTAGCAATTTGATACAGCAATTTCCTTTAGGTAACAAAGCCGATAATATGGAAATTGCTATTACTGGTTATGAAATCGCTTTTACAGTTTTCACCCGCACCGATTTTCCTGAAGATTGGGCAATGACGCAAAATAATCTGGGGAATGCCTACAGTGATAGAATCAGCGGAGATAAAGCGGAGAATCTGGAAAATGCCATCGCTGCTTTTAATGCGGCTTTAGAAGTTTATAACCGCACCGATTTTCCTGTAGATTGGGCAACGACGCAAAATAATCTGGGGAATGCCTACAGTGATAGAATCAGGGGAGATAAAGCGGAGAATCTGGAAAATGCCATCGCTGCTTATAATAAGGCTTTAAAAGTGAGAACCCGCACCGATTTTCCTGAAAAATGGGCAATGACGCAAAATAATCTGGGGAATGCCTACCTTTACCTTAATAGAATCAGGGGAGATAAAGCGGATAATCTGGAAATTGCCATCGCTGCTTATAATAATGCTTTAAAAGTTTATACCCGCACCGCTTTTCCTAAAGAATGGGCAACGACGCAAAATAATCTGGGGACTGCCTACAGTGATAGAATCAGGGGAGATAAAGCGGATAATCTGGAAATTGCCATCGCTGCTTATAATAATGCTTTAAAAGTGAGAACCCCCACCGATTTTCCTGTAGAAAATGCTCAAACTTTATTCAATTTGGGTATTGCTTACCAAGATTCACAACAGTTTGATTTAGCTTACGATACCTTTAAATCTGCCATTGCCACAGTTGAAGGTTTGCGGGCGGAAATTATTTCTGGGGAAGAAAGTAAACGCAAACAAGCAGAAGAATGGAATAAACTTTTTGTACTCATGGTGGAAGTTTGTTTAGTGCTGGGTAAAGAAAGGGAAGCTATCAGTTATATTGAACGCAGTAAAACCCGCAATTTAGTAGAATTGATTGCTGAAAAGGTTGATTTTACACCAATTGAATATTCAGAAATTCAAAATCTGTTAGATGAGAAAACTGCAATTATTCAATTTTACATTTTTAATGCTTGTTTCCGGGCTTTCATTATTACCAAAAACAACGATAAACCAATAATTTGGAAATCTACAGAGGAAGATTTAGATCAATTCAGAGATTGGATTAATAAATATCTCACCCTTTACTATTCCGACCGTAACAAATGGCGAAATGATTTAAATTATCAACTTACCAAACTTGCAGAAATTTTCCATATTAATCAAATAATTGCCCAAGTTCCAAAGCATATTCAAAAAATAATTATCATTCCCCACCGTTATTTACACTTATTACCTTTTCATGCTATTCCTTTATCTACAAATTCAGAATATTTATTTGATAAATATCCTGGTGGTGTCAGTTATGCACCCAGTTGTCAACTTTTGAATATTGCTAAAGAACGTCTTTCTAACCCTATTCTACAAAGAGAGAGAACAAGATTAAGTAACCTATTTGCAATTCAAGATCCTAATAACAATTTGCGTTTTACTAACATTGAAGTGGAAACCATTGCAGCTAGTTTCGACCCTCAGCAAATCCTCAAAAATAATGAGGCCAGCAAAGCCAATTTACAGGAGACTACCACATTTAATAAATTTACTAATTCCCAATGGTTACATTTTTCTTGTCACGGTAGTTTTGATTTAGAATCACCTTTAAAATCAGCTTTACAACTTGTTGACTCGGAAGTTAATCCTTCACTTTTGACAACATCTTCATCTGGTTATGCGAGAATTAATGAAGAAACTGCTATTGATTTATCAAAATGTTTAACATTAGCAGAAATCTTAGAATTAAATCTCCCTCAATGTTATCTTGTTTGTCTTTCTGCTTGCGAAACCGGCGTAATTGATTTTAAAAATAACAGTGATGAATTTATTGGTTTATCCAGTGGTTTTATCAAAGCCGGTGCAGTTAATATTGTTAGCAGTTTGTGGACTGTGAATGATTTTCAGACCGCTATTTTAATGATTAAATTATATGAAAATATCGCCAATAATCCCCAGGATATCACATTGGCACTAAACACAGCCCAGGAATGGTTACGCAAAGCCACACAGGTACAAATCATTGATTGGTTGAAGCAGAAAACTAAAATGAAAGAGGAACAAAAACAGGAAATTATTAATTTATTATCTACGGAATATAAACCTGAACATCAACCATTTAACAAACCATATTTTTGGGCTGGTTTTTGTGCCGTTTCTCCTGTAATATCTCCTGTGTAGGTTGGGTTGAACAAAGTGAAACCCAACATTATCAAAAATTTCGTATTATTTCATGTAGAGATTTAGCAGTGATTGTAAGTGTCAAATTAATGAAAATTGATGTATTCTTAAGCCAGAGAATAAATTCTCTGTCTAAAAGCTAAAGTCGGTTAAAACCGACTATATTAATCCTAGAATCAATTTTTATAAATTTTGACTTTCTAGTTTATGCGAGTGCGTTTTCCCTCGTTCCCTGTCTCTGACCGGGAATGAATTGCAGAGGCTCTACCTCCACTATATTATTTTACTTCAGGCCGAGCCTGAAAAACTGCATTCCCAGCCAGAGTCAGGGAACGAGTTAAAATCAGCTAAAATATTAATCAATTCACAAACTAAATCTATGGAAGCTAATCAAATTATCCAAGCATTTACCGAAGTCGTGAGAAACCAAGATTATGTTTTTTCCGACGCTGCTATAGCTGCTATCACAGAATTACAAAAAACTATCGCTGGTATAGAAACTAAACCCCCGGAAGTAGTTGCAGAAGCTATCCGTCAATGGTATCTTGAGCATGAAGATGTTAGAGATGCAGTTTTATTAGAAGAAAGGGAAATTGTTAGAGTCCCTAGAACTAAACCAGAAAAGGAAGAAAACACCGTAGAAAATCGCTACCGACTTTTACAAGAGGACCTAGAAAAACTGAAAGAAAAAAAGACACCGCCCCAAAACCCATAATTAAAAATTACTAAATCGGTTGATTATACAAGTTAAACTGGTGGTTAGAAATCGCGTCTACACAGACAAAATCAAATCCTTGATTTTTAGTCTGCGCGGGCGGAATTTGTTTGTGTAGCGGCGATTTTCAGTTACCAGGGCTTAAATTAACTGTTTTTTTAATCTTGTCAAAATTCACATTTCAGTCGTATTTGGTATAGCTAAATTATGAAAATATATGCACCTAATATTCACGTTTTCACTTTTCAACTTTATAAAGGCTCAAATTTTGATGATAATATAGATAGTAAAGATTTAAACTTTATCTGGGAACGTGGTAATGATATTATTAAAGAAGTTCTCAAACAAGATCTACAACTCAGTCAAAAAATTGATGTTAATAAAGATGAAAGATTTAATAAAGTAGATATTCTGAATGATCAAAATGAAGTAGATGTATATTTTGAGGGGAATGTTAACCCAAGTCCTCAACAAGATATTTTAATTACAGGTTTAGCTTATCCTTGTCGAATTTCTGATAGTTACGGTTTGTGGTTAAATTTACGTCGTCCAGAACAGGAAAATAACCAACCTACGGAAGATGTAGAAACTGATTTTCTCAAACTTTTAAATCCCAATAATTGCTTAATTTTACCAGTACATCCTTTATTTCTGGGACAAACTATCTTAATTACAGCTTGGATAAATAATGCTAAAATTCAAAATGATCATCAAAAAATAGCTGACGAATGTTTAAAGCAAATTTTCCCTAATCAAAATACAATTCCACCTTTTTATCGTCAAGGTGAATTATTTGGTAGTCCGATATTTGAATATGGTTTACCAAATCAATCTAGTCAATATCAACAAGTTTTAATTTGTTTATTTACAAAAGAAGAAACTGGAAATAAATTTGATCAATCTTGTTCAGAATTACTAGATTTGTTTTTTCGTCATAGTAAGATAATCAAAGCTTATAAAGACAGTCGGGCTATATATAAAGACTTAGATAAAAAGTATAGAGATATAGAATCTGAAGTTAATAAAATTCTCGAACTGAAAAACAATCAAGATATAACCAGACAGGATTTAAAGAAATTACAAAACCAGTTAAAAGCGTTTCCTACATTAGCACTTGAATACACCAGATTACTTTTAAGTTTAGAAGATTCCCAAAATACAATTGTGATTAATGCAGATAATTATAGCGATAAATTAGCACAAATAAAACATAATTTAAACGGTGAAAATTTAGATTTTCTAGAAATTTTCCTAAATAAGAATTGTGCCACCTTTAAACGGCAAATTCAAGCCGATTTAGGCTATTTTCAACATGGTTCACAATTATTAGATCAAGCCGTAAACTCAATTCGTGGTATAGTAGAAATAGAACAAGCTAAAAGCGATCGCTCTTTAGAAACAACAGTACAAGTATTAGGTATAGGTTTTGGTGGTGGTGCTATATTTTCCGGTATCATAGTTCAACACATAGGTACAATCAATCAACCTTTATTACCAAAAAATCCCTTTTTAGCATCTTTAATTTTAAGCATTATTGCTACTATAGTATGTACTCTTCTAGCTATGTTGGTTGTATGGATCAAAAAGCGGAAATTGTAGGTGACAATGAATCATAACTGAGATATTTAATGAAGGAATAAATCATGAAAATACAAGGAATTATCAAAGGTAACACCATAGAATTATTAGATCAAATATTAGACAAAATTCTTCTACCTGATGGAGTAAAAATTTTTCTCCTGTAATGTAGGTTGGGTTGAACAAAGTGAAACCCAATAATTTTCTACACTATTCATCAACTTTTTTAATAGCTTCTTGGTAAATTAAATTACTTAAACGAAACTTACCAACAGATTGCAAAGCATCCAGTTGTTCTCTTAAATTAGGAATTAATCCATTTTGTTTAGCCCAAATCAAAATTCCTACTGTACCTAATACTGGTAAATTCATTTGTTTTGCAACTCGTCTAGCACTTTTTTCATCAAGTAAAATAGCTTGATTAGGTTTTTCAATAAACAGGGTTATTGCTTCTGATTCACCTTCATCTAACTCTAATTTTAATAACGATACTAAAGCAATATTACTAACTGGTAAAATAGTTAACCATGAAGCTTTTGCTACTTTTTCTGCGCCAAATCTTCCTATACCTGTCTCCACAACTTCTTTCCACACAGCTTGTGGAATTATAACACCATCGGGAAACCGTTGATTAATTAACTCTAATTGTCCAATACTACTTAAAGCAATTAAAACCGATGAATTACTAACTGCTTTCATGATAATATTTCTAATGTCTCTAAATCTGTTTCTAACTCTTCTAAATCATAACTACGATCAATATTTTCTTGTCCCAATAACTCATGAAATTCCCATTTACTTAATTGCGACAATTCACGGGCTTTACCAAAAGAAAGAATCCTTTTTTGATAAAGTCTAATTGCCAATTCAGTGCGGATGCGATGCAGACGTTCATCAGGAGGTAGACGTAATCCCTCAGTTACTTGATCAGGAATTTCTAAGATTAATTTATTCATATTTAAGATACAACTTCTCTAACAATTATAATTCAAATTAATATTGAGAGTCAATGAATTTTGAAAATGTTACTCTCGTTCCCTCGTTCTCTGTCTCTGACGGGGAATGAATTACAGAGGCTCTGCCTCCACTGTATCATTTTACTTCAGGCAGAGCCTGAAAAACTGCATTCCCAGCCAGAGTCTGGGAACGAGTTAAATCTTAATATACATCATAGCCCCCTCCTCCCTTGCGGGGAGGGGGATGGTTCACAGTTGTTAGATCAAGCCGTAAACTCAATTCGTGGTATAGTAGAAATAGAACAAGCTAAAAGCGATCGCTCTTTAGAAAGAACAGTACAAGTATTAGGTATAGGTTTTGGTGGTGGTTCGATAGTTTCTGTGGTAATAAATATCGGTTGATTACTTCTATTCACTTTAATCGCCAAAAAGTTTACATTTGTTATATCTTAACTCATTCAGAATACGACAAAAATATATGGAAAAACTAACCACTCTTCCCCCAGATATTAATACCCACTGGAGTGCTATTTCTCCTTTACTAACAATTCGTAATGAAGAAGAATATGAACAAGCAATTATAAGATTAAATGATTTACTTGATGAAATCGGTACTAATGAACAACATCCTCTTTATGATTTATTAGATACATTAGGAACGATAATTGAGGCTTATGAAACAGAACATTATCCTCTTCCTAATTGTCATGGAAATGATGTATTAGCTTATTTAATGGAAGAACACAAACTGAGTTTATCAGATTTACCTCAAATTGGTTCATCCGAAACCATACAGGGTATTTTAACCAAAGAAAAAGCATTAACTTTTAATCAAATTCAACAATTAGCAGAACGGTTTCAGGTAAACATTAAAGTTTTTCTGAATTAGTAAAATATTGTTTCACATCAGGATCAAGAGTAATTATATCATTTTGTTTAGGGAAATGTTCTACTGTTGTTGTCCCATCTTCATGATGAATAGTAACACTATATCTTTCTTGATACCGTTGAGAATATTTACCCCAAATAGGGTTTTTTAGATGACTTAAATCATATTCTTCTTTTAAGTCATCTTCTAATTCATATTGTATTTTATCGTTTATAATATCTCTGTTGAGTTACAGCCCATTGATGAAAGCGATCAGATTTCCTCAAATAAGCAACCAAAACACCAGTATCAAGAATTATCTGCTGATTCATTTCTGCCCATATTCTTTTATGTATTTCTTATTAAAAGAAAGATCGTCTACCCCACCTTCAATAACTCCTTCCCATTTTCTCAATAGATCATGAGGAGAAGTTTCAGGTTTTTTGAAATTTGAGTTTTCAGAATCTTGATTAAGTTGGTGATTACCCAATTCAAATACTAGAAACTCAACAAAACGGAGAACTTGCTGCTGTTGATCTATAGGTAACTGCTGCATCGTAGTTACTACTTTTTCCAGAATTGTCATAATCTTAATGCTTTTGAGATTGTGTATTCACCTTAATTATTACGCAGAAACAGAAACTTGCGATTGATAGCAAATACCCGCTTCCTTGAATCTTTGTAAAGCTTCACCCAAGCGATCGCAATCTGCAATTAAACTAATTCTGACATAGCCTTCACCACCCACACCAAAAGCATTTCCAGGAGTGACTACTACCCCTGTTTGCTGTAAAACATTCAAAGCAAAATCTGTAGAATTCATTCCCCCCGGACATTTTATCCACAAATACATAGTTGCTTCAGTTTTAGGAATATTCCACCCCAACTTACCCAAACCATCAATTAAAAAATCTCGACGAGTGCGGTAACGTTGCTGCACTTCATGTAAATAAGAATCAGGAAGTTGTAAAGCGGTTTCTGCTGCTGTTTGTAAAGCGGAAAAAATGCCATAATCTAAATTGGTTTTGAGTGTCCGCAAACCTTGGATTACGTGACGATTTCCGACGACAAACCCAACGCGCCAACCTGCCATATTATAGGTTTTAGATAAGGTGTGAAATTCTACCCCTATATCCTTAGCACCGGGAATTTCTAATAAACTAGTGGGTTGATAACCATCAAAAGCTAATTCTGCATAACATAAATCATGAACTAACAGGATTTCATACTTCCGCGCAAACGCGACAATTTCCTCAAAAAATTCCCGGGGGGCGGTGGCTGCGGTAGGATTACTAGGATAATTAAAATAGAGAATTTTGGCTTTTCTGGCTACTTCGTCAGGAATGGCCGCTAAATCAATTAACCAGTTATTTTCTTCTTTAAGAATTAAATTGTGGATAATTCCCCCAGCAATAATCGGACCACGGAAATGTACAGGGTAAGATGGTGAAGGTACTAATACAGTATCACCAGGATTAATGTAGGCGATCGCTAAATGTCCCAAACCTTCCTTAGAACCGAGTAAGGGTAAAGCCTCACTATCAGGATTAAGTACCACACCATAGCGACGATGATACCATTGAGTAATAGCTTTACGGAAACTTGCAGTCCCTTCAAATGGAGGATAACCATGATTAGCGGGATTTTGCAAGGCCGTCATGGCAGCTTCTATTACAGGTTGAGGTGTAGGACCATCGGGATTTCCCATACCCAAATCAATTAAATCCAGTCCTTGCTCCCTAGCTTTCGCTTTTAATTCATCTAAACGAGCAAAAACATAAGGAGGTAACTTTTGTATCCGTTCTGCGGGAGTAATCCAACTTAAATTCATTCTTTCAACCTCGAAATAGGGAACAGGGAACAGGGAACAGGGAACAGGGAACAGGTGACAGGGAACAGGTGATAGGTGACAGGGAACAGGTGACAGGGAATAGGTGACAGTTGATAGGTGACAGGTGACAGGGAATAGGTGACAGGGAATAGGTGACAGTTGATAGGTGACAGGTGACAGGGAATAGGTGACAGTTGATATTTCCAATTACCCATTACCCATTACCTATTACCTATTACCAATTACCTATTACCCATTACCTATTACCTATTACCAATTACCTATTACCCATTTTTAATTTTTAATTGATTTGGTGCAGTGGTAGAAACCATTGCGGCCATTAATTGTTCCAACGCTACTTTAAACGGTAGACGGTGGATATCAGAATTAGGTTCTAAACTAATTTCTGCTGCTGTTTGTAACTCACCCAAAGTGATATTACCTAATCCCAAATCTGCTAATTTTTGGGGTAGTCCAATCTCTGCGTAGAACTTCAACAATTGTTGTCTTGCTGACGCTGCTAGTTGATTTCCCTGGATCATTTCTTCTAACCGCAGTTGTACCAGGATACCATAAGCTACCTTCTCCCCATGAATGCTATTATGTCCCGAAATATGGGTTAAGCCATTATGAACCGCATGGGCAGCGACTGTGCGACATTGCGCCCCCCCTAGACCCCCAATTACCCCAGCTAGGAGTACGGTTGCGTCTACAACTTCTTGCCAAATTTCTGTACCTGGGAACTGTAACGCAGTAGCGGACTTTTGTAGTAATATGTCTCGTAAAACTCGCGCTTGTTGAACCGCAGCAATAATTAAAGTTTGTTGTGAATTTCCACTACTTACTGATGCTTCGTACCATTTAGCGATCGCATCTCCAATACCTGCCACTAAGGTCCGTTGCGGTGCAGTCTGAATTAAATTATAATCCAAAATTAGCAACTCTGGACAGCGAGATAAAGCCACGTCATACAAAAACGCCCCCGTTGTTGAATATACATTAGAAAGGGCAGTCCACGCCGCGCAAGTAGCCGCAGAGGTGGGAATTGTGATCACTGGTAATGTTAACTGGTGAGCGACTAATTTAGCGGTATCTAAGGCTTTACCACCACCAATACCGATAATAATATCAGCCTTATGTTCCTTAGCGGCTTTGCGTAAGGCTTTCAGACTAGTTTCACAACAATCAGCGCCATAGGAAACCAAGATAGAATGTAATTCTTGAGATTGGAAAAGAGGTTTTAAATGCTCTTTGCTCAGATTAAGAGTATGATTTCCGGCTACAATTAACGGACGAGTTCCCAAATTAGCGACTTGAGCGCCAACTGTTGACAACACACCAGCGCCGAGAATTACTTTCCCTGGGGAAATAGAAAGGCTGAAAAATGAACTAGCAGCTTGAGTAGACAAAGTTTCGGTAAGATTTTGATTAGGCATGATCTCTATTTTGCCAAAAATATTGATATTTCTTAATCAGATTTTAAAAAAATAATCTTTATTGTATTGTATATAGCAAAAAAATGTGCAAATAGGGAATATAGGAAAATATTTATTTCCCAATATAACCGACTGCTGAAAGCTAAAAAATGCTATAGCTTCTAGAGACGTTTACTGAAACGTCTCTATATTCTGTTTTTAGGAAATGTCTAATCTTGACGCAGCGGGTTTTGGTAGTGAAGCAAATTTGTCCAAATAAATTTTGATTGTCATTTCCGGGTCTTCACGATTGACTAGAGTGCGTTTGACTTCACCCAGGTACAGGGGTACAGACAGCCCGATTTCTGGGTGGATAATGGTGCGGGCGCGGACTGTTAATTGCTTGTTTCCGCCGCTACCTAAGCGACCATAGGAATACAGGTTACTAGCTGCTTGACGTAAAGTGGCTTCTAATTCTGTGGGAGTGATTTCCGGGAGGGTGGAAATTACCGTTTGGTTAGAACCGTTATCATAAACTAGAGTGTATTTAACAGCGCCCGGAATAACTGTACGACTCAAGGGAACAAGGGACAATGAAAATAACCCCCCTGTCAGTACCAGCATAAAGCCAGTTGCACCCACTAATCGAAAGCGAAAGCCCCATTTGAGTATAAAGGCTAAGATTGTCAAAACTGCAAATACTATTGTAGCAATACCTGACCATTGGGTGTATTGTAAAAAATTATCTGTACTAGGCATAGGGTTTTAATTACGAACTTTTTTATTTTACTAATTCCAGTGATTTTCAGGTGAATGAACCACGGTTTATAGGGTTAATTAACAGAACGAATTGTTTCGCGCAAAGGCGCAAAGTAGAAAAGGCGCGAAGGAAGAAGGTAGTCAGGGTGTGGTGTAATTAAATACATTAATGCTGTTGTCAGTTTTAATTATCTCTGAATTTAAGTAGGTTAACGGAAAAAAACCAACATACAGCAGTTTTCATGTATTTGTACCACACGCTAATTTTTCTATTCCTTTCTTCCTTTGCGTCTTTGCGCCTTTGCGTGAGATATAAAATGTGGTTCATTTACCCGAAAATCGCTGTAAGTAACGAAAAGTAAAGTGGCCTAAAACCTCTTCCCTGTTCCCAGTTAAGAGTTCCCAGTTAAGAGTTCCCTCTTCCCTTGTCATAACGACAATTTTTAACGCCAACCTACTTATGATGTGATTGATATTGGTACATAACTCCACACAATGCAGCTAGAAATATCCAAGCCAGGGTATTTAACCGAATATCAAAGATAGTGATATCAACGGTATTAAATAATATCCAGCTGATAAATGTAATTAAATAACTAAAAAAGATGAGGCGATTTTTTGGTTCTATGGTTTGGGAGTTCCATAAAAGTTGACTAGCTGTAATTAATATCCAAATTAGTAACCCACAAAATAATAAGGTGGTAATTAGACCTGTTTCTGCTGATAACATTAAAAAGAGGTTATGGGGATGATTTATATCAATTTGCATCTGGGTTTTATACAGTTCATTAAAACTGCGTAAACCTGAACCAGTTAAGGGGTGTTTTTGGGTTAAATTTAAAGCAAATTCCCATTGGGTTTTTCTCATTAATGCTATCGGTCTATCAGGAAACATATCATCATTTAACCGCGCCCAAATTCCATAGGGAACGAATTTACGGAAAAATTCTGCTATGGGTGAAGGTGCAAAAGCTGCTAATAAAAAACAACTGGTAATACTGACAACAGCACCAACAATTAATCGCCAACCTTGATATAAAGCATAAGCTAAACAAGCAAAAATAGCTATGAACCAGCCATTGCGAGAATTAGTTAAAATCAAGGCGATAAGGTTAGCAAATACTGTGATTGTTAAAAAGATGATTAGGGGATTTTTTTGTTTGAGTTTCTGATAGTTTTCTAGCCATAAACCTAAACCTAAAATCAAAATAGTTACTAAATATGCGGCTAAAGTATTAGCGTGCATAAAGTTAGAAGCCATGCGTCCTTGTGGTAATCCTCCTGGTGCAACTATCCAATCAAAAACAATCCATAAAACCTGAAATTTAAAGTTCCAATTCAGAAATAATTGCCCAAATCCTATGATTAAAATAGGTATAGAACCAAATACCATTATCCAGGATATTTGTCTTAATTGGGTAGGTGTTTGTATGAGGGAAGTTAGTCCTGCAAAAAAGAAAAAGAAGGGTATTAAGTTGAATAAACCTAAAAAAGCATCTAGTTTGTGAGCAGCAAATCCGGTGCTAATGAGTAGTAAAATACTCAAAATAGCAAATCCCTGGTGAATTGGATACTGGCGAATGATATGGTATTGTTTGCGCCAAGTTAGTAATGAAGCTACAGCTATGGAAATACCCCCTAAAAATGGACTCAGGGGGAAAGATATTAGTCCAAATTGCAGCCAATTCCCAGGAGTTTGTAAGCGGAAATTCGGATGATAAAAGGTTTTTTTTAAGCTATTTCCCAGCATTCTGTACGGGTAAGACGAATTTGGGCGAGGGTAAACACTGTAGGAATTATTCTGCCATAGTTTGTAGCGATCGCTTTCCAACCTAAATCAGCAAAAAACCAAGCCCACATCATTGGACCGATAAAAGCAAATACACTACGAACTGCACTATAACGGGCTGCGCTCATGGTCATACCCCGTCGAGACATTTGCAAAGCTACATGATTTTGAAACTGTTTAGTCGCTAGTCCTGTACCTGTAATTGCTGCTTGTTTAGCTACTTGATAGGTAGCAAAATGAACAGCAAATTCACGGGCGATAGTTTGCAGTACAAAGGGTTGAATTACAGAAGTTACAGCCAAGGCGCTACCACCTTTAAATATTAATCCTAAAGGATCATGGTGCAATGATAATGGTAATGGTTGTTTTAAGTTCGATTCTACTAACTGACGTTGCAAATTAATAGTTAGTTGCTGCTTTTCTGTTTTTGGTAGTTGTTTCCAAACCTTTCCTAACAAATGTAAAAATACTTCTGCTTCTAAATCAACTGTTGTTAAATTTTGATCATAGTGAATTTTCAGATATTTACAGACTTGAATCAGGGCTTGTCTGTAAGTTACTTTACCAGTCTTCCCCCGTAATACCGTGATCCCGTCGGCGGCTAAAAAACGAAAACGGTTCTCGATAGCGTCTAACCACGCTTGACGGTCTTGGCTTTGTACTGTAATGGGTTCGGGGGTGTGAACATAATCTAAGGGGTTAAATTTGCGACTAAACAGAATTGCTGTCAAGTCCTGTAATTCTTCTTCGGTGGCTAATTCTAATACTGTCCTGAGTTCTTCCAATTTCCCGTCCTCTCTTCCGTACAACTTATCTGTCACCTATTCTACTACGTTATCAATGAAAATTCACCCCATCACAACTGGCTGTAGCCTCCACCACCAGGAGTTTCAATCACAAATATATCTCCAGGATTCATTTCTACCACGGCTTTGCTTGCTAATTTCTCCACAGTTCCGTTATTTCTTTCTACATAATTTTTACCTACTATACCTGCTTCTCCACCACATAAACCAAATGGGGGAATAATGCGATGATTTGCTAAAATTCCTGCTGTCATATTTTCTAAAAATCGTAACCGCCGAATTACACCATTTCCACCGTGATATTGACCTTGACCACCACTATGTTGACGAATTGCAAAACTTTCTAAAATCACAGGAAAACGCCATTCTAAAACTTCGGGATCTGTTAATCTAGAATTAGTCATGTGAGTATGAACTGCGTCTGTTCCATCAAAATTTGCACCCGCACCAGAACCACCGCAAATAGTTTCATAATATTGATATTTTTCATTTCCAAAAGTGAAATTATTCATCGTTCCTTGGGAAGCTGCTAACACACCTAAAGCCCCATATAAAGTATCGGTAATTGCTTGGGAAGTTTCCACGTTTCCCCCAACTACCGCAGCGGGATAGGAGGGGTTTAACATACAACCTTCAGGAATAATAACTTCTAAAGGTTTCATACATCCTGCATTTAAAGGAATATCGTCATTTACTAAGGTGCGAAAAACATATAAAACTGCTGCTTTACATACTGCTGAAGGTGCATTAAAGTTATTATTTAATTGTGGTGAAGTACCAGTAAAGTCTATTTTGGCATTTCTGGAGTTTTTATCAATGGTAATTTCTACTTTAATCATACTTCCATCATCTAAAGCATAACTAAAACTACCGTTTTTTAAAACTTCAATGACTCGACGAACAGATTCTTCCCCATTGTCTTGGACAAAACCCATATAAGCTTGGACAGTTTCTAAACTATAGTGTTCTACCATTTTTAGAAGTTCTTGAACACCGATTTGATTCGCTGCAATTTGCGCTTTTAAATCGGCGATATTTTGAGAAATATTCCTAGCTGGGTAAGGTTCACTGCTGAGTAAATTAATTAATTCTTGTTCACAGAAAATCCCAGAATTAACTAGTTGAAAATTATCTAATAAAATTCCTTCTTCTGCTATATTTGTACTATAAGGTGGCATAGAACCAGGAGTTATTCCACCAATATCTGCATGATGTCCCCGGGAAGCAACATAAAAAATGGGAAAATTAGCATTGAGAAATACAGGAGTAATAACTGTAATATCTGGAAGGTGTGTTCCCCCATTGTAGGGATTATTAGCAGCAAAAACATCACCCGGTTTAATATTATTTTCATGAGTGGAAATCAAAGCTTGAACACTTTCACTCATAGAACCTAAATGGACAGGAATATGCGGCGCATTTGCTACCAATTGTCCATGATGATCGAAAATTGCACAGGAAAAATCAAGTCTTTCTTTAATATTGACAGAGGAACTGGTATTTTGTAATGTTATACCCATTTGTTCAGCGATCGCTCGAAACAAATTATTAAAAATTTCCAACATAACCGCGTCTTGACGATTTTGGATTTTAGATTGTGAATTTTTGATTAAAGATCGAGCATTTCCATTATGCTTTAATATCAAATTCTGAATATTAGTTAATTCCGCTTTCCAGTTAGGTTCAATAATATTTGTACCTGTCGCTTCTACAATAATTGCAGGACCTAAAATACAGTCCCCCGGTTGTAAATTCTCCCGACGATAAACTGGAGTATTCCACCATTTTCCAGCCGTAAACATTTGTACGGTTGTCTCCGCAACAGGTAAATTATCATTTATTCGTGAAATTACGGTGACAGTTTGGCGATGATGATGTAATACTAATTCTACCGTTACCGCCTCCACAATTAACCGCTTTTCCGGGACAATAAAGCCATAACGCTGACGGTGTAATTCTGCAAATTGATCCTCTATTGCTTCTAAATCAGCGAAATCTACCACTAAAGGCGCGTCTGTTCCTTCATATCTTAAATGCAGTTTTTTATACAATAAAATCTCCACATTACCAGGATTTTGGCGGTTTAATTCTTTTTTCCCCGCTGCTGCTAATTCTGCGAATACTGCTTTCAAATCTGATAACAATTTTAATTCTAAAACCGCTTCAATAGCTTTGTCCTTTAAGACTCTAACATCTGCTAAACCCATCCCATAAGCAGATAAAACCCCAGAATAGGGATGAATCAATACCTGTTTCATCCCTAAAGCGTCAGCAATTAAACAAGCGTGTTGTCCACCGGCACCACCAAAACAGCATAAAGTATATTCGGATATATCATAACCACGTTGGAGCGAGATTTTCTTAATTGCATTGGCCATTTTATCAACAGCTATGGTCAGAAAACCTGTGGCTACTTCCTCCGCTGGGCGATGATCACCAATTTCTGCTCTTAATTCCGCAAATTTACCCTTGACAATTTCTACATCTAATGGTAAATTTGCTTCTCTACCAAATACCTGGGGAAAAAAAGCGGGTTGCAACTTACCCACCATCACATTACAATCTGTAACTGTCAGTGGTCCACCTTTAGAGTAGGAAGCCGGTCCAGGATTTGCACCAGCGGATTCTGGTCCGACGCGATAGCGAGAACCATCGAAATGTAAAATTGAGCCACCACCCGCTGCAACTGTATGAATAGCCATCATTGGTGTGCGGAATCTCACCCCAGCCACTTCCGCTTCTAATGTGCGTTCATATTCACCATTATAATGGGCAACATCCGTAGATGTACCACCCATATCAAAACTGATAATTTTATTAAATCCTGCTAGGATGCTAGTTTGCACCGCCCCGACAATTCCCCCCGCAGGACCTGATAAGATACTATCTTTACCTTGAAATGTTTCCGCGTCAGTTAAACCCCCGTGAGATTGCATAAACTGGAGGGTGACATTTTCTCCCAACTGACTGGCTACTTGATTGACATATCTTCGTAAAATCGGGGATAAATAAGCATCTACTACCGTTGTATCACCCCGACTAACTAACTTCATTAACGGGGTAACTTCATGAGATACTGAAACTTGAGTAAAGCCGATGTTTTTGGCGAGGTTAGCAACCTGTTTTTCATGGTTAGTGTAGCGATAACCGTGCATAAAAACAATTGCACAGGAATGAATGCCATTATTGTAAGCTGTTTGTAGTTGTAGATGAACACTATCTAAATTTAAGTTAATTAATATCTCACCTTGAGCATTGTAACGTTCTTCTACTTCAATCACCTGCTCATACAACATTTCTGGTAAAATAATTTGCCGAGCAAAAATATCAGGACGGTTTTGATACCCAATTCTTAAAGCGTCTGCAAACCCCTTAGTGATAATTAAAACAGTTCTATCTCCCTTTTTTTCCAGGAGAGCATTTGTGGCTACTGTTGTTCCCATTTTAACAACTGCGATTTCTTGACTAGGAATAGCCTCGTAATCAGAAATGCCTAAAATTTGCCTAATTCCCTCTATTGCGGCATCGGTGTACCGTTCGGGATTTTCGGATAATAGCTTATGAATTTGTAGCTTACCGTCTGGGCTTTTGGCGACAATATCAGTAAACGTACCACCCCTATCAATCCAAAATTCCCAATTCATTGTAGATTACACCTCTGTCAATAGTTATAAATTTGGAGAACCCTGTTAATTAAGTATTGCCAGGTTTGCCGATATTTTGTATATTATATCTCAGATTACATCTACTGGAAAATTTTATGATAATTACCAAATCTCAATGGTTTAAAACTGCTTTACAAATCAAAGGTTCAGTAATTTATTCTATTTACCAACAGGTGATTCTATCTGGGGCATTTGGAGTATTAATTTCTCTACTGTATCATGCTCATATCCCTGTTTCTCAACCTATTTTAGCTAGTGTTATTCCCAGTATAGTCTTAGGTTTGTTATTAGTATTTCGGACTAATACAGCTTATGAACGTTTTTGGGAAGGAAGAAAATGCTGGGGTTCAATGGTTAATACTATCCGCAATTTAGCCCGACAAATCTGGGTATGTGTTGATGAAAAAGAATTGAGAGATAAAGATAATAAAATTGATGCTTTAAACCTACTTGCAGCTTTTGGAATAGCGACAAAATTGCATTTACGAAGTGAACCTATCAATAGTGATTTAGAAGCATTAATACCCGAATCTAAATATATCAAATTAAAGATTATGAATAATCCTCCTTTAGAAATTGCTTTTTGGATTAGTGATTATTTACAACAGCAGTATAATCGTAATTGTCTCAATAGTTATCAAATGGCTTCTTTGCAAGAATTGTTGAATATTTTGGTAGATAATTTAGGTGCCTGTGAACGAATTTTAAAAACACCCATGCCCCTAGCTTATGCTATTCACCTCAAACAATTATTGTTTTTATACTGCTTCCTTTTGCCATTTCAAATAGTAGAGAGTTTGGGTTGGTGGACTGGGTTAATTTCTGCTTTAGTCAGTTTTACCTTATTTGGTATTGAAGCCATTGGTTTAGAAATTGAAAACCCCTTTGGTTATGATGAAAATGACTTACCTTTAGACGCAATTTGCCAAACCATGAAACGAAATATTGATGATATCATCAGCTTAACTCCTAGTGTGCAAAAATTATAATCAGATCGGAAACTGCTGTAATTTACAGCAATTAGCTTTGATTGAGGTACACCTTGTGCGGGCATCTTGCCCGCACCACAAGAGTTTTATTATTAATATCTGTACTTCATAATATCGGAAACTGCTGTAATTTATCAGTTTTAATCTGCGTTAATCTGCGTTAATCTGCGGTTAATGATTCTCAAAATTTGATTCTGTGAGTTTGATTATAAACGGAGATACTCCCTCAACAAATGCCTGAGTAGATTCATAGGGCATAACATTTTTCCCAGTTATTTTTATTCCCTGACTTTGAGATACACAATTGAGATAATGCGCTAATCTTTGATCTGGACTTTCTTGTTTGCTTTCTTTACTAATACCCAGAGAGTTTTGTCCCATAACTAACAATGTAGGATAGGGAATTGCAGCAATATCACTACTGTAGTCTCTTTGCCAAAACCTGGCTAAAAAAGCAAATACTGCATAACGTCCATTGATATTTTTAGCATCTGCTTCTAGCATATTTAACCATTCATCATCAACATTTTCACTAGCAGCAAACAATTTTTCCACGGAGAAAGAATACAAAAATTTGCGGGTGCGAGCATAGCGGAAAAAAGCATTACCTATGGGGGATGTAAAAATGCTCCAAAGTAGATTTTGTTGCCATTTAGGGGCGTTTTTAGTAATTACTGGCCAAGATGTAGGATCAGAAAATACTAACCCAGCAATTAATTCTTTTTCCAGTTTGACTAATTCAATAGCAACTGGTAATAAAGCCCCTTGCACTACGATAATAACAGGTTTTTTGACCACAGTTTGCAAGAAGTATTGTAACTGTTTTGCCCAGTTAATTGGTTTGTGTGCTAGAGGTGGCATATCACTTTCACCACAACCCAGTAAATCGGGATTGTAAATAGGATTTTGGTGATTTTTATCATACCATTCTCGGCAGAATCGCTGCCAAAATTGCCGTGATAATCCTACCCCTATGGGATGAATTAACAGTAAAGGAATACCCGTTGCTGGAGAATTGAGCGGTTGATGAATTTCGTAAGCACAGCGGTAATTTTGCCAAAGATAATATTGGGTAGGAGATGCTGTTTTGGATTTAGATAAGGACATAATTTTAAGTTTTTATAGGGGGAGCTTTAAGAATTGCTAAAAAATGATACGGGGATGAATGAATTGATAACCGGCATCTTTAAGTTTTTGATTGGATACCCAGGCATTATAGGGGCGGATATTTTTATTATTTGCATCCCAAATAACATTAGGTAAATTATTTTTTGTCATCAGATTATCAAGTAATTCTTTATTCGTGAGATGACTATCATCAACAAGATTATAAATACCTTCTAAGCGATGTTCACGGGCAAATTCTATAGTACCAACTATATCATCAAGGTGAATCCAATTGGTGATATCTTCTCCATTACCAGCGCGGGTTGTTCCTGCGGCTCTACCAAATATTTTTACCAATTCTCTACCAGGTCCATAAATACCTCCTAAACGGAGAATACACACGCGGGTATTTTCATTATTTGCTGATAATAATATGTCTTCTGTTTTTCGCAACAGTTGAGAATTGCGATTAGCTGGTGCGGGTGGACTTTCTTCGTCTACCCATACGCCATTTCTATCTCCATAAACTGAATAACTACCTGTATATATTACTTGACGAACATTAGGGAATTTGGGAAGTAGAGAAACTAGATTTTTAGCAGTTTCTACATAGGTTTCTTCATAGGAATCTGCGTTTTTTGCTCCTACACTTAACAAGACAACATTCTGATTTTTTAATACGGCTTTTAACCCTACTAAATCATTACCTGGAGTGACAATAACTTTCGGTGAAATTGTTTCTAAAACTGGTATACGTTCTGGGCTAGTTGTGGTGACTGTCAGCACAAAATTACTGTTTGACTGCCAATATTTGCCAACTGCATAACCTACGTAACCACAACCGATGATTGCAATATTCATGATGTTTAATAGAACTAAAATAAATTAAAGTATTTTTAACAATTACCAGTTAATAATCAAATAGTACAGGAATATGCAAGTTTTTAACTAATGGCTATTAGGTTAACTTTTTTATTTCTGGCTATTCATATCTATAACGGTAGGTTGACTTGGTTTCTTTGCTTTTTACGCGCTAGATTTAATTTTAGGCATGAATTGTCCCATCTGGCATGATAGCTCCGGCTAAGTTAGCACCAATTAATTTTACCAGCAAGCGATCGCCTGAACGAATTCTTGCTCCTGTCAAATCAGCGCCCCGCAAATCAGCCCCGCTAAAATCCGCACCAATCAAATTTGCCGAGCGTAAATTGGCTTCTCTTAAATCCGCTAAAAGTAAGTTAGCTCTAAATAGATTGGCTTCTGACAAATCCGCACCTCTCAGAATGACTTTGTGCATAAAAGTATCACTTAGGTTAGAACCGCTTAAATTAGCATAACTCAAATTTCTTCCTGATAAATCCCGATTGCTCAAGTTAGCGCGACTAAAATCTTTACCGCTCAAATCTGAATTTGGCTGTGGTTGTTGATAGGTTGTTTTTGGTGAGTAAGAATAAGTAGATGGTGGTTGAGTCCCTTGAGGGTCAGAGGGAGTTGGCTGTTTATCTAGTGAAGAGCGTAGTTTATCACGAGCTACATTCAATAATTTCAGTTTTTCGTGGGCTTTGTGTTGTAAACGCGGATTATCTTTTGGGAGGCGGTCTGGGTGCCAAACAAACACTAAATCTTTATAAGCCTGATTTATTTCTTCCAGTGTGGCCCCTGGTTCTAATTCCAAGATTCTGTAGTACCGCTCCAATTCGCTCGTCATGATGTATTGGTGAAAATTAAGATAATAGTTGAACAAATGATGGGTTATGCAGTCATTTGTTCAGTATAACGATTGATTGCTGCTGCTATCGGCATGGAATCTAACTTTGATGGTGAAATTAAGATTGTGACTGTTCTTTGCTAGATCAGTAATTTCCTATCTGATTAATCCATCTCGCCAGCGCCCAATGGCTTGCAAATATGCCACAAGCGGAATATGGTAAACCTCAATAAAAATCCAAACCATAATTGCTAAGTGCGACAAAAAAGTTAATACTGTCCAAATCAATGGAATCCAGGTGAAAAAATCATCAGCCGCAGGAGGAAAACAATATACCGTAATACCTATCAAAGTTGTAGGTAAAATGACAAAAGCAATGGCAGCTAAACCATAACCCCAACCTAATTCCACACCTAATAATTGTGCTTGAGTCCACTTAAATCCATTCCAATGCCAAACTAATGGTGGTTCTCTAGAAGGCATTTTCACTTGCTGTAGTTCCAAATTGACGGTAAGAATTTCGTGGCAAAAATCGCAGCACATAGCCTCCATCATCGGCATTGGCGAAATTTTACCAATACGACAGACTGGACATGGATAATCTTCTTGAAAGTTTAAAGATTTTGATCTAATTGGAGAATTAGCCATGATTAAACTACTCTTTTTTTTACTCTTTTTTCAACTTTCCTATTATCTTATCTATTCCCCAACCTAAATAAGACGCAAATACCTCTTTTTTCTCTACCTCTGTGTCCTCTGTGTCCTCTGTGGTTAGTTAAAAAAATCCGTTCATAACCCACTAATGATTGCTATATTACCTATCATTTTGCTGAGAAATCACTGACATTGATTTCTTGTAATTCTAATATGATTTCGGAGGTTAATTGATAATTGTCCGGTCATTAATGGCAGATAAAGTGATAGTCCAAGCAGTGAACCTAACACCATTGAAACAATTAATGAACCATAAGTTGATAAAAATTCACCCATATCCCGGTGACGGTTGACTGTTCCCTATTTGCATAAATAAAATGCATAAAAAAAGATGAGCTTTTTAGCCCACCCAAAAAAATCAAAGAAAATCTATTCTATGATACACCATTGATAATTAACCTAACAATGCTTTGGCTTTAGCTAAAACATTATCAACGGTGAAGCCAAACTTCTCTAAACAAATACCACCGGGAGCGGAAGCACCAAAAGTATCAATACTTACAGTATCGCCTTCACTACCGATATACTTGTGCCAACCGAAGCTACTAGCCGCTTCTACAGATAGGCGTTTAGTAACAGATCGAGGAAGAACAGACTCTTTATAAGCTGCATCTTGTGTATCAAATAAGGTAGAAGAAGGCATAGAAACAACACGAACTTTCTTACCTTCTGCTGTCAGTTTCTCTGCGGCACTCACACAAAGACTTAATTCTGAACCAGTACCAATTAAGATGATATCTGGTGTACCTTGACAATCAACAATTGTATATGCACCTTTAGCGACACCTGCGATAGATGTACCTGCTAGGTTAGGAACATTTTGACGAGTGAAAGCTAATAAAGTAGAAGCTTGTGCTTTAGACTTCTCAATAGCAACTTTGTAACCACCAGAGGTTTCATTTCCATCTGCGGGACGAATTACGGTTAAATCAGGAATAGCACGCAAAGAAGCTAAAGTTTCAATGGGTTGGTGGGTAGGACCATCTTCACCCTGGCCAATGGAGTCGTGAGTCATGACCCAAATTGCGCCAGCTTCAGAAAGAGCAGCTAAACGAATAGCAGCCCGCATATAATCGGTGAAGATGAGGAAAGTTGCGCCGTAGGGTATTAAACCGGAACGGTGTAAAGCCATACCGTTACAAATTGCACCCATGGCGTGTTCCCGGACACCGAAGTGAATGTTACGATTTCCGAAATGTCCTTTTTGGAAGTCTCCAGTACCTTTAAGTTCAGTGAGGTTGGAGTGGGTTAAGTCAGCAGAACCACCGATTAATTCCGGTAAAACCGCACCTAATTTGTTGAGACAGATTTCCGAGTGTTTGCGGGTAGGTAATGCTTTATCTGCATCTGTGTAGGTAGGTAATACTTGATCCCAACCCTCTGGTAATTTGCCACTAATCAAACGTTCAAATTCAGCGGCTTCTTGGGGGTATTTAGCCTTGTATTCGGCATAAGCTTTGTTCCACTCGGATTCGTAAGCAGCGCCGCGTTCAACAGCCTTGCGGGTGTGGTTGAGGGCATCTTCAGGAACGACAAAAGCATCGTATTTCCAGCCTAAGTTATTGCGGGTAGCTATTGTTTCGTCAGGTCCCAAGGCAGCACCGTGAATACCAGCAGTATTAGCTTTATTAGGAGAACCATAACCGATGGTGGTTGTCACCTTAATCATGGTGGGTTTGTCTGTAACTGCTTTTGCTTGGGCGATCGCTTTGGCAATGCCTTCTAAATCTGTGTTACCGTCTTTAACGTGCAGAACGTGCCAACCGTAGGATTCAAAGCGTTTAGAAACATCTTCGGTGAATGCTACATCTGTAGAACCATCAATAGAGATGTGGTTATCGTCATAGAGCGCAATAAGTTTACCTAATCCCCAGTGTCCAGCGATAGAAGCGGCTTCACCAGAAATCCCTTCCATGTTGCAACCATCACCAAGAATTACATAAGTGTAGTGATCAACAATTGTTGCATCAGGCTTATTGAACTTAGCGGCCAGGTGTGCTTCTGCTACTGCTAAACCGACTGCATTGGCAATTCCTTGACCTAAAGGACCTGTGGTAACTTCTACACCAGCTGTAACAAAATTTTCGGGGTGGCCTGGGGTCTTAGCACCCCATTGACGAAATTGTTTGATGTCGTCTATGGTAACGCTATCGTAGCCTGTGAGGTACAGTAGGGCATACTGTAACATTGAACCATGACCAGCGGATAAAACAAAGCGATCGCGGTTGAACCACTGAGGATTTTTGGGATTATACCGCATGAAGGAGTCCCAAAGGACAAAAGCCATGGGAGCCGCACCCATCGGTAGTCCAGGGTGTCCAGACTTGGATTTTTCTATGGCATCAACAGCCAAAAAGCGGATAGAATTGATACAAAGTTCTTGGAGGGATTGGGTTGCAACTGCCATAATTTCTAATTGTTAAGGACGGGTTAGGACTCTTTTTAGGGTTTTTTGTGGGTTCATGAGCAAGTGATCCCACTTTGTTCATCATCTCATTCCCAATTATCAATGGACAAGGGGAATTTTTGACGTTTTTAGCGATGAATCAGGCCGATAAGCTGATAAATTTAATCATGCCTTCCTAAAGCTTGGCATTAGCTAGGCTGTTAGTTCAGCTATGAATTTCTCTATCATGCCTTATGTTCACTTCTAAAAGACAAACTAGGAGCAAAATTATGCGGGGATCAATAATAAATACAAGTCTTGGTAATGGATAATTGGGTGATTGACTTTACCTATTACTATTACCTGACTAGTAAGTATCTTTAAGGAGTAAATTTCTTGAAGGCTAGGCTGACATTATGACCACCAAAGCCAAAGGAGTTAGATAAGGCTACCTCGACTATTTGACTGCGGCTGGTGTGGGGGACATAATCTAAATCACATTCTGGATCAAGATTTTCGATGTTGATAGTAGGGGGAATTTTGTCATGAGCTACGGCTAAAATTGTCGCTACGGCTTCAATTCCTCCCGAACCACCTAAAAGATGTCCTGTCATGGATTTAGTGGAACTGACGGCTATTTTATAGGCGTGATCTCCCAAAGCTTTCTTAATGGCGGCGGTTTCGTTGATATCATTGGCTGGTGTACTTGTCCCATGGGCATTAATGTAACTTACCATTTCTGGGGCGATCGCACCATCTTTTAAAGCTAATTCTATCGCCCTAGCCGCACCTAAACCACCGGGAACCGGCGCAGTGATATGATACGCATCGCAGGTCATCCCATAACCGACAATTTCCCCATAAATCCGTGCGCCACGATTCATGGCGTGTTCTAACTCTTCGAGAATTAAAATTCCCGCGCCTTCACCCATCACAAACCCATCCCTATCCCTATCAAAGGGACGACAAGCATGGGCTGGATCATCATTGCGGGTAGATAAAGCCCGTGCAGAGGCAAATCCTGCCACTGATAGGGGGGTAACTGCTGCTTCACAGCCACCGCAAATCATAGCTTTAGCGTATCCCCATTGAATTTGACGAAAAGCATCACCGATGGAATTAGAACCAGCCGCACAGGCTGTTACAGAACAGGAATTAGGACCTTTTGCGCCAGTATGAATTGCTGTTAATCCCGCTGCCATATTGGCGATCATCATGGGAATCATGAAAGGACTACAACGACTAGGACCACGTTTAGGATCTAAGTAAATGGTTTGTTGGTCTTCTAATACTTTAATGCCACCAATACCAGAACCAATGATCACGCCAATTTGTTCAGCGTTGAAATCATCAATTACTAACCCGGAATCCGCAACAGCTTGAATAGCCGCCGATACACCCAATTGAGAAAAACGATCCATGCGCTTGGCTTCTTTGCGTTCTAAGTAAGTCTCTGGATCAAAGTTTTTGACTTCACCAGCAATGCGACAACTATGTTTAGAAGCATCAAAAGCGGTAATATAGTCAATACCATTCTGTCCGCTCAATAATCCTTGCCAATATTCGGCGGGTGTGTTTCCAATGGGTGTAATCGCGCCCACACCTGTTACAACAACGCGATTACGTTTATAGTCTGTCATGATTACATTAAATATGGCGAAAAAAAATATGGCGAAAAAGCAGCAGATTGAACAATTAAGAGTGCTGAGTTTCCAGTCAAATATCCATAAATTTTGAGTATACTGTTTTCTCAATATTAGGACTTTTGGATGAGGACTTTTGGGGTTTTCCTGGAATTTTTACAGTTTAAACACTCAACACTCATGTACCGGCGGGTTTATCCAGTTAATCTGTATACCTGCAAAATATCTCTTTAAACCCGCCTATACTGAATTAACACTTATCTAAGCAGATGCGGCAACGTGATCATCGATATAATCTACCACGGCTTGAACAGTTGTAATTTTTTCAGCCGCTTCATCGGGAATTTCGATATCAAATTCTTCTTCCAAAGCCATGACTAGCTCAACTGTATCTAAGGAATCAGCCCCTAAATCGTCAATAAAACTGGCTTCTGGTATAACCTTCTCCGGTTTGTCTACACTCAGTTGCTCAATGATAATTTTTTTTACTTTTTCAAAAGTATCTGCTTGGCTCATAAATAAAAGTCCTTAACAAGTTGCTATGATTTGCTCTCAATGAACAAAGTTTTTTTGGCCATATACATCTTATCGGAAAGAGTGAATCTGAGTATAGGTTCTATCATGAAAACTGAGAATTGAAGATTAGCGGATTTAAGTCCTTACTACTAATCACTACCAATACATAACAAATCCCAATTACCTCTAAAATCTAAATCAAGTATACTTTTATGCCATCCAAAACTCTCAAGTACGCCTATTATCCCGGTTGTGTAGCCCAAGGAGCTTGTCGAGAACTGTATTTATCCACCCAATCTCTAACTAAAGCGTTAGGTATTGAACTGATTGAATTGAAAAAAGCTGCTTGTTGTGGTTCTGGTACATTTAAAGAAGATTCGCAATTATTAGAAGACACTGTTAACGCTAGAAATATCGCTTTAGCGGAATCTTTGCATCTCCCTTTACTAACCCATTGTAGCACTTGTCAGGGTGTTCTTGGTCATGTTGATGAACGATTAAAAGAATGTCAATCTACAAATCCTGATTATCTCAACAAAGTTAATGGTTTACTGGAAAAAGAAGGTTGTTCTCCTTATCAGGGGAGTACAGAAGTTAAACATCTTCTTTACGCTTTAGTGACAGATTACGGTTTAGAGGAAATTTCTGGGCGTGTTAACAAGAAATTAAGTGGATTAAAATGTGCAGCTTTTTATGGCTGTTATCTGCTTCGCGCTCAAAAATCCATGCCCTATGATGATCCTTTTCAACCCGAAGCAATGGAAAATGTATTTCGGGCTGTAGGAGCGACACCAGTATATTATCGTGGCAGGACTCAATGTTGTGGTTGGCCTTTGTCTAGCTATGCGACTACAGAATCTTTCCAAATGGCAGGAAATCACATTCAAGAGGCTGTAGCTAATGGGGCAGATTGTATTGTCACACCATGTCCTCTGTGTCATTTGAATTTAGATTCTCGTCAACCGGAAGTAGAAAAAGTCATTGGTCAAAAATTAGGTTTACCAATTTTGCACTTACCCCAATTAATTGCTTTAGCTTTAGGTGTTAGTCCTAAAGAACTCGGTTTAGAAAGACATATTGTGTCTACAAAACCGGTTTTAGAAAAATTAGGATGGTGATAGGGGAAAGAGGAGCAGAGCAAGAATATTTTTCATTCCAGTCTCCAGTCCCCAATTAATAGCGGTATGTACTGTAATCAGGTAGATTATAGCCCCCTCCTCGCTTGCGGGGAGGGGGTTGGGGGTGGGGTGGTTGTATCTCATTCACCCAATAACGACTACATTACCAATTTCTGATATTCTTCTTCACTAATTAAATCATGATTATTTTCCACACGATCTAAAAATACTAATCCTTCCAAATGATCATACTCATGTTGAAAAATTCGGGCAATAAAATCCCTTAATTCTTGTTTTTGGAAATTGCCATAACGGTCTGTATATTCAACTTCAATTGTTTGATATCTAGGAACTAAACCCCTAATTCCCGGAACACTTAAACAACCTTCCCAACCCTTGACTATTTCCGAAGAATGGGCAACAATTCGGGGGTTGATCATTGCGGTCGGCTGCATTTCCGGTGCGTGGGGATATCTAGCATTAGGACGGGAAGCGACGATAAATAAACGGTATGATGCTGCTATTTGTGGTGCAGCAATTCCCACCCCATTAGCTTGAGCAACTGAGGTAATTAATTCATCAATCAGGTTTTGAATTTTCTCATCTTGAATATTCTCAACCGCAGCCGCTTTTTGTCGTAATATCGGATTACCTAATTTAATGATTGGCGCAAATTTTAACATTTTCAAATCTCTATATTTTTCTCATATCAAATTTCATTATCGCCGTTTCGACGATTATACCATTGATGATGTGCGATCGCCCTCCGATAGCGTCCCCTTGTACCTCGCACGAGTTATGGAGAACACGGAAGTAGAAAATACGGAGGTACAAATATCCATGAGGAGGGGTGGGAAGGGGGAAGGGGTATTGTGGGACTTATGTGGAGGTGTTCCGTTGTGGTAAAGTGAATGGGCTAAGGGGATATGATAAAAAATAAATTATTTGTATGTAAAAAATACTTTAAATGATGATATACTTTACTTTGTGAGTATGAGTAAGACAAGTATTTGTATTCGGTCTGTTTTTGTTTTTGTAAAGATTAATAAACCACTACCAACACAATTCCTCATGAAAACCTCAACCAAAACCAACAATGTGATTAGTCCTTTAGATGGAGTTATAAATGCTCGCAGTGTTGAACCGGGTGCAATAGTTAGTAATCAGACTAAAATTTTAACAATAGTTGATACCAAAAATATATATCTACGGGGTTTTATTCCTGAAGGTGATATTGGTAAAGTACGATTAGGAAAAACTACTAAAATCTTCCTTGATTCTGCACTAGAAAAACCCCTAAATGGTAAAGTTATTGCAATTGACCCTCAAGCTTCTTTTACTCCAGAAAATATTTACTTTCAAAAAGATCGGGTAAGACAAGTAATAGGAGTTCGCATTCAAATCGAAAATCCTCAAGGCTGTTTTAATCCTGAAAATCCTTACAAAGAATCAGATTTACCCTGTGCTAAAATTGGTATGCCGGTAGATGCGGAAATTAAGTTACAGGAAATAGGTAAAAGTTAAGTTTTGGGAAGAGAAATGAACCACGAAGGAGCGAAGGACGCGAAGGAAGAAAATAAAAGAGAAAATTCATTATGACTAATTACCCATTACCAATTATCAATCACCAATTACCAATTACAAATTACCAAATAGAAGCTATTAAGGTTAGTAATTTACATAAACATTATGGGAAATTAGCCGCAATGAAAGGAATTATTTTCACTGTTAATAAGGGGGAAATGTTTGGTTTAATTGGTCCTGACGGTGCGGGTAAAACTATGACTTTCCACATTTTAGGTGGTGTAATGGAAGCGACTGCGGGGGAAGTTTTAGTATTTGGTAAACCGGCACGAAATTCGCGGTTAATGACGGGATATCTAACACAACAATTTTCTTTATACTTTATATTTGGATTTGAGTATTGATGAAAATTTGCGTTATGCGAGGGGTTTGCGACAGGTTGATGATGATTTATTATGGGAACGCAGCCATAACAGCCATAAATATCTGACATTAATGAGTTTAGAACAATTTGGCGATCGCTTGGCTGGTGAATTATCAGGAGGTATGAAACAAAAGCTGGCCTTATGTTGTGCTTTGGTGTCTCAACCGCAAGTTTTATTATTAGATGATTTACTCAAAGGAGTTGGTTTA
This sequence comes from Dolichospermum sp. FACHB-1091, assembly GCF_014697585.1. Taxonomy (GTDB): domain Bacteria; phylum Cyanobacteriota; class Cyanobacteriia; order Cyanobacteriales; family Nostocaceae; genus Dolichospermum. The sequence goes on along the minus strand of NZ_JACJSB010000001.1, from coordinate 12,502 downwards.
GATGTCTTGTGGGTTCATGTTTTAGCATTACTTGGTTTTGCTGTGGTCTTATTGAGTATTAGTGTGAGTAAGTTTTGAAATCAGTTGAGTTAATAGTCGAGCGTGGACTTGGTTCTAGAAGTTAAGCACTGTCAGTATTTTAGGGTGGGTATTTCCCACGCTACTTATATTTCAAAAATCAAATATGAGTCCTATATGCCCTTTACCCGAAATAAAACTAAATCCATACGATTATCATTCATGAAATATCCTATCTTGGGAATAATGAGTCTATTATTAATAAGTGTTAATATAAAACCAGTATTTTCTAATTCTACACCTGATTTAATACTGGCACAAACGACAAACAATAAAGCGGCTACAGAGGCTTTAAATCAAGGGATACAGGCAATTCAGTCGGGGAAATTAGAAGCAGCAATTACCGCTTTTCGTCAAGCTATTAAAATAGATCCTAAATTAGCAGCAGCCCACTATAATTTAGGTTTAGCATTACGACAGTCGGGAAAATTACAACCTGCGGCAGATGCTTTTTATCAAGCTACTCAAGCCGATTCTCAATTTGCTTTAGCTTTTGCAAATTTAGGTGGGGCTTTATTAGAAGGAAATAATTTAAAATTGGCAAAAGACTATTTAAATAGGGCTTTAGAATTAAATCCAAATTTGGGTTTTGCCCATTATAACATGGGGTTAATTGGGGAACAAGAAAAAAATTGGGAAAGTGCGATCGCTTCTTTTCAAAAAGCCAAATTAATTAGTCAAAATGCTCCCGAACCAGCTTATCATTTAGGTATCTGTTATTTACAACAGGGGAAAATTGAGCAAGCGAAGACAGCCTTTAATGAAGCAATTAAAATCAATCCTAAATATGCAGAAGCCCATTATAGTATGGGAACAATTTTATTTAATCAGGGTAAATTAAATGAAGCTTTAGCAGCCTTTAGAAAATCCGCTGCGGGGAACTTTAATTATGCTAATGCTTATTATGGTGCGGGCTTGGTTTTTATGGGGTTAAAGCAGTACAAAGAAGCTGTCCAAGTCTTGCAATATGCTAGAGATTTATATAATATTCAAGGTAATTTACAGTGGGGGAAAAATTCCCAGGAGTTATTAGAGAAAGCCCAAAATTTAAGTAGGTAGGGTAGGGTTTACACCAAAAAGTTATAGGACTAACTCAGCTTTTAGACAGATGAATAATTCTGGAGGAATAAGTAGAAATTAATTAAACAACTAACGGAGTAAAAAAATGAGTAAAACCAAAACTCAAGAACCCATTAGTAACTTAGAGTATGATTTTATCAGCGTACTGCATAATAAAGCAGTAGCCGTTCAAGCTTATGAAAATTATATCAAAGACGCAAAAGAGGCTAATTCTATACCTTGTGTAGAATTGTTCCAAAAATTGCGCCAGTCAGAAATTGAACAAGCACACGAAATACGCCAGCATCTCCAAGAGGTGATGCAGCAGGGTAAGATGTAATTAATGCTAGGGGCAAGTTTAAGAGATTGATGAATTAAACCTGCCTCTAACAATTAACGAATATACTCTTTCAGTACGCTGTTACGATTAGGGTGCCGTAACTTACGGAGTGCTTTAGCTTCGATTTGGCGAATGCGTTCGCGGGTGACGTTAAAAATCTGACCGATTTCTTCTAGGGTTTTCATGCGGCCATCGTCTAAACCATAGCGCAATCGGAGAACGTCCCTTTCACGGGGTCCGAGACTATCTAGGACTTTTTCTAGGTCTTCCCGCAGCAAGTTCTTAGAAACTTGGTCTTCTGGGGTTTCGCCGTCAGATTCTATGAAATCACCTAAACGGGAGTCTTCTTCTTTACCGATAGGTGTTTCCAGAGAAATTGGTAACTGGGCAGATTTGGCAATAAACCGCAGTTTCTCAATGGTCATTTCCATGTGAGTCGCTATTTCTTCCTCCGTGGGTTTGCGTCCCATTTCTTGGGACAGGAGTTTGGTAGTTTTCTTAATCCGGGAAATGGTTTCGTAGAGATGAACTGGTAGACGGATAGTGCGGGACTGATCAGCGATCGCCCTTGTAATTGCTTGACGTATCCACCATGTAGCGTAGGTAGAAAACTTATAGCCTTTTTCGTGATCAAACTTTTCAGCCGCACGAATCAAACCCAAACTACCCTCTTGAATCAGGTCTTGGAAAGACAAGCCACGATTCATGTACTTCTTGGCAATGGAAACTACCAGCCGCAAGTTCGATTGTACCATTTTGTCTTTCGCCCTGCGGCCGACGTGAAGACGATAACGAAACGTTGGCAATGGTAATGACACTTCTGCCGCCCATTCACTGTCCCTAGGATCGCGCTCTAGTCGTTCGCAAAGCCTTTCCCGTGCTTGTTCTAGTGTCAGTAACTCGGCAATTTTCCGGGCCAGTTCAATTTCTTCGTCTGCGCGTAACAAACGAATCCGCCCAATTTCTTGCAGGTATAGACGAATCGAATCTTCGGTGTAGTGCTTTTTCTTTGTTTGTGTCCGACGACGGGATTTAGCGGCTTTTCCAGACTTTGCGTCGTCCTCATCAGACTGAGGCTCTAAAAAATCATCAATTTCGCCGTCATCAGCCAGCAATAAGTCCTCTTCTTCTATTAAGAGTTCTTGTAATTCGATCTCAGGCGGATTTATCATTTCTAGGTCAGGCTGATAAATATTATCGAGTACGTTGTTAGCCTGGTTCATGCCGCGTTCCTCATGCTCCTTGCAGAATCAGTTACTCAAGACATTTTGATTACTTTTGGCATCAAGTAATCTGTGAACCGAAAACTGGGTTTTGGCTGTTCACCCTAAAATATTTTCGGTGGTGTTTTGCCTGTTTTAGTCAGGCTTGTGCAGTGGCAAATATCATTTGTGATCTGAATTGCTCACTTTTGTAATAGTCATACATGAAGACGCTAGATATCACTTTCGATTAACTGAATCTATCAAACTAGGTTCATCTTTCCTCAAAAAGCTTCCTAATGCGGATACAATTGTATGACATTTGGCAGATTTAAATGTAAATACTCTCCCGAGTGTAGCTTGTTTCACAAAAACTGCACTTTTTTGGGCGTTGTTTATGAACTCCTAAAAGTAAGATCAAGCCACCTTTATCAAAAATACATTAAAAATGGCAGTAACACCATTCATCTTATCGAAAACTTGTTGGTTTGACAGTGGCATTCCCATTAAATTAAAAGGTAGTCACACTGGCTGCAACTAAACCCGAGGGCGGGCAATTGTATATAGGCATTAGTTTTAGTTCAACTAATTCTACATATTTACCGTCTGCTAATGATTGGTGCTTGTTTCCAGTCACTAACCCTTGTATATGCCGTACTAAGAACCTAAACTAAGGAGTTAAGATTGTCGAATATTTTAGCGGTGTGAGAGATGAATTGAGATTTCATTCGATTCAGCCTTATTCACACATTAGCGCAGAGTTGAGATTTCTACCCTGTGCAACTTGACAAACTGTTCCTATTGTATACAACGATATTTTAATCAGACTATAACTAATAATATTGTTGCTAAAGTTGCCCAAGGATATATTTAGGTTAATTTACTTGCGTTGATTATGCTTTGTGAATACTTCGCATTTTAAGAAGGTTGGTGTCATCTAGTTATGAAAAGTTTTGTGTATACTTATCAATCTTTGCTTTGTAGATAATATCTAGTCGAACTATCTAAGCATAGCAAATGCTTTATCCCTTTGTGGGGAAAATTTATGATTTTTCGGGAAAAATTTTTGGCTAAGGGGTAATTACCCCTTAACCATTCCTTAAATGTCTAAATCTGTCATATTCAGTTTAGATCCATAAGTCTCAATAAATTCCCGTCTAGGCGCGACTCGATCGCCCATTAAAATGGTAAAAATTCGATCTGCTTCGGCTGCGTCTTCAATTTCCACTCTTTTGAGAGTGCGGGTTTCTGGGTTCATAGTGGTTGTCCATAGTTGTTCAGGCATCATTTCCCCCAACCCTTTAAACCGCTGAATGGTATAATTAGCATTACTAGGAAGAGTACCTAGATGTTGTTGTAATTCCCGTTCGCTGTAACAATACTGGTAATTTTTGCCGCGCTCTACTTTATACAGTGGCGGGCAAGCAATGTAAATGAAACCTTGTTCAATTAAAGCCCGTTGATAGCGGTAAAAGAAAGTTAATAACAGAGTGCGGATGTGCGCCCCATCTACATCAGCATCAGTCATTAATACTACGTGATGATATCGTAATTGTGAGGAGTTAAATTCTTCACCTTTAACTCCTAAACCCAGTGCGGTAATTAAGGCTTGAATTTCATTATTTTTATAGATTTTGGCATCATCAGTTTTTTCGATATTGAGAATTTTACCACGCAGAGGGAGAATTGCTTGGGTGCGGCGATCGCGTCCTTGTTTCGCACTTCCACCCGCTGAATCCCCTTCTACGATATATATTTCAGATTCAGCCGGATCACGAGAGCTACAATCTGCTAACTTACCAGGTAAAGGCGAAGATTCTAATACTGATTTCCGCCGAACTAATTCCCGTGCGTGTCGAGCAGCTTCAGCAGCTTTAAACGCTTGGATAGCTTTATCGAGAATAGCATCAGCTATAGCGGGGTGAAAATCGAGATACTCCGTGAGAACTTCACCGACAAAAGAATCAACAATACCGCGAACTTCCGTATTTCCCAGTTTAGTTTTAGTTTGTCCTTCAAATTCAGGATCAGGGACTTTCACAGAAATAACAGCAGTTAAACCTTCGCGGACGTGTTCACCACTGAGATTAGATTCATTCTCTTTAATTTTATTGCGTTTGCGAGCGGTAGCATTTAATGTCCGAGTTAAAACTGCCTTTAAACCTTCTAAGTGCGTACCACCATCAATAGTGCGAATATTATTAGCAAAACCCAGGACATTATCCGTATAAGCATCAGTACACCATTGTAAAGACACTTCTACCTGGACATTGTTGCGTTCCCCTTGGACATAGATAATTTCTTCATGGAGAGGCTGCTTATCACGATTCATGTAGGCGATATATTCCTTAATACCACCTCTGTACTCGTAGGTTTCTATTTTAGGGGTATCGCTTTTAATAATTTCTAAGCGATGATCTGTAAAAGTAATTTTTACACCGGCATTGAGGTACGCCAATTCACGTAAGCGTCCAGATAAAGTAATGTAATCAAATTCTATGCTAGTAGTAAAAATTTGTGTATCTGGCTTAAAGGTGATAGAAGTTCCCGTTCGATCTTCTTTGTAAGGCTTTGCTACCAATTCAGTAACGGGGAAACTGCGTTCATATCGTTGAGTATGTATCTTGTGATCACGCCAAACCGTGACTTCTACAAACTCAGATAAAGCGTTCACCACAGAGATTCCCACACCGTGTAAACCGCCAGAGACCTTGTAGCCACCGCCACCGAACTTACCACCTGCGTGGAGAACAGTTAACACAGTTTCTAAAGCTGATTTCCCTGTTTTTGGGTGAATATCCGTAGGAATACCCCGACCATCATCTGTCACCGTCACAGAACCATCAGCATTGATATCCACCTCAACATGGGTACAGTAACCCGCCAAAGCTTCATCTACAGAGTTGTCAACTACCTCGTAAACTAAATGGTGAAGTCCTCGCGGACCCGTAGTACCGATGTACATCCCTGGTCGTTTGCGGACGGCTTCCAGACCTTCCAGAACCTGAATCTGATCGGCGCTGTAACTGCTCGTCATGAAAATTCTCCTGATGCTTGGGGTTAAAATTGCTAAAATGCGAAAAAAGTCAAATCACCCCAACATTATAACATAAAAGCCTTCCTGCCGTCTGTAGCGCAATTTTATGAGAAGTTTACATAAGGGTTGTAACCCTGATGAGAATTGGGGAGAAAATTCCTTATTTTGCGTTTTTCTTCCCACTGACCAGTGACAACGAACACCTAACCAATGACTAATGACTAAATTAATTGTAATTTGTGGGGCTACGGCCACGGGTAAATCTAGTTTGGCTTTGAGTTTAGCACAAAGATTAAATTCTGTAATTCTGAGTGCTGATTCTCGTCAAGTATATCGTGAGTTTGATATTGGTACAGCCAAGCCAAATGTAGTTGAAAAAAAATTAGTTTCTCATTACTTAATAGATATTTGTGAACCAACTCAAATCATGACATTAGCAGATTATCAACAACAAGCACAGGCTTTAATTGCTAGTTTGGGAGTTGAAACACTGTTGTTAGTGGGTGGAACAGGTTTATATATTCGTTCCATTGTTCAAGGAATGAAAATTCCCAGAGTTGCACCACAGCCGGAATTGCGATCGCAATTAGAATCTTTGGGACAAATCCGACTCTATCCCATGTTACAACAAATTGACCCCATTGCTGCCCAAAAAATTCACGCTAACGATTTGGTCAGGACTTTAAGAGCTTTGGAAGTTTATTATACAACTGGTATTCCTATTTCTGAACAACAAGGAGAAAATCCACCAGATTATCCAATTTTACAAATTTGTTTAGATGCTGATGCAGAAAATTTAGATGTGAGGATTCGCAAACGAACTGAACAAATGATAACAGATGGTTTAGTTGATGAAGTTGAATATCTTTGTCAAAAATATGGGGTTGATTTATCTTTATTAAATACTTTAGGATATCAAGAAATCAAACAATATTTAGCTGGTGAAACTTCTTTAGATGCAGCCAAAGAATTAATTATTTTACATACCAGACAATTTGCCAAACGTCAACGGACTTGGTTTAGACAATCTCCTAATCTTGAATATTTTGATATGAATAATTCTAATTTATTGGAAAGTGTTTGGCAAAGAATTAATCAATTTGTATGATGGTGTAGCGTCGCGTAGCCATATCTGATTCAGACAAAAAAAACATCAATAAAAATCAAGAAAATCCAATTCTAAATAAATAAACTAGGAGAAACTTTAAAATATTCTCCCAAGGCTTTTGCTTGTGCTTTACTAATTGAACGTTTACCGTTGACAACCTCTGAAACTACACCGCTGCTAGAACCTAGAATGCGTACTAAGTCAGCTTGACGAATGCCGCTAGATTCCATGATATGTAGCAATATATCATGAGGTGTAGATTCATCCATTGGATAATTTTCTTCCTCATAATCTTCAATTAGTCTGACAATCAATTTATCTAAAGCTCGCTCCTCTGGACTACGATTTTTTTTTAAAGTTAGATATTCTGCAACTTTTAAAAGTCGTTCATACTCTTCCTCTGTTTCAATTACTTGAGGAGCGATTTCAGCTAGTAATTGACTATAAGTTTTATTGTCAAAATTGCTGTTCATAAATTTGCTGGCAGGCTTTTCTAAGAATAAACATATTCTTTCAAAATGAGAGTTCAATGTCAATAGTCCAGGACTTACGAAAAATCTCTCTAAAACCCTCTTCCCTTCGCGCTCTTCGCTTCTTCGTGGTTCATTTTTCTGTAATTAAAAACTCCACAAAGATAAAAAATCCTTGAGGAGTTTGAGAGAGTGTTCACGGATTTTACCGAGCCATAAAGAATTAAACCATAACGCACCAAACAGTAAATTTACTAATTATCTGGAAGTTGTTTTTTCAAAGCATTTAATGAAGCCCAACGGCTATCAATGGGTTTTTCAGAAACAGCAGTATTCAAAATACCCGGACAATTAAGGTCACATAATTGACGCTGAGGTAATGCTAAACACATCTGCTGATAAAGCCATTCTCCGGGATCAAAGTGACCATCAGGTGCTAAAGTTTCCAGTAAATCCTCTACAGCAACTTCCATTTCTAAAGGAAAATCTTCCGTTTGATTAGCGTTTTCATCTAACCAAATGACTTCCTGAGTATCAAGAACCAGACGATGGTTATACTGCTGCAAACAGCGGTTGCAGGTACAAGTAATAATTGTTTCTGCCTGAGATGAAACTTCTAAATAATTACCCTGGTGTTTAACTTGGATAATTCCCCGCACGGGTGTTAATGTTTCCAATCCAGGCAGAAACTCTTGAACTTGAATTTCCTCTGTCCGCTCCGGGGCTTTACTTAGCTGCGGAATAAAAATAGCGTCCATAGGATTTGTGAAATACCCTGAAAATTGAGTATGGGTAATAGGTAATGGGTAATAGGTAATGGGTAATAGGTAATGGGTAATATTCTTGTCTGTTCCCTGTTCCCTGTTCCCTACTACCTAATTATGGTGTAACTGCTTGACGAACAACTAAATGACGGTGAGGTTCTTTACCACGGCTGAAGGTTTCTAAATCAGGACAATCCTGTAATAATGTGTGAATTTGGCGGCGTTCAGTAGCACTGAGAGATTGAAGTTCTACTTCTCTTCCTGAAAAGCGGACTTCTGCGGCAGCCGTTTCTGCTAAAGTGCGGATTTCGGCTTCTCGTCTCACACGATAACCATTTAATTCCACGGTGTAAGCGGTATGATTGTCTTCTGGTTGGTTCAAATTCAGAATGGAATTTGCGAGATACTGAATGCTATCTAGCACCGAACCACCAGCACCAATTAAAACCCGAATTTGTTCTGATGTTAAATTGGTTTGATCTATTGTCAACCAATAGTTTTCTCCTGTTGGTGTATCTTGCTCAGAAGCTTGGGTAGTTTCTAAATTAGCCCGTACTTGAGTAGATAAACCCATGAGAAGTAGCAAATTTTGTAACCATTGTTCACTATTTTGCATAGAAATGTCGCTCATAATCAACCATTAGCCTTTTTCTTAGAACTTTTGGGTTCAAATGGCAACGCTTTTACTTCAATAGTTTGTGCTTCTTTTGCCTGTAAGTCTACGATTTTTTGGATTTCTTCTGGTAAAGGTTCACGGGAGAGGATATAGGTTTGGATAGTTTGGAAAACATTACCAATTACCATATACATAAGTACCCCTGCCGGTAGGGGAAAAAATAAGAACATTCCAGAAAAGATCACAGGAGTAATTTTATTGACTGTATCTTGTTGAGGGTTGCCACCGCTGGAATTTTGTCCAGACAGCATTTGGCTGACATAAAGACTGATACCAAAGAAGACAATCATGGCCACAATATCCCAATGAACTGTATTATCGGGATCAATAGCGCCCACTCTACCTAAAGCATCAATAAAGAGAAATCCTTTGTCTGCTGCTAGTCCGGGAATTGTGGCTTGAATGGTCACGTCTCCGGGTTCTAGAGCCTCTATATTGCCTTCGGCATCAATTTTCACCCTTTCCGCGCCTTTGGTGACTTTCCAGGTAGGTGTCAACTGAGATTCTGGATGTTCCTTTAAGAGTAAATCAAATGGTTTACCTTCTACGGTTTGATACTGAATCTTAGTTTTTTCTCCCACTGTTAACTTATCACCCCCCGGTAAGATAGCAGAAATGGGAATATGTTCACCATCAGCAATGTAGATATTTTGTGGGGGAGTAGCAAATGCTTGGGGTTGAATGCGCTCAATTTGTTCTTGAGGGAAGATTTGCAGGTTAACGGAGTAGTTAACACCAGAAAAAGGTGAACCTCGCAAAGTGGCAAACAATGCTAATAATACTGGCATCTGCAACAATAGAGGTAAACATCCTGCTAAGGGATTACCAAACTCACTTTGGACCTTGAGCATTTCCTCTTGTTGCTTTTGCTGATCATCTTTATAGCGTTCTTTGATTTCTGCCATACGCTTTTGCATCACGGGCTGCACAACTCGCATTCGTCGCATACTGCGAATCGAACCGGCACTCAGGGGATAGAGTGCAAAGCGGATAATCAATGTTAAGGCTACTATTGCCAAGCCATAACTAGGGAAAACACCATAGAAAAGGTCTATGATGGGCAACATCACGTTGTTCGAGAGAAACCCGATACCAAAATCCATTATTCTGAATTGAACCTGCGGTACTTTGACACTCCCACCCCGCGCAGGAGTGGGATGCTTGGTTAATCCTATCCTCTAAATAAAGTTAAATAGAGGCGGTTTTCTCCCAAGCTTTTGCTCTATATTGTAGAGGTTTTTGTTAAGCATTGCTGCGACTATTCCGCGCTGGGAAAGCTAGGGATAGCCGTACATGATAAAATCATTTTGTAGAACTCGTGCTAAGTATACAAAGGGGTGAAACTCAGCACGAATGACTTATTTACCGCTGCTATATTGGGGATTTTTAGCTGCAACTTTTTCGTTAACGTAGTCGTATACTTCCCGGAAGTTAGGAATAGCCCGCATTTCGATTAGAGTACCATTCTTGAGGGTAATTGCCATATCTCCCCATAGGCCGATGGCGCGGGGAACTTTGACAACTTTAACAATTTCTGAGTAAATAACATCAGAGCGATCGCGTCCCATCCAACCACCAGTTACACAAATCCTACGGTCTGTAATGCGAAACCGTAACCATATAGCCCTGACTATTGCCCCCACAGCCAGAGGAATACCTACCACTGTCAGCCCAATGAGTAGGTTAAGAATCAAATCCCCAATGTGGGGACCGCCCTCATAATAAACTTCTTCACGAATGCCCATTGAGTACCTCAGTTTGTGCCAATAACTCCTCTAATTCTCGCAGAAATTTATGGGTTTGGGGTTCAGATTCTGCTGTTATTGGTTTGACAATTAATACTAACCGCCATCCTGGGACTAATTTCGGCAACAATTGATATAATGCTGCTGTAATTTGTCTTTTGATTTTGTTGCGAACAACGGCGCGTTTACTAACTTTTGTACTAATGGCAATACCAATTTTCGTGGCAGGAGCGGCAGTATCCCAAGAAGGTTTTAAAGCCCTCAGTGTAAAATGAGAACTATGTCGCCGAATTCCTTCCCGGAAAACCGCCTGAAAATCCTGACGGGATTTGAGACGATATGCTTTAGGTAAAGCCACAGCGGTTATTATTGCTGAATTTACCTTACACGCTCAACCGGTGCCTTCCTTTTCTTCTTCTGGCACTAATCACATTTCTGCCGTCTGGTGTCCGCATTCTTGCCCTAAATCCAGAGGTTCTTTTTCTCTTGCGGCAAGTGCCTCCCAATGTCCTTTGCATATCTTTCTCCTTTTACCGGATTTTCATAAAAAGTCACAATCTGGTATTTTACCACTTTACAGGCAATAAAAATATATTTCTGGATGGAGTTGTCGGTTGTCAGTTGTCAGTTGTCAGTGGGAAAAGGCAAAGGTTGATTAATTTTTCCCTGTAACCTGTAACCTGTAACCTGTAACCTGTTCCCTGTTCCCTGTTCCCTGTTCCCTGTTCCCTGTTCCCTGTTCCCTGTAACCTGTAACCTATTCCCTGTAACCTGTAACCTGTAACCTGTTCCCTGTTCCCTGTTCCCTGTTCCCTGTTCCCTGTTCCCTGTTCCCTGTAACCTATTCCCTGTAACCTATTCCCTATTCCCTATTCCCTATTCCCTGTTCCCTGTTCCCTGTTCCCTGTTCCCTGTTCCCTTTTTAAGTAATACTGATAATCCATGTGCCAATATAACGCAACAATGGCACATCACCTGGAGAAAGAACTCGACAGTTAAAATAGTAAACCCCGCCAAAAGAGGGATTTTGAACATTGGATAATACTAACTCTACTTTTTGACCGGCTGGAACTGGGTCTTTAGGAAATATTTGAATCACCCCACCTTTCTCGTCCCACTTTACTTCAGACAGAGGAACACTTTTATCCTTAACTCTGACTTCAATATTTTTGGTATCGAAAGTTCCCTTATAATAATCAGGATAGCTAATGGCGAACTGAGCCACTGCCAACTTCATTTTTTTAGCAGGTAATCTGAGTATATAACGATCTGTGTTATTAGTTTGTCCACCAAAATCTAAGCGGTAGGGTAATTGATTTTTGTTTTCAACGCCACTAAAAAGTGTCAACCCAGGTAAGCCTTGGGCCCAAGTTAGAACTGGTAAACCTGTAAATAGACAGCTAGTAATAGCCAAAGCAGAAAGTAGACGCTTCATAAATCAGATTTCCTTAGGGAAGTGTGTGTAACCGAGTGTTAGTATTTGTAATTAAACTTTACTACTATAGAACTTACGCATTGACAGGAACGAACTCATAATGGGGTATGGGTTTCAAGGATTTAACCCTGGGTTTTTGACGATTTTTTAACGAACTGCTGGTAAGAGCGCAACACTTACGCTATTAATCTAAACTTTATTCCCCAAAGCATAAAACAACCTAATTTTGTTTATACGACTGAAAGTCAATCTGTATAGGGCGTAAGTCCTATACTATATACACGAGAATGGATGGTAATGACGACAAGATGAAAACAAAAGTGCCTTGTTGTCCTGAGAGGGTTACATAGTGCATTTGATATTTAGTTTAATAGACATATGGTGAAAATTAAATGTGCATTTTCTAAAACCCTGTTGTAAATATTCCCCTTTACCTGAAATGTTATGAAATCTTGATAATAATGCCCTAGTTAACGGCAATATATTAAGGTTTCATGACAAACTGATCCCCGCAACCCTGATAATTACGTAAAATAGAGTAAAACCTATCTTTAGACCCCTTGATCCCTGGATAGTTTTACTGGTTAA